>JAHHHB010000028.1 GCA_019359545.1 Desmonostoc geniculatum HA4340-LM1 | reverse complement strand
ATATTTCTACACAGACAGTTAAAAACTACATTGCACAACAACGAAGCTGACTGGTAGGCTAAAGCCTACGAAATAGCTTTCATCCCTGGGCTAAAGCCACAGGGTTTTCAGCATATCCTTTATAAGGCAGGTTTGACTGATTGTCACATTACCCTGCTGGAATCCTTCGCGGTGAAAGCAAATTTAGTCGCACCCATTATTAAAGATGAGCAGCTATTTGGTTTGTTAATTGGACATCAGTGTTCTGCGCCCCGTGACTGGCAACAGCCTGAGATTGATTTGTTTGCTCAGATAGCTATGCAAGTAGGATTTACTCTCGATCATGCTAGGCTTTTACAAGCATATCAAGCTGCTGAAACTAACTAGCTAGATATAGCAATTTTCACTGGAGTGAAGTACACAGCAGAGTATCACAGCTGTGCTATCCTACCAAGACTTAGGGAAAAATGACGTGAAAGCTTTGATTTCCCGTAGGGGCAATTCATGAATTGCCCCTACATTTTGTACTGGATGCGTAAGTCCTACCTACAAATTGAAAGATGAATCTTGCTGATATTCCCCTAATTGACCAACACGCGCACAATCTGTTACGACCTGAAGTAGCTGGGCGTTATCCTTATGCTGCTGCTTTTACCGAGGGCTATGATTCGGAGATTATCAATTATCATGCCCGTCAAACTTTCTTTTATCGGCGCAGTCTCCGAGAGATTGCCACTTTATTAGAATGTGAAGCCCAGGAAGCAGCAATTTTGGCACGTCGGCAAAGCTTAGGACTAGAAAATTTAACACAACTATATTTCAGCGCTGCCAACTTGGAAGCAATTTATTTAGATGATGGATTGCAGTCAGAAAATATTTTACCCATATCATGGCATGAAAGATTTATTTCGGTGCAAAGGATTTTGCGTTTGGAAGTATTGGCAGAACAGCTAATTCCCCAAATAGAAAATTTTGAGACTTTCTTGGAAACATTCAACAGCCAACTTGACCCGCCACCAAATGGGGTTGTAGCTTTTAAAAGCATTGTTTGTTACCGTACTGGTTTAGATATTCAACCCGTTGCTGTGGATGTAGCTGCTACTAATTTTTATCACCTCAAACAACAGCTGCAAAATCAACCTCTGCGTCTTGTAAACAAACCACTGATTGATTTTCTCTTACAACAAGCGCTGTTAATTGCGGCTAAATATCGGCTACCAGTGCAATTGCATACTGGTTATGGTGACCCTGATTTAGATTTACGATTGGCGAATCCTTTGCATTTGCGATCGCTCTTAGAATCAACCCAATATCGCAATGCACCCATTGTACGAACAAGCAATTCAGGATTTAGATATTACAGCAAGTGAAGCTGAGGCGATCGCACTTGCAATTTTACGCGAAAATGCTCTGGGTTTATATAGCAATCCTGAATTATTGGTGAAAACTTAGATCCCCGACTTGTTACTAGAAATCGGGGATCTAGACAGCCTCTAAATGATAGTCTCAGCCGCCAAAGTTTCTATCTTAACGATCAAATCGTCAAAGTCTTGGTCTCCTCCCCCGTATAGATCCTCAAAACCGTATTCATTTGACGATAACACTCTGACATGATCTTTGCGATCGGGGTTAGCTACCTGATTAAAGAAGTAAGCTTTAGGAGTTACCCATTGTTTTTCTTCATTTTTGGGATTTTGCTCTAAAAACTGGTTGGGAGTTCCGTTAGCAATCAAGAATACTCCATATTTTGGTCCACCGAGTAACTCGCCTTCAAACGTATCTCCTTTTTGATACGAACCTTCATCTGCGCCTGGTAAAGGAATGCGATTTTTGACCACAGTTGCTGCATAATCAGGATCGCCTGGTTTTACTCCAGCAACACTTCCATCATCATCCATTGCAAAAATACCAAAAGTGTTGTTGTAGCCAATATTGGTAGGAACAGTAACAGTTATTTTAATCTTATATCTTGTCTTAGGATCGGTAATGATATTACCATCATCCCCTGGAACTACGGGTCTTTCTTTGCGAACTACATTGAGAAATGCTCTCACAGAACCGTTGTTATTTGTGTAATTCACATCCCAGTGTACAAATTTGAGTGTACCTGGGTTTAGAACTGTCAATTTTAAATGGGTTCCTACAGGAAAATAGGTCTTGCCATCATCTAAAGTCCCAACCAAACTACCGTATGTAAAGTTAAAATTATTAGCTACCAATCCATTGGCATACCTCGTTTTATTGTCTTCAGCTACACCATTAGCATTTACATCCCATACTCGATTATCTGAGAGTACACTCCACAAATCTTTGGGGTAAACATCAACTGTTAGTACATCCTCTGGCTTTAATTGAATATTTGTATTTAAATGAGTCTCTGTACCCGGTTTCCCATTGACGCTATGTACTTTTGAATGAATATCAAAATGCTTTTCATATTGCGATATATCATTGTCAATTGTGTCGTCGTCATGGTTAAACGCTTTTTTGACTTCGACATTCGCTGTTATCGCTCCATCATTTGTGTTGTGGTCACCACCCCAAAATACCAATTTCAGCCTACCTGGCTTTAAAACTGTCAATTCTAAATGGGTTCCTACAGGAAAATATGTGGTGCCATTATCCACAGTACCAATCAGACTACCGAAGGGAAATTTAAAGTCAGCATTTTGAGCTATTCCTCTGGCTGTTCCTGCTGGTTCTTCATAAATGCCATCATAGGTTTTTGGGTCAACAGATATGCCGTTAGCATTCACCCATGAGTTTGAAGAAATCGCGTATGGAGTCCATTTTTCTTGCGGGTCAACATCAACTATTAGTAAGTCACCATCCTCTAAGTAAATTTTTGTATCATAAAATGTGCTTTCAGTTGAAGAGTTTACTTTTGCATCAATTTTAAATGGCGTTTTTGCTACTATTCCCATCGTTTTCTCCTTTTTCCTGTTAGTAAACCAATCTCTCAATATACTTAGATCTCAATGATGATAGCCGCATTCAAGCAATCCTATTTAGGTTCTGAACAACAATTATCTGCTATGCAGTAATTTTGACTCTAAACTTGTTCATTTGCTATTTAAAAATGCTATGTATGCAAATATAATTTAGTTGAAAATCAATCCTCCCTAGTCCTCCTTAAAAAGAGTGAATTGAGCAACCCTGTTTAAGGAGGTTGGAGGGATATTCTCAAGCCAAATCCCACTAATTGAACTACATTAGTGTATATCCTCTATTTGACTGACTTTATACTTGTAGTTACTTCAATGCTTTATTGCTCTTGATTAAATACGTAGTTGGACGTATTCAGTATGCATGAAGCTAAATTTGGCTATCTTTGGGCTGATAAATTGACAAAGATTCAAGAGTAATTCATTTGCGCTCTACGTTGACAAATGCTCTCACAGAACCGTTGTTATTTGTGTAATCCTGATCCCAATGTACTAATTTGAGTGTACCTGGGATTAAAACTGTCAATTTTAAATGAGTTCCTACAGGAAAATAAGTCTTGCCATCATCTAAAGTTCCAATCAGACTACCGTGTTGGAAGTTAAAATTTTTGCTGGCAAGTCCAGAGCCATATCTCTGCTTATTGTCCTCACCTAAACCGTTGGCATTGATATCCCATACTCTATTATCCGAGAGTATACTCCACAAATCTTTGGGGTGAACATCAATATTGTTATTATTGGCTGTTTGAGCGCCAGCAATTCCAGGTATCAAAGTAATCGAAGCAATAATCAGCGCAGAATTGATTAAAGTTGTGAGTTTCATAAGTTTATCCTGATGAAAAAGTTTTTTCTAAACACGAAAACATTTACAGATAATGTAGAGACGCGATAAATCGCGTCTTAAAAGACAAATTATCTGAACCGTATTGTTCTATGAGTCATATTATGTTTGCGAAATCAACGATGTCCACAAACAATTTACGATTAGTGTAGGCAATTTAAAATCTTAGAAATTGCCAAACCCCATCATGTAATATGCAATCAAAGCAGTGTCAAAGGTTTTGAGGTAATTAACCTTTGCAGAATGGTTAGGTAAAGTTTTAAAATCGACTCCTGTGTTTATTGATGTTTTACTGTTGTTATTTTCGGGTGTAAAAAATCTAGCAATTTTCAGCATAAAATTACTCCAATGAACAATATGTTTAGAATGATTCAAGTTGATATTCTGAATTAGGGTATGCTCTTTTCCCGTTTTTTATTTAAATTTACGGCTAACATTTAACTGGGTTTTAGCTAATTCAATTTCCATAACAATATGTTAAGAAATTCCCAATGCAAAAGCAAATATTTTTAGTTTTTAAATTAATAAATAAAAATGATGAGAAAGACATTACTTTTTAAGCGCGAGAGTCAAGCCATCGCCGATCGCAATTACACTCAAACTCACTCGCTGATCTTGATGCAACTTCTGATTAAAGGCACGAATTCTTTTAGTTCTATTATCCTGCACTTGGGGGTCGGCAACCCTGCCTGACCACAGGACATTATCGATCGCAATCACTCCCCCCGATCGCACAAGTTCCAGCGATCGCTCATAATACGCATCATAGTTGCTTTTATCTGCATCGATGAAAGCAAAATCAAAAGTTTCTCTTTCTCCTGTTGCCAATAGCCAATCTAAAGTATCCATCGCTGGGGCAATGTGCAGCCCAATTTTATTTGCTACTCCCGCTTGCTGCCAATAGCGTCGAGCGATCGCTGTAAATTCCTCACTAATATCACAGGCTACCACCTTCCCGTCACTCGGTAACGCCAATGCCACCACCAGGGAACTATAGCCTGTAAATACACCAATTTCCAAAGTTTTCTTCGCTCCCAACAACTGCACCAACAGTGCCAAAAACTGCCCTTGTTCAGGAGCAATCTGCATTCTACCCACTGGATGCTGGGCTGTTTCTTGTCTCAGTTGAGTTAAAATTTCCGGTTCGCGCAGAGAAATTGACAATAAATAATCATATAAATTTTGTTCGAGTCCTAGTGTTTGAGTTGTCATAAAATTGGGCATTGGGCATTGGGAATAAAAGATGAGTCTTTATTCTGAATCCTGAATTCTGAATTCTGTTAGCGTAGCGGGGCGTAGCCCATTCTGAATTCTGCTGTATGTGTAGAGATATTGCATACCAAGTGTTTGTTTGAGTTACTCGCCTAAACCCTTCTAGAATGAAAACTATTGTGGGGAAATTTTATTAATAAACTACTTTTTATTGTGGGAGGTAGAATGAGCCGTCCAATAATTCTTGGTATTGTAGGGGACAGCGCTGCTGGTAAAACAACGTTAACGCGGGGAATCGCTCAGGTACTCGGCCCAGAAAATGTGACGCTGATTTGTACAGATGATTACCACCGTTACGATCGCCAACAACGCGCAGAAATTGGCATCACAGCCCTCCACCCAGACTGCAACTACTTAGATATTATGCAGCAACACCTGTCGCTACTACGCACAGGACAGCCGATTCTCAAGCCAGTTTACAGCCATAAAACGGGCACATTCGAGCCACCGCAGTATATCAAGCCCAATAAATTCGTGATTATTGAGGGATTACTCGGTTATTCTACCCGCGCCGCCCGCGATTCTTATGACGTGAAAGTTTACCTTGCGCCCCCGGAACCACTACGCGCTAAGTGGAAAGTCAAACGAGACACGCAAAAGCGGGGCTACAGTGCTGAACAAGTATTGGCGGAACTAGAAAAGCGCGAACCAGACTCAGCAGAATTTATCCGTCCCCAGCGGCAATGGTCTGATATTGTTATTAGTTTCTACCCACCCACCGAAGAAGAAGATGAAACTAATGGACACCTGAATGTCCGCTTGGTATTGCGTCCGACAATTCCTCACCCAGATTTCACCACAATTACCAATACTGGTGGTAATTCTGATTCAGCCATTCGCCTGGGACTGGACAGGGATATGAGTAAACCTGTAGATGTCTTAGAAGTTGATGGCCATGCCACCTTAGAACAGGTGAATAAATTAGAGCATATTATATGTTCTGATATGCCTCATTTAAAAAGTATTTGCGATCGCGAAAGCAACCCAGAACTTGGCAAAATTGCTGGTACAACTGGGGAAACGCTGCAAAGTTATCCCCTGGCGCTTACCCAGTTGATAATCACCTACCACATGCTCAAAGCAACGCAAATGTATCTATAAAATACAAGGGGTTGTAGATCGCTTTTGGGGTAATAGCAAAATTTTGACTAGCCGTCACATCAAAATATCGGACTGGTGACAAGTTAAGAAAAGAACTTTTCATAGTCATCATGGCTACCAATCCAAAACCATGTAAGCATATCACCTTCTAGTACCCCAATTGCTCGATAACTCCTCGTCACTCTCACAGACCAAATATTCTCTTGGGTATTGATACACTTGAAATGCAAAGACGGGTGAAATGGATTCTTTGCCCACAAACGATAAGCTTTCCTAGCGCTTTGTCTGATATCATCGCTTAAATGCCTATATTCAGCCCAAAATGAGGGAAGCACTGCGGACTTCATAGTTGGTCATAATCCAGTGGATTAGCCTTTCCCTCAGCAATTTCTTGTTTAGCGCGTTGTGCAGCAGCTACAAGTTTTTGTTGCGTTCTCTGGAAGGATTCGTTCCACTGAATTTCATCTTGCAAGTCATTAATGTATTCTCGAAGATGCTCTGCAACTTTATCCTGTGCGTCAACAGATAAAGACTCCATCATCTTCACTACTGTGGCGATCGCTGTAGATGACATAGTGTACTGCTCCGATATAAAATTCTTTTCTTCAAGCTAGCACCAATAGCATTCTAGTTTAACTTTGGAGTAGGATGTTTCGATATTGCTCATAATGGCTCTGCGGGTTCGGGAACGCCGAAGCGTTTTTGCAAATCGTTACCGACTTCTTGAATTTTAGAGCCAGTAAAACTTTTGAGATTATTGAATAGATCGTCGAACATAGCGTAGTTTACTGCCGTAGGCATCGCCTAAAATCATAATATTTTTAGTATTCCCTTGGAAAGTTGCACATGAGATTGCCCCTAGAAACTACCCAAAATTAAAGATTTTCTCAAATAAAGATAATTTCCAAAGCAAACAAGGGATAACTAAAGATACTTCCATCTTTAGTGACTATTCCCTGAGTTTTCTATGACCTATTGCCTTAGAATTGCCGACCTACCTACAAATGAGCGTCCGCGTGAACGGCTAATGACGCATGGTGCCAAAATTTTAGGCACAGCCGAGTTAATCGCAATTCTACTAGGCACTGGCCAAGGGCCAGGGAAACTGTCGGCTGTGGGTTTGGGACAATATATTTTGAGTGAATTAGGCAAACACCAACGCGATCCTTTAGCAGTTTTGCGAGAAGTTACACCCGCTGAGTTAATGCAAATTTCTGGTGTTGGCCCGGCGAAAGCGACAAGCATTTTAGCAGCAATTGAATTGGGGAAACGTGCCTTTCAATTTCGCCCTTCAGAAGGCACACTCATTGATAGCCCACTTGCTGCTGCTGCTACCCTCAGTCAAGATTTGATGTGGCAAACAAAAGAACGTTTTGCAGTAGTGCTATTGGATGTTAAGAATCGTTTGCTAGGCACGCAAGTAATTACTATTGGCACCGCAACCGAAACCCTAGCCTCTCCCCGTGAAATTTTTCGGGAAGTTATTCGTCAAGGCGCAACACGGGTAATAGTTGCACACAACCATCCTTCTGGTAACCTTGAACCCAGCCAAGAAGATATAGAATTGACCCACCAATTATTAGCAGGGGCACAGTTTTTAGGCATTCCGCTGCTCGATCATCTCATTCTGGGTAATGGCAATCATCAAAGTTTACGGGAAATAACAACCTTGTGGGATGACCATCGACAGGGGGATTAGAAGGTGGCGGGGATGAGGGGGATGAGGAGACAAATTGCAACAAGTCTTTCCCCATTCCCCACTCCCCTTTATTTTTGAGATTTACAGCTATTTTCAGGTAAATAGACCACGCGGTAGGGGCACAGCATTGCTCATAGGTGTCAACTTCAGCTCAAACCTTTGTCCCACATACGCTTTACCCCCCTTAATCCCCCCCTTGTAAAAGGGGGGAAAAAAGAATCTAGTTCCCTCCCCTTTATAAGGGGAGGGTTAGGGTGGGGTGACGCGGTGAGTAACCCTAAGTGAATGAACTCAATATCAAGTCTTGATAAGGGTTTCACGTTAAGTTGACACCAATGAGCATTGCTGTGCCCCTACAACAGATGTGGTTCAAATACATGAAAATTGCTGTAAATTGCTTAAAAAATCATAATTTTAACTTCATAAATATTTACGAAATATCTCTTAACCGTCAGATGTTAAGTTACTAAATTTCAGTTGATAAAATAAGAATTATATTGCATCATTCAATTAACTGCATTAATAGACATAATAGTTGAAAATGTAGTAACTCAGGAGCAGTACTGATTTTAGTTTCATCCTATTCCTTTACTGGCTGCAAGTTTTTGTTGCCATTGTAATTTTGCCCGAAATTGGCGATCGCGCCCATTTCTGTAGAGGTCATTTATAAAGCAAATATTAAATTCAGGTGATAAGAAGCATTACTAATAGTAGCTTCTGCCGCTAATAGTTGTTGTTGTGTTAACCAAAATCGCAGGTATAACTTCTTAAGAAATTTGCGATTTTTAACGCTGTAACACGCCATCTATTGCTGAATGTTACACAGATTTAATGCATCACAATAACTAAAAGTTTTCTTTATAAATTAACTCTTAAAAATATCGGTCAATGTCAATAATTTTGTTATTTTGTTGTAAGCAGACTCAAGGAAAACTTTAACATCAAATATCCTTGAATCTAAAGTTGACGAAATTTAAAATAATTTGCCAGGAGATGAAAATAATGTTTGGAATTCCGTGGCATAAATTGCCGACTCCTCTCGGACTTTTAAAATTAGTTCAATTCCGTGGAAAGCTGCGAAAAGAGAACCTACACGATACTTCGCAACTATCGAATAGCGACAAGCTGCCTAAACCCGTTCCGAGTGCCGATGGTCGCCATTTAAAGGTTCGTACCGCAGATGGCAGCTACAATGACCTTGAGCATCCAGAAATGGGTATGGCTGGAACTCGGTTTGGGCGCAATGTGCCGCTGCAAGATGCCAAATTGGATGAAAAAAACATACTCACGCCAAATCCTCGCACTGTCAGCCGAGTGTTATTGGCACGAGGTGACTTTCAACCCGCCACAATCTTGAATCTACTTGCTGCTTCATGGATTCAATTTCAAACCCATGATTGGTTCAGTCATGGTGGGAACCAGCGCAATAACAAATTTGAGATTCCTGTAGAGCAGGATGACCCTTGGTTAGCAGAACACGGGGAACTGACAATCAACAAAACCTTAGAAGACAAAACCCGTACCGGGGATACGAAAAACCCTCCCAGTTTTATTAATGAAGTTACTCACTGGTGGGATGCTTCACAAATTTATGGCAGTAATCAAGAAACCATTGACGCCTTGCGTTCTCATGTTGATGGAAAAATGCTGATTGGTGAAGACGGCTTATTACCCGCTCACCCAGAAAATGGCATTGACAAAGTAGGCTTTGCAGGTGCTTGGTGGGTAGGGCTAAGCATGTTGCACACCTTATTTGTTAAAGAACATAATACGGTTTGTGACCACTTAAAGAAAATATATCCTGAGTGGACAGATAATGAACTCTTCGACCACGCTCGACTGATTGTCGCGGCTTTGACGGCTAAAATTCATACTGTTGAATGGACTCCCGCCATTCTTCCACATCCTGTTACAGACATCGCCTTGAATTCCAACTGGTGGGGACTACTGGGAGAGGATTTTAAAAAACGTTGGGGTCGCCTTGGTGATAGTGAATTGTTGAGTGGAATTGTTGGCTCACCAACTGACCACCATACCGCTCCCTATTACCTCACCCAAGAATTCGTATCTGTATATCGGATGCATCCTCTAATTCCAGATGACTTGGAATTCCACGCAGTTAGTAACGGCAAATTATTAAACAAAAAACAATTTGCTGAGATAGCTGGTAAGAATACTCGCGGGACTTTAGAAGAAATTTCCATGCAAGATTTGTTTTACTCTTTTGGAACTTCTTACCCCGGAGCCGTGAGATTGCATAATTATCCCCGCTTTTTGCGACAGTTGTCAGGAGAACTGTTAGGAGACGATACACCAGCATTTGATTTGGCTGCTGTTGATATTTTGCGGGATAGGGAAAGAGGCGTTCCTCGCTACAACCGTTTTCGTGAGTTGTTGGGTCGGGGTAAAGTCAATTCTTTTGAAGAGATTACAACTAATAAACAATGGGTTAAGGAACTACGCGAAGTCTATAACAACGACATTGACAGCGTAGATTTGATGGTGGGTTTATTTGCAGAGGATCTTCCAGACGGTTTTGGTTTTAGTGATACTGCTTTTCGTGTATTTATCTTAATGGCATCTCGAAGACTGAAGAGCGATCGCTTTTTTACCAAAGACTACACCGCTGAAGTTTACACTCAATTTGGATTGGATTGGATTGACAACAACACCTTCCTAACAATCCTCCGTCGTCATCATCCCCAACTAGCACCTGCTTTCTTTGGCGTCAGCAACGGCTTTAAACCTTGGAGAAAAGTAGGTTAAAAAAGAATTCAGAATTCAGAATTCAGAAGTAAAACACGCTTTATACTTAGCTTTGAGACGGAATCGTTGTATACTTCACTTTCGTTGAAATCTGCTATATCTAAAGCTAGGGGTTTCGACTCAAATTGCTAGTTCTGTGACTTTGATTCAGGAGTTAGTAGTACAACATTAGACCTCTTGCATAAATATGAATTTGTATCACGCAGAGGCGCAGAGGAGAGAACGCAAATAAGGACTTTTGCAAGAGGTCTATTTATTCTGACTCCTGAATTCTGACTCCTGAATTCTGACTATTTCATACATGCAAGGGAGGAAGAAATGCAACATTTAGAAGAAATTCGGCAATTTTGGCACAATGCTCAAGATTTAGGTTCTTTACCTGATGATTATCAGTCTTGGAAAGCTGCTCAAAAACAAGATTTTTTGTGGAACTCTAGAATTCTCAAGTCTAAATATGATGAACTTCCTGCGTTGAGAAAAATTGATATTGTCAGTTTATTTTTAACTGCTCTAAAAACTAAAATGGATCGTCAATTGGACGAAGCACCTAGTAATTGGAAGAAAGCAATTCACGCCCACGGGAGTGTCGCTAAAATCAAGTTTGTTCCTACAAATAATACTTCATTTTCGGGCTTATTTAAAGGAGCAGACTATGGACTTTTGCGTTTATCCGTAACTGGAGAACCTAGCGATCGCGGTTTTGCTCCAGGTCTAGCAATCAAGTTATTTGTGGATGGAAATCCTTCAGGTAATTTCTCGGCTTTAGTATCTTTAGTGGGACAAGACAAAAACTATAATTTCTTCGCTAATGAATTATCAAATATCGTTCCAGTTGCTAAGAGTCTTGGCCCAATTATCACCAACTTAATATTTAGTCGAGTTACCAAATATCCCACAAAGCTCTATTTAGAGGATTTGGGAGAGATTGACCAACACGGGCAAAAAGAAACTAAAGCTTATTATCCCGCTCAGGTTTTTCTTGTACCTAATTCAAATATCAAGTTTCCGGAAAGTCCACCACATGATTTTAGGAATGACCTGGCTACAATTCCAGCCGGAACATCTTTATATACTGTCTATGGCGTTAGTCAGGAAGAAGCTACAGACGAAAATAATAACCGTCAAAAAGCTAAGGTCATCGGACACATTGAAACCACATCAGAATTTGTATCATCATTTTATGGTGATAGTCAGCTATTTTTTAGACATCAACGCTTTCGGAATAGATAAATGGAAATAGCGCTTTTGTAGAGACGCGATGAATCGCGTCTGTAGATAGTGGGGATGATTTTTGATTGATTTTTTTTCACGCAGAGGCGCAAAGGCGCAGAGAAAGAGTTTAATATACGAAATTTATTGGTTTATAAATTAGAGGTTTGAATAAAGAAAAATTATGAATGAAGCTGAGTACGATTATATTGTTGTTGGTTCGGGTGCTGGAGGAGGCCCGGTAGCTGCGAATTTAGCGAAAGCAGGCTACAAAGTTTTGCTACTAGAAGCAGGTGGCGATCCTTTACGTGATGAAAAGGACAAAGATAGAGAACGCTATACTTACTCAGTACCAGCTTTTCACGCGCGGGCGACGGAAGATAATGATTTGAGGTGGGATTTTTTTGTTAAACACTACTCCAATGAAGAACAGCAGCAGCGTGATTCTAAGTTTAGCCCGGAGCATCAGGGTATTCTGTATCCGCGAGCCGGGATGTTGGGGGGATGCACTGGTCATAATGCGATGATTACGGTGTATCCTCACAATAGTGACTGGGACAAAATTGCAGAAATTACAGGGGATGCTTCCTGGAACAGCGATAATATGCGGAAGTATTTTGAAAGGTTGGAGCGCTGCAATTATCTCGATCGCCCCATTAATCCTAATGATAATCCGACTCGTCACGGCTTTGATGGCTGGCTAACAACCAACTTAGCAGATCCTAAGTTAGTTGTGCGCGATCGCCAACTCCTAAAAGTTATTGTTAAATCTGCTGTTCAAGCTTTAGGAGAACAAGGTAAAAGTCTACCCCAAGTGATTAAGGTAGTTTTTAAGAGTTTCTTGGCTAATATCTTAGCTTTTCTGAAACTCCGCCAAAAAGATCCTCTGGAGTTCTTAGACACGCTTTTAGATCCGAATGATTGGAAAATCACCAAAGTCAGTGGTGAAGGTGTCTTTTCTGTTCCACTTGCTGTTAAGGACGGAAAACGCACCGGTACAAGGGAATATATTCGAGAAACTGAACGCCAGTTTCCCGACCGATTAATTGTGAAAACTCATGCATTGGTAACCAAGGTTTTGTTCGATGAAAACAACACTGCGATCGGCGTAGAATATCTTGCAGGTAAACACATATATCGTGCAGATCCTCAAGCAGATAAAACAGAAAATAGCTTCCAAGATAGCCACACGGTGTTTGTTAAAAGAGAAGTCATTTTGTCTGGAGGTGCTTTTAATACTCCCCAAATACTCAAATTATCTGGAATTGGTCCGAAAGAAGAATTAACTAATTTAGGAATAGAAGTCCGGGTAGATCTTCCGGGAGTTGGTACGAATTTACAGGATCGCTACGAAGTGGGTGTAGTGAGTGAAATGAATCAAAACTTTAGCATCCTGGATAATTGTACATTTACCGAACCAGAACCAGGAAAGAAAATCACTGATACGTGTTTATTAGAATGGAATCGTTCCAAATCAGGTGTATATGTCACTAATGGAGCGGTGTTAGGGATTATCAAGAAATCTCATGGAGATAGACCAGAACCAGACTTATTTATTTTTGGATTACCAGCTTTTTTCAAAGGTTATTTTCTCAAATATTCTGAAGACATTGGTAAGTATAAAAACTGTTTTACTTGGGCTGTACTCAAGGCTCATACCAACAACACAGCCGGTTCTGTCACACTCAGAACAACTGACCCTAAAGATGTTCCAGAAATTAATTTTAAATACTTCGATGAAGGTAACGATGTCAACGAACAAGACTTACTATCTATTGTCGAGGGAGTAGAATTTGTTAGACGCTTGACAAAGCGTACTCAGTTGTTCACAAAGGCGGAGTTGCTACCGAACAAAAGTATAGATGAACAACATGAAATTAAGCAATTTATCAAAGATGAAGCATGGGGACATCACGCTTGTGGAACTTGTAAAATTGGACGCAAAGATGATAAAACGGCAGTCTTAGATAGTGAATTCCGTGTATATGGAACACAGAATTTACGCGTGGTAGATGCATCTGTGTTTCCTTTTATTCCTGGATTTTTTATTGTGATGTCCATATACATGATTAGTGAAAAAGCCAGCGATGTTATTTTACAACACGCTGCAACTAATACCATTTCCGAATTACATGAGGTATAGAAATAAGTAGGGTAGCACAGCAGTGCTACCCTACTTATCTGATGGTAATTTTAGATTTTGGATTTTGGATTTTGGATTAAAAATCTGGCGCAGGTGAATTAAATTCTATTCATTCATCAAATTTTATCCTGATTCTTTAATTATTTTGACACCTGAATTCTGTTAGCGCAGCGGGGCGTAGCCCATTCTGAATTCTGAATTCTCAATTTTTAACAATAAGGAATTTAAATATGGAAGGTAAATTACCACATTTTGAGATTGGTTTAGTTATGGCTGGTGCTGTCTCAGCAGGTGCATACACTTCTGGTGTAATTGACTTTCTTTTTGAAGCTTTAGATCAGTGGTATGAGCAAAAAGCAAAGCAGCAAGAGCAGTATGGTGATGATTTTTCACAATGGGAAATTCCACCCCATGATGTTTTGATTAAGGCGATGTCTGGAGCATCCGCAGGTGCGATTGTTGCTGCGATTACGGCATCGTCATTACATAGCGATATCACCCCTGTAATTGGATATCCATTGAACAATCCGGTGAAGAATAAACTTTATGAAAGTTGGGTACAAAGAATAGACATTTCTGAACTTTTAAAGACTCAAGATTTGGAGAATCCAAAAGCCCCTGTTTTGTCATTTCTTGATTCTACTATTCTTGACGATCTTGGGAAAGATGTTCTGAAGTTAAAATCTACAGGCAAAAAACGACCTTACATTGACGATCCATTTGAGATTTATTTGTGTATTACTAACCTGCGTGGCGTTCCTTATTTAATTAAAGCTCAAGGAGGCGATTCCAGAGTCAAAGGACATACTATGGTTAAACATGCAGATTTCATGCATTTTGCCATAGGGGAAAATAGTGGTGAGATTGAAAATGCGATCGCTCTGACACCAGATAAAATTGATATCAGTAATTGGAAAATACTGATTAATTCTGCATTAGCCAGCAGTGCGTTTCCTGTGGGATTTCCTCCTCGTCAACTTGAGCGGACTAGTATCGATGAATACGAAAAATGCAAGTGGGAAGTACCAACTCGTAACCCAATGGTAACGGGTACATGTTCAGAGTATCGTTCTATCAGTCCTGACAAAGATTTAGTTAGTCAAGGTTCCTATAAGTTTGTAACAGTAGATGGTGGGATTATTAGCAACGAACCGATAGAACTTGTTCGCTTGGCGCTGCGAGGTAATCAACAGCGCAATCCCCGCGATGGAGAGCAAGCAAATAGAGCTACTTTGTTAATAGATCCATTTCCTAATGACGTGGATGCAGTAAATCCAGAGAGTAATTTATTTAACATCATATCGCGGATCTTTCAGAGCTTTATCAATCAAAATAGATTCAAAGTTGATGAGTTAATTCTGGCGTTGGATGAAGATGTTTACAGTCGTTTTTTAATTGCCCCTGAACGCAGTGATAACCAAGGTAGAAAACCTCTAGCTTGTGGTAGCCTCAATGCTTTTGGTGGTTTCTTATCCCAAGAATTTCGCCATCACGACTATATACTTGGTCGTCGCAATTGCCAAAGATTTATCGAGAAGTATTTTGTTTTACCAGCTGCTAATCCACTATTCGATTCATGGTCAGAAGCGCTCAAAACAAATCCCCAATTGCAGGTTGAAAAAGAAGGACAACAAGATACCTTCTTGCCAATTATTCCTCTTATTGGTTCGGCAAAAAAAGAAATTAATCTGCCGCCTTGGCCTAAATATCAAAAAGAAAACTTTAAATCTCTCGAAAAACAAATTCAAGAACGTATCCAGGTTGTTGTTCCTCGCCTGATTAATCAATCTATAAACGATGGTTTTACCCGTACTGCTCTCAATGTTCTTTGGTTTTTCAAGCGTGGAAGTTTAGCTAAAAGAATACGAGATATAATTCAGGAAAATTTAGAAAAATACGGTCAGTTATAAAGCAATACAATTCACTAAATAAAGCGATGCGTTAGCCTTTGGCGTAACGCGTAAACTTTTCAAACGTCCTCTTAACCCTGTTTTCTTTTTCAAATTTGTATTAAGCTGTCGCGCCTACAAGTTGCATTATCATCTTTTAGGTAAAACCTGCAAACCCTCTCCTCTGCTCCTCTGCCCCTCTGCTGCCTCAAAGTGCAAATTAAAAGCACAGCAGCTTACTCTCAGGGAAGCTCCCCTCTGATTGTCTACGTTTCTAAACCCTATTACTTTTTAAGCTTCTTTTTGATAGCCATTTTGCAAAACATCTTCAAGCAAGGAAGCGAGTTCTTTATTTAACCGACCTGACTTGACAAATTCTGCATAAGTATCTGCTTCAATTGCCAACAATTCTCCTCGAAATTGTTCAGTAGTAAAGCTTTGAAGATTAGGATACTCATGTTGTAATTTGTCAATTTTGGCTTGTAAATTTGCAAGTTCGCCTTGGATGAGTTTCTCCTGGTAACGGCGAAATTCTGGGTCAATACCAGGGCGTTTATCTGCTTGGAGGTGTTGTAAAACACGTTCTAGGGCAACGTTACGGGCTAGCAATTCTAAATATTCCTCCCGTAAGGGTGCATTACCTAGCAAATTCAGTTTTTCTAGCAAAGGTTTGATGGTCAAACCTTGCACAAGTAAAGTAAATAAAACTACCCCAAACACCGTAGCAATGATTTTTTCTCGCTCTGGTAGTGTTGTCGGTACACTCAACGCCAGAGCGATGGAGACGGAACCGCGTAGCCCACCCCACCATAAGATAGTTTGTTCTGGTAAATAAATTTCCGATTTGGTGATGCTAGTACTGAATTTACTGAGAATAAAAATAGCAACTCCCCGCATCAAAATCATTGCTCCCACTGTCACCAGAATGATTTGCAGGTTTTCTCCCAAACTCACAAAGCGTATTTGGTCACCAATCAATAGGAAGACAATGGAGTTAACAAAAAACGCCAAAAATTCCCAGAACTCGGAAACAATAACGCGGGTGCGGGGATTCATCCCGATACGAGAGCCAAAGTTACCCAAAATCAAACCTGTGGTTACAACCCCAATGACTCCAGAACCGCCTAAATCTTCAATAATTAGGTAAGTGCCGTAAGCGGAAACCAAAGTTAAGGATTGTTCTACCAAAGGCAAATCGAAGCGCTGGGTAAGGTAGGAAATACCAAATCCAATGAAAGCTCCTACTGCAATACCGATGCCGACAACTTTAAAAAACTCAACTAAGATTGGCTGGAATTCTAATTCTACAGTTCCCAAAGACAGGGATACCAAAAAACCAAAGGCAACTACCGCCATGCCATCATTGAACAAACTTTCGCCTTCCATTAAGGTGACAAGACGACTACCTACGCCGAGTTCGCGGAACAAAGCGGTGACAGAAACAGGGTCGGTAGCAGATAAACTGGCTGCGATGAGTAAAGCTGTGGTTACCGAGACACCAACAACTTGATTGAGAGCGATCGCCACACCTGCTATTGTAATCACTACCCCCAAAATTGCATACAAGCAAATTGGTACTAAATCCCGCTTCAGTTCCGACCATTTCAAATTCCACGCAGCTTCAAACAACAACGGTGGCAAAAAAATGAACAAAATTAATTCCGGGGAAAGGGTGACCAAACGAACATCGGCAAAGGCCAACCCTAAGCCAACAATCACCAACAGTAAGGTGTAAGGTATCTGGCGGAACCAGCTAAATATCTGCGGTAGTGTCGCCACACCTAAAGACACCGAAAGTACCAACAGAAATTGCTTGAGATTATTGGTAATAACTTCCTCGGCGATCACACCTTCAAGTACCATAAGAAGATTCCTGGTAGAATTTTGTACTTCTGCTCATCTGAGCATTTTTCAGATGACACTAGATTAATGTAAGACTTTAATGCATATTAAGGAGGAAGGTCTTGGGTAGCAACATTCGAGACCGGTTTAAAAATTTCCGCCGTCGGGGTTCCCAACCGGAACAACTCCAACAGCTACAAACAGAGTTGCTAGCAGAATCAACCCTAGACTCAGCTTACATAATTTTGATCGTTAGCTCTTGTGCGATCGCAACTTTTGGTTTATTGTCCAACAGTGCGGCTGTGATTATTGGCGCAATGATTATTGCTCCTCTAATGTTACCAATTCGGGGTTTAGCTTTTGGTGCTTTACAAGCAGATATTACCTTGTTCCGCAAGGGGATAATTGCTGTAGCAGTAGGCACATTATTAGCAGTGGCGATCGCTTGTTCTCTGGGTTGGCTGGTGGGGTTGCCCAGGTACGGTAGTGAAATTCTGGCTCGTTCCAGGCCAACATTATTAGATTTGGGAATTGCGGTAGCGGCTGGTGGTATCAGTGCCTACGGTAAGATTGAACCGAAAATCTCTGGTACCGTGGCGGGAACTGCGATCGCAGTTGCTCTCATGCCCCCCATTTGTGTCATTGGTTTAGGCTTGGCGCAAGGAAATTGGTCACTCAGCTTAGGAGCAACTTTACTCTACCTCACGAACTTACTCGGTATTGCTCTCTCCTGTATGGTGACATTCTTGGTAGCTGGTTACACTTCAATGGCGCGGGCACGTCGTCCTTTAATTTGGACTATGGCTTTGACAGCTATCCTGGTAATTCCCTTGGGTGTAAGCTTTGCCCGACTTGTACGACAAGCACAACTAGAAACCAGCTTGCGAAAAGCATTATTGAACCGCACCGTCACCTTTGGGCGATTGCAGTTGCTTAACAGTAATACCAACTGGTTGGCAAATCCGCCAGAAGTGCGTTTGAGCGTCCGAGCAAGGGAACCAGTCACGCCTCGACAAATAGAGCTATTAGAAGAATTTATCCAACGAGAAATGGGGCAACGATTCACGCTAATTTTTGAAGTCGGTCAGGTAGAAGAAATTCGACGTTCCGAACCTACCCCGTAAAATGGGGATTGGGCAGAAGAGGCAAAGGGGAAGTTGCAGTAAGTCTTTCTCCTCGTGCTGCTGATAAAGCCTCCACAGCATCTGCTTCAGCTTGCCGTCTGACTTTAACTTGCCCTAAATTACTCTCATAAATTGCCAGTAACTGTTGTGCTTCGGTATAACCAGCTACATCTTTTGTGGGAACCTCTTTGAGCCGTTCAATAGCTTCTTCCCATAAATGTTCTATCTGCCGCCATTCACTGACAGCGTGGGGCGGATTTTGACCAGCTTTGGCAGCTTGCCAGGAAAATTGCCGCGCTGCTGTGATTAACGCACTGATGCGTTCATTCCCTGCGGCTAATCCCACAACTTCCTGAAACTCACGCTTGTAGGCATCTATTTGATTTTGTGCGCTTTTTCCTGCTAGAGTTTGACCAGGAATTTGCTCTAATTGATTTAGTGCTGTTTGCCAAGCAGCGATCGCAGTTTTTCGATCGGTTACCGTTGCAGCCTGTTGATATTGCTGTTTTGCATTTAATAAACCCTGCATATTATCCGTGAGCAAAGTTTGAGCATTTTTTTCCTGAAAAACCTTAGCTTCTAGCTGCCCAACTAGACGACGAGAGGCATTAAAACCGTAGATGCTAAACTGGCGATCGTACCACCAATATCTATAGCAATCCTATTTGATTTGTGAAAATTTTCGTGTTGACTGTCCTTTGTCATTGGTCATTTGTCCTTGGTTGTTTCTCATGAATTATTGAGGATTGTTATAGATAAATATGGGGATACAGCTTCTTGATTTGACTTTAGCGTGAAGCCCTGGAAGTGACGGATCTTTGTAAATTTGCTAGAGCGCGATTGTAATCCAAGATAGCTGTGACTCGATTTCCTTCTGCTCTTGTGAGATCGTTTTCCGCAGCAATTACCTCTGTTTGAGTCCCGACACCAGCTTGGAATCTCAACCTGGCTAGATCCAAAGCCTGGGTAGCTTGATTTAAAGCCACACTAGAAGTCTGCACATTATTTAAATTGGATTGTAATTGAGAATAGTACTGTTCTACATTAAAGCGAATTTGGTCACGCTGGCTTGCAAATTGAACTTCTGCGATCGCAATATTAGCTTTCGATTGAGCCGCACGCGCTCTTGCTGCTCCCCCATCAAACAAATTTAAACTTGCTTGCAGTCCCACAGAATAGCTATCACTAGAACTAACGCCATCATCATAGCGATCGCGCACGCTGTAGCTACCTGCTAGACTAATTTGCGGTCCCAACTGTGAAAGTGCCTGTCGTCGCTGTTGCTCGCTAATATTACGTTGTGCTAATTGTTGTTGCAATTCTGGACGATTTTGAAAAGCTTGGATAATCGTTTCTTCCAGTGTCGGCTGCCAAAGCCCTGCTATTTCTACAGGATCTGAGGCAGTGATATTAACTGATTGGGCTAAACTTAAGGTAGTTGCTAACTGACGACGGGCGATTTGCTGTTGGGAAATAGCATTAGTCAGTTCTTGTTGAGCGTTAGCTAAATTTACCTGAGCTTGCAGTACATCAAATCCCGTACCCACTCCAGCGTTTTCTCTAGCTTCAGTATCCCGCAAACTAGCTTGAGCATTATCTACAGCAGACTGATTAATTCGTACTTGTTCATCTGCCTGTAGCAAATCATAATATTGAGTCGTGACATTCAGTTGAATTTCCAGAGAGCTGCTTTCAACATTTAATTCATCTATCCGTAACTGTTCTTCGGCTGCTTGGATAGTAGCTTCTCGGTTACCAGAGGTATACAAATCATAATTCAGTTGTGCTGAACCATTAAAAGAAGTGCTAGCTTGAGATGAATTGCTCCTAAAACCATTACCACTGTTAGTCAGATTTCCGTTGATTCCAAGAGTAGGAAATAAGGCAGCTTGAGATTCGCGGAGTGCAGAACGACTGCGTTCTAGTTGTAAGATGGCTATTTGTAAATCTCGATTATTGCGTTGTGCTAATTCCAAGGCTTGTGTCAAACTAATTGACACAGTTTGCTGAACCTTCACTTCCTCCGGCTTGGTAGGAAATTGTAGAGGATTGGGATTGGGATTGAGAGAATCAGGAACCTGTAAAGAACTTGAGGAATTTTGTGGTTTTGGGGGAGTTGTTGCACTTGTTAAAGTTGGAAAAAAAATAGCAATTGCCAAGACAATCCAGGTAGAATTTACACACCAAAAAATCAAACTCATATTTGTAATGGGAATGGGGAATGGGGAGTGGGGAATGGGGAGTGGGGAATGGGGAGTGGAGGACGCAAGGACGCAAGGACGCGGAGAATAATAAATGACAAATGACCAATGACCAATGACCAATGACAAATGACTCAACCTACAATTAAACCATCTTGAACTCGGATAATTCTTTTAGTTTGAGCAGCAATATCTGGTTCATGAGTGACAATTACAATTGTGATACCTTGCTCATTAAGTTCTGTTAATAAATTCATCACTTCATGAGAAGTCTCAGTATCTAAAGCACCTGTTGGCTCATCTGCCAAAACTAATGCAGGTCGATTGACTAAAGCACGAGCAATAGCTACCCGTTGTTGTTGTCCACCAGAGAGTTGACTAGGACGGTTAGAAATGCGTTCTCCTAGCCCTACCTTTTCCAAAGCTTCTAATGCCCTTTCCCGGCGTTTTGGTTTGGATAAGTTAGCATAAACCATTGGCAACATGACATTTTCTAGTGCTGTCGCCCGCGCCAATAAATTAAATTGTTGGAAAACAAAACCTATCCTTTGATTACGGATATAAGCTAATTCATCATCATCAAAAGTTGTGAGGTTTCTGCCTTCAAAAATATAGTGTCCAGTTGTGGGTCTATCCAGACATCCTAAAATATTCATGAGCGTAGATTTACCCGAACCTGATGCACCCATAATAGAGACGTATTCCCCTTCATCAATGGAGAGTTGAATTCCCTTAAGAATCGGAACACTAACTTCTCCTAAGTAGTAGGTTTTGGTGATAGATTCCATCCAAATCATTGTAGTCATTGGTCATTAGTCATTAATTATTGGTCATTAGGAAGTTGTAGGACTGACGCAAAAACTCTCTAAAACTCTTATTTATTCTCTGCGAGACGCTGCACAAATGTGTCCTTTGCGGTTGGTTTTATCATGATTTTGCGTAAGTTCTGATTTGTCAAAAATCACATTTAGCTACTAATTGCAATCGTGAAATTTTTAACTTTTAATTAATCACTACGTAAAGCAGTAATTGGATCTAATTTCGATGCGTTACGTGCGGGAATCACTCCAGCAAGTAAGCCAACTGTTATTGAAAGTCCAAATCCAGCAATTATTGATAATAAAGAAATTACGAATGGAAACTTAAAAATATTTGCTGCTCCGTAAGCAATTACAATACCACTCACCATCCCAATACCCCCGCCAAGAATAGAAATGACGATCGCTTCCGCTAAAAATTGATTGAGGATTGCTGAGTTGGTGGCACCTACGGCTTTGCGAATGCCGATTTCTCGTGTGCGTTCGACTACGGAAACTAACATGATGTTGGCAATACCAATGCCGCCAACTACTAGGGAGATGCCGGCGATCGCCACTACCATTACTGTAAATAAACCGACAACATTAGTGAAGGTACTAACAATATCAGCTTGGTTGGTGAGTCGGAAATCATCAGCTTGGGGCGGGTAAATATTATGCCGCAAGCGTAATAAATTGGTGACTTGAAACTGAGCCGCTTCTAAATCTTCTTGATTCGGAGATTTAACTAAAATCCCGGTTACAGAAACGCCTACCAAAGCATTATTACCAACTAGTCTTGCCGACATACTAGTTAGAGGAATGAAAATTTGGTCATCTCGATCCATCGGTCCTTGAGAACCTTTAGGTTCCATTACGCCGATGACTTCGTAAGCTTCTCCCTGAATCCGAATTCTCTCGCCCATAACATTGCCACTCTGTCCAAAAAGTGTGCGTTGGACTGTAGGGCCAAGAATGGCAACTTGGGCGGCGCCATTTAGTTCTTCTTCAGTAAAATATCTCCCCTGTTGGGGGTGGGTATTTCTGACTTCTGGGTAGTTTAAATCTGTACCATAAATTGTTGTTGAAGTGTTCTGTCCTGCATAGACAACTTGGGCACTTCGTTGCAGGTAGGCAGAAACAAGTTGAACTGATGGGGCTTGTGTGGCGATCGCTTTGGCGTCTTCCCACGTCAACGTGCTGCTAGAACCTACTCCTTGACGGACATTCCCGCTTCTGGCTGCACCAGCTAAGATTTGCAGCACATCTGTACCCAATGCTTGGATCTGTTGTTCAACTCCCTTTTGCACCCCTTGACCAACTGAGGTAATGGCAATTACTGAGGAAATGCCAATAATTACGCCCAACATAGTTAATCCTGTGCGTAATTTATTACTCCACAGCGTTTCTACCGCCATTGACAATATTTCCAACAGCGGCACTGTGCGGCTATTCTTAGCTTTGTAAAAACCCTTAAATATCTTAAACATAACGTTGTATTTAAAACTCTCTTTAAGGGGAACCACCGCCTTGAGAACGACCACCAGAAGAACCACCGCCTGAACGACCTCCTCCACCTGCTCCTCTTCCGCCGCCGCCGCCACCGCCACCTCCGAGGCCTGGAAAAACTCCTCCTCGTGGTGTTGATTGGGGACGCGATCCTGGTGGGAAACTCAGCAAAACTCGTTCGTTTCCTGTCAACCCAGACTTAACTTCAGTAAAGTTATTTGCGGTGACCCCCGTCTCAATGGGAGTGAACACAGGTCTGTTATTGTTTCCTGGTACGAACACACCTGTGGCATTCTCTTGACGCACCACCGAGGCTGTTGGCACCACCAGGGCATTTTTCACTTCACCAACTTGAAAATCTGCTTCCACATTCATCCCAGAGCGTAGTATCCTTTCAGGGTCTGAAAGTGACACTCTGACTTCAAAACTGGTAACGTTTTGCTCTACTACAGATTGGGCAGCAATTTGCCTGACTTTTCCTTCAAAGGTTTTTCCTGGGTAGGCATCCGCCTGAATGGTAACTTTTTGACCAAGGCTAATTTTGGAAATATTGGTTTCCGCTAAATTGGCGACAACTTCATTTGTGGAAGCCAGAGCCAAGATTGAAGAAGAAGTAGCAGAAGATATCTCACTACTGGCAGTTGTGGGAGTTACGAAAGCGCCGGGATCGGCATACTTTTTCGTCACCACGCCATCAAAAGGGGCACGAATAATCGTGTCATTGATTTCGGCTTGGATGTTTTGCAGTGAACCCTGAGCAGATGTCACCTGGGCGCGGGCTACGTCTATATCTTCTTGGCGGGTTCCAGCTTTGAGGAGTGCCAAAGCTTGTTGTCTTTGCTTGACCACAGCTCGTGCTTGTTCGATGTCTTCTGGGCGCGATCCAGCTTTTTGCAGAGCTAGTGCTTGCTGTGCTTCGTTGACAGCACCTTGGGCGCTATCCTTGTCGGCGCGGCTTTGATTTAGAGCCTGAAGAGAAATACCCCGTGCATTGTAAAGTTGTTGATTGCGCTGAAAATCATCTTCGGCTTTGCTCAAGTTTGCTTGAGCGCTTTGTAAACGTGCCTGTGCTTGGGCAATATCTTGAGAGCGATTGCCCGCTTGTACCTTTTCAAGATTCGCTTGGGCTTCGTCAAGTTGTGCCTGTGCTTGGGCAATATCTTGAGGGCGATTACCTGCCTGTGCTTTTTGCAAATTCGCTTGGGCTTGTGCCAATTGTCCCCGAGCAGAAGTGAGTTGCCCCCGCAGGTTGGAATCATCCATGTAAGCTAAAATCTGCCCTTGTTTGACGATATCTCCTTCTTTCGCCAGTAGTGTTTTGAGTATGCCTGAATTTTTTGGGCTGAGGTTAATTGACCGCTCAGGCTTCACCTCTCCGTTGGCTGAAACTTTGATTACTAAATTTTGTCTTTGTACAGGCCTTGTTAGCACGCGGCGTCTAGCTTCTTGACGTGGAACAACAGCTACTTGGTAATAAACTGCATAGCCAATTCCACCCAACAAGGCAAGGACGAGTAGCCAAGAGAGCCAATTTTTCTTGCCCTGTTTTTTCTTTGCCTCTGGAACCAAAATTGGTGAATCTACAGAGTCTTGTGTATTAATTTTCATATTAATTTTGGGTATAGAAAGAATGGCTACCGAGCTGTTCTTCACGGCTAAAACTATAGCCTGGTAGCTCCATACTGACGATGATTTTGAGTTTTTAGTGTTTTAAAGGTTGATTTGCACTACCAGTCCATCAGGAAGTCTGAAATAACCATCACGCACTCGAACTAACCTTCTAGCAGGAACAATTTCTTGACTGGGAAGAAGAATATCCCCATTGGGAAGTCTAAAATAACCTTGATTACGTAGTCTGACTATGCTCCTAGAAGGAATAATTTGTCCATTGGGGTATCTGATGTCACCATTACGAAGTCTGATGATTCTGGTATAGGGTTGGTT
This sequence comes from Desmonostoc geniculatum HA4340-LM1, assembly GCA_019359545.1. Taxonomy (GTDB): domain Bacteria; phylum Cyanobacteriota; class Cyanobacteriia; order Cyanobacteriales; family Nostocaceae; genus Nostoc; species Nostoc geniculatum. The sequence continues at coordinate 38,885 of JAHHHB010000028.1, read as the reverse complement.
GTCCCGGTTCCAATTGTCCGAGTTTCGGCGATTTCTGATTTCTCTAGGATTAGGTCTGCCGTCCCGGTTCCAATCGTCCCAGTTTTGGCGATTTCTAACTTCTCTAGAATTAGGTCTGCCGTCACGGTTCCAATTGTCAGAGTTTCGGCGATTTCTGATTTCTCTAGAATTAGGTCTGCCGTCACGGTTCCAATTGTCAGAGTTTCGGCGATTTCTGATTTCTCTAGGATTAGGTCTGCCATCACGGTTCCAATCTCGATCGCCCTCAGCAACGACGTAGACTTGGGTTTGAGCATTTGCAGGTGCACTCAAGAGAGTAGGAACAACCATCGTAGCAGCAGCTAAGACTATAGACGCACAGTTTTGTTTGAACATAAAATTGACCCCTTTGCACTTCAGTTGTGATTCAAAAATTTTAGAAATCAGAATTCAGAATTCAGAAGTAAAACAGGGTTGAGGTCTGGATACCAAACCCAAGCTGTTTACCTCACCAAGTTGAAATCCCCCGTAAAATGGCTAGTATTTACCTCATCGTATAAATTCATACATAATAATTATTGATCAAAACGTCTAAACCGATGTATGACCAAAGTCACAAGTAATTCCAGACTGGTGTATGACCAAAGTCATCAGTTTTTGTCATGGGGAATGGGGAATGGGGCATGGGGAATGGGGCATGGGGAATGGGGCATGGGGCATGGGGCATGGGGCATGGGGAGAGAAGAGGACAAGGGGATAAGGGGAGAATAACTCCTAACTCCTAACTCCTAACTCCTAACTCCTAACTTCCAATGCCCAATGCCCAATGCCCAATACAAGATTTTACTGCCGCCAACAGCGGAGATCGTTTAAGCTAGCTGAAAGATTCTTTGATAAGTGGCCCAGAGGCGGTATTGTGCCTAAACATTTTTATTTGATTTTTCTTCTGGTTGTCTGTAGTTTATGGAGTGTACCAAAAGCCGCTAACGCGCAGGCATTAATACCCCATACACTGCAACTAGATGCAGCAAAGTTAGAAAAGCAGGGGTTGACTTTGGCGCAGGAGGCGGCTCAACTAGCTCAATTTCAACAGGTTGAGTTAGCTTTGCCACGAGCGCGGTTGGCTACTCAACTGGCTCCTAACAATGATAAAGTATGGTTGCTCTTAGGTGGATTGCAGTTACAAACCAAAGAGTTTGACGGAGCGATCGCAACCTTAAAAAAAGCCCAATCCCTTAACCCGAAAAATGCTGATATTCTGTTTGCTATAGGATCAGCTAATTTTCAACAGAAAAAGTACCAAGAAGCTGTTGTCAATTACCAAGAGGGTTTGAAGTTAAAACCCAATGACCCAGAAGGATTGTTTGATTTGGGTAATGCTTACTTTCTGCTAGGTCGATTGCCAGATGCGATCGCCCAGTACAACCAAGCTGTGACTCAAGATAAAAAATTCTGGCCGGCGATCAATAATATCGGCTTAATCAACTACGAACAAGGTGATATCTCAGGAGCAATTAAGCAATGGCAATCGGCTGTCACCATTGATAAACAAGCCGCAGAACCTTTATTGGCTTTGGGAGTGGCACTATATACTAAAGGCGACCGCCAACAAGGACTGAGCATGGGTGAAGCCGCACTCCGCATCGATCCGCGCTATGGTAGCTTGGATTTTCTCAAAGAAAATCTCTGGGGCGATCGCCTATTATCTGATACGAAAAAATTCCTAGAATTACCTCGTATTCAAGCAGCTCTACAAGGCGGAAATTCATCATCAGTTTCTGAACAACGGCCTACGCAATAGGAGTGGGGAGTGGGGAGATGGGGAGATGAGGGAGATGGGGAGATGAGGGAGATGAGGGAGATGAGGGAGACAATAACTCTTAACTCCTAACTCCTAACTCCTAACTCCTAACTCCTAACTCCCCAATGCCCCAATGCCCCAGTCCCCAATGCCCAACTCCTATTACCACTTGCCGAACAGGACCTCTTTATAGTACATATATACTTAACTAAAAATCAGTCGTGATTGTTCAGTGGTTGTCTGCGGGTAGAAGTGTGATGATTTGATCGACAAATTGTTGATGGTCAACAACTGGTTTAGAAATGTAGCCATCAGCACCGCTTTGCTTGAGAAAGTTCTCGCGATCGCCTTCCATAGCATGTGCTGTCACCAGGATGACGGGTAAGTTTGCTGTTTTTGGGTCTGCTTTTAACATTTGTGTAATTTTGATGCCATCAACTGACTTGCCTTGATAAACACTTCTTGAGAGAGAAACGTCCATCAAAATCAAGTCTGCTTCTCCTGATTGGGCAATTTTTATTACTTCTTCCACATTTTCAGTATGTTTCACCCCTAAGCCGCCGCGCTTGGACAAAATCTTGGAAAAAACACGAGCATTAATTAGATCGTCTTCGACAATTAAAACGGTTTTCATGAGAATTTTACTTATAGAGGTGGAGGGATTCAAAAATTGGTCTTGGACGGTTTTAAGCGCTAACTGTAATCTTTGGGATCTTGCTATGCCCAGCGGTGACCATAGTAGAACTTCTGAACTCAGCAAGCTACAAACTTTCGGCAAAATTCAAAATTCCTGCTGGAAAGTTGAGCCACTGTGTTGTGTGAATATCCTGGCTTGTTTGCCTTTGGGGTTGCCATAGCGTTGCAAGTAGCGTCTGTTTGCTGGCACAGTCATCACCGCAAGCGGCTGAGATTTTGGCCAAAATTTCAAATTAAGAAATGCAATCATGGTAAATATCCTGGCTACTAAATGTATGTAGATTATAGTCGTCTGCCTTCTTTTTAATAGTCAATCAAGAGCCTCGTCATCAAGGATGATACTACTGCTTTTTCTTCTGTGACTATCAAGATTTTGTCAGGAATCCCATTTCATCCGTTATGCTGTGGTTGCTGGAGTATTGAGTTTCGTCGGTTTTTGTGTAGTTAAATTTCAGGGAAAAAACTCATGGCAAAACAGTTAAACCTTCTCTCAACGGGACAGGTCATTACAACAGCCCTGCACACCGAGATGCAACGGTCTTACTTAGAATATGCCATGAGCGTGATTGTCGGGCGAGCGCTACCAGACGTGCGTGATGGCTTGAAACCAGTGCATCGCCGTATTCTGTATGCAATGCACGAACTCGGTTTAGTACCAGATAGACCCTATCGGAAATGTGCCCGTGTAGTAGGTGATGTACTGGGTAAATACCATCCCCACGGTGACCAATCAGTTTACGATGCCTTAGTAAGACTGGTGCAGGACTTTTCTAGCCGCTATCCTTTACTGGCAGGACATGGTAACTTTGGTAGCGTCGATAATGACCCTCCAGCAGCGATGCGCTACACAGAAACGCGCCTTGCACCTATCAGCTATGAGGGAATGCTGACTGAAATTGGCGAAGAAACGGTGGAATTTGTCGGCAACTTCGATAATTCCCAGCAAGAACCAACGGTGTTACCTGCTCAGTTACCATTTTTGTTACTCAATGGTTGTTCTGGTATTGCCGTAGGGATGGCGACGAATGTTCCACCGCACAACTTAGGGGAAGTAGTCGATGGATTGATTGCCTTAATCGACAGCCCAGATTTGTCAGATGAAAAGTTATTCGAGCTAATTCCAGGGCCGGATTTTCCCACTGGTGGGGAAATAGTTGGTGAGGTGGGAATTCGGGAGGCTTACACCACGGGTAAGGGTGGAATTGTGCTGCGGGGACTGGCGAAATTGGAGGAAATTCCAGCAACCAGGGGAAGCAAGCGCCGAACGGCAATTATTATCACAGAATTGCCATATCAAGTGAATAAAGCAGGCTGGATTGAGAAGGTAGCGGACTTAGTAAATCAAGGTCGCCTACAAGGAATTTCCGATCTCCGAGACGAAAGCGATCGCGAAGGTATGCGGGTGGTAATCGAACTTAAACGCGATACAAATCCCCAAGAAGTTCTGCAAAATTTATATCATCAAACTGCTTTACAAAGTAACTTTGGGGCAATTCTGTTGGCAATAGTCGATGGACAACCCCGCCAGTTAAGTTTGCGGCAACTTTTACAGGAGTTTTTGAGTTTCCGAGAACAAACCCTCAACCGTCGCTACAGTTACGAGTTGGGGAAAGCTCAAAGTCGATCGCATTTGGTGGAAGGTTTGCTGAAAGCTTTGTCTAACTTGGATGAAGTAATTGAAATTTTGCGTCAAGCTGCTGATGGTAGTACCGCAAAAATCAACCTTTGCAGCCGACTAGATTTGAGTGAGATACAAGGAGATGCGATTCTGGCGATGCCGTTGCGCCGCCTCACCAGTTTAGAGCAGCAAAACTTACAGCAGGAATTTGAAGAACTCAGCGAGCAAATTGATTTATTACAAAGATTACTAAGCGATCGCCACGAATTACTCAAGGCGCTGAAAAAAGACTTGCGATCGCTCAAGCGCAAATACAACGATTCCCGACGGACAAAAATACTAGAGGAGCAGAGGAGCAGAGGAGCAGAGGAGCAGAGGAGCAGAGGAACACAGGATGATGAAGACAATCCAAAATCCAAAATCCAAAATCCAAAATTAGAAGAACCTGCACAGGAAGTAATTTTAGAGTTTACCCAACGGGGTTATGTCCGCCGCATTCAGACATCAGGGAAAAAGCCGAAAATTGAAAATGGTCTACACGACCATGATTTTATTATTCAAACTGTATTGACGGATACAGACAAAGATTTGCTAATCCTCACCAGTGGTGGCAAAGTCTACCCTGTGAAGGTGGGAGAGATTCCCCCAACCACTGGACGTTCTCCACGCGGAACACCACTGATTACCACCCTCAGCAATACTGCCCAAGGCGCTCAAGAAGATGTGGTTAGCCGGTTTTTACTCTCGGAAAATCTTGAAGCTAGCCAGATGGTTCTCTTGACACAACAGGGACGAATTAAGCGTTTGTCTTTGGAAGAATTTACTAATTTAACTCGTCGCGGCATCACGATTTTGAAGCTCAAAGATGACGATCGATTGTCATTTACCCAGTTCACTATTCCAGGGGAACATCTGATTTTAGCTAGTTCTGGTGGGCGAGTATTGCGGTTTGCGGTTAATGATGAACAACTACCAATCATGGGTCGTACAGCAATGGGTTTACAAGCATTTCGACTATTGAGAAATCAGCAAATGGTTGGCTGTGTCACTGTCAGCAAAGATGACCAGCTATTGCTAGTTACTCAAGAAGGACATGCCAAGCGGATGATTGCGAGTCAATTAAGAGCAGCTAATCGAGGCGATTTAGGCACACAAGCGCTGAAATTTGCCAGCAAAACTGACAACTTAGCTGGTATGGTCAAGGCGATCGCTTCTAGCGAGGTAGCCCTAGTGACAAACAAAGACCGGGTAGTACGGATACCTGTAGAAACAGTGCCTATTTTAAGCAGAGATGTTAAAGGTGAAAGCATCCTCCAACTCAGCCGGGATGAAAAAATTATCACCGTCGCCGAAGTCCGAGCTTAGGGACTTCCAAAAAATAAATTATCCCAAATTATTTTTAGTTTGTAGGGTAGCACAGCTGTGCTACCCTACGATACTATGTTTTTTTAATTGGAAGCCCTCAGGAAAAGTCAAGCAACATCAAGAGTAAGGGCGAAAACAGATTGAGTAGCAAGCATTTTCTTTACCACTTCTACATCATCGGCCAAAATTTCTAAGCAGCTTAACTCGTCTATTACGTTTAACATACTATGTTCTATCACACGAAAACCTTGTTGATAAACAAACTGCCGTGCTTGATCGAGTATGCCAAAATTATTATTTATTAAAGACCTGCCTGTGAGGTTAGTACCTCTTTGTAATAGCTTTTGTAAACCTGAGTCATCTTGTTGCGATCGCACTAAACTAGCTGTGTCAATGAAATCGGGAGTAATCCAAACACCACCATAAGAGTGAAGCATATCGCGGATATTGGCACACACAAGCTGTTTTTCTACCAAAGTCAGATGTGTCAGCAATCCTTCACACAAAATCATCACTGGTTGTCCAGTATTGAGTACAGAAGTACTCTTGGAAAACTCATTAGGACGACTAGTAGCATCAATTTCTATAAAATGCAGGTTAGGACGTTCCCCCACAAGTTGCTGGACGAGTTGCTGCTTGCAACGAATCATCTTAGGCAAGTCACTTTCAATAAAGGTGATATTCGGATTCCTAGACATGAAAAGCCCACGTGGTAATAAACCAGATGCTAGTTCTAGAATTTGTGTTATTTGATATTGAGCTACTTAGCATAAGGAATATCTGTGAACTGTCTAGCTAAACTAACCATGAAAGCAGTAAGGATAATTTTGTCAAAATCATTAGTTTGCTGTTTGTTCATAAGTTTTTTTGATCTACTATCAAACAGTTTAAATATCAATTTATTAAATGAAAATTCCTTCAGAGTATAAATTATTTTTATTATTAATAACTCTAACTTAACTATCCATAGCAACAGCCAAGTTGGTTAGGACATCAACAGATCGCTCTCAGCGAAGCCATGCCGTTGGCGTTGGCGTTGGGGAAGCCTCTCGTAGAGAAGCCTCTCGAAGAGAAGGCTTCACGCTACGCTATCCGCCAGTCGTACAGAATTCATGCTGAATTCTGACTCCTGACTCCTGAATTCTGTTCGGTAAATTAGTAATGCCAAAAGTCTTGAGTAGTTGTATCCAAAGATAGATGTTTTAGCTTGTACTAATTAATAGCTAGTGCAAATGTCAAGCTATCGCAACAAAAATATAAAAATTGTTGCTTTCATGAAAATATTTGTTATATTAGTTTACGTAAGGCAATAAAGCTTAAAGATAAAGTTTGGAGTACCAATCATGACAAATGCAACCACAACAAAAGTTACTACTCCCGTAGTTGAAGATCGTAACGCTTGGCGTTGGGGCTTTACTCCACAAGCAGAAATTTGGAACGGTCGCTTGGCAATGATTGGCTTTTTAGCAGCATTACTAGTTGAAGTTTTTTCTGGCCAAGGTTTTCTACACTTCTGGGGTATTCTCTAATACCAATTTGGATTTAGGATTAAGAATTTCTTTCTAGCAAAGAGTTCTGTAAATTCATCTGTGCATTCCTTTTTAAAATTGGTACAAATTTTAATATCTAAGATGACCCATAAATAAAAAAACCTGGTAGTGAATTAGGACTCCAGGTTTTTTATTTGTTTGCCATCTGTCATTTGTCTTTTGTCATTTGTCCTTTGCGTTTTGTTTATTCACTAATGACCAATGACTATTGACAAATGACTCTTAATTACCGAATATATTCCTTAAGAACGCTGTTGCGATTTGGATGACGTAACTTGCGGAGTGCCTTCGCTTCAATTTGGCGAATGCGCTCGCGGGTGACGTTGAAAATCTGCCCAATTTCTTCAAGTGTCTTCATCCGACCATCATCTAAGCCGTACCGCAGTCTGAGAACATCGCGTTCACGAGGACTGAGACTGTCGAGAACTTTTTCGAGGTCTTCGCGCAGCAGATTTTTGGAAACTTGGTCTTCTGGCGTTTCACCATCGGATTCAATAAAATCGCCTAACCGAGAATCTTCTTCTTTCCCAATGGGCGTTTCTAATGAAATAGGTAACTGGGCAGATTTAGCAATAAACCGCAATTTCTCAATGGTCATTTCCATCCGAGTAGCGATTTCTTCTTCTGTAGGTTTACGACCCATTTCTTGAGATAACAACTTGGTAGTTTTCTTAATTCGAGAAATGGTTTCGTAAAGGTGGACTGGAAGACGAATAGTGCGGGATTGATCGGCGATCGCCCTGGTAATTGCTTGACGAATCCACCATGTAGCGTAGGTAGAAAACTTATAACCTTTCTCGTGGTCAAACTTTTCAGCAGCGCGAATCAAACCGAGACTGCCTTCCTGAATTAAGTCTTGGAACGACAAACCACGATTCATGTACTTCTTAGCAATTGAAACCACAAGACGCAAGTTAGATTGCACCATCTTGTCTTTCGCTCTGCGTCCAACGTGCAGGCGATAACGAAAAGCTGGTAATGGTAGTTGCACGGCTTCTGCCCATTCACTATCACGAGGATCGCGATCTAACTGTTCTGAAAGTCTTTCCCGTACCCGCTCTAATTCCAATAAATCGGCTATTTTACGGGCCAATTCGATTTCTTCATCTGCCCGCAACAGACGAATTCTACCAATTTCTTGCAAGTAAAGCCGAATCGAATCTTCAGTGTAGTGCTTTTTCTTGCTTTGTGTCCGACGACGCGATTTAGCGGCTTTTCCAGACTTTGCGTCGTCCTCATCAGACTGAGGCTCTAAAAACTCATCGTCACCTTCATCGATGATCAGCAAGTCCTCTTCATCATCAATTAAGAGTTCTTCTAACTCGAGCTCAGGCTGATTCATTATTTCTAGGTCAGGCTGATATATGCTTTCGAGTACGTTGTTAGCCTGGTTCATGCCGCGTTCCTCATGCTCCTTGCAGAATCAATTACTCAAGATGTGTTTAATGCTCTTTTAAACGAGCTAGTTGAAAACCGAAAATAATCTTTTTGGCAGATTTACCAGAGATATTTTCGGCACTTTTGCACCTCTGTAGGAGGGCTTTTTACTTTAGTTTAAGTCACTACTAAAGTTGACTTGTTCACTTTAGTAAATACCTTATGTGTTGCTATCACACATAGTTTTTAAGTGACTGGTCTTAAAAAAAGACTCACCCTTATCAAAAACTTGCCACTCGATACAAACAATCAGACTTTTGGCAGATTTTCGTATAAAGACTCTTCCGATTGTAGCCTGTTTCACAAAAATTGCACTCTTTTTGTGTATTGATCGTGAATTCATTAAGCAAGTGTTAGCTACTTTTACCAAAAAGACATTAAAAACGGGAATTAAACCCGGAAATATTTTCTAGACTTTTTGGAATTGCATTGGTTCTTTAGATTGCATTTAAAAGTTAAGTACACTTTGTTTTGCTCATTTTCATGTATTTTACACAACATTAATTACTGAGAAAGAGTGCATTGTTATGTTAACTCAGGTGAAAAGTCTTAACCTACCTATTTTACATTTCCTTCATAAATCATTGATTCCTTGGATCAAAGTGGGTTTTTCCTGTCAATAAATACAACTAGAGTTGTGGTGCTTGCCCCAAAGCAGTTAACCTTCTGCGTAATCATTACCTTAACTGAGGAGTTGAGGTTTTGGCAGAATCGACCTGATAGCAGATCGCTTTAGGTTTAATTAATTCGGTCTTATTCACACGTTAGCGCACTGTGGCGATTTCAGCCCTATGAAACTTGACAAACTCTTCTTATTGTATACAACGATATTTTAATCAATTCAAAAACGATTTGCCCTGAAAGATCGTTGATATTAGTTTACCTAAGGCACAAGTACATTGGATACATGCGATGCAATGACTGTTCCTACGGTGCTACATGAAGATATTAACAAGTTTTCAGCCAGATGGTATTTGCTTCCACCTGGGATTACCCTAAGCAAAGAAAACTTCAGATTTGCCTGATGACTTGGTTAGGAAGCTTTTTTAAGTAAATTTTCTGTAAATTTAAATACTTTTAGTTCAGTATTTTTTTGTCAATTTGTCATCCAATTATGAAAAATCCTCAAGATACTTATTAACTGTTGTTTGATAGATGATATTTAGTTATGTTATTCAAGCATAACAAATGTGTTTTTCGCTGGTGGACGAAATTAATCAGTCAGTCAGTGCAGAAGAGCGTTAATCGGCTGGTTTTCAAAAAAGTTGGTAGTTTTGCTAGGATTTGAACATTGATTTTTTAAATCTTCACAATAAATCAAATTATATGATGAGTTGCTAACTAGAAAATTGAGATTTTTGTGTATTATGCATATTACATATGTAGCGCTTCCAGGTTATGTTGAATAAACCCTGAAATGGCAAAGAGGGCTAGGAATTAGGGGCTGTAATAATTTACTCGATTCATCGTAAAATTGCTGTAGGCAAGTGGTCAGCCAACCTAGAATTCTCTTTAATTGATTTTTAGCGTCTAGGCGTGGATTGGATCTCAAGTGGCGTGAGGACGGTAAGCTCAGCCTAGAATTATTTTTTTCTCCAGAGTGACAGAAGCTTGGCTGAACTATCGTGGTGTTGGGGTAGCGCTTAGACTTGCGGGAAAATTGGGTGGTAGAATTACCCGATCAACTATGTGAACGATGCCATTGCTAGCTGGGATATCGGGCTGAGTCACTTTAGCGTTATTGACGGTTATGGTTTTAGTCGTAGGGTCAACTGTGATTTTAACGGGAGTACCTTCCACGGTTTTAACTTGTCCAGATGTTAATTCTTGGGAGGTAATTTGCTCGGGTATAACGTGGTAAGCCAAAAATCTGACTAATTGTTGCTTGTTAGCGGGCTGTAAGAGTCTATCTAAAGTAGCTTTTGGTAAAGCGGAGAAAGCCGCGTCAGTAGGTGCAAAAACTGTGTAAGGGCCTGGTGCAGTCAATTGTTCATTTAAGCCAGCGGCTCCCACTGCTTTGATGAGAGTTTGAAACTGTCCCTGGGCGGCTGCTGACTTTGCCAGTTCTGCTAAATTTTGGGTGGTAGTGGGGGTTGGCGTGATGAGAGGAGGAGTTGTTATGGGGGTTTGGGTAACGGGAGGGACGGTTGCTACAGGATTTTGTGTGACAGGCTCAGCACAGGCAGACAGAGCAACCAGGCTACTTATGCCAACAATATAAACAAATGCTTTTTTTACTATGCCTTTAGTCGCTTTCATAATTTTGTCTAGAATCCAATTAAATAGGGAATTATTGATAATAATTAATTAATTTATGAATATAGTCACTTATCTAATGACATAGTTTAGAGTCAGAAAAAATATCAATAGAAAATATTGAGTAGCTTATTAGTTTGTCATCAGCCAAAAGAGGTAGTTTTTGTAATTTGTCATAGTGATTTTCATTTGAATGAAATTTGTGGCAGCACAGCTACAGCAATCCAGAATCATTCGTGAGAAAATACGTAAACTTTGAAGACGCGATAAATCGCGTCTCTACATGAGGGTTTTGGGTTGATCTGAATTGTGTTTTTCCATAATCCTCTGGGCTTTTGCCTACCGGAAATTTTGAAATTTTTCTTTGGGTAGAAATGATAAAAAAGGGAATGGGTAATAGGTTTTTTACCCATTACCCATTACCAGAGTCACAAATTATTAGAATCGTGAGAAAAAATTGAATTAAATATCTAGATCCGTGAAGTTGAGTTTGGAACCATAGGTTTCAATGAATTCTCTTCTGGGTGCGACACGATCGCCCATTAAAATAGTGAAAATGCGATCGGCTTCGGCGGCGTCTTCAATTTCGACTTGCTTCATTTTGCGAGTTTCTGGGTTCATTGTGGTGTCCCAGAGTTGTTGTGGCATCATTTCACCCAAACCTTTGAAGCGTTGAATGGTGTAGTTGGCGTTGGCTGGAAATTTGGCAATTACTTGGTCTTTTTCACGATCGCTATAGCAATATTCATGATTGCGCCCGCGTTCTACTTTAAACAGTGGGGGACAAGCAATGTAAATAAAGCCTTGTTCAATGAGCGATCGCTGATACCGATAGAAGAATGTTAACAACAAAGTGCGGATGTGCGCTCCATCTACGTCAGCGTCAGTCATGATGACTATCCGGTGATAGCGCAGTTGGGTGGAATCGAATTCCTCGCCTTTGACACCTAAACCGAGTGCTGTAATTAACGCTTGAACTTCGTTATTTTTATAAATTTTGGCGTCGTCGGTTTTTTCAATGTTGAGGATTTTACCACGTAGAGGCAAGATAGCTTGAGTGCGGCGATCGCGTCCTTGTTTGGCGCTGTTATGGACAAACACACCACTTGCTAGCGCAAAATTGTGAGTATGAGGAACTTCAATGTCGTAAACATCTACGCGTTCCGCTAAACGTTCGATAGAAACAACGCGGTGATTATAGTTGGCAACTGCTTCACAAGCAAGAGCATGATTACCTTCAAAGTAGCGGTTACAGAATGTATCGAATTTCAACAAAGATTTGTCTCGTACCTGTAAACGGTGAGCCTGATAAGCATCCAAGTCCAGTCCACCTTGCTCAACTTCGATTTGCTTGAGAGCAGCAATAGTTTTGCGATAGTAAGTTTGCTGTAAAGCAGCTTGACGCTTAGCACGGAATTCAGGTGTCCATTGTTCCTGTGTTTTTTCTCGTCGCCATGCTAACAAAGCCTCATCTTGCCATTGTTGCTTGGCTACAAGTGAGTAAGTTTCACGCATCTCTGGATTATTAGCAAAATAGTCCCGAACTTTTTGAGCTTGAGCCAGACGATTTGCTTCATCACTCCAATACTTTTGCTGAATTTGATTGAGCAACTGGTTATTTTCTTGGCGATAGGCGTCATTGCTTTGGTAAAACTCCCGCCACTTCACAAGCATATAAGCCTTGTAAGCATCATCTTCCCACTGCGCCTTTGCCTGTTGTGAGAGAATCTGGCGTGTTTGTTCTTCCCGCATTCTTTCACTCATCAAGGCGCGAAATTCCTCACTTTGATGAATTTGGCGGCTCTTTTCAATTACATCTGGTCGATGTAGTGTTTTTTTCAGGTGTTGGCGATGCAAATCTAAGTGTATTTTCCGATACATCCGCCTGATGTTTGTCGGATTATTATTGAGTTTGTTGAAATCAACATGATGGCGATCGCTACCATCCGACGACTTGTAAACACCATGCTCAAGATTGTAAAAATCTGCCAGCAAATGAGTGTAAATCCACTTATCGGTCAATGGATTCCAAACTTTTTCGTAGCCAATAAGTCCCGTTCCCTTTTCATTCTTCTGCGATATCTGACGATGTAAAGGCATGAGCGAGTCTTCTGGAGTCAGTAACTCTGCTGGCTTATAACTGCCATCTCGCAACATATGTAGGTGATCGGGTGTACAAATTAGCGTTTCCCCGTTATCCAATGTAATTTTGATGACTTCGGCATTAGCCTTTGTCATTCGGGCATTGATGATTCTCTCTATGCCAATATTTCCACTTTCTCTGATTGTGTAGCAAAAATGCTCTTTTCCCATTGCCTGTTCGGCAACAATTTCTTCAAGACTAAGATTACGTCCATCAGCTAATGCTACTAGCGTACTACCAATGTAACATCCGCCGGCTGAGTCGCCTTCCACGATGAAAATCTCTGATTCGCCGGGATCGCGGGAACTACAATCTGCCAATTTACCAGGTAATGGCGAAGATTCGAGTACGGATTTGCGTCTGACTAATTCCCGTGCGTGACGCGCGGCTTCTGCGGCTTTGAAAGCTTGGATAGCTTTATCTAAAATCGCATCAGCCACACTGGGGTGAAATTCTAGGTACTCGGTGAGGACTTCTCCCACCAAGGAATCGACAATACCGCGAACTTCGGTGTTACCGAGTTTGGTTTTGGTTTGTCCTTCAAATTCTGGATCGGGGACTTTTACAGAAATTACCGCTGTTAAACCTTCGCGGACGTGTTCGCCACTGAGGTTGGGTTCATTTTCTTTAATTTTATTTCGTTTGCGGGCGATCGCATTTAATGTCCGAGTCAGAACTGCTTTCAATCCTTCTAAGTGCGTACCACCATCCACCGTGCGAATATTGTTAGCAAAACCTAGCACATTATCCGTATAAGCATCAGTACACCACTGTAAAGAAACTTCCACTTGTACGTTGTTCCGTTCCCCCTGCACATAGATAATTTCTTCATGCAGTGGTTGCTTTTCACGGTTCATGTAAGCAATGTACTCTTTAATGCCACCCTTGTATTCGTAGGATTCTACCTTGGGTGTATCACTTTTCAGTAATTCTAGACGATGGTCAGTAAAGGTAATTTTGACACCAGCATTCAGATACGCCAATTCTCGTAGGCGACCTGATAAAGTGATGTAATCAAACTCAATACTAGTAGTGAATATTTGGGTATCTGGTTTAAAGGTGACAGAAGTTCCGGTTCTAGCTTCTTTGTAAGGCTTGACTTGCAGATCGGTAACTGGAATACCCCGTTCATAGCGCTGGATATGAACTTTTTTATCTCGCCAAACAGTAACTTCTACAATCTCAGACAGGGCATTGACGACAGAAATACCAACTCCATGCAATCCTCCAGAAACTTTGTAGCCACCGCCGCCAAACTTACCACCGGCGTGCAGTACCGTCATCACGGTTTCCAAAGCCGATTTCCCGGTACGTGAGTGAGTATCGACGGGAATACCGCGACCGTCATCTGTTACAGTCACAGAACCGTCAGCGTTGATATCCACCTCTATATGAGTGCAATGACCAGCCAAAGCCTCATCGATTGAATTGTCCACCACCTCGTAAACTAAATGGTGGAGTCCTCGCGGCCCGGTGGTACCGATGTACATTCCTGGTCGTTTGCGGACGGCTTCCAGACCTTCCAGAACTTGAATCTGATCGGCACTGTAACTGCTCGTCATGTAAACTCTCCTGATGCGTGGGGTTGAACTCGCCTAAAGGCAAATAAAAGTAAAAACACTCCAAAATTGTAACACAAAAGCCTTGCTGGCGTCTGTAGGGCATTTTCAAGAGAAGTTTATACAGGGGTTGCAGTCCCGTTGGAGAGGGGCAAAGGGGCAGAGGAGCAGGGGAGGCAGGGGAGAAATGACAAATGACAAATGACAAATGACAAAATTAATTGTAATTTGTGGAGCAACGGCAACGGGTAAGTCAGGTTTGGCTTTGGCTTTGGCGATGCGGTTGGGTTCTGTAATTCTCAGTGCTGATTCACGTCAAGTTTACCGTGAGTTTGATATTGGCACGGCTAAGCCAACTATCGCTGAACAAAAATTAGTGCCGCACTATTTAATAGATATCTGCGAGCCGACAGACACGATGACAGTAGCAGACTACCAACAGCAAGCGCAAGCCTTAATTAATTCTCTCTCATCTCCCAAAGAAGAAGACACGGGGACGCGGGGACACGGGGACGCGGCGAATTTATTACAAACACTCTCCGCGTCTTCTTCATCCTCATCTCTCCCACTTTTCATGGTTGGTGGTACTGGTTTATATATACGTTCTGTTGTCCAAGGGATGAAAATTCCTCGGGTGGCACCGCAAAATGAATTGCGATCGCAACTGGAATCTCTCGGTCAAAATCAACTCTATGCAATGTTACAACAAGTCGATCCCGTTGCCGCACAAAAAATTCATGCTAATGATTCGGTGCGAACTTTACGAGCGTTAGAAGTATATTACGTAACTGGATACCCGATATCAGAACAGCAAGGGGAAAATCCACCAAATTATCCGATTTTGCAAATTGGGTTGGATTGCGATGTTGAAAAGTTGGGCGCTCGTATTCAACAGCGTACTGAGCAAATGATCGCAAATGGCTTGGTTGCTGAAGTGGAATATCTTTATCAAAAATATGGTGCTGATTTACCTTTGTTGAATACCTTGGGCTATCAAGAAATCAAGCAATATTTAGCTGGGGATATTTCTTTGGACGAAGCGAAAGAATTAACGGTTTTGCATACAAGACAATTTGCCAAACGACAACGCACTTGGTTTAGAGCATATCAACAAATTGAGTGGTTTGATGCGGATGATCCTGATTTCTTAGAGAAAGTTTGGCAGCGAATAAATGAGTTTATAAATTGCACGAGTTCGTGAGATTTTTTTTGCTCATACAAAGACGCAAAGTTTTTTTGCGTCTTTACATCAGTGTTTTAGATAGTGTCGGGATCAATGCCCATAGCTCGTAGCCTTTCTGCTAGAATTTGGGCGCGTTCTTCAGCTTCGGAAGCGCGTTGTTCTGATTGAGAAACACGTTGTTCAGCTTCGGAGGCACGTTGTTCGGCTTGGGAAGCGCGTTCATCTCCAGTTGGTAAAACAGTTCCATCTTGGTAGCACCAGCGTAACCAATTATCCTGTCTACCTTCAAATTCACCTTCCCATAAAGTTACACCTAAACCCACTTGTTCTAACCAAGTTTCTTCACTTTCAAAGTAACGTCTTCCCCTAAGTTCATAAACGCGTAGTACTTTTTCTCCTAATTGCTGATTCGGGTCATATACGATATAGTAACTAGCCCGCATATGTTCATAAATTTGCAGCTTTTTGGCCAGTTCATCACCTTCTTTGTTAGATACAATTTCGAGGACAACTTCCGGAGGTTTACCAAAACGCCAAACCATATAACAACGATTTTGTTTTTCCCACCAATTTTCAGGCACTTGCACATCCAAGCTGAGAAAAATGTCGGGTACAATTGCGGGTTGACCATCTGTATGGTATAAACCGACATTGGCTGCTGCTAAAAAAGTCTGATTTTGTAGAGAACTGTAAAGAGAGCCAACCAAGAGGCGTTGTTGTTTTTCGGAAGCAAAATTGTCCACAGGTGTATCATCTTCAGTGACTAGCTGGTTGGCATCTGGCACATAGTAATCATCATCATTGATTAAAACTTCCTGAACCATGATTTTATCCAGTATTTGAGAGCTTTATTTCTAGGTTAATTGATTGCATCTAGTAAAACAGTAACTAACTTTGTATCCCGTATCCAAAAACTACATAATAGCTGAACTTAGCTAACGGAGATTACCTTTCTTCCAAACTACGGAATAACGCCAGAATAATCAAATGTGGTCGCTTTTTACTCACTCTTGGCTGCTATTCTTGCAACAATGGTAATTATAGCGTTCCCAAAAAGTCTGCAATACGCCATACATCTACCTTTAACTGTAAAACCTATGCTTACCCAAGATAAAAAACAACGTAACTGGAAGCCCATTATCAAAGCATTCGAGGCTGTTCTTGGCAAAAATGGCGTCGTGCAACGCCGCGAAGAACTTATTACTTATGAATGCGACGGTTTAACCGGCTATCGTCAACGTCCCGCTGTAGTAGTTTTACCCAGAACTACAGAACAAGTTGCCGAAATTGTGAAAATATGCAACCAATATTCTATCCCCTTCATCGCACGCGGTTCAGGCACCGGTCTATCTGGCGGCGCTTTGCCGTTGCTAGATTCGGTTTTAATTGTCACTTCATTAATGCGGCAAATCCTCAACATTGATTTGGAAAATCAACGTACAGTTGTTCAACCAGGGGTGATTAATAGTTGGGTAACACAGGCTGTTAGTGGTGCTGGTTTTTACTACGCTCCCGACCCTTCCAGTCAAATTATTTGCTCTATTGGTGGAAATATTGCGGAAAATTCTGGTGGGGTACATTGTCTCAAATATGGCGTGACTACTAACCACGTTTTAGGATTAAAAATTGTCACGCCGTTAGGAGAAATTGTTGATTTAGGCGGACAAATTCCAGAAATGCCTGGTTATGATTTAACGGGTGTTTTTGTTGGTTCGGAAGGCACTTTAGGTATTGCCACAGAAATTACTTTGCGAATTCTCAAAAGTGCAGAATCAATTTGTGTGCTGTTGGCAGATTTCACTAGTATTGAAGCTGCTGGAGCAACTGTTTCTGACATCATCAGCGCTGGAATTATTCCTGGTGGGATGGAAATGATGGATAATTTTAGTATCAACGCCGTTGAAGATGTTGTCGCAACTAATTGTTATCCCCGTGATGCTACTGCTATTTTGCTGATAGAAATTGATGGTTTAGAAGTGGAAGTTGCAGGCAATAAACAGCGAGTTACAGAAATTTGTAAAAAGAATGGTGCGCGTAATATCACTTCTGCTAGTGACCCAGAAACACGATTGAAATTATGGAAAGGACGTAAAGCGGCTTTTGCTGCTGCTGGTCATTTAAGCCCAGATTATTATGTACAAGATGGTGTGATTCCCCGTACTCAGTTGCCTTATGTGCTGCATGAAATTGAGATGTTAAGTCAACAATATGGTTATCGAGTTGCTAATGTTTTTCACGCCGGCGATGGTAATCTTCATCCGTTAATTTTGTATGATAATTCTGTGGCTGGGGCATTAGAGAAAGTGGAAGAAATGGGAGGGAAAATTCTCAAGCTTTGCGTCCAAGTCGGTGGTAGCATTTCTGGGGAACATGGTATTGGTGAAGAGAAAAAGTGCTATATGCCACAGATGTTTAGCAAAGTTGATTTAGAAACTATGCAATGGGTACGCCAAGTTTTTAATCCTCAAGGGTTAGCAAATCCTGAAAAGATATTTCCCACACCACGAACTTGTGGGGAAGCTGCAAATGCATTGCCTATGAAGCAATTTGAAGGTGTGGAAAGATTTTAAGAAGGAGTTATATAGCGATTTCCAGTTAAGTGAGGTACAGATAATATTTTGAAATGCAAAGGGACGCAAAGTAAAGCGCTCCAGGTACGCAGAGATTTGTACCTCATACCAATTCTATATGAGGCTGCGCTCTATTCGCGTAGCGGCAATTCATGAATTGCCGCTACAGTGTGTAGTTTTGCATCAGTCTTATAAGGCGCATCTTCAAACAGAAATGGTATCAGGAGACTAGGAAACGCTATAAGTTAGGAGTTAGGAGTTAGGAGTTTATCAGGTTTGGGCATTCTTAGGTATATTGATGACCCAAATTTGGTTCGTATTCTTTAACTATTCTGACTCCTGAATTGTGGATTCTGAATTCTGACTCCTGATTTAATCATCATTTCTTCACATATTCCGGAGAATTACAATTTAATTTTGTAGTTATATATAATGTAGCGATCGCACTTGGTAACGTTGACAAATGAATCAGGTTGCACGCAGTTTTTTTTCTTACTTGCTGTGTTTGGGATTAGTAATCACCATAACATTTTTTTCACACTCTTCAGGCTCAGTTTATTCTCAGAAAACAAGTCCTTTAAGTACAGAAATTCGTGGTGTTTGGCTGACTAATGTTGCTAGTGGTGTACTATTTGTACCTTGGGGTATTAATCGCGCTCTCAATCAATTATCGGCTCTCAATTTTAATACAATTTATCCTGTAGTTTGGAACAGAGGGCATACTTTTTATCATAGTGCTGTAACCAAAATGACTACAGGTTCAGATACTCAGCCTTTGCTTAAGTTTATGCATGGTGGACAGGATGTTTTAACAAAAATAGTTAGACTTGCCAAAAATAAAGATTTGAGAGTTATTCCTTGGTTTGAATATGGGTTTATGACGCCCCATTATTCAGAATTAGCAAGGCGTTACCCTGACTGGTTGACAATTGGGCAAGAAGGTATCAACTCTATTCAAGATACTCCACCAGAAGAAATCGACAATGGCTTAGTGAATAAGCAAGCTTGGTTAAATCCTTTACATCCGCAAGTGCAAGAGTTTATCCAAGGGCTAATTGTAGAAGTAGTCAAAAATTACGATGTGGATGGTATTCAACTTGACGACCACTTTGGAATGCCTGTACAGTTTGGTTACGATTCCTTCACTATTGAACTTTATCAGCAAGAACATCAAGGCAAAAGTCCCCCAAGTAATCCTTTTAATTCAGAATGGATGCGTTGGCGAGCAGACAAAATTACTGATTTCATGGCAGAAATCTATCAAGCCGTCAAGGCAGTTAAACCGAAAGCTAAAATATCTTTGTCTCCCAACTACCAAGCTTTTGCCTATAAATACTATTTGCAAGACTGGGAAAATTGGGTAAAAAAAGGTTTAGTGGATGAGTTAATTTTACAGGTATATCGAAGTGACAAAAAATCTTTTATCGCTCAACTCGAACAACCATCTGTGAAATTAGCCCAAAGTCTAATTCCAGTAGGAATTGGTATATTAACGGGAACAGTTCATAATCCAGTCAAAATTCCCCAAATTGAAGCACAGGTTCAAGCAGTACGCGATCGCAATTTTGACGGAATCTCCTTTTTTTACTGGGAGAGTCTGTGGGGTTACATCGTACCTGAATCACCCCAACAACGACGCAAAGCTTTTCTTGATATGTTTGATACTAAAGCGAAAAGACCATTACAATTCAAGAAAGTTTGATGCCATTAGTGCCTGACAATACTAGATTTAGCTTTGCATTGCTCTGGGCTTTAGCTACTTTTGCTGGTTTTTTATTGAGTTTACTGTTAATAGAAGTCGGCGAAAAGCCGGATATTGGGGTAGTACAAGCAGCTATCGGTGGATTTGCGATCGCACTTCCTCAAGGTTTTCTTTTCAAACAACCTATAGTTTGTATTAGGTGGATTTTGTCAACTCTTTTGGGTTGGAGTATCATCACTGCCATCGGTATTGGTGGCTTGGGTTGGATTGTACCTAGCACTCAGTTTCTCCCTTTAAGAATTCTCCACGGCGCAATTTATGGAGGACTTGGTGGCTTAGGGGTTGGATTGACACAATGCTTAGCAATTTTTCAACCAGTCTCCGTAGTCTGGCGATGGATATTTGTCTCTTCGGCAAGTTGGGCGATCGCTATTCCTTTCGGTTCTGCTGTGGGGATCGTTTTACGCCGCTTCACGCAGTTATTCTTAGGCGAAGTCATCGGATTAGCTATCACTTGGCTGCTGGTTGGTATCCTCACAGGAATCAATGCTCACAAATTGCGATCGTAAATCGGGGATTGGGGATGAGGGAGTGTGGGGAAAATATAAAAAAGCTTCCCACACTTCCCAATGCAATGCCCCATACCTAATGCCCAATCCCCAGTACCCAGTCCCTAACATCCAATATTACAAATTGTAAATTTTCATGATATATTTTGATGATTGCACCTAAGTATATGCAAAGATTAGAGAAAATTTCCAAAATTAGTAACTTTTTATTCACCTGCAAATGCATTTTCGCCTTGAAAAAGCAGGATTTATTAAGCTGACTCCTATTAGCTTTCCTAAATTTCCGATCAGAAATAAAGAAAGATCCAAGTTTCCATGAGCAACGGCTGACAACACTTTGCCTAAGGCGCCCAATTGCATCTACTACAAGCATAACAACTACAAGAGAGCGCCTCAAAGAGTCAGCAATACCAGACAGGGACTCTCGCATGAACATAAATCCGACTGAATCAACTATAGAGCTGACACAACTATCACCTCCCCAGATTCTATTCGGCACAGAAGTAGATAAAAAAAGTAGTAGCGAGCAGTTTCTACTGAGTATGTACGATTCTGTGCAGGCATCAATATTTGTAGTGGATGTCCTAGAAGATGGGGACTTTCGATATCTAGCACTAAATCCCACTCACGAACGCTGGATAGGCATTCGTTCAGACGATCTCCGAGGCAAAAAACCAGAGGATATTCTTTCGCCGATTGATGCTGCTAGGGTGCGTCAGCGTTATGCTGACTGTGTGCTGTTCGGCAAAACTATTTCCTACGAACAATGTTTGCAATTCCAGGGAATTCTAACGTGGTGGAGTACAACTTTGACCCCATTAAGGGATGCTAATTCAAGGATTTATCGACTGATTGGTACTAGTAGTAATATCACTCATATTAAGGAAGCAGAAAAAGGAGTTGAACTCCAGGCGCAAAGGGAGCAACTTTTAGAAGCGATCGCCGGACGAATTCACCAATCTGTAGAATTAGAGACAATTCTGCATCAGACAACACAAGAACTGCGGCAGTTTTTAAAGAGCGATCGCGTGCTAATTTATCGCTTCGGTGCTGATAGTAATGGAGTAGTTATTGCCGAATCAACTGTGGCTAATAGCGATCGGCTATTGGGAAAACATATCAGCGATCCCTGCTTCGGTAGCAAATATCGAGAAAACTATACCCAGGGTTCCATTCAAGTTATTGAAGATATTCATGCAGCTGGATTACATCCTTGCCATATAGATTTCCTCGCCTCTTTGCAGGTGAGAGCCAATCTAGTCGTGCCAATTTTCTTCAAGCAAGATGTTTGGGGGCTGTTGATTGCCCAGCATTGCCACCAACCGCGTCAATGGCAGGACATAGAAACCGATCTGCTCAAGCAACTGGCAACTCAAATTGGCGTTGCCATCCAACAGGCAGAACTCCATCAGCAACTTAACGATCTCAAAGCCAAGATGGAGTCGCACAAACAAAAACACCTGAATCAGTTGCAGCAGGTGCGAAACTTTGAAGCCTTGGTGCGACGGATGACAGAACAAATCCGCGATCACCTCGATGAAAGTCAGGTGTTGCAAACAGTCACACAGGAATTAGTGCAATTACTCAACCTTGACCGTTGCCAAATTGAACTTTATAGCACCTGTCAAACCCAAGTAAATATTACTTACGAGTACACCACGAACTTACCCCAGTGCTTGGGATTAACCAAACAAATTGCAGACCGTCTCGAAGTTTATCAGTCATTATTGCAAAAACAACCGTTGCAATTTTTAGAAATTGTACCTGGATGGCAGCCAAAATTGCTAGTTGTTGCTCAGATGGCTTGTCCAATTTTCGATACTCAAGGAATTTTGGGAAATATTTGGTTGACAAGACCAACACAAGAGGCCTTTGATGAATTTGAAGTTGAGCTAGTGCAGCAGATTGCTAATGAATGTGCGATCGCTATTCGTCAAGGACAACTTTATCAAAAAAACCAGGCGCAGGTAAAAGAATTAGAAAAACGCGATCAACTAAAAAACGAATTTCTCAGAACCCTGTCCCAAGAACTGCGGACACCAATAACTAGCATCAGCCTCGCCGCCCAAACTCTCGAAAGTGTCCTGACACCAGAAGAAATATTAGATATAGAAATAGTTCCGCAGCTTTTACAAATTTTGCATAATGAATGTGCGCGAGAGAGCAAGTTAATTAACGACCTACTCACACTCACATCTTTAGAAGCCAAACCAAATCCCCCAACTTTGATTGCCATTGACTTACAAAGCTGGCTTCATCCCATCATTGAAACTTTTCGAGATGTTACCAACTGCCAACGCCAGCAGTTAAACCTAAATATCGATCGCACACTCCCACTTTTAGAAACAGATATCACAGACCTAGAGCGGATTGTCACCGAACTGCTCAACCATGCGTGCAAGTACACCCCAGCAGGTGAATCCATCACAATTTCGGCTGAACTGACAGGCGACGCAATAGACCTTAAAATTACCAATTCTGGAATAGAGCTTACCAGCAAGGAACTATCGCGGATTTTTGAGCCTTTTTATCACCTTTCCAAACACGATCCTTGGAAACATAGCGGCACCGGACTGGAATTGGCATTAGTGCAGAAAATGGTCAGACATTTAGGCGGCTCAATTTCTGTAGAGAGTGCAGCAGGTCAAACCAGCTTCACCGTTAAATTTCCCCTTTAAATCGTTTTTTGGGCTGTTGCACTGGCGCATTTGTGAGAAGTTTGCTATGATCGTTATTCGTGTGGGTGACTAGCTCAACGGTAGAGCATCGGACTCTTAATCCGCTGGTTCTGAGTTCGAATCTCAGGTCACCCATCGTCAAAGTGTTCTAAATTAGCCCTCTCCTGAGAAACTTGTTCCTCACAAGATGGGTAACTAGCAGTAAAATAAAAACTCACAATTACTCAGTAGTTACTTATATTTAGTGATGATTGACAGCTTCAGTCATCTGCAAAGGTAGCCATAGCAATCCTATTTGAATTCTGAACAGATACGTAGGGTGTGTTACGGCTTCCGTAACGCACCATTATCAAGGGTTGGTGCGTTAGCGTTTCGCGTAACGCACCCTACAAATACCTACTTTTATTCAAAAATCAAATAGGAGTCCTATATGTTGACTATAAAGTTTAAAATGCAATCATGCTACTGATACCAATTCTATATGAGGCTGCGCTCTATTCGCGTAGCGGCAATTCATGAATTGCCGCTACAGTGTGTAGTTTTGCATCAGTCTTATAAGGCGCATCTTCAAACAGAAATGGTATGAGATTCAAGACAGGTAATCACAGAAAAATCTCACAACCAAACATCAAAAAGCTTTCTTAATGTTTAGATAAAACAAAGTGTTAAAAATTAGCGTTGAAGAAGCAGCACTTAATTTAAAACATCTCGTAGAGCAAGTAGCTAAAGGAGAAGAAGTTATCTTGCTAAAGGAAAATCGAGTTGTAGCTCGTTTGGTTCCTCCGCAAAAAAAAGAACAGTGTCTAGCTAGTATGAAACAGTTCCGGAACGCGCTTGCTGTTAAGGGAGAACCTTTAAGTGTAACTATAATTAACGCCCGTATTGAGGAGCGCCATTAATTTATCTAGATACAAGTATTGAAAAGTTTTGCTGAAAGTATAGACATATATTGACAGATATAGACTTATGTGTTACATTATTTGTGGCGTATAGGTTTTTCAAATGAAATTATCTGAGTATGCTAAATCAATTGGTGTTAGCTACAAAACTGCTTGGAGAATGTGGAAACGAGGGGATCTTAAAGCTGAACAGTTACCGAGTGGAACTGTGATCGTAAAGTTAGATAATCCAATAACCAAAGGTGTTGTTATTTACGCTCGCGTATCTAGCAGTGAAAATAAATCTAATTTGGATAGTCAAGCTGAAAGATTAGAAAGTTATTGCATTGCCAAAGGATATCAAATTATTAGAATAGTTAAAGAAGTTGGTAGTGGTGTTAATGATAATAGAAGAAAGTTAATAGATTTGTTAAACAAAAGTGATTATTCTTTGATTGTTTGTGAACATAAAGATAGATTGTCTAGAGTAGGGTTTAATTATTTAAAAGTTTTATTAAATCAGACTGGACGTGACATAGAAGTTGTAAATTTAGCTTCCGAGCGGACTGATGATTTAATGCATGATTTTGTTTCTATTATTACGAGCTTTTGTGCAAGACTGTATTCTATTCGCCGTCGATCCGGGAAAACTGAATGTATTATTAAATGTTTAGAGGCGGATGAATCATGCAATTAGTCGAACGTCATGTCAATTAGTTGAGGTGCGTTCAAGCAATTCACTACCACTTGGCGCGTGATATCATGTCCGGATAATTAGTTATGATTCCCAAAGTCATTGCACCCCACCCCCAACCCCTCCCCGCTCTTCGGGAGGGGAGACAAAGCGTAGCTTTGGCGGGGTGGGGAGCAATGACTGTGGAAATCTATGCAGAAAACCAAAAACCCTTCCCCTCTGCTCAAGAGCTCCTCTGCCCCCCTGCTGCCTTAATGATAAGTCTTCAACCGCACATGATATAAGATGCGTTTCCCTACTATTAACTGTTAGTTGATGATACTTGCTGTTCTGCTACCGTCACCGCTTCATTTTGCGGAAACTTCGGGAAAAATTTCTGAGATATCCAGGCTGTAAAGATATGAGATAGTAATCCCAGAGGACCGGCAAAGAAACACAAAGCTAGGGAATGAATTGTCCAAACACCTGTTTTTTGACCTTCCAAATAAATCCAGCGACCAACAAATAAATCCATCACCAAAAAATGAATCCAAGCCGTTGCCATAACTTTTTCATCTGCAAAAAGTCGGGCAAGATTGGCTAATTCCAGATTCGAGAAATCTTGGGCGTTTTCTGGCGTAACGCTGTTGATAAACAAATACAAATATACTCCTGCTATCAGCACAAAAGGCAGATATGATGCCATGATTCGCTGTGTGATTTTCCAATTTGGCAACAAAATCATCAAAGTCCAAAAAGGCAAAACGAAAATATTGGCAATGTCAAATATTTGAGAAATGGTCATAGTTTTGTGGAGTGGGGACTGGGGACTGGGGACTGGGGACTGGGGAGATGAGGGAGAATAATCAATGACAAATGACCAATGACAAATTTATAAAGCTACGAGTTGGGATTCAATTTCTGAAGATTTCAAATCACGGCCGATGAAAACTAAGCGGGTTTGTCTGGGTTCTTGGGGTTGCCAGGGGCGATCGTAAAATTTATCAAATCTGGTTCCCACACCTTGCATTACTAGGCGCATGGATTTGTTTGGTACTGCCACAAAGCCTTTGATGCGATAAATTTCTTGTTCTTGTGCCAAGGTTTGCAACTGCTGTTGCAGCTTTTCTGGGTCAAAGGCACGATCTAAAATTAAATTGGCTGAAGTAATTTCTTCGTCGTGTTCGTGGTCTTCTTCGGTGTCGTGATGACTGGGGCGAGAATCTAGGTTGTCTTCGACTGCGGCTTGGAATCCTAATAATATAGATGTATCGATTTGAGAGCAATCGCTTTCGACAATCTTCACCACTCTGGGCAACTCTTGTTTAATCAATTCTTCAACTCTGGCTTTCGTTTCGGCGTCCACTAAGTCAGTTTTATTCAACACCACTAAGTCCGCACAAGCAAGTTGGTCTTCAAACAGTTCTTGCAAAGGTGTTTCGTGTTCCAGACTATCATCTGCTTGGCGTTGAAGTGCGATCGCCTGCGGATCCCTAGCAAATGTCCCCGCTGCTACTGCTGCACAATCAACTACAGTAATCACCGCATCCACGGTAGCTGCATTGCGAATTTCCTGCCAACGAAAAGCTTTTATCAAAGGTTTAGGTAAAGCTAAACCAGAGGTTTCAATCAAAATACAATCAATGCTATCCCGCCGCTTAATCAACTCTTGCATCGTCGGGTAAAACTCTTCCTGGACGGTACAGCATAAGCAGCCGTTAGTTAATTCAAAAATATTACTGTCGCCTTCACCATCCTCAGGGCAAATTTGACAGGATTTCAACAATTCGCCATCAATACCGAGTTCGCCAAATTCGTTAACCAAAACCGCAATACGGCGTCCTTGGTTGTTTTGTAGCAGGTGACGAATTAGGCTAGTTTTTCCACTACCTAAAAAGCCTGTGATTACTGTGACCGGAATTTTTGCAGCCATATTTTGCCTGATGTCTTCAGTATCATAAGTTTTACTCATTGCAAACTTCAATACTGAAATGAACCTGAGTTTAAATATTGACTTAGTTATTGTAAACTGAAATTCTAGAGTAAAACTTACAATTCTTCCCCCTCATCCCCCCACCTCCCCACCTCCCCACCTCCCCATTTCTATTTTTTAAGAATCATTCTCTTTTTTGTGGCATAAATTTAGTGAATACGGGCGATATGTACATAGCAGCGTTGATCACTAGAGACTGACTTATGAATAACTCCACCTATCAGCTAGAAGATTTCACCTTAACATTGCCGATTTCCCAAACAGCTCGCATAACTGCCCAACAATTTGCTAACCAGCAGCCAAATTCTCAAAAAGCAGAGCAAGTCCGGCTGAACACTCTAGCTGTATGGGTGGTGAATGACTATTTGCAGATGATGGATATTCCGACTGATCTTGCAGCTAGTGACAGCTGGAACCCCATCATGCGCCTCTGCGGGAATGTAGCTGACTTAGAAGTGCCTTCAGTTGGTCGTCTTGAGTGTCGCCCTGTTCACCAACACCAACAGATATGTTCCATTCCTCCAGAAACCTGGGAAGAACGGGTGGGTTATTTAGTGGTTGAATTCGATCGATCGCTCCAAGAAGCGAAGCTGTTGGGTTTTGTGCCTAGTGTCGCAAATGAAACACTACCTTTAAGACAACTGCAACCATTGGAAGCATTTATTGACCATATGGCACAGCTGCGGGAATCTCCACTCGCCTCATTGGTGAATTTGAGTCAGTGGTTTGCTGGTATATTTGAGACGGGCTGGCAGACTGTTGAATCTTTGTGGAATCTGCCAGAACTCAGACCAGCTTATGCTTTTCGCAGTATTGAAACTGTGGAACTAAATGCTCTCAACCAACCAGAATCATTTACTAAACGTGCAAAACTGATTGATTTGGGCATCCAAATTCTGAATCACCCAGTGATGTTGATTGTGGAAATTAGCCCAGAAAAGAATCAAGAAACGAGTATCCACCTCCAGTTGCACGCAACTGGTAGTCAACTTTACTTACCACCAGGAGTTCATCTCACCGTTCTAGATAGTTCGGGAGCAGTCTTTTTGGATGCTCAATCCAGAAAATCAGACAATTACATTCAGTTACAGTTTCGTGGTGAACCCAGAGAAGAATTTAGCGTTAGGGTAGCATTGAATGGTACTAGTATTACCGAAAATTTCCGGATTTAAAATATCTAGCTATCTTCCCTCTTTGTCGGTAATTTATAAGTGGTAAATTAATTAATTAAAAATTTAAACCGGCTTTTTGGGATTTTCAAAAAAGTTCTGTACACACTTCTGAAACTTGTCATCAGACATTAGAGGTTTGTGAATTTGCACAGGAAGAGGGATAGCGACGGTCATGGGTAAGTTAGTAGTTCTGAAATTCGGAGAGGGTAGTTTTGAGCAGGGGTTTGCTGTTACCCTCCAAATTGGTGAAGAACAGGAGCGTGCGACAACAGAAATCACAGGGAAATTACCTCCATTTCCCGAAATGCCGCTCTACTACAGTCATTGGCAGTCTAGTTATCGGCAGATAGGCAATCGTTATCGCCTCTATGCTGAGCAAATGCAGGTGACCAATGTATCTATGATCCAAGACTGCGAAAACACTTCTCATATTTTGCGGGCACGCTTTAATACCTGGCTGCGGGCGGAGGAATTTCGCTCTGTCAGAGAAAAATGGTTAGAAAGATTGTCGTCCACGGAAGAAGTGCGGGTAATTTTACAAACAGAAAATAGCCAATTACAGCTATTACCCTGGCATTTGTGGGAGTTATTAGAACGCTACCCCAAGGCTGAAATCGCTCTTGCTTCACCAACTTACGATCGCATCCACAAGTCACGCACTGCAAATCCTTTAGTCAACATTTTGGCAATTGTTGGTAATAGTCAAGGAATTGACACCCAAGCAGATCGAGCTTTATTGCAACAGTGTAGCAATGCCGAAGTCACTTTTATCGTCGAACCACAGCGCAAGGAATTAACTGAACATCTCTGGGGAAAAAACTGGGATATTCTCTTCTTTGCCGGACATAGTTCTAGTCAAGGAAACGGAGAAAGCGGACGAATTTACCTGAATAAAACTGATAGTCTGACCATTGGCGAGTTAAAGTATGCTCTGAGAAAAGCCATTGAAAATGGTTTGCAACTGGCTATATTCAATTCCTGCGATGGATTGGGATTGGCGCGAGAATTGGCCGATTTGCAGATTCCTCAGATAATTATCATGCGCGAACCGGTTCCAGACCAAGTTGCTCAAGAGTTTTTAAAGTATTTTCTCCAAGGCTTTGCTAGTGGAGAGTCTTTATATAAATCTGTGCGCCAAGCGCGGGAACGGTTGCAAGGACTTGAAGACCGATTTCCTTGTGCGACTTGGCTACCAGTGATTTGCCAAAATCCAGCCCAGATGCCCCCCACTTGGGATGAATTAAGGTCTACAGAAATTGAAGAGACACCGAATTCACCTCCATCGATCAAACGCAGATTTAGTATCGCTTTGTCATTGAGTGTGGCAGTTACAGCCTTGGTTTTTGGGGCGAGGTTGATGGGAATGCTGGAAAATCCAGAAATTCAAGCCTTTGATGAGATGGTGCGATTGCGTCCACCAGAAGGAATTGATCCCCGATTGCTGATAATCACCATTGACGATGATGATTTGGCAACTCAAAGAAAAAATGGTGAGTACTTAATCGGAGCTTCCATTTCCGAAAAATCTCTCAATAAACTGCTAGAAAAACTTAGTCAGTACCAACCTAGAGCGATCGGCTTAGATATCTACCGTGATTTTAAAGCCAAAGACCCAGATTTAATTAATCGTTTGAAAAAAACTCCCAACTTGATTGGCATATGTAAAGGAAGCGATGGCACAGCCAATATCGGAGGTATTCAGCCGCCACCAGAAATTCCGACAACAAATCTGGGATTCAGTGACTTTATTCATGACCGTGATGGAGTTATCCGTCGCCATCTTTTATTCATGAACCAAGAGGCGACATCATTGTGTTCTGCCTCCTACTCATTCAGTCTACAACTGGCCTCCCTCTATCTGGGTCCTTCAGGAATTCGAGTCAAGTTCACCCCCGAAGGAAATTTGCAGCTAGGTAAGACTGTTTTTCCAAATCTGAACCCTCGTAGTGGTGGCTATCAAAATATTGATGCCAATGGCGGTCAAATCTTACTCAACTACCGTTCCCCAAAGGAAATCGCCGAACAGGTGAAGCTAACCAAATTTTTATCTAGTCCGGTTAATCCCTATGCTATCAAAGACCGGATTGTTTTGATTGGTGTGGTGTCAAGAGGGGATTCTCCAGATACCTGGCCGACACCCTACGGAGTTCCCTTGGACGAGCAAATGCCAGGAGTCCTGGTACAAGCCCATATGATTAGCCAAATTCTCAGTGCTGTGGAAGATGGCCGTCCATTGCTGCGGGTTTGGTCGCTGTGGCTTGAGGTGGCCTGGATTTGGGGTTGGTCTGTGGTGGGAGGAGTCCTAGCTTGGCGAAACCTTTCACTTAGCTGGTTGGCATTGGCAGTTGGTGTTGCCTCTAGTGTTCTGTATGTAGCTTGCTTTGGTCTATTAATTTGGGGTGCTTGGGTGCCTTTTGTCCCCTCAGCTTTATCCTTAGCAGTCACCGTTGGCTTGATGTCAATTTATAATTCCAAAACAAAAATTCCTAGTTCAAATAGTTAGGGAGTCGGGAGTCGGGAGTGGGGAGTGGGGAGCAAGGGAGCTCTTGAGCAGGGGAGCAGGGGAGAAGTTGCAGTAAGTTTTTCCCCTCTGCCCCTCTGCCCCTTTGCCCCTCTGCCCCTCCGCCTCTTGTGCCCAATGCCCAATCCAAAATCCAAAATCTAAAATCTAAAATCTAAAATCCTATGAGGTAATGTTTTTATGAAGTTTAATTTACAACCGATAAAACTATTTTTAGTACTAGGTTTTAGCTGCACGAGTCTGCTAGTTAGCCAGACTTCGAGTCTTGGTCGTGGATTTGGCGATCGCTCTCATCCTAAAATGATTGTTGCTCAAACCCCAACCTTTCAACAACCTCCAGTTCCACCTGGTCGCGCTCCTGGAGGACGCGTCCGGGGTGGGGCGACGCGAGGAGGAGATTTTGCCTGTCCAGCTACTACACCTGACCTCACGGCTTTAGTGCCGTTTACTGAGGAAGCTGATGCAGTGGTTAATGTCTGGGCGCAGACGACCTTAGAACGTCCAAGTTGGTTTTTCTATGTGCCATATACCAAGGATGTGGCTAGTGCAGTGGAATTTGTGCTGCAAGAAAATACGGACTCTAAGGACTCTAAGGAGATTTACCGAAAAACCATCGCTTTACCGGATAAGCCAGGAGTAATAAAGGTTTCTCTACCTAGCACTGCTCCCGCCTTGGCACTCAACAAACAATACCGTTGGTTTTTCAGCATCAACTGCGATAAACGCAAAAATGCCCCCTGGACTTTCGTTGAAGGGGTAATACAACGAGTTGACCTGAGTCAATCAATAGTTAAAGAACTGGAAACGGCAGAACCTCTAAACCGCTATGCAATCTATGCCCAAAATGGCATATGGTACGAGGCACTGGCGACACTGGCTCAACTACACCAAAAAAATCCCAAAGATCCCGCAGTTGAGGCCCAGTGGCAGAATTTGCTAGCCAGTATCCGCTTAGATGATGTTGCTAAAAAACCCCTTCTGTTGGACAAACTTTAGACTCTGGGGCATTGGGCATTGGGCACAAGAGGCAGAGGGGCAGAGGGGCAGAGGGGCAGAGGGGAAAAACTTACTGCAACTTCTCCCCTGCTCCCCTGCTCCCCTGCTCCCCTGCTCCCCTGCTCCCCTGCTCCCCTGCTCCCCTGCTCCCCTGCTCCCCATTCCCCATTCCCCACTCCCTACTCAGCGCTGACTAAACCATTGTGCCTGAGTAGAGCGATCGTACTTGGTTCACGACCTCGAAAAGTTTTAAAGACCTGCATAGGATGCTTCCCACCACCGAGTGCCAATACGGTATCTCGATAATGCCGTCCTGTAGCTTTTATCGCTTCTTCATTTTCTAATCCAGCTTCTTCAAAAGCGGCAAAAGCATCAGCACTAAGTACTTCAGCCCATTTGTAACTGTAATATCCTGCTGCGTAACCACCCTCAAATATGTGCCCAAATGCACACAACATTGAATCTTCTGGAAGTGGTGGTAAAACGGTAGTCGTCTTAGCTATACGCTGACGAACATCTGCTGGGGTTTCATGACTATCGGGACGATAGCGGTAGTGTAGTTCTAAATCAACGGTGCTAAAGTGAAGCTGCCGCAACATCGCAGTACCACTCATATAATTACGCGCTGCTAGCAGTTTTTGATAATAATGTTCTGGTAGAGCTTCCCCAGTTTCGTAATGCTTAGCCATGCCAAATAAAGTAAGTCGCTCATAGCACCAGTTTTCCATAAACTGACTAGGTAGTTCCACTGCGTCCCATTCCACATTGTTTATACCTGCGGCTCCAGCATAATCAACCTTGGTAAGCATGTGGTGTAATCCATGACCAAACTCGTGAAACAAAGTCTCTACTTCATAGAAAGTCATCAAACTAGGTTTGCCATCTACTGGCGGAGTTTGGTTACATATCAAGTAACTCACAGGTAAGCGGATGCTAGTTACACCATTTTCTGTGATTTTAGCCCGATTGATGCATACATCCATCCAAGCACCACCGCGTTTTTCTGCGGGACGGCTATAGGGATCTAAGTAGAAGTAAGCTATGGGAGAACCAGTTTCATCAGCAATTTGGAAATAACGGACATCCTCATGCCATACTGGGGCTTGACCATCAGCAGGGGTGACGGTAACGCCAAATAACCGCTTCACAAGTCCAAATAAGCCATCTAGTACTTGGGGAAGGGGAAAGTAGGGACGTAATTCTTCAGCGGTAAAAGCAAATTTTGCTTCTCGTTGGCGTTCTGCCCAAAAGCTGATATCCCAGTGTTTTAAATTCTGATATTGTTCTCCATGTGATGCGGCGAAAGCTTGGAGCTCTCCTAAGTCTTTGACAGCAGCATCATAACTAGCCTGACGTAGTTCTTCTAATAATGCTTCCACTGCTTCAACATTAGGAGCCATTTTACTGGCAAGGCTCAATTCGGCATAACTCCCAAAGCCAAGTAAATCTGCGAGTTCTTGACGTAACTCCAAAATCCGCTTAATTAAAGGGTTGTTATCTAAATCGCCACTAGAAGCACGGGTGATATAAGCTTTGTAAAGCTTTTGGCGTAAATCTCGGCTGGTGCTATGCTGCATGAAAGGCCCGTAGCAGGGAAAGTCCAAAGTAATACGCCAAGGACCATTTTCTGGTGTAGCGTTGATTTCACCAGCCTCACGAGCAGCTTGTGCTGCTAAACTCACTAAGCTTGGGGGTAGTCCGTCAATTTCTGCTTTTTTTGTCAGGGTTAAGCTAAAAGCTTTAGTCGCATCCAGTACATGGTTAGAGAATTTTGTCGAAAGTTCTGCTAATTCCATCTGGATGATATTAAAACGCTCTCTTGCCTTTCCTTCTAAGCCAACACCAGAAAGTTCTGCATCTCGAATGGCAGCTTCTACAATCCGCTGTTGGGCTGGTTCTAAAGTTGCCCAACTATCACTGGCACGGAGTACTTTAAAAGCACTGTAGATGGGTTGGCTTTGACCAAGCTTATTGATAAATTGTATTACCTGTGGCTGTATGGTTTCATGAGCTTCTCGCAGTTCAGGGCTATTTTTAACCCCCATTAAATGATTCACTGCCCCCCAACTCCAGGTAAGCCTTTCAGTCAGCTTTTCTAAAGGTTCTACTAAACCTTCCCAAGTAGGCTCTACATTAGCCTCTAAAGCTGCAAGCTGCTGGTCAAGTTCTGCCAGCAATTGGTTAAAGGCTGGTACTACTCGTTCTGGTTTAATCTCTGCAAAGGGAGGTAGGCCAGTGCCTTGGAGTAAAGGATTGTCAAAAAGAATGGTACTTGCACTCATGTTTTTCTCTGAACTGCGGATGAATAAAAATCAACAATGA
Organism: Desmonostoc geniculatum HA4340-LM1; assembly: GCA_019359545.1. Taxonomy (GTDB): domain Bacteria; phylum Cyanobacteriota; class Cyanobacteriia; order Cyanobacteriales; family Nostocaceae; genus Nostoc; species Nostoc geniculatum. Next base: position 5,224 of record JAHHHB010000028.1, on the reverse strand, counting down.
TTTTTATTTATATATATTTATATTTATATATCTTCTAATGTAGCGATCGCTGTGCTATTTAGTCTCGCCATTCTGGCAGAATAAAAACTACTTGGGTATTGGGCATTGGGCATTGGCTATTTCCCCCATCCCCCTCATCTCCCTCATCTCCCTCATCTCCCCCATCCCCCTCATCTCCCCATCTCCCTCATCCCCTGCCCTACTAATCATCTGTGACTAGGGCGATCGCAAAGCCATCGTATCCTTTGCTACCCACTGTCTGGAGGGCTGTGGCACTCACACGTGGTTCTGATGCCAGCAGTTCGTTGAAGCGACGCACACCTTGGACGCTGGCATCGCCACTGGCTGTATCAATTACTGCCCCGTTGCGGACAACATTATCAGCAACAATCAAGCTGCCTCGACGGGAAAGTTTGAGCGCCCAAGCTAAATAATCGGGATTGTTTGGCTTGTCGGCGTCGATGAAAATCAGATCAAATGGACTGTGACCTTCAGCGGCGAGTTGTGGGAGTGTAGAGAGTGCTTGCCCAAGTCGCAATTCAACTAAATCGTTCAGACCGGCGCGTGCAATGTTGCTCTGGGCAACTTCGGCGTGCTTGGGATCGGCTTCTAGTGTAATTAAGTAACCGTCGCTGGGTAGTGCCCGCGCTAACCAGATTGTGCTGTAGCCGCCCAAAGTACCAATCTCTAGGATGGTATGTGCCCCTTGGAGTTGTGCCAACAACAGTAGTAGCTTGCCTTGATTTGGCGAAACGTTGTGCGGTGGCAGACCGGCGGCAGCGCTGGCTTCCAGTGCTGCATCTAGCACGGAGTCGGGGGGCACAAACAGGTCAGTGAGGTAGCTATCAACCGCAGTCCATTGCGCTTGATTCATAAATCCTGGTTTCAGAAGGGTTTTTAGACGAAAGCAAAGATTAAGTTTACTACTAAAGCAAGCACAGAACATTTCGGCTTACTGAAAATTACCTTTTAAATTGTCTTAACTGTCTTATCTATCCTTGACTTTTTGCTTGATTTTAAGAGATTATTAAAGATTCAAGATATGGGTATTATATACTTGCTACAAACTAAAAATTTAAGAAAAAATTAATTAAATTAATGCACTAAACTACATCCAGTATAATTCAGAATTCTCCGAGTAGAATTGGAAAGTAAAACAGCCTTGACGCTAGGTTTTTAGATTTGGATTGTCTACTTCATATTCATTCAAATCTGCTGTAATCGGTCAAGGGTTACAAAATATAGTTAAATACTTCTCAGAGAAATGCAAGAAAAATCCCAAATTCAAAATTTAAAACATCGATCTCCCGAATTCCAGACAAGTTTTCTCAATTTCCCCGAACAAACAATATACTTTTGTTTTGCCGATGAAATTCCCTATGGTTGCTTTTGTAACTTCTCAGCACATGGTTTTAAATTAGATAACTTTTATTGGCAAACTAGCGAACACTATTTTCAAGCACAGAAGTTTGTAGGCACACCTTATTTTGAGAAAGTGCAACAGGCTAAAACACCATTGGAAGCAGCAAATATTGGTGGCGATCGCTCCCTTCCTCTCCGCCCAGATTGGAGACAAGTCAAAGATGAATTCATGTACAAGGCAGTTTTAGCTAAATTCCAAAACCATGCAGATATTCGAGATATTCTGCTCTCAACTGGTAATCAATTACTAGTTGAAACCACATCACATGACTACTATTGGGGTTGTGGAGAAGATGGTACTGGTAAAAATCGCCTGGGACAGATTCTCATCGAAGTACGAACGATACTCCGTCATTTTAATTAACTTAAATGTAATGTAGTTCAGTTAAGATTCAAAATCAAAATGCAAGGATGTTGATTTTATTAAGTTACTCTCTCCTTAACTGAACCTTTTTATCACGTAATGTTCCAAATCAAAAGCAAAATCAGCACTATTGTGTTGGCACTATTATAGGTTTGATTTCTAGTTGATATACCACTGTCATCAATCATTAGAAATTTAACTTAATATTAGTGAGCAATATTCTCTATCCACATACTAAACGTTTTGGGACATTATTATGACCGACCAGATCGAAGTTACTAACCATGAGTCTCATAACAAAACAACACGAGCAATTATTGCTAGTTTTGTTGCTCTAGTAATTTTTGGTATTATGCCCATCTTGATCCGATGGAGCGAAAACGAAATCAGCCCCAATGCTACGATGTTCAATCGTTGTTGGATAGCGGCTATTATTTTTGGAATATGGCAAGAACTTTTAGTTTATACAGGCGATCGCAATAGATACTGCACATCAGCGAGTAATCGCTGCTACCCGTAATGGAGTATTCTGTATTCATCTGTAGTACTTGGCGATGCAGACGAACGCACTTTATCTATCAGCAACACAAGGTGAGTGCATTGGGGAATATGTTATTGAAAATTGTCCTGCAATTCCTTTAGAGAGAAACCGAGAGTTGCTGGATGAGAGATAAGCATGGAAAAACGTTTGTTCTGATTGATGGGTATACACTAGCGATCGCACAAAGCGATTCAGCTGTGTTATTCTCTGGTTGCCACAGTCGCAAAGCCATAACCCGATATGACGAAACGCGAGTTGAGAGCATCCATAATCAATTGCATCAGGCGTTTGTCAGTGGGCAAGAATTCGGTAATGGAGTCATTTATTTCCAGCTTAGGTCTATTTTGGAATATGATGTAGCGATCGAGGGTTCAGAATTCCAGCAAGAAATCGAGCGATATCAGCAACGAACAGGATATCCACCCACTGAACCTTTCTGGTATGTAAGTCAAAACTTTGCAGGTTGGGATGGTTGCGGTCACTATATCCCACAAAGTAGCACTAACAAAATCATTCAAGTCACTCAACAGATTAAAGCAGGGGAGTTAAACTTTCCAGAAGGAGTACAGCTTTTTTCCGAAGATGGGTGGGATTTACGGTTTGGCTGGGCTGAGGTAACTGGGTTCGTCCCTAGCGTTCTCCGAAAATTAGAAACAATTGCTGCGGATTACATGCAGTTTTTTGCCAATCAAGGGCACCTATATCAACCCAGCTTAGTAGAATCCTATCGCACCAAATTGCTTCAGGAACTTGATGCTGTCGGATTGCTCAATTGCGAAATACCTGAAAGCGTCTATTCCCAACTAATGGGCACTTATCCTCATCTGAGACGATGCGTTGATGAGGCTGAATTTCTTTGGATGGTAGGGGATATGCCAATTCAGGAATTTGATTTAAGTTTGGACTGGATGGTCTTCGATCCGCTTTATCCAGACGGTATGGATTATGCTGAGTTTCGCGATCGCGCTTTAGCCGTCTTCAGAACTGCCCAACTGGAACAACCTGAAACCTTACGAATGGCAATACATGACAATCAGTATCAACTGGTTACTGGATGGGAAGGAGGGCGAATTAAACTGCTCAACTCCATCGAGCTTATGTCCTAAATTATAGAAAATTGCTTCGCATTTTTGGCTTGTATATGAACGTAAACGCTTTACCCATTGATCCGAGCGTTCGCTATATTTTTCTCACGGATTTGTGGGATGAACCTTGGACAGCAGAGAATGCAGAAGTTATTCGATATACACTCTTTCACGATCCAGAACCTTCGATTTGTTCTTTGTGTCCTCAAATTCTCAGTTCTTGGGGCGATCGTAGCTGTGACACCCGCAATGCTTTTTTGCGCTATATTGAAGCACCATTAGATTTTCGGGTGCTGAATGAGGTACTAACGGCGAGTGGTGCGTTGGGCTTTCGGGACGATGAAATGGTAAATGCGATCGCAACTCATATTTGCAGTACCGAATACTGTGTCCCGTTAAATGTCATTAATGCCCTAAATTATTCTTCAGACTTGTGCAAAATTATAGCAGCGCGACGTAGTGAGTATGAAAAAGCTCAAAGGCTAGAAAAATTACAGCGCTTATTGGAAGAATTGCTTGCTGCTAAAGAGTATCCCCCACCATCTTTGCAGGAGATTGCCAAGCGTTTAGGTAAAAAATCTGTACATAGCCTAGATAAATATTTTCCAGACTTATGCAGTGCAATTTCAGCACGATACACTACTTATCGCCAAGAACTCCAAAAAAAACGAGTAGAAAAATTGCGTCAGGAAGTTCGGCAAGTTGCGTTTCAGCTTCATTCGGAAGCGACAGATTACTGAGGAACTTCAAAATCAGGGAATATATCCTTCTGAAAAACGTGTATCAGAACAAATGACGATGCCAGGATACTTAAGATATCGAAAAGTTCGTTTGGTATTGCAAGAAGTACAATGCCGATTAAACAAAAAGTAAGTGATAGCTAAATTTGTTTAAGTAAAATCACTTACTGTACTTGTAGCACAATAAGCTTCAAATACATTCCTAAAAGATTAAGGTTGGATAACGTTTGTCAATAAGCAATAGTACTTAAAATATTGCTGAAAATGGGGTTGGAAACAGAATTTTTGAGCGATCGCGTCATCCTAATAGGCATCATTCATTCTTGATATCATGTCCGGCTAATTAGTTATGATTCCCGAATCTATGCAGAAAACCAAAAACCCTTCCCCTCTGCTCAAGAGCTCCTCTGCCCCCCTGCTGCCTTAATGATAAGTCTTCAACCGGACATGATATGACCCATCAGTTCAGTACAATAGTTAAGTTAATACCTCTGCTTTTTCCAAATTTCCAGCATAATTTCTAATTGACAAGATTAAGATTGTATTAAATAAGACTGGTGGTTCAGATAAGACTTTTTTCTCCCCTACGTACTTCAAAGGATAAATGTCCTTAACTGAACCGTATAGCCTATAGCAATTTTTTATAAGGGATACTATGTTGAAAACCCTGTGACTTCAGTCCAGGGATGAAAACTATTTGGTGGCTTTTAAGCTACCAGTGTGTGGTAAAATTAGAGAAACACGAGTAGGAATAACCGCAGCGCGTTGAACAATTCTAGTAGGGGTGAAACTCCCGCACAGGAAGTCAGCCGTGTTAATCGTCGCCTATACCACTGGCAAATAATAGCAGGATTGGGAGCGTTCTGAAATTGTGAAATATGTGGACTCCGAAAGGCAAAAGAAAAATAGGTAACGTCACAGCTAAACCACGTTAGTTTAGCCAAGTACGGTAGGGGACTTTTGACTGTCCCACAGGGTTAATCCCTTGAAAGATAACTGTGGAGAATGATGGCTTTAGCCTCATTCGCAACAACAGTTTGAATCACCGTGACTTTAGTCCGGTGAGAGTCAA
>JAHHHB010000027.1 GCA_019359545.1 Desmonostoc geniculatum HA4340-LM1 | reverse complement strand
GTGAGCATCTCTTGCCAAATGTTTCAAGATTTGTAATTCTACATCCATTGCCCTACTTACCTTTCAGGGTTTTATTTTTTTATTCTTTTATTCAGAATACCCGGAAAGTGACAGAAGAGGGATATATGATTTTTTACAAAAATATTTAGTATAAATAATGTTTTTAAACGTTTAATTTTTATAAAAAGAATTCAGAACGGGCTAAACGCCCCGCTACCGCTAACAGGAGTCAGAATGAGCGTATGAATTATGTACGAGTGGGTAATGAATATTGGTTAAAACCTTGCCCGAAGTTAAGCGAAAGTAGTATTAAATATTCTCGCCTTAAAACTCTATCCTTTTATGGGTAGAGTATTCTGAATTCTGAATTCTGTATTCTGACTCCTGGTTTATTTCTTGGAGTTTCCTTAGATGAGCGATCGCCCGGATACAATAATAAAACCCACAGAATCAAGCTTAATCTGCGGTTGGCGAATTCCCTCTAAAATAGCTGCACTTAAAGCAGTTTCTATTTCGAGTTCTTGGGCTAGTGCTTGATCCCAAGTTTGCTGATTCAGCAGCAAGCGTAATTGTTCTACTCTATTGCCTAATTTTTTTTCGGCAACTTTAGCACATTTTTCGCACAATTCCATAAAATCGGGACGATTAGAAAGTAATGCTAAAGAAGTGTTACGTACTTCATAGCAATAATTTTGCCATTTACTAGGCTCAACAAAATCGTCAATAATTTCTAAGCGCTCTTTTGCTAGATTGTAATCTCGTGCTTGATAATTGTTTTTATCTTTATATGGACGCTGCAAGATATTCAACAGAACTTTATCTTCCACAACAGATATTGGCTGATTGCGACCATCAATATAGATAGTTTCCATAATTGGCGGAAATAGAGCATCTACACGTCGCTGCAAGATTTTGAATTGAGAATTATCGAGTTTGTAATCGATTAAAACTTGTTTGGCAATTCTTAAATTTGTCTCGACTATATAATTGTATTGGAAACCGAACCACTCCTTCCCTTCTTGAGCATCCCAAGATGCATCAGTGCGCCACATGGCAAAGGCTTGACCCCGGTCATCACAATCTATATAATTCAACAGTGCTTCTACAAATCCTTCCCCAGTTCGCAAGAGTTTAACATCAGAATTTTGGTTAGCTATCCTGCGGTTATAAGTACTATATTTGTCTAGATAACTGTCAGCAAAACGGGTTTTTAACTCATTTATCGGCACCAAGGTACGCGTTACCGGTTGATAACGTTTGATTTCTGAAGAGTCTGGGTTAGTCATTGCCTTGAAACCAAGGGCATCACAAATCCACCCTTCAATTGCTCGCTTCATTTCTGAATGGCGAGCATCATAATTATCTAAATCTTCAAAATATTCGGTTGCAATTTCATCAGTAGCGTCAATTTCGTCTAGAGCATTTTGTTCGCTAATATTGACGATTTCGCCTTGGATTTGTTCTTTGATTGGCTCAATCATTTGCAGTAATCCAGCAGCGCCTGATTGAAACAAAGCTGCTTCCAATTCTGGAAGTTTCTCATCTACATAAAACTGGAAACTGGCAATTGATTGTTGAAAAATGCCAAATCCATCTTTCAAAATTTGATACCAAGCATTGTGAGGGCTATCTTCCAGATAAGGGCCAATCAATACACAAGATTGGATGCCAATTTTGCTGCCAATGCGGTCAAGTCTGCCAATTCTTTGCTCTAATTGATTAGGTGACCAAGGAAGATCGAAATGAATTAACCAGTCAGCAAACTGGAGATTACGTCCTTCTTCTCCGGAGCGATCGCATACTAGAATAAAGCAGTTGGGATTGTTTTTGAATTTATTTAAGCCCGCCTCAACTTTATCCGGTGATTCTCCAAATTGATGGCTAACTACGGTATCTGCACCAAAGGTATCAGATAAATAGCGCACAATTTCTGCACAACTTTGGACAAAACTGGTAAATATAATAAATTTTGGGAAAATATCCTCAGCAATTGGTCTACGAATTCTCTGCTGTATTCTGGTGAGAAATTCTTTTTGATTTCTGCGAACATTGGGCGGAATTTTGAAGTACGTACCTAGCTGATTCAGCAGTACTGTTCTTAAATTTTCCTTGCGTTCTCCATCTTCTACAGGTTGACGAATAATTTTTAGAAAAGATTGCAAAATCTCTTCTTCCCCTGAAAACTTGGGAGTTGTAGTTAATAGGCGAATATCATCTTCTTTAAACTCCTGAATCAGTTTAGAATCGGGTTTACCAGTTAAACGGGCTGTAATTAGTTGTTCTAAAATGCCTAACCAAGTACCAGCAGCAAGGAATAATAACAGAAAAATTCGCTGATATTGTTTTTCATTGGGAGCAACAGTACGCCATTGATTGATGAGTTCGTGAATATCAAGCGATCGCTCATCTAAATCATATTCTTCTTTCGGTGTAAAATTGCGGTCAAATATCACATCTTCCACCGCCGCGCGACGGTTGCGAAGCATTCGCCGATATAGTCGATAGGTATCGCTGATGTGGCTGCGAATTGCTTGGACGATTTGATTTTGCTCAGGAGATTTTTCTTGTAAACAATTTTCTAAATCATCCGCCAACTTTAGTAAATACCGATCCTCAGTAAACAGGTTGCGTAATTCCTGTAAATTATTTTTCAGGACAACAGGATTTGCATCTTCTCTCAAAGCCAGCAGAACTTTACCAATTTGCTGGCGGCTGGCAACTTTAGCGCGAAAACCTGCTAAATCATGAAGTTTATAGGTTGTGGGGTCGAGCAAGTGCAACATTGCCAGAAAATCTTGCTCGTGGTGAAGCACAGGAGTAGCGGATAATAAAAGTAAGCGATCGCTTTTATGAGCCAGTTGTTTGCAAGTATCAAAACGCTGACGCACTGCTGCATCTTTAGAAGTCGCCATTGCTGCGATGTGATGGGCTTCATCTAATATTAAACAGCCTATCTTAGCTTTGAGATTAATTTTATGAATATCTTCAACCGCTATTACCGCTACCCGTTTGGGAAAATGAGAAATATAAAACTTGTTTTCTAACTCAGTCCGCCATTGTTGCAGCAAATATTTGGGAACTATGACCACCGCACCTTTTTTCGGTTCATCTAACAGGAATTGACGCAGAATTGCACCCGCTTCGATGGTTTTTCCGAGTCCCACCTCGTCTGCTAAAATATAGCGTTGAATTGGGTCTTCCAGTACCCGCCTGACAACTTCTACCTGATGGGGATAAAGATTAATATTTGCCGAAATCAGTCCCGTCATCCCGCGACTAACAGCGCGTTGCTGAATCAAAGATTTCACAAAAGCCAATCTTTTGTCGTGGAAGTACGGCGTTTCATGACCCTTCATTGCTAAAGTTTCAATGGGGTCTGTGTTCGGTAAATTACAACGGACGTAAATTTCTTCTTCCGTAACAATTGCAGTTTTCTTGTCTGGTAAATCAACTTGATATTGTTCTGTATCTTCGTCCCAGACGAAAATTCTGCCAATGATCCATTTATCTTGGGTTTCGGACTTGATATAGCATCGCGCTTGGGGTTCAAGCCTAACTTGAGAGAGCGAACTTAAAGGTAACGTTTTTTCCAGACGTTGCGCCATAGAGCAGAAATACTCAACGATCGCATTAGTCTCAGATATTCCTATAACTTTTCCTATACCCAAATAATTATTCTGGGACTGTACCAGTAACCCAAGCTTAATCATAGATCCAGTCCCCTAAACAGACTAAAAGTACCTTCCAGACTAGTTAACCCATATCTGGTAGTTTTGCAGATCAACATTATAGTTGAAGAATGCAGTAGGCAGAAGCCAGGTTGCAAAAGCGTTACCGCAAGCTAAATCCGCGTCAGTCAGTTCGGTTAACGTGAGTTCGACAAACCTCTAATCACACAATCTTAATTGTCTTCAAAGAGCGATCGCAACCACACCCACAACCGAATCGCCCGCAGCAGATTTTGTTTGAGCAAACCGCGTGCTAAGTAGGTCGGTGCAAATAAAGCTAACTGGCGGGGACAGTCATTTGTCATTGGTCACTTGTCATTGATAAGGGTTTTAAGCTTGTTTACGTTTCGTAATATAATTTGGTTTATTCCCGCCGACTTACTTACTTGATATTTTTCCCGCCCACTTACTTAGAGTAATTTAGGTATTGAAATTACCGAGACAGATATTGCTGAAGCGCGTCAAAAAATGTGGGTGAATTTTCCGAAGGATATTCCTCTATCAATGCAATAGTGGTAGATACCTATGCTATTGTTTGGTATTTATTGCTGGTATATTGGATACAGAATCTCAGGAAATCAAAGTGATGACACAACTCAATTCTCATCGCCAACCTCATCGAGGCAGATTATAACCGTACTATCCCAAGCTGCGGCTGCGTATCGAGGACAAAAAAACACACGTCCTAGTGCTGAAATATTAGTCAATGCGTTATTACAAGCAGAAAAAGCTGTTAAGCAACAACGCCTGAACTACCCGTTTGAGTCTCTTCTGGGAAAATGGCGGCTTTGCTTTGCTACTGATACCAAAAAAGTTAGGGAACGAGGAGGAATTGTATTAGGCAAGGGTTTGTATGTGCCCAAATTTGTACTAATTCATATTTCCTTTAGTGCCAATTTAGAACAGGATTCAACTAAAGGCGAAATTGCTAATCAGGTTGAATTATTCCCTATATTGTTAAAGCTTACCGGACTAGTGCAATACATGGGTAAGAAAAATTTATTGGCATTTGACTTTAATCATATGCTCATCAGTCTGTTCGGTCGTGTTGTGTACAACAAACAGATTCGCTCTGGTAAAGTCCAGTCCGAGGATTTTTATAGCCAGCCGATCGCTAAACTACCCTTTTTTGCCTTCTTTTTAGTTACAGAAGATTTCATTGCAGCTCGTGGGCGTGGTGGAGGACTGGCACTTTGGATTCGAGAAAGTTGAGAAAACAGAATTCAGAATTCAGAATTCACAATTCTGAAGATTTTGAGAGCCAATGCTAAAGAATCTGTGAATGAGACTGGCTTAAGATTTGTAAAAGCGATCGCTCTATAACTTCACTCACAAATTTATTCCCTTGCAAGTTAAGGTGAATGTGGTCGTGAAACAAACCTTTCGGATCAGTACTTGAATTAAATATCGGTAAAAAATCGATATAGTTAATTTGCTGCGCTTTAGTAAAATCGCTCAAGCGTTGGCGTGCTTGAATTTCATAATCGCGGGAACCTGGTTCACCAATTTCTCGCAACAAGGGAGTCATAACCAGCAAAAATTGGCTGTTCGTTTGGCGAGTCAGCGCTTGAATTTTACCGATCGCCTCCAGATTAATCCCCACGCGATCGCCTGCTTCATTATGCACTGTTTTCAACTCCGGAATCGGCTTTTGCTTCGTCAGATAACGCTGCCAGACTTCCACTAATGCCAAGGGTGGTTTACTATCTGGATAGTTGCGATCGCGTCCCACTGGTAAAGAAGTCGGAGGAGTTCCAAACAAATCATCTGTATTAATTAGCAATATTATTACTTGCGCGTTAAAAGTGCTAAACTTCTGTAAATAAGCTAATTCGTTCCTTGGACTCCAAGAATTAGCTGATGCATTTAGCACTTCTACTTCCTGATAATTACTGTTAGTTGCTGATGCGAAAGAACCCATCATCAAGCTGGATATTGTATTAGTTTGATCGGTCCACCAGCCACCATTAGCAATGGAATCACCTAACAGTAGGACTCGCAGGGTCGAAGGTGCAGGTGTCTTTGCAATGGGACTACCTCGCATAGAATACTGATTAATTTCAATGCGATTACCAAAGCGACGGGTACGTTGATTAGGAGCCAATAAATAACCAATTTGCTCATCACCAACATAAATCAGGGGATTACCAAAGCCAAAGAGCGATCGCAATCCTATCTCTAACAGCACAAACAATCCCACAACCACCGCCAAAATTACGAACACCAATATTTTCATCATTAGTCATTAGTCATTAGTCATTTGTCATTTGTCCTTTATTATTCCCCGCGTCTCCCTCATCTCCCCACTCCCCACTCCCCACTCCCCAATTTGTATAAATTAAACCAATCCCCCTGGACAAGTAAGTAATTGTGGCGATGGAAAAATTGCAAAGCTTAAACAAAATAATATTAGGAATTTAACGTTATCCGCCAATTTAACGACTACAATCAAAACGGACAAATGTTTCATGCCGTAACAGAGGAGGATTACAAAACTGTGTCCGACTTAAATCGAGGAATTATGAAGTTTGAGGGTGCAGATTCCCCAAAAGTAGTCACTATCTCTACCGTGTTGCTTCTGGGATCGATCGCTGCTCTCATCATCTGGGCGCTGCAAGCTGCCTATGCGCTAAACTAAAACCATTAGTAGCCTAGAAGGACACTGGCAAAAACGGTCTCCGTCTTCGCCAAGTGTCCTTAAAGAAGAATTCAGAATTCAGGAGTCAGAATTCAGGAGTCAGAATTCAAAAGTCAGAATTCAGAAGTCAGACGGGCTTGACGGCTGGCTTAAAAACCTAGTTTATGTACTTGAGCAACTTAAGATATTCTGTCTGTATAAGGAGTCTAGTATGATTGGTATATTCATTCATCAAATATTCTCCTGACTCCTAACTCCTAACTCCTAACTCCTGAATTCTGAATTCTGACTCCTGACTCCAAACGCTCTGATAACCATCAAAAATTTCATAAAAATTTTAGAGTTGAGATTTGAGATTTTAGATGGCAAATTTAAATCTAAAATCCAAAATCCAGAATGTTTGAACTTTGGGGTGTCTTAGTTATTTTAATTGCCTGCCCCCTCTTGGGCGGATTACCCCTGATTGCATGGGTTACTTACGCCCTCAAGCGTAAGCGATTATCACAAGTTGGTACAGGAAACATCAGCGTATCAGCTGCTTTTTATCACGGGGGTAAACTCGTAGGAATTCTGGCAGTTTTGTCAGAAGCTTTTAAAGGTGTTGCGGCAGTCTTAATTAGCCGTGCTTTCTTCCCAGATGGTTCATCTTGGGAATTAGTCGCCCTCATTGCTCTGGTAATTGGTAGATACTGGATAGGCAGAGGCGCAGGTACGACAAATGTCGTTTGGGGATTTGTGGTACATGATCCACTGGTGGCAATATTTGTATTTTTCTTTGCAGGTATTAGCTTTTCAATTCTCCACTCCAGACAGGTAGTCAAATTTGGGGTTTTGCTACTGTTTCCTCTGTTTGTGACGCTTTTGCACCTGAGTGATATTCCCAGAATGCTTGCTGCTGTGGCTTTAGCTGGTTTAATGGGCTGGATTTACACAAAAATTCCTGATGACATGAATCTGCCCGCCCAAGAAGCACAAACAGAGTCGCAAGCGATGTTGGAATTTTTAAGCGGCGATGTCTACGACGGGCTACGCCAACGCACTATGGTTTCTTTAGATGAAGAGTTGGATGCTGCCATCGTCGGCGAAAAGGCAGCGACATTATCTCAAATTAAACGCTGGGGTTACCCAGTGCCAAAAGGATGGGTACTTGCCCCCATTGACGATCCTGAGTTGTTGACAGAATTTCTCCAGCCATCAGAATTATCTCCCTTGGTGGTGCGTTCTTCTGCCATTGGCGAAGACTCGGAACACGCTTCTGCGGCTGGGCAGTATAAAACAGTTTTAAATGTTACCAGTCCCCAAGCCCTGCAAGAAGCGATCGCCCAAGTGCAAGCTTCCTACAATCATCCTTCTGCTGTACAATATCGGCGCGATCGCGGTTTAAATGACACAGCAATGGGTGTGCTGATTCAACAACAAATCCAAAGTGTATTTTCTGGCGTCGCTTTTAGCCGCGATCCCATTACCCAGCAAGGTGATGCCATTATTATTGAAGCCCTCCCAGGCAGCGCCACACAAGTGGTTTCCGGAAAAGTCACACCAGAACAATATCGCGCTTTTGTTTTTGAGGCAGAAAATTCTTCCTCTGTGCAATTGGAGGGTGAAGGACGAGTTCCCCAAGCATTAATCAAGCAAGTTGCATACTTGGCTTACCGACTGGAAAAACGTTACAATGGCACACCTCAAGATATTGAGTGGAGTTACGACGGTCAAACGCTTTGGGTATTGCAATCTCGACCAATCACCACTCTGCTACCCATCTGGACGCGGAAAATCGCCGCCGAAGTGATTCCGGGAGTCATTCACCCCTTAACATGGTCGATTAATCGTCCTTTAACTTGTGGAGTTTGGGGAGAAATTTTCACTTTAGTTTTGGGCGATCGCGCTTCCGGGTTAGATTTCACTGAAACAGCAACTCTGCATTACTCCCAAGCTTACTTTAACGCATCCCTCTTAGGAGATATTTTTATTCGCATGGGATTGCCGCCGGAAAGTCTGGAGTTTTTAACCAGGGGAGCTAAAATGAGTAAGCCATCTTGGAAGTCAACTTGGGAAAATTTCCCAGGACTAGGAAGGTTACTCAAGCGAGAGTTAAATTTAGAAAAGGACTTCAAGCGGGATTATCACAAACGCTTCATTCCTGGGTTGTCCCAGTTGGCACAGGAAGATATAAATAAGTTGGAACCAGCCAAGCTGTTGGCAAGAATTGACTTGATCTTAGAATTGCTGCGTCAAGGGACCTATTACAGCATTTTAGCTCCCTTGAGTGCTGCCCTGAGACAGGCGATTTTTCGGGTGAAGGATAAGCAAATTGATAACAGCGTCACCCCAGAAGTAGCAGCATTGCGATCGCTGGCTGCAATTGCCGCAGATGCCAAGCAGATATTATCTAAGTTTGAGCCACACCAGGTGTTTGAAGAATTAAAGCAAACCCCAGAGGGAAAGAAGATCCTGCAAGAATTTGACGAATTGCTTCAGGATTACGGCTATTTAAGCGAAGTGGGAACTGATATTTCCGTTCCCACTTGGCGGGAAAATCCGCAACTCATCAAGCAGATGTTTGTGCAGTTAATCCAGGGGAACGAACTACAAGCAGCCGCCAAAGACGCCAACAATAGCATCTTCCGCAAACGCGGGTTTGTGCAACGGCGTGTGGATATCAAAGGACGAGTCACCGAAGTTTATTCACGGCTTTTGGCTGAATTGCGTTGGAGTTTTGTCGCTTTAGAGAAGATTTGGTTAAAGTCTGGTTTGCTCAAAAAAACAGGCGATATCTTTTTTCTCAACTTTGATGAAGTGCGGCGTTTAGTTGCGGGTGGAGATTCCAGCTTAATTGAACAGTTGGTTGAGTTAGTGGAATTTAGGCGATCGCAATTCCTCCAAGATAGCGAGATTACTCAAGTACCTTTTGTAGTCTACGGCAATACACCCCCTCATCCCCTAGCGCCTTCTGCCCTCTACTCTGACCAAATTTTACAAGGTATTGGAGCTAGTCACGGTCAAGTCGAAGGCAGGGTGAAGGTATTGCGAAACTTACAAGATGTGCCGGAAATCGATCGGGATACAATTTTGGTAGTACCTTACACAGATTCCGGCTGGGCACCATTGTTATTAAGGGCTGGAGGATTGATTGCCGAAGCCGGAGGAAGACTTTCTCACGGTGCGATCGTTGCACGTGAATACGGGATACCCGCAGTTATGGATGTTCGCGGTGCTACATGGTTATTGCAAGATGGTCAACGGGTACGGATTGATGGAACTAGGGGTATTGTGGAATTATCCAACGATTTGAGACCTGAATGATTATTACTGGTTGAATACTTATCATGTAGACTGACGCTCTGACGCGGAGAATTCTCCTTGATAAGTAATACCAATTTGAAAAAAGAATGCGACAAATAGACTGCGTAGGGGCGCACAGCTGTGCGCCCCTACTAATTAGCCGGACATCATATGACTTGGAAAAAATAGTTCGGGAAATGTAAAGAAATGTAAATTTGCGGGATACAAGCAATGGCTGAAACCCTGATTCTATCGTTGACCCCCGCGAATGCTCTCTGGGCAAAGGTTTGAGGGATTTTGCCTGTTACTTATTGAAAATAATTCCTAAATGATAAGTCTTCAACCGGACATGATATTACAGCTATTTTCAGGTAAATAAACCACGCGGTAGGGGCACAGCATTGCTGTGCCCTTACGACGGATGTGGTTCAAATATGTGAAAACTGCTGTAAATTTATGACTGTACAAACCAAATTTTTAAACTCAAATCACATATTTAGCTTGCGTAGGCAGGCTTGGTTTGTATAGCCCCAGACTTCCAGTTTCAAGGGATAATCGGATTCATGCAAGAGGTCTAATCAATACGGTTCGGTTTTTGGTAAATCCATAACATGATTAATTTGTAAAGTGCGTAAGTTGTAGTCTCTACAAACATTTAGCGCAACACAAAATTAATTCCCGTTCCCTATTTCCAAGCCATTCCCTATTCCCTATTCCCTATTCCCTATTTAATGAAAATTAGAATTGTGGCGGATCAAATTCATAAATTCCTGGCGAGTCCGCACATCTTCTGCAAAAACACCGCGCATTGCACTGGTAACAGTCCAAGAACCTGGTTTTTGCACGCCCCGCATTACCATGCACATGTGGGTTGCTTCGATCGCCACTGCAACCCCTTGGGGTTTGAGTAATCCTTGCAATGCATCAGCAATTTGTACCGTCAGACGTTCTTGCACTTGTAAACGTCGTGCATACATTTCGCAAATACGGGCAATTTTTGATAGTCCTATGACTTTACCGTTAGGAATGTAAGCAACATGGGCACGACCAATAATCGGTAGAATATGATGTTCGCAGGAACTGAAAATATCGATGTCCCGAACCAAGACCATTTCATTGGCATTTTCTGTAAAGACTGCTCCATTTAGCAGTTCATCCAAAGATTCATGATATCCTTTTGTGAGAAACTGCAAGGCTTTCATCACTCTTTTTGGAGTATCTTTTAGTCCTTCGCGGTCTGGGTCTTCTCCTAATCCAATCAACAAAGTACGCACAGCCTGCATCATTTCGGCTTCTGTAACAGTTGGCTGTTGCTCGATCGCTAAAGTTGACAGTCTCTGATCGGCAGAAGTTAGATCGGGACAAATCGATAGAGTCATTTTGTAAGTTCTGTGGGAATGTTTAACAAATCAGCTTTTTGTCAGATGTCTGTTGCCATTGACTCCTGATTCGTTACTAAGTGTAACATAACTATATATTTCTTAATGATGCAGAATATTTTATCGAACAGAATTCAGGAGTCAGGAGTCAGAATTCAGTATGCGTAGGGTGTGTTACAGCTTCCGTAACGCACCGTCCGAAGGTTTTGGTGCGTTATGCGGTAGGCATAACGCACCCTACTGGCGTGACAAGACTAAAATGTTGCAATAAATTTTCTTGTGGTGTGGACATCTTGTCCGCACCGGACGAGCGAGACGCCCATCCCACAAGAGGAAAGTTAATGCACTATTTTAAGCTTGCCACGCCACTACGTAATATTTCAAAAATCAAATATGAGTCCTATATTCCAAAGCAGTAGATATGCTTAAGTATTCAATTAAATTGTTACTTCATTATTTGAAGTATAGCGAAATACCTGTATTTAACTGATTTATCCCACATTTATGCAATGCCTACAATTTCTGCCCTGCGTAAATCGATCGCACTTCGCCGTTACGCCGAATGACTGCTTCGCCATTACTGACATCTACAAGTGTCCAACCACTAGAACCAATGGTTTCACCCATATTGATGCGGCGAGTCACGCCATCGATTTTAAACAAAGCGGCAGATTTGTTGCCTAACTCTAGCAGTCCTTCTAAGGTACTACTGGGAGTCTCGGCGATCGCAGTTGGCATATACACTTGATGCTGGGTGATGGTTGGTTCTGGTTCTGGCGCGAGTGCAGCACGTAATGGCACAACTGGTAATGCAGGTAGAGGCTTGGGTGTTTGTCGCACGGTAATGGGTGCAGTTTTCGTAGCCACAGCTTTGATGTCTGGGCGTACAGCCGCAGCTAACATATTAACAGTGGCGGGTTTAGCAGCTTGTCGCACGGTATTCAAGGCAGTTTTCACAACATTAGGTTGAGAACCATGCAATGCAGTGGCAACTTGTGGTAATAGTGTGGGAGCGCCGGGAATCGCTGGGAGGGCGTAGCGCATCGGCGACGGTACTGGCACGTAAATGCGTTCAACAACGTTTCCCGAACGATTAGGAATTGGTGTTGTATTGTTAACTGCTAAAGGTGGCAGTGGTGGTAAATTATTAGTTGATAGCTGGTTGGCAACGCTTATCTGGTTAGTATTTGCCTGAGTGGAAAATCCAGGTCTGACGTAGTTTTGATGATTTTTTACGCCTTGCTTATCTATAACTATCAGGGCACTGAGCATGTAGTCAACTAATTCTGCCTCAATTTCTGGTTTTGTCGCCAATTGTGATTGGGGCTGGGGCAATACAAGAGCAGATTCGGGCAATTTGGTATTTAAAAGATGGATAACGCCAGACTGTACCAAGTAGACCATACTAGCGATCGCCACGCCTAATGTTGTTCCCACAATCAGTAGTTTGCCCAAAGCAGAACTGTTTTTCTGACGCTTTCTACTAATTGGTTTTACGGTGGCGGTGTCAAACACAACAGTACTCAATTGTTTGTGGTTAGCTTGAGTAACTGACTGCGCTGGATTATTGGCTGTGTTTGGTAAGATAATCTGCGGTATGGCGATTGTTTGCAGTGGGTTAAGAGTGCCAGTTGCTACAACAGGAGAAACCCCGTCAACGGACTGGCTCGATCTTTTCTGACTACTTTGCCTAAAGGTTTGAGAAGCCAGATTACCGCTAGCATCGAGGATGTAGTCGATATCCGCAAAGAGTTCATCCATTAGGCCATCAGCATAGATTTCTATCGACCAAGGTTCGTTGGCGATTAAGTCTTCTGATGGTTCCGGAACTATGAGACGGGTGGTGGCTTGTTGTAACATAGACGTTTTGGGTTGTTGCTAGGACAGGGAAACGCCGCTCCTACTGCCTTTTAATCAGGATTGTCGATCAAATGTTCAATCCCCCGTCTGATGATGACGAGTTCTTGAGGGGTGGTATTAAAATGAACTTCAATCTGGGGATTGTTAATGATGGCAGTACTAAGACTTATGTCATCTATCATACCCATCTCCCTCTTTTCTACTATACTCGCCCTTTATGAAGTTTTTATTAAATTAACGCTGGGAACTCTGGCTGGCTCTTGGTTTTACGCAATTCCAGATATAATAATAAAGCGTTAATGTCGGCTGGGTTTACACCACCTATACGTGCCGCTTGACCGAGTGTGAGTGGTTTTACGTGAGTTAGTTTTTCCCGCGCTTCTTTGGAAAGAGTATCAATTTTTGTGTAATCCAAATCCCCAGGTAACTGGCGGTGGGCTTGGCGGGCGATTTGGTCAATCTGATTTTGTTGCCTAGCGAGATATCCAGAATATTTGATGTCAATTTCTGCGCCTTCTTTCTCGGCGCGGTTGAGGTGAGGGTTTCCCAGTCCGAACCTGTCGAGGTCAACGTAATGGAATCCCGGACGCCGCAGTAAATCATTTAAGGTAATTGAACCTTTGATTGCTTGTTGGGTATGAGATGCGATCGCTATACCAATTTCATCATGTTCTTTGATGCGCGTGTTATGTAGCCGTGCTTTTTCTGTGGTAATCTGGGTTTGTTTTTCGGTAAATAAATTCCAACGGCGATCGTCAATCAAACCAATTTCCCGTCCCAAGGGTGTCAGGCGTTGGTCGGCATTGTCAGAACGCAAAATCAACCGATACTCTGACCTACTAGTAAGCATTCGGTAAGGTTCCCGTAGGTCTTTGGTACACAAGTCATCCATTAGTGTCCCAATGTAACTTTGCTCGCGGGGGAAGACAATCATCTCCTGCGATCGAACAAATCGAGCTGCATTAATTCCCGCCACAATCCCTTGCGCTGCGGCTTCTTCATAACCTGTGGTGCCGTTAATCTGCCCAGCACAAAACAGCCCCGCAATCTTTTTAGTCATCAGTGTGGGGTAACACTGAGTTGCAGGTAAATAGTCATATTCCACAGCATAAGCTGGACGCAGCATCACACATTTTTCCAAACCGGGGAGACTCCGCAACATTTGTAGTTGCAAATTTTCTGGCAACCCTGTGGAAAACCCTTGAATATAAAGTTCCGGTATATCTCGTCCTTCCGGCTCAATAAAGATTTGATGGCTTTCTTTATCAGCAAAGCGCACAATCTTATCTTCAATACTCGGACAATACCGCGGCCCCTTGGCTTCCACCCAACCACCATAAACCGGCGACAGATGTAAATTTTCCTGAATTATTCGATGAGTCTCAGTGGTTGTACGGGTAATGTAGCAAGGCATTTGTTCCCGTTCTACCCACACATCCGGGTCAAAACTAAACCAACGCACATCTTCATCCCCTGGCTGGATTTGCATTTTACTGTAATCCACCGATCGCTTGTCTACCCTAGCTGGGGTTCCAGTTTTCAGCCTACCGGTTTCAAATCCCAAGCGATTCAGGGTTTGTGTCAATCCTTCGGCCGCAAATTCCCCAGCCCGTCCCGCCGCCATCGATTTATTACCTACCCAAATTTTCCCACCCAAAAAGGTGCCAGTTGTCAAAATGACGGCTTTGCATTGGAACGCCACACCAAAATAAGTTTCCACGCCGATGACTTCATCATTAGCGCCCAACACCAAATCTACTGCCATACTTTCACGGATGGTCAGATTTTCTTGGTTTTCCACAATATTTTTCATCACCGCCGCATATTCGCGCTTGTCAGTTTGAGCGCGTAAAGCCCAAACAGCAGGACCTCGTGAAGAGTTGAGGATGCGCTTTTGTAAGTAGGTGCGGTCTGCCATTTTGCCAATTTCCCCGCCGAGTGCATCTACCTCATGAGTCAACTGGGATTTTGCTGGGCCACCCACTGCGGGGTTACAAGGTTGCCAAGCGATTTTATCCAAATTGAGTGTCAATAGCAAGGTACGACAACCGAGGCGGGCAGAGGCGAGAGCTGCTTCGCAACCGGAGTGACCTGCACCGACGACAATCACATCAAAAGCGTCTTGGAATTCAACGGAATTGTGCATGGTCATACTTACAGGAAAGGCAAATTGAGAGTTCTTTTCAATTTTAACCTTTCCAGTGGTTTCAGGGATGTATATTTCTAATAAGTAAGTTATCAAATTAACTAGCAATCAAACAATAATATATTTTTATTTTTTGACTTGATATATATTGAGGTAAAAAGTATATTTGTATATTTGCTAATTACTAAAAAATCATGAGTTTAAATAGTATACATTTCAAGTAAGTTATAATTAAGTTTATATTCATTCATCTTGTGTAGGTATAAATATGAAAATCAACAAGATAACTTATTATGACCATGAGCTAGAGTGGCAGTTTGAACCGATACATTTTTCTGAACTAAATCTTTTAGTTGGTATATCAGGTGTTGGTAAAACCAAAATACTTCAATCTATTATGAGGTTGAGAAAAATAGCTAGAGGTGGCTCATTGAATGGTGTTGAATGGGATATAAATTTTTCTTCAAATAATTATGAATATAAATGGAGTGGTGAATTTGAAACAAAAGAAATTAATGCATTCATCATTGATGATGAAGAGTCTGAAAAGGATAAATTTAAAATCAAGAGAGAACACTTATCTGTAAATGGAACAACTCTGATAGAAAGAAGCAATAATGAAATAATATTTAAGAGTAATAAATTACCAAAACTCTCACCTTTTCAAAGTGCTGTTGAAATATTAAGTCAAGAAGAAGATATTTCACCCGTTAAATATGGATTTAACAAAGTTATTTATAGCGACCAATCAAGAGGACAAAATCATGTTTCCGTATCGGTAGATGATATGATATTTTCTTCAATTTTTAGTAATAAATCATCAGAAGAAAAATATTCATCGCTAGAAAAAATTCAGGAGACTAACTTACCAATTCAAATAAAATTAGCATTAGTTTATAATAAACATCCAGAAATTTTTCAGGAGATTAAACAGCGTTTTATAGATATATTTGACCAGATAGAAGATATCAAAATGGAACCGGATAAAGATGAAGATTTGCCTAAAGTGATTGCAGACTATCCTTTCATTCATATAAAAGAAAAAGGTGTTAATAATTGGATTAGCCAAAAACGTATATCTTCTGGGATGTTTAGAACACTAATGCATATTAGTGAACTTTATTTATCTGCCGAAGGAACTGTGATTTTGATTGATGAATTTGAAAATAGTTTAGGAGTTAACTGTATTGATATTCTAAGTGATCTATTGCTGGAAGAAAGAAATTTACAATTGATAATTACTAGTCATCATCCATATATTATCAATAAAATTGGAATGGAACATTGGAAAATTGTCACTCGTAGAGGTGGTGTAGTAAAAGTTAGAGATGCCAAAGATTATAATCTTGGTAAATCTAGGC
The DNA here is from genome assembly GCA_019359545.1 of Desmonostoc geniculatum HA4340-LM1. GTDB lineage: Bacteria > Cyanobacteriota > Cyanobacteriia > Cyanobacteriales > Nostocaceae > Nostoc > Nostoc geniculatum. Next base: position 48,589 of record JAHHHB010000027.1, on the reverse strand, counting down.
ATCAAGCCTTTATGCAACTGATTAATCTTGATGCTTACAAGGAAGGAATTGCAGTTTGATGAATCTATACTTTCTTGTAGAAGGAAAAAGAACTGAAAGAAAAGTTTATCCAGCTTGGCTAAAACATTTGTTACCAGAACTACAACAAGTTCAGAATTACGATGAAGTCAATAAAAACAACTACTATCTATTTAGCGGAGAAGGTTATCCTTCAATTATTTACGATCATCTTCCTAATGCCATAGCAGACATCCATGCAATTGGTAAGTATGACTACTTTGTAGTCTGCCTAGATGCAGAAGAAAATACAGTTAGCTGTGTACAAGAGGAAATTTATGATTTTTTAACTGCTGAAAAAATTCAGATGGGAAGTACACAACTTGTTTTAATCATACAAAATCGTTGTCTTGAAACTTGGTTTTTAGGAAACAGAAACATTTACTCAAGGCAACCACAAAGCAAACCATTATTAGATTATACCCGTTATTATGATATTTCAGTTAATTGCCCAGAACTAATGGGTAAGTATGATAAATTCAACACCCATGCTCAATTTCATGAAGCTTATTTAAAAGAAATATTTCGAGCAAAAAACATTAATTATTCTAAAAAAAATCCTGGTGAGGTACTCAAGCCATATTACCTAGAACAATTATTGATAAGGATTCAATATCAAAACGAACACTTACCTAGTTTCCAAAGCTTTATAAATTTTTGCAATATAATCAAACCTAAATTAATTAGTTAATCTATTTATGAGAAAACTTTTCAAAAAAATAAAATTTATTAGTATTGTTATCTTCATGATTTTTACATTAGTAGCTAGTAATGAAATTAGTCACCACAAATTAGCTATAACTGCCCAACCATTAAAAGAATGTTTGAATACTGATTCATTACCCTGTACAAATGTCTCAAAAGAGTTAACATCACAACCATTTATTCCCGATCAAACATTAAATGATCAACAGCGTTTTTTATCTGCGATCGCCAGAAATTTATCGGTAATTCCCCAGCCGAATACTTATGAATATATTTTGTTACGGAGCTATGGTGCAGTCTTTGTCAATCCAGACGTAGGAATTAAATTACCACCAAAAGAAATCTTTGCTAATGAGCAAGAAACACAGGATTTTCAAGCTACTTTAACAATGGGTCATGTTGATGTAACTAAAGATTGTTACTTACAAAAATCAGCAACAGAGGCTTTAAATAAAGCGCGAAATCTAGAAAAAATTTCTCTTAAATCTGGTTATGGTTCTGGAGATTGTACTCGCACTTTCAACACAAATTTAAGATTTTGGCATAAATATGCAAATAATCAAACTTTGGCAAGAGTTCAACAAGGTAAAGAAACAAAAATTCTCGGTGTAGTTGCACCTCCCGGAACTTCACAACATCTCTGGGGATTAGCAATTGATTTACGCATATCAAGTCAACAACAGAGAAAAGCACTAAATCAAAATGGTTGGTTTCAAACTGTAGAAAACGATGTCCCACATTGGACTTATATAGGTTTATCTGAAGATAAATTACCTTTATTTGGGTTTAAAAATAAAGTTGTTCGGGGTATTAGTTATTGGGTGACACCACTTTAAATGTAAGAATTCAGAATTCAGAACACAGGAGTCATAATAATTGTGTAAATTAACCATCCTATGGGTTCTTGATTTTTTGAAATTTATTCAGTTAGGCTATCAAAGTATTCTGAATTCTGAATTCTGACTCCTGACTTCTGACTCCTGGATTCTGAATTCTTCTGTTAGATACTATACAAAATTGGGAATACTAACCCAAAAGGTACATTGTCAGGGATTTAGCTATGCCACATGAAGCTGGTAATCAGGAGCAAAACTTCCTGATGGAGTTATTAAGAGCAACATATCAAAACCAGGAACTATATCCAATTCTGCAACATAACTTAAGCAAACTAAATGATAATTTGGCTTTAATGTTGCGAAAATGGGTAAGCGATCGCTTTGCTAAAGAACCTGCCAACGCTATTAATATAGCCGGAGTCATTCTCAAACTAAGTACGATTATTCAAGGCTTTGAGCAAGGTAATCCTGGGAGTAATTTGGAAATTGCGATCGCTGGTTATGAAGCAGTTTTACAGGTTTACACCCGTGAAGCTTTTGCCAAAGAATCGAATATCGTCCAGCAAGCTTTGGTAAGAGCTTATCAGCAACGCCAACATATCCTCTCCAAAACCCTTGGCGAACTTCAGCAGCAGACTGTCCAAACTCAGATTCAAATCAAGACAGTAACTGAACAATTACAGCAAGAATTACAACAAGCAAAGCTACAATTCAATGACTTACATACAGTAATTACAGACTTCAAACAGCAAACCATTAGTTCCGATTCAACATCTTTAATAGCTGAGTTCCAAGAGTTAAAACAGCGCCAGATTCGTTTAGAGCAGTTGACTACAACAGCGAATATTTCATCTAAGATTGGGCAGTTCAATACAGCTATTTTTTATGATATTGAAAACTTAACAATGGGTAGAAGCAACCCAAATTTAAATTTTTCTTTGAAACAAATTCAAACAAATCTGGAAAAAACTACTCTGGTTAATAAAATTGCTATCCAATGTGCCTATGCTGACTGGAGTGATTCTCGATTAAGGCTGCTCAAGAATGAGATCCAAGAACTGGGAATTGAAGCAGTTCAAATTTTTGATTACAGTCATAAACGGAATGCAGCAGATATGCAACTGGCAATTGATGTCATGGAATTAGCCCAGAGTCGTCCTACATTGGAAGTTTTCGTTATTGTATCAGGTGATGGTGCATTTGCTGCTTTAGCTAAAAAGCTTCATGAATATGGAAAAACTGTGATTGGATGTGCTTATGAAGCACAGGTGAATCGTGTCCTCAAATCTGTTTGCGATCGCTTTATACCTATACCTGCTCCTCAAACCAAAATAGAGGAAATTCAAGTTACTGAAGTGACTAGCGATAGTCCATCAAATGATATTTTTCTGATAACTAAGAAAGTTTTGCAGGGATTGAAGCAAAATATTGAGCAAGTAAGTCAGCTGAGACAAGGTGGTATTCATATCTCTCAAATTCACAAAATGTTGAGAAACGACATCCCAGATTTTGACCAAAAAAGAGAAAAGCATGGTGACAAATTGACAACATTTTTGAAAAAAGTTATTGAACGAACAGATATTTATCTATCTATTGACAACAATAAACTTATTTTGAAAGAAATAACTACAAGTTCTAATAGCTCATCAAATAAGAGCTTGAAAAGTATAACTGACTCTAGCAGTAGCTTGAAAGAAATTGTCGTAACTGCTAAACCTTAACTTAGTTCTACCATATTTAAACATAAAATTGAGGCGCATTCTGTATGTAAGACGAAGTACTTCTCATCATCGCCTGATTCAGTTTCTATAAAAAATTCTGAAATTCTTCAATTGTTAAACCAGCATCTTTTATAATTCCAGCCATTGTGTAGGCATTAATCGGATTAGCTCTTGGAATGGTGATAATCCTTTCGCCATTGGTCATCGTAATATGCTTACCTTGTCGTACAACTGAAAACCCTGCTTTTTCAAAGGCGTTGATAGCTCGTAGGTGATTAATCCCTGCAAGTTTGGGCATAATTATCCCACTTCTACGTAACGAGATTCTGCATCCTTAGTCAATTCCTCAACAGTATCGAGGTAGGCTTGAATAGCATCTTTGATATTTTCTAAAGCTTCTTCTTCTGTCTCGCCCTGGGACCAACATCCGGGTAAAGCAGGACACCAGATAGCGAATCCTTCATCTGTTTTATTTAACTTTACTTTGTATCGCATATCTCAGTCACCAATTCTGTCTAATGTTGTATCTTGTTCAATCATACAAAGGGCTTTATTGCCAATGTTAACCATAGAAGATAAGTAAACTATACTGCGATTTTGATGAACGAGATGATTGCCACATCTATATTTATCACAGGATGATTGAGATTTGTGAATTTCGCATCTCGACCCGCAAATAAATGTGCTTTTTTTGACACAAAAATCGTGTGTTTTTGTGGAATTTAACTTTTCTCTCAGCGATTTAAATTACTTGATGAACTGAACTATTAAAATTTACATTCCGCCTGGGATAATAATTATTACAATAAAATAGTTACATACCCGACCTCTGGAGTTCTGGCAGTGGGTTTATTTGATGATTTGAGTCGGTTTCTAGAAAACCGTTTAGAAGAATTCTTGCGTAACAATCCACATTTGGAGTTAGAAGCGCTGCTAGAACAGCTGCGTGAGCAAGAGGAAGATACATTAAAGCTGATTGCAGATTTACAATTACAAGAGAAGCGATCGCAAGACGATATTCTGTCTACCGCTCAAGAAATCCAGCGTTGGCACATCCGTGTTCAAAAAGCTAAAGACGCTGGTAGACAAGATTTGGTGACTGCGGCAAGTGAACGAGAAGCAGCCTTGTTGCGAGAAGGGAATCAACGCTGGGGACACATGCAAGGGCTGAAAGAACGCATTAACCAATCTCAGGAACTACTGCGGAAAATTCAGCAGCGACGACAGGAGGTACAGGCCAAAGCCGCCGAAGCACAGACAGTACGTGCCAAAGCCCAAACCCAGCAGCGCTTGGAAACCAATGGTTGGTCGAATCAAACTAGCACTTATTCTACTGGTTTTGACGACTTAGAAGAAAAGTTCCGTCGTTGGGAAACGCAAGACGAATTAGAACAAATGAAGCGAAATATGGGAAAATAATCTCAAGTTTTACAGCATTAAGGATGAAAGTTAAACATTATCATTTCATCCTTCATATTTCTTATTTTATTGATTATCTGTATTGCTAATCACAAGTTTAACTATAGTAATCTTATTTAATTTATAAAAATCGCAAGCCTTATAACCCAATACGGTTCAGTTAAGAAAAATTGTAGGTTGGGTTAAGCAAAGCGCAACCCAACAAAGTCCCGAAAATGTTGGGTTTCGTTCCTCAACCCAACCTACACATTTCAAGGTTTTTGGCGCTAACTGAACCGTATTGCCTTATAACCCCCACTTCTTAGAGAAGTCCGGGTTCTGGTTGTTAAGGAGCAAGTTAATTAGAGAAATTGTATTGAATTTACTAATCAGGATTTATTTTGATGATAAATTCTAGGAAAGCCAAGTTTTACCTTTTCTTTGTACTACTCCTACCTCATCGTCAGAATACATAAACTTGTTTGAGTAAGCGCCAAGGAGGAGAAGATATAGGAAATTTTGTAGTGGGAAAAGAGTAAGTGCAATTCAAATCACTTTTCTATGGCAGTCGTAAATGATTTGCCACACATGCTGCTTTGTGCTGTTGCCCCAGTATTTCCTAGATGTTCTCAATGAGAACTGAGGCATAGAAAATAACATGTTTTTAGAATTTTTAGCTAGCCTACAACGATTATTTGTTGGTTACATTCCAGCCGCAGTATTGGGTAGTTTCATCGGATATTTCATCGGGATGAATAGCATGATTTATCAGCTATTCAGGCGGATATTTCAGATACCACATAGTATCCCTCCTATAGCTTTACTACCTATTAGTTTAGTAGTGTTTAGAGAAAGTGAAGCTGCTGCTATTGTCGTAATTTTTTTTGGTACTCTCTGGACAATAATCATTAATACTGCAATAGGCTTGCGACATTTTCATAGACAAAATAAGAACTTTCGAGTAGCCATATTTCATATATTTCATGCTCTGAAAGTTGGGATTTGGGTAGCTTGGTTTACAGTTATTGCCACAGAAATGTTGATAGGCCCAAAAGGACTCGGCTTTCTTCTCTGGGATAGTTATAAAAGTGGTAACATCGATTCCATAATCGAGGCAATACTCTACATTGGTATTATTGGCCTTGTGCTGGATCAGTTGCTAGATTTTACAGCATATATTCTCTCGCAAATGATTTCCGATGCCAAAAAACCTTCCTAAACTCGATCGGCAAAAAGCAAAGGTACAGTTAATGAGAATTATAAGTTGGGTTGAATGGAACCAAACCCAACAATTAACGCTTAGTGTTGGGTTTTTATACACCTTTATTTAGCTTTGTAGATTACAGGTAGGTTAGCACAACTATGCTATAGCAATCCTATTTGATTTGGTGAAAAATCTAAGTATTTGTAGGGTGTGTTAGGCGTAAGCCGTAACGCACCATTCTTAAGGCTTTGGTGCCGTACTCTCTGTGCTATAGCAATCCTATTTGATTTGGTGAAAAATCTAAGCATTTGTAGGGTGTGTTAGGCGTAAGCCGTAACACACCATTCTTAAGGCTTTGGTGCCGTACTCTCTGTGCTAACGCAACGCCAGTCGCCTCAACGGGGGGAACCCCCGCACAGCGCTGGCTCCCCTACGTATCTTTTCAAAAATCAAATAGTAGTCCTATATCCCACCAAAGACTTAGATTTTACCCAATTGAAATATTCAGCGTGATTCTATTTTAGAAACTCGCTCCTCTAATTTATTGACTTGTTGTTTCAATTCGATCACCAAAGTTGCAAGCCGATCGAACATAGGATCTTGCTGTGATAAATTCTGTCTGGAACCTGTTGACTGTCGTGGAGTAAGTGTTGTTCTTGGGGATGGAGACCGACCGGTTTGATTTAGTTGAGATTCTAGTTGGTTTAACCGCGATTCGACACGATTAAAATCGGCTTCCAAGTTGTTCAGGCGGGACTCAACTTGCTGTGATGAAGCAGTATTTGGAAATAACCCACCCCAGATAATCAGTACTAAAATACCGGCAAGTATTAGCACCTTGATTTTATTCATCTTAATATCTTGCACTGTTCTCAATAACTATGAATCAGAATTCAGGAGTCAGAATTCTGAATTCAGAATATTCTCATGCTTAAAGCTAAGAGTTTCAATAAGATTATCAGGCTTTGAGGAAACCTTAAGCATTAACCACCGTAAAAATATTACTGATTCCTGAATTCTGAATTCTGAATTCTTATTTATCCTGTTCTAAATTAGAAAATAGCCTCTGCCAATCGATAGAGTTAACAGTGTTTTCTCCGTTTTTTATCTCAAAGGTGACATTACATGCTTTTGCTATTTTTAGCACTTGCACGCAAAGTTCTGCGACATCCTCACGGCTGATTTTGCCTTTAATATTATCGCCTTGCTCAAATATTAATTCCTTACCCCCTGTTTCCTCAGTTAAAGCACAAGGTCGAATAATTGTATAAGGAATTTTGCTTGCTCTTAAACTATCTTCTCCTTTCAACTTCCAAGTTAAAATTCCTCCCAATTGGTCATTTAATTTCACTGCTGGCGGTTCTTCATCTAAATTAATACCGGGACGCCCAGGGCGAGTTACGCCTGCTGAACTGACAAGAATAAATTGGGGCAAATTTGCGCCGCCATAAGCTTTAATTGATTCCAACTGGAAAGCAAAGCCACCTGGAGAAAATTTGGGATTTAATGCACCATCATATTCAAATTTGCTTAACATCAGTTGAAATGAACAAATTCTACTCTGCTCAATTGGTGGTGCATCCTTGACAATTTTTGCCCGAAATACAGGAATCAAATCTCTAAAGGGAATGTGAATATCTACCCAGGTATTAGCTACGGTGTCGAAAGAATAGCTATAGCCAATGCCATCCCATTTTGTATCTGTTCGTAGGAAGATTTTATAACGCTGACCGTCACCTTTGACGCGCAATTTCACACCTTCGTAACCAGATAAGTTAAATGGTGGATCAAAATTCTTAGTTCTCACAGAAGCAAATCCACCGGAGTTCGCAGTGGAAACATTACCAGCAAATAAAGCTGCATTTTCTAATAATTGGATATTACTGGCACTTACACCACCCATGACAACATCATCCAGCGCCCCCCAAACATCTTTTAATTCTGCTGATGGTTTTGTAAAATCAAATATTAGTTTTTCGTTTGCTTGGGGTAGATATTTTGCTGCGGCTTGGACTAAGTTTTTGACACCTTGATATTCCACATTTTCTGGGGTGTTGCCGACAATTTCCGGTTGGTAAAATTTAACACCTTGATAGTATTTTGCTCTATCTGCGGTGTCTCCCTCTACTGGTTGCACGCGCACTGCTGTGCAACAAATTACAGCTTCGATATTAGCCATAACTACGGCAGTTAAAGTTTCTGGTTGGGTGATATCTGCAACTACTAAGTCAACATCACTACCAAGAATTGACCGTGCTTTGTCAATATCTCTCACTAAAGCGCGAACTTTATAACCTCGTTCGAGCGATCGCTTTACGACTCGCTTTCCTACACCACCTGTAGCACCTGCTACTAATATTACACCCACGTTTCTTCCTCCATTGGGTTGATCTTGATTATCCTGAGGACGGCCTTGGATTAATTGCTGTACCCAGTTAAGGAAAGGAATTACCTCAAAGTAAGTCAGGGTTTCGATAAACCTGCCTAAGTCCCATTGAGAACGATTTTTGTCAGTCATATTTGCGTCCTCATAACTGTCTTCACTGTAGCAATTTTGGGGAGTGGGGAGTGGGAGAAATGAGGGGACAGCAATGGCAATGTGTGATTGATAACCATAATGCTAAGTGCAAGATCTGAACTTACGGACTTGCAGCGGTTTTTGTTGTCACCAACATCGTATAATTACTCACAGTCCTGAAAATTTAAATTCTGCTGAAAAATTACTAAGAACTTTCTCAGCAAAATATCAGTTTTCTAAATCTTATTCCTTAGATAGTCATCATTTGTAAACTAGTTATTCAAGCAATAATTAGTTTCAAGTTCAAGCTATAGCAAGGGACTGGGGACTGGTGACTGGGTGAAAAGTCTTTTTGTGTCTAGGTTTGATCATCTGTTAATGTCCTAACCACCAAGGCTTTTGCTATAAGAGCTATATCATTCACTGATACATTGAGGTATTTAAATCATGAAAATCAGACATTTATTAATTATAAGTTTGTCTTCTATTGTATTAACTAGCTGTGTTGGAGAAGGTTTAAATAAACAGTCGAATGAGAATCCTGGTCTTGTAAATGCATCTATCCCAGTGTCTTCAACTCAGACTCAGCCTTTAGCCCAATCACCACAATCTCAAAATTCAATTGTTATCAAATCAGGTACATTTGTTTCTGGAGAACATACAACTCAAGGAACAGTCCGTATTACGAAAAAAGACGGTAAATCATTTCTAGAACTTGACCAGTCCTTTAAAACTTCTGAACAAGGGCCAGATTTGGTAGTAATTTTACATCGTTCAGATAACGTCATCAATTCAACTAAGCCACCATCCTATCCCTTAACAAAGGGAGGCTATATTGTTCTTGCTCGCTTAAAAAAATATAGTGGCGCTCAGACTTATTCCATTCCGGAAAATATAAATTTAGCAGATTATAAATCTGCTGCTATCTGGTGTCGCAAGTTTAATGCTACTTTTGGTGCTGCCAATTTGAGTTTGTAAAGATTAACCAAAAACTCAAGAATAAATCACAGAGAAAAAGTTTATGAAATTAGAAGGTAAACTTGCCTTAGTTACTGGTAGCAGTCAAGGCATCGGACAGAGAATTGTTTTGCGTCATGGTGGATTACTTTGGAATTATCAAGAACAGTAGAGAGAAAAAACTATGTCAGATTCATCCCTATTTATTCCAGTAATTCTTGGTACTCCCCGTCAAGGTCGCCAAAGCGAACACGTTGCTAAATTTATTGTTGAGCAGGTTGCAGCACGCGATCGCCTAGAAACCGAACTCATCGATATTAGAAAAATGGCGATCGCTACAGATGATGCAGGGGAATCAATCAAAGACCCTCAGTTTTCTGCAAGTATGGAACGAGCAGATGGATTAATCATCGTTGCACCAGAATATAATCACGGCTATCCAGGTTTGCTCAAACATGTACTTGACACCTGCCTCAAAGAATACATTCATAAAGCTGTTGGATTGTGTGGCGTTTCCGCAGGTTCTTTTGGTGGTACAAGGGTAATCCAAAACCTTTTACCTGTGATGCGGGAGTTGGGATTAGTAACTATTTTCTATGACCTGAATTTTAGCAACGTTGAGAAACTATTTGATGAATCAGGCAATTTAATTGACAAACCAACCTACATTCGCCGCATGTCAAAGTTTATGGATGAGTTAGTTTGGATGTCAAGTGTCCTGAAATATGGGCGACAAGAGGTTAGGTAGGGGAGTGGGGAGATGGGGGGGATGAGGGAGGTAGGTGTGCCAGTTTCAGAAAGTATCTCATCAACTACTGTTAGTCCCGCAGATATGGAAAAAGTTTTGGCAACTGCTCCTAACTACGGTCTAAAAATTATTCCTCCACCTGTTGAATCTTTGCAGGGATGATAAATGGTTCTAATTTAGATTTTAAGTTTTCAACGAACAATCCAAAATCTAAAATCTAAAATTCGCTGAATTCGCTGAATTCGAGGGCGATCGCTGCGATTTATTCTGTAGAACAATTTCCCCTTTGTTATTAATCTTCACCGGATTCTTAGGAAAAGCTTGATTATTCAAATAACGCATAAGTTTCACAGTCCGAAAATGCCGATCTACTTGAGGGATTCCCTGCCGATCCATGCGAATGGGAATAATTTTACTTGATACCAAATTTCCAGATGAATTGAGTTTGACTTCTAAAATCATTGAATCACCTGCTTGAGCATTTGTAGATAAAGTCCGATATCCCAAAAAATTCCCTAAAGAATAAGCTATGATTTTTTTCTTATAAATTTCCATCGCTCTGGGAACGTGAGGCCCGTGTCCCAGTACTAAGTCTGCTCCTGCATCAATCATTTTTCTGGCAAAATTGATTGAATTACCTCGGTTTTCTCCATAAAAAAACTCTGTCTGATTCTTAACGTGTAGTGCTTCCGTTCCTTCGGCTCCAGCGTGCATCGATACTATTACAATGTTGGCATTATTTTTAGCTTCTGCTACGAGTTTTTCGGCTGCTGCTAAATTATGGATGGAATTATACATTTCATAAGGAGAAAAACCAATCATTCCCACAGGGATATTGTTAGCTTTTAGATAGAGAATTTGATTTTTATGACCTAATGTGGCAATCCCCACAGCCTCAAGATTCTTCTTTGTATCTTTGAACCCTACCAAACCAAAGTCCATTGCATGATTATTCGCCATATTGAATACATTAAAACCAGCCTTACCAAATAGTTGAGCATATGCAGGTGGAGAGCGAAATGCAAAGACTTGTCCTCGACTAATATCTTTAGTAGTGTAGGGATAATTAGTTAAGCTACTTTCAAAGTTACCAAATAAGATATGAGATCCTTGCAAGTGGGTTCTCACTGATTTTGGTAATAATTGCTCTCGAAAGCGGGGTAATCTGTAGTTAGGAAAATTAGTACCAGGAATAATATCTCCAACAGCTTTAATGGTAACGGTGCGTGGAAAAGTTTGTTTTTTTGATGTTGGTGGTGTGGATTCAGGTATAGTTAATGGTAATAAACCAGGTTCAGCAGGTGTAGTAGCAGCATTTGTTCGCTGCGATCGCCCAACCCGAATGAAGACTCCTGCACTAATACCCAAATAAAAACAGACACCAATAAAAGCAAACGAAACTGGCCGCCGCAAACTCGAACTCGCCATCACTCATTCCTCACACGATGGCATTAGTTTATCCTATAAATATGTACTGGTAGTGTATATTTTAGTATTCTTTGCCAAATATCTGGCTAAGTAATTACGCATACATGAGAAAAACGGAGAGGGGGGGATTCGAACCCCCGTTGAGTTTCCCCAAAACGCATTTCGAGTGCGTCACCATGAACCGCTCGGACACCTCTCCAATTATTTTTCACAGATTTGAGATTTATTGAGATTCAAATCTTGCGAAATTAGGGAAATGTTACTGTATCCCCTTTAGTATTATAGCATTTTGATTTTAATTGAGCGATCGCACTTACAAGCTAGAACAAGCTAAAAGCATTTCCTCGCAATGTAACAGTAATCTGCATTAAGTCCAAGATGGCTGCTGTAACTGAGTTTGAGCCGCCGCCATTAACTCTGTCTGTTGTGGCGATCGAGTTTGCGGTCGCCAGAAAAATAGGCTCAAAGCCTGAATTATCGGTGAAAATGAGGCATTAGACTTCTTGCAAAAGTCCTTTTTCAAATGTTGTAAAAACAAGTGAATTAGAATTTTGAATTTTTGTTGATGACGAAAATACATCCACCATTTCATTTGATGTATAGCGATACTGGTTTGATAACCTAATATGGTTTCTACTTCAGTTAATTTATCTTTAGCTTGATGATAAAGCTGCATTTCTTGCTCAAAATTACCTATTTTTTGGGCATTAGCAGCATCATCAGCTAATTGATAAGCCTGACTAATTAAGTTACTTGCGGTTTCTGCCTGTTGGTGAGTATAACCAAGTTTCATATATATGGTAGCTGCTGCTGATGCCAATTCTGCAAACTTTTCGGCATCATGTAACCAATATATTTGTGCGTGTAATTCTCCTAATGTGGCTGCTAAACTCTCATTCATGTTAAATTTAAGCTTTTTTTCAGGTCAATAATTTGATTTTTCAGACTTATTTGATTCATGGGCAATCAAAACCAATTCCTGCCATCCAGCTACCGATTTCATCGCGGTTAGTATGGGCAATTGGCTTGAGGGGAGAAATTTGTCCTTTATAGATTGCACCAATGCGATCGCACAATGCAAACAATTCATCCAAATCTTCAGAAATCACCAGCACTGCTGCACCTGTATCTCGCATTTCAATCAATGCTTCATGAATTCTGATAGTGGCGTTGACATCCACGCCCAAAGTTGGATGTGCTGCAATTAATACTGCTGGATTTTGGGATATCTCCCGCCCCATAATAAACTTTTGCAAGTTGCCCCCCGATAAACTAGCGGCAACAGAATTTACCTTGACGCAGCACTGTAGCATGACTGCACAGAGATTGCACCTCTGGCAATTTGTGACTGCTAAATAAAATACTGCAACCATCAGATGCGATTTGCCGTAAAGTAGCGAAGAGTGTTTCCGTTTCTTGGGGAGTGAGAACCGCCGTTGGTTCATCTAAAATCAGCAATTTTGGACGTTGGTACAAACACCGGAGAATTTCTAGGCGCTGTTTTTCACCAACTGAAAGGGTATGAACGGGGCGATCGCAATCTATATTTAAACCGTATGCTGCTGATAGTGTGATAATTCTTTTAGCAACTCGTGATAAATTCCATTTTTCGCTACGGGGCAGCGTCAGGGCGATATTTTCTGTAACAGTCAACGTTTCAAATAAATTAAAGTGCTGAAATACCATTCCAATAAACAGAGATATTGCCTCAGTTGGACTATTAATATTAACCTGTCGCCCTTCCCAAAGAATTTCACCAGCATCCGGACGCACTAATCCATAGATAATTTTCATTAGGGTACTCTTACCCGCTCCATTTTCCCCCAAAAGAGCATGAATTTCTCCCGGTTGAATTGCCAAGTTTACCTGATGATTCGCCACAAAGCCAGAATACGATTTGCTAATATTTATCACCTGCAACTGAGAAACTGACTTATTCATTTTTTCCTCAAGCTAAAAAGATAAAAAGGAGTCACGTCGCTTTGCTCCGAATTCAAAATTCAAAATTCAAAATTCAAAATTAAATACCCCACGGAAGTTGCGGAGGGCTTGAATTAATCTTGTTTCACGTTTTTTATTCTCCATAAATAAATTTAGGGGCTTGTACCATCAAGGAATAATTGGTCAGAATTCAGAATTGGTGAATATTCTACCCATGTACCCTTACAGGGAAGCAAGCTACGCGCAGCGTCTCCTAGAGAAGAAATAAGAGTTTCAGAACTAGGATTTATCTTGAGGAATTGAGCCTTCAATTCCTTCAACATACCAATCCATCGCCAGTTGTTGCTTATCATCTAACACCTTACCTTTTGGGACTCGCACTACACCTTTTTGGTCTTTCACTGGCCCATCAAAAGGATGTGCAGTACCTTGAATAAATTCATCTCGCTTAGCATTTACTAATTGTTGTACATCAGTGGGAATCACTTGATTCATCGGAGAAATATCTACCATTTCTTGACCAATACCATCCCAAACGTTTTGAGATTTCCAAGCATTGGTTATTACAGCCAAAGCTTTATCTGTATAGAATTTGCCCCATTTGTTAATAGCTGATGTCAGGTGAGCTTTTTGACCGAATTTGCTCATATCAGTGTTATAGCCAAAAGCATAAATGCCTTTTTCCTCAGCCAATTGTACAACAGCACCAGAGTCTGTATGCTGGGTCAGGACATCTGCACCTAAATTAACCAAAGCTTGCGCTGCTTCTCTTTCTTTAGCTGGATCGTACCAAGTTTGTGCCCAAAGTACCTTAACTTTTGCCTGGGGATTTGTTACCCGCATTCCTTGAGCAAATGCACTGATTCCCCGAACTACTTCCGGAATTGGATATGCGCCAATAAAACCAATTACATTTGATTTTGTCATCTTGCCAGCAATCATGCCGGTTAAGTAACGCGGTTCTTCAAAACGTCCCAAATAAGTGCCAACATTAGCAGCGCGTTTGTATCCTGTACAGTGTTCAAAGAAAATCTTAGGAAACTCCTTGGCAACTTTTATTGTTGGGTTCATGTAGCCAAAGGAAGTTGTGAAAATCAACTTGTTGCCATCTAATGCTAATTGGCGAATTACTCTTTCAGCATCAGCACCTTCATTCACATTTTCCACAAAGGTAGTTTTTACCTTATCTTGAAGATTGGCTTCCATGTGTCTGCGACCTAAATCATGAGCATAAGTCCAGCCAAAATCACCCACAGGCCCTATATAAACAAATCCCACTTTCAGGGGTTCATTTACTACTACAGGTGATGCCAAAGGAGATACTTCACCCGATGAATTGGAATTTCTGCCTTGAATACAACTAGTTAAGGCAAAGCTAGATCCTGCTAAAGTAACATAGTTAATAAATTTCCGACGATCCATATTTATCGATTTGGTTGAGCTGCTGAAAAAGTTTTTTCTAATTTTTAGTAGCGATAGACACAAGATTGACTTAATTTTAGCTTGGAGACTAGGGACTGGGGAGGTGGGGAGATGGGGGAGAAAGTAATTCTTCTTTTCTCCCCATCCCCCCATCCCCTCATCTCCCCATCCTCTTCCCAGTCCCCAATACCTTTTGGAGGTTTTGAGATGAATTTATTTGAGCTTTTAGCAGGAGAAGACAATCATTTAGCCCTGGTTTCGCCTGGGGGGCGATCGCTAACCTATAAACAACTGCGCGAAAATGTGACTGGGCTGGTATCTCAACTCCATAGCTTTGGACTCAAACCCCAAGAACGCATTGCCATCGCCATGACTAACGGTTCAGCGATGGCAATTACTTTTCTCGCTGCTGCTTTATCTGGCACCGCTGCACCTTTGAACCCCAAATACAAGCAAGAAGAATTTGCCTTCTACTACGCAGATACCCAGGCAAAAGCACTGATTACGTTGTCTGAGGAACCAGAAGCAGCCATTGCTGCCCTCCCACCCGATATGATGCTGATTAATGCCAAAGTCAACACTGATGGTACTTTGAGCTTTGAATTGAGGACTGGGCATGGGGCATTGGGCATTGGGCATGGGGCACAAGAGGCAGAGGGGCAGGGGGCAGGGGGCAAGGAGGAGAATGAAAAATTACTTCTTTCCCCCCTGCTCCCTTCTCCCTGCTCCCCTGCTCCTTCTTCTCCCTCATCCCCCTCATCCCCCTCATCCGACGATATAGCAATGATTCTCCACACCAGCGGCACCACCAGCCGTCCCAAGCGTGTGCCAATTCGTCATCGCAACCTCATTGCTTCTGCCAACAACATCATTGGTGCTTATTCACTCACCGCAGCTGACACTACACTTTGTTTAATGCCCCTATTCCACGTTCATGGTTTGGTGGGCTGTTTGTTGGCAACTCTGGGATCTGGCGGTACACTGGTTTGTCCCAATGGTTTTAATGCCCTAGAGTTTTGGAAACTGGTAGAAACCTACAAACCTACCTGGTACTCCGCAGCACCAACCATGCACCAGACAATTTTGGCACGCGCTAGCCGCAACACAGAAATTGTCAAAGCAAATCCCTTCCGTTTTATTCGCTCTAGTAGTGCTTCTTTGCCTCCAGTTATCATCGAACAACTGGAGGCAACTCTCAATGCTCCTGTGGTGGAATCTTACAGCATGACTGAAGCATCTCATTTAATGACTACCAATCCCTTACCGCCAAAAGTCCGCAAACCTGGTACTGTCGGTTATGGCTTCGGTGTAGAAGTCGGCACTATGGACTTTGAAGGTAACCTGCTACCCCAAGGAAGCTTGGGCGAGGTGGTGGTAAAAGCACCAAATGTCATTGACGGCTACGAAAATAACCCAGAAGCCAACGCCACTGCTTTTGTAAATGGTTGGTTCCGCACAGGGGATCAAGGTACAGTCGATGAAGATGGCTATCTCCGCCTGACTGGACGGATTAAAGAATTGATTAACCGGGGTGGGGAAAAAATTTCTCCCTTAGAAGTAGATGATATTTTGCTGCGCCATCCCGCCGTCGCCGAAGCCTTAGCCTTTGCCGTCCCCCACAAATCTTTAGGAGAAGATATCCATGCAGCTGTTGTCCTCAAAGCAGAAGCCAGCGAAAAAGAACTTTTAACTCACTGTTCAACCATGCTGGCAAATTTCAAAGTGCCCAAGCAAATTCACATTTTAGATCGACTACCCCGTGGTGCCACCGGGAAACTGCAACGATTGGCGATGGCGAAGTTGCTTGAGATTGGGGAGTAGGGAGTAGGGAGTGTGGAAAATCAGGAAACGATTGAGCCTTTGAGCCTCGAAGTTGCACCTTTGAACAATGAAAGTAGCGGTAATTCATGAATTACCGCTACCCAAGAATAAGGTTTTCAGCCACATATCGCGTAAGTCCTTGTAGAGACGCGATTTATCGCGTCTTCAAACCTTTTAGGTAGAGTGTTGTTTTCGTCTACCAAAGAAGAAGTAGTAGAAAATTGCGATCGTTACCCAGAAAACAACCAAACCCACCCTTGGATCTCCAGGATTGTTCATAGTTAATACAGCAGGTGTAGGAATTACCGAATCCTTAGTATTAACAAATAAAAAAGCAAAAATATTATTAGCTGCATGGGCACCTAAAGAAAGTTCCAGCCGATTATCCTTGAGGGTAAGTGCTGAAAAAAATACACCCCATGAAAAGTATTGCAATGCTACCCATATTTCTCCCCGCTGCATTTCTGGGTTACTCAAGTGTGGCAGCGCAAACAGGAAACCAGTAACAATGATTAATACAAGTCGTTGCCGAGATAATAGCCCCAGTCCTTGAAGTAAATAGCCACGAAACAAAAATTCTTCGGCGGAAGTTTGGATGGGAGTAAGCACTAAAACCAAAGGAAAAAGTGGCAGCCACTGGACTAAATCGAAAGTCCATGAATAAACTTGCGGCTGTATTAGATAATCTACTCCTGTGAAGGCGATTAAAATAATCAACCAGACTGCAAAGCCTGATATTAAACGCTGAAATTTAAAAGAACTATCAGCACTAATCAAAGTTTTAATTTTCCGTTTGTGTAACCAATTAATCGTTATAAATATACCCAGCCATGCACAAAACACAGGAATACTATAAATAACAAAATACCGAGTTTGTGAGGCTTGTAAATAAAGTTCTAGTTGATTGTGAAATTCAGATGGTAAACTTGAAACCTCATTTCCATTTGCAGCACTTGAGGCTAAAAATAAAATAGTTGCTAAAATACCTGAAGTGAATGAACCTACATACCAGTAGCAGAAAATAATCAACAAAACTCCTAGTAAGTAACGCCACCAATCATTTTGACCTTTTTTGGCAGCATCGAGAAAACTTTGGCTCATACAGTGTTCCTATTTTATTTGTGAATTGATTTGTAGGGTAAACAGTTCAGGTAATTTTTCAAAATTAAAATTTGATTCCTATAGTTGTTTGAGATAGTTATTAGAGTTCAAGCAACTTAATGATAAAATTGTCGCATAATAAGGGTTTGGAATTTTTCAACTAATCGTACTAAACTATAACCCAATACCGTTAATTTAAAGTTTATTGGCAAAGAAAACTGGTCTTTCAGACGCGATGAATCGCGTCTCTACAAGAATACTTTTAGGTTTAACTGAATTGTATTGAACTATAACCTATATTCTTTTGAGAAAATGAAGATTTGTATTGTTGGGGCAGGTGCGATCGGGGGATATTTAGGAGCAAAGTTGGCACTGGCTGGTGAAACAGTGACGCTGATTGCTCGTGGTTCTCATTTGGAAGCAATTAAAAAAGATGGGCTAAAACTAGTCATGGCGGACGGTTCTAGTCAAGTTGTTCGTCCGGCTTTGGCAACTAGCGATATTCAGGAAGCGGGGGAACAAGATGTAGTAATTTTAACTGTTAAGGCTCACAGTGTTCCAGCGATCGCCCCCTCCCTTTCCACACTATACAATCCTCACACAACAGTGATTACAGCCCAAAATGGTATTCCTTGGTGGTACTTTCGTCATCATGGCGGCGAGTATGAAGGTACACGCATTCAATCTGTCGATCCTGAGGGAATTGTTGAAGCTGGTATCGGTGTTGACCGCACCATCGGTTGTGTTGTTTACCCAGCAACTGAGATAATTGAACCAGGTGTCATTAAGCATATTGAAGGCGATCGCTTTACTCTCGGTGAAATCGATGGCAGTAAAAGCGATCGCATCCAATTATTAGCCCAAACTCTTAAACAAGCAGGATTTAAAGCACCAATCCGCAATCAAATTCGCACGGAAATCTGGATCAAATTATGGGGTAATGTCGCCTTTAACCCCATCAGTGCCCTAACTGGTGCGACTTTAGAGGATATTTGCCGCTATCCCCTCACCCGCGAACTAGCACGGCAAATGATGACAGAAGCCCAGGCGATCGCCGAAAATTTGGGTATAAAATTTGGCATTACCCTAGAACAGCGAATTAATGGGGCTGAAAATGTTGGTGCCCACAAAACCTCAATGCTGCAAGATATTGAAGCCGGACGCCCCACGGAAATAGATGCGATTGTCGGCGCGGTGGCAGAATTGGGAAAACTCACTCAAATTTCCACACCCCACATTGATGCTATCTACGCCAGCGTTAAGCTGCTGGAAGCGAGTAAAGAGAAGCTTTGACCAAATAAGACAAAAGTAATACCAATTCTAAAAAAGAATGCGACAAATAAACCATTTGTAGAGACGCGATTCATCGCGTCTTCATCCAAGGATGTGTTGCAATCATTAACTGAATTGATACATGGGGTGCTTATGTTAGTCGTGTTCTAAATTTTCTGCTCAGAGATAAGGTGGTTTAAAAAGCAAGTGTAAATTCAAAATACCTTTTGCTGATGGAGATTAGTATCTGGTTCGTCATTATCAATTACGAATTATTTTAAATCCTCTCCAAAATTTCTTTCACCCAAGCTTCTTCCTGGGGCGATCTGACTATTTTTAAAGGTTGTGAATAATCAATTGCCAAGTCAAATCTAGCACGTTCGTAAACTTCATTGAGTAACCTTTGCAAGTCAATTATTGGCTCAGGTTCTCCTTCACGTAAAGGCACAGGAAAAACAGGAATTGGGTGTTTGAAGTCGAAAGTATATAAATCTGCATCAGGTCTGTTGTAGCTGCGACTCACCAAGATACTATAATCTGTGGCGATCGCTCCGAGAACAGGCATTGACTCTCCTTGTCTTAAAAGGTCAATTTCTACCAAGTTGGTTGCAGAAGCCAAAATTTTCTGTCGTTTGCTTTGGTAGGCGGCTCTACCTTCTTTTGAGCGTTTATTTTTAGGGGAAAGTATTTCTACCACAGCAACTACTTCTTTACTTTGAGTTGCTCGCACCTCTAAAAATCGCTCTGTTACTTGTTCTGGTATGGGAACCTTCACTTTACTGGGTTCAGTAAGTTTTGCAGCAGTCAAAGTTGTGCTGATATCTGTAGTGTTACGGTTAGCAACTGCTACATCAGCAATTCCCACAAGTAAGATATCATCTACACTAGTGTAAACTCGTTCTTCTATGGAAACTCGGTATTTCGGCGCAATTTGAGGAGTCAGGTCATCAGCGATCGCTACAATCAAACGATTGTGAACTTGATGCCACAGTTCAGGTTGTTCCAAATATGGGTTCATTCCAGGAAATGGATTTCCCATTGCGCTTTGCCTTAGTTACTTCTCCTCGCTTGAGACTATTCTATCTGTTTTAATCTTCTGAATTGCCCATTGCGCTTGGATAGACACTTCTTTCTCAATTAGTGTAATTATGTAAAGAAAAACTAAAGGTTGCAAAAAGCGATCGCCTGAAAACAGGATAATGCAACTGAGTCAGCCAATCCACCTAGAACTATGGCATTTACACCTAAAATCCTAGCTTTTGCTGGTAGCACCCGTATAGATTCTTACAACAAAAAATTGGTAAAAATCGCCGCCACTGGTGCCAAGGCAGCAGGCGCAGAAGTGACTTATTTAGATCTACGGGATTTGCCCTTACCTTTGTTTGATGAAGATTTGGAAGCTGAAGAAGGACTACCAGCCAACGCCCGTATATTGAAGGATTTAATGATTTCTCATCAGGGATTTCTGATTGCTTCACCTGAATATAACAGTTCGGTCACGGGAGTTTTGAAAAACGCCATTGATTGGGCATCCCGTCCATCTCCAAATGAAGCCCCCTTGGCTGCTTTTGCAGATAAAGTTGCTACGATTATGAGCGCTTCCCCAGGGGGTCTTGGTGGTTTGCGGGGGTTGGTTCACCTGCGTTCTATTTTGGGAAACATCAAAGTTTTGGTACTTCCAGATCAGGTAGCCATATCCAAAGCTTATGAAGCTTTTAATCCTGATGGCACATTAAAAGCTCCTAAACAGCAAGAATCTATTGAACATTTAGGCGATCGCTTAACAAAAATATTGCTGAAACTCAATTAAACTCTTCAATTTGAATCGTTCACCAGCTCAAAAACGCGATACTCGACCCCACCAGATTCCAAGCGTCCCTCACCCACCGCCACAACCCGATTCAGCCAACGGTAACGCCCATCGCCAGTCTCAAAACGTGGCTGGGTCATGAAATAGGTATCGCCATACTCGGTGGCGCCCCCGCCAGCAAGGGCAGTGCCTATTTTTTCATTCATCACCACCACCCCATGATACTGAACGTAGATCCTCGCTCCGTCTTCGGTTTCAAGCAACAAGCGAACATCGAGGTGCCAAACTTCCTCGGCATCGACCAAAATCCAATCGCCGCCGCTCGGAAGGACTTTTCCCCGCAATCGCCCTCCCTCAAAGGTTCCTCCGCCTATATTAAAAATGAGGCGAGTCCCGTATGGTCCTGTTCCGGCCTCCAGAGGAGCAGTGATATCGACACGTAAAGTTAAAAGTGGTTCAAGTTTCATAAGGAATTACAGTGCGCGAAAAACGCCTAACTACTTACAAATTAATACTCTTGGATAAAATTGATTTTGGTAACATCCCATGTACCCCTTTTTGAGGACTATTCACAACTTGAGTAATGCGAAAATTCACAGCTAAACTACACAATACATAAGCATCTTCTGGCGACAAATTTGTGAAGCGTTCCAGAAAATCAATCATGTTTTTTAAAGCTAGTTCTAACGCTTCATCTAAGGTTTGAGCAAAACCCATTGTGATAATATCAGTCGGAGTTTCCGCAATTGGTGTTGTCAGTTGTAAATCCTTGCGAAGTTTGAGTGTAATTCTACCGTTCATGGAAGTTTCAATGGCGGTAACATTGACTTCGCCATCACCCTGTGCCGAATGCCCATCACCAATGGAAAATAATGCACCGGGGACAAAAATCGGCAAAAATAAACGAGAACCTGCTTGGAGTTCGCGGTTGTCGATATTACCGCCGTAAGAGCCTGGTGGGATGGAAGTTCGAGAGGTTTCTGGAGTCGCAACACCAAGAATTCCAAAAAACGGTTTGAGGGGAATTTTGATCCCAGCACCAGGGGGAAATTCGGCAATATTGTTTGCTAAATCCAGAGGAATGAATCTTAAAGCGGGTTGAGGAAACTGATGTGGTAAAGCTCCCCAACCTGTGCGAATTGCATTAAAGCCTACAGGTAAACGAGGTGCGATCGCCTCTAATTTTACTTCTAAAACATCCCCTGGTTCGGCATCCCGCACGTAAATTGGCCCTGTGAGTAAATGCGGTCCCCCAGCAATTTTGCGTTCTGGTAGAAGATTTTGGCAGATGTCGAGAAATTCTGGTGTCAGAAACTCTGGTGGTGCTTTGTCATAAACGTAGTAACCAGTATAAGTTTCTACATCAACTGTATCACCAGAATCAATAGTCAGTGCCGGCTTTAGCAGATGGGAGAAACCGCCCAAATGCACGGTTTCTGTTGTAGCTTTTAAAATGTAGTGAGCGATCGCTCTACCTCCTTCTAACTCTGGCAACTTCCAATCTCAGGTTTTCTGAGATCAAAATTTTCTTCCACTTCCCCATACAGAAAATAGACCATAGTAGGGCTAATATTGCAACACCCACCCTACAATCAACGACAGCAGATTTCAAGGAAAGTGAAGTACACAAGGATTCGTCTAAAAGCCACGTATAAAGCCTGTTTTACTTCTGAATTCTGAATTCTGACTCCTGAATTCTGCTCTCATACAGCACTGCTTTTATGAGAATGTTCTCATACTTCCTTAATTAACTTCTCATAAATTTCTGATTAAACTTACTTTAAGACCAAGTTAATTGACACTCAATAATCCTTTTATTTTTATGAGGAGGCAACTTAATAAAAACAGATATCTAAAATTAAATAGACCATAAGGCTCAGAAATGACAATCAGTCAGAAACATCAGAATCATAACACCATAAATACGCAATTGAATAGATTTTTGCAATATTTTCGGCAATCAAGGCGTTGGCAACCAAAATTACTATTGGCACTATTTTTAACTTCTATATCCAGTGTCATAGTATTTTTACCCGATGGCTTATCTATACAAGGGCGGTTGACTGTATTTGTATTTCTCCTAACCGTAATATTGTGGTCAACGACCTCAATAAATGCTGGTTACATTGCCTTGGTATCGGTACTCATGCTGTTGTTAACTGGCGGCATTTCCCAAGAAGATTTTTTTGAATCCTTGGGTTCGGATGTTGTCTGGTTAATGATAGGCGCGTTTGTTTTGGGAGGTGCAGTTAAGCAAACTGGTTTAGCCACAAGACTAACTCAAGCAGTAGCAGCCAAAGCGCACAACGTCAAAAGTTATCAAAGAAGAGTTTGACGATTTTAATAATTAAGTAATACAAATTTGAAAAAAGAATGTGACATATGGGTAGGGGCACAACACTGTTGTGCCCTTATGAACAATCAATGTGTCACAAACATTATTTGAATTGGTATAATTACCTGAGTTTGATGTTATTACAAAAAGAGAAGTCAGGGCTGCTGATACCAGCCCTGACTTCCCACACTCGACAATGATTATTATTCCTAATCACTGAGGATTTTATTTTTTAGAATTCCTTATATACGCGAAAGTGTACTAATGTTGTTGGCGTATTCTTTGCCACACAGTAAAGCCCAAAAAAATAATAATGCTACTGGCGGTAGTTAACATTACAGCGAAACTCATACCTTGTATTCTCATGGCTAGTAAGTTGCAAACCAAGGTAATTCCCCACAACGTGAACGCTGCGTGGCGTTGGGAGAATCCCCAAGCCAGCAAGCGGTGGTGCAGGTGGTCTTTGCCAGGAGTACTCAGAGGGTTATTTCCTGCTAATAGCCGTCGCACAAATACTTGAGTAGTATCTAGCACTGGCAATAACAGAAATAAAACTGTGGGTATGAGGGCATAGATTGTGTTTTGTTGCAGTTTGCCTAAAATACTAGTTGCTGCCAGGACATAGCCGAAAAAGTATGCTCCGGCATCACCCATAATAATCCGTGAGGGATGGAAGTTATGGCGCAAAAAGCCCAGTGCCGCACCCCCCAAAGCTGCCAATACCAATATTGCTGCTGCACGGTTGTTAAATTGGGCTGCAACGCCTAACAAACTCATGGCAGTAATAAAGCTGATTCCTCCCGCCAAACCATCCATACCATCCATCAAATTGATGGCGTTGGTAATTCCTACTACCCATATTACCGTCAGGCACATGGAGAGAAGCGAGTCGATGGGAGTGCCAAATGTAACTTGCACACTGATACCGTTAGCTACTAGCAACAGTGCCGTGACAATTTGTGCCCACAAACGAACGGAAGGGGGTAAACCGAACTGATCGTCAATAAAGCCCACAAGGACTAATATTGAACCCCCCAAAAGAATAGTTAGTACCTGGGCTAATACGTTTTGGAGTTCGATCGGTCGTAAAAGACTAGCTAATACCAGGGCGGCAATTACACCCGCGTAAATAGCTAGCCCACCTGCATTGGGCAAAGGTTCTCGGTTGAGCCGCCGTGCGTTGGGTTGGTCTGCCCAACCCACCCGCAAGGCGAATTTGCGTACTGTCGGAATTAAACGCCAGGTTACAAGCCAAGCTAAGAGGAACGTAAATACTACTGCCAACCAGCCGGTGCCGCTAGGTTCGGCAATACCAAGGGACTTAAGGGAGTTGTCTAGGTTCATCTCCCAATTCAAGCATTACTGCCAGTATCTAATATGAGCATCACCTGTATATTAATCAATTTTTCATTTCCATTTGTAACTTGACTTGCTGGAGACATTAGCACTCTTGCTCTGTGAGTGCTAAATTGTCTAATGGAAGCGCTTGAGAAATAAAACATGGCGAAAATTATTGCATTTGACGAGGAATCGCGGCGAGCTCTAGAAAGGGGTGTTAACGCCCTTGCCGATGCCGTAAAAATCACCTTGGGACCCAAAGGTCGCAATGTCCTTTTAGAGAAAAAATTTGGCGCACCTCAAATTGTCAACGATGGTATCACTGTTGCCAAGGAAATTGAATTAGAAGATCCTTTGGAAAATACAGGTGCAAGACTCATCCAGGAAGTAGCATCTAAAACTAAAGATGTCGCAGGGGATGGCACTACAACTGCTACAGTTTTGGCGCAGGCTTTGATTCGGGAAGGTCTAAAGAACGTTGCGGCTGGTACTAACCCAGTCAGCTTAAAGCGTGGAATCGATAAAACTATCGAAGCCCTGGTAGAAGAAATTGCCAAAATAGCTAAACCTGTAGAAGGAAGTGCGATCGCTCAAGTTGCCACTGTCTCCGCCGGTAACGACGAAGAAGTTGGCAATATGCTAGCCCAAGCAATGGAAAAAGTCACCAAAGATGGTGTAATCACCGTTGAAGAATCTAAATCCCTGACAACTGAACTAGAAGTAGTTGAAGGGATGCAGATTGATAGGGGTTATATTTCTCCCTACTTTGTCACCAACAACGAGCGGCAAATCGTAGAATTTGAAAACGCCCGCATCTTGGTTACTGATAAAAAAATCAGCACCATCCAGGATTTAGTACCGGTGTTGGAAAAAGTCGCCCGTTCGGGTCAGCCTTTGCTGATCATCGCCGAAGATGTGGAAGGAGACGCCTTGGCAACTTTGGTAGTGAACAAAGCACGGGGTGTACTTGCCGTAGCTGCCATCAAAGCGCCTGGATTTGGCGATCGCCGCAAAGCTTTACTCCAAGATATTGCCATTCTCACCGATGGACAATTGATTTCTGAAGAAATCGGCTTGAGCCTGGATACCGCTTCTCTAGAAACGCTGGGAACTGCCCGCAAAATCACCATTGATAAAGAAAGCACCACAATTGTCGCTGGCAGTTCCACCAAGCCAGAAGTACAAAAGCGGATTGGTCAAATTCGCAGACAGTTGGAAGAAACTGATTCCGACTACGACAAAGAAAAGCTCCAAGAACGCATCGCTAAGCTAGCTGGTGGCGTGGCAGTGATTAAAGTGGGTGCAGCCACAGAAACCGAACTCAAAGACCGTAAATTGCGAATTGAGGATGCCCTCAACGCCACGAAAGCTGCCGTGGAAGAAGGTATTGTTCCTGGTGGTGGAACGACGCTGATTCACTTATCCAAGGCAGTAGAAGCAATTAAAAACAGCCTGGAAGCGGAAGAAAAAATTGGGGCTGATATTGTGCAGCGTGCATTGGAAGCTCCCTTGCGTCAAATAGCAGACAACGCCGGTGCAGAAGGTTCTGTGATTGTCTCCAGAGTCCGGGATGCCGAATTTAACATTGGCTACAACGCTGCTACTGGGGAATTTGAAGATTTGATCGCTGCTGGGATCATCGACCCTGCTAAAGTCGTGCGTTCAGCTTTACAAAACGCTGGTTCCATTGCTGGTTTAGTCTTAACCACCGAAGCGATCGTTGTTGAAAAGCCTGAAAAGAAATCCGCTGCTCCTGCCCCTGATATGGGCGGTATGGGCGGTATGGGTGGCATGGGCGGCATGGGCGGCATGGGCGGCATGTTCTAACTCCTGTTCACCCAGATATGTAAGAATTCAGAATTCAGAATTAACAAGCAGAGCCGGATAGGTCTCTGGCTCTGCTCCTGAACGCTGAGGTAAATATTTTTGAAGCAGTTTGTCTTGCCAAGGCAAACTGTTTTTTATACCCACCATTGCTGATTCAGAAGCAATATGTTATCTCTATTGCTGGTAACTCACTGAACGTAAATAAACTTAATACCATTTTCAAAAATATTTCCAACACATGAATCGGCTGTAGGGGCGTGCAGCTGTACACCCCTACCCACACATCTGTCGCATTTTGATTTCAAATTGGTATTAATTATGAAACTTTTCAGTAGTTAGTTCTGAATACAACTCACTAATAACAAAATGCTGGTGACCAAATGAGCGACGGAAATAATTGCATAATTTAGAAATTACCATCTTTGTATTAATTTTTGTAAAATTACGTGTATGTCATTTGTCCTTTATCTTTTGTCCTTTGTCATTCACTAATGACCAATGACCAATGACCAATGACCAATGACTAATGACTAATGACTATTAGGTAATATTTCATGGCACGAAAACTGCGCCGCGCTCTGAAAGTAGTAACTAAGACATTTGAAGATGAGTTCCATCACCAACCAGGAACTCTGCCAGGAACGATTATTATTGATGCAGACGCTCCAGCGCCAATAATTTTCTTGATTGACTATAACCAGACCAATTTTACCCGCGAACAAATAGCAACTCCAGAAGAATGTATTCCATATCTAGAGATGGAAACGATTTCTTGGGTAGATGTACAAGGTTTAGGCTCTCAAGATATATTACAAAGATTGGGTCGAGTTTTTGATTTACATCCTCTCGTTTTAGAAGATGTGGTGAATGTACCGGAGCGTCCGAAAACAGAGGATTATGAAGACCAATTACTCTTCATTGCTCGGATGGTAGTACCAAAGGAAAGAACCTGTGGTTTTTACAGCGAACAAGTGAGTTTAATATTGGGGAAAAATTACTTGCTCACAGTCCAAGAAGAACCAGAGCATGATTGCTTTGAACCAGTGCGATCGCGCATTGAAAAAGGCAAAGGCATCATCCGCTGTCAAAAAGCTGATTATTTAGCTTATGCTTTGTTAGATGCGATTATTGATGGCTTTTTTCCAGTGCTGGAACTTTATGGTGAGCGAATCGAAGAATTAGAGGAGGAAGTAATAGTTAAACCTACTCCGCAAACACTACAAAGTATTTATCAAATCAGGCGAGAATTACTGCAATTGCGTCGCGCTATCTGGCCGCAGCGGGATGCAATTAATTCTTTAATTCGTGATGGCAGTGATTTAATTAGTGAAGATGTGCGAATTTACCTGCGAGATTGTTATGACCATACCGTGCAAGTCATGGATATGGTAGAAACTTACCGAGAATTAGCATCTGGATTGATGGATGTATATCTTTCGGTTGTGAGCAACAAAATGAATGAAATCATGAAAGTGCTAACGGTGGTTTCGTCAATTTTTATTCCATTGACTTTTGTTGCCGGAATATATGGTATGAATTTCAATACCGAGAAATCACCATATAATATGCCTGAATTGAATTGGTATTGGGGCTACCCAATGTGTTTGGGAATAATGGTGGCGATCGCACTTTGTCTGCTATTGTTTTTTTGGCGACGAGGCTGGCTGCAAAACTCTGTCCAAACTAAACGCAACTAAAGATTGCACATGAACAATGAATCGAATATATATTCATTAGCATCGGGAGTTAATATTTTTTAATTATGAGGAGTAGCGACCAGAATTTAGTAGTTTTGACGATTTATATTATTGGTGTCTCCTATGTTTTTAACCGAATGGTTGAATCCATCGACGACCAAATTAAATTTGAATTTAAAAAAGGAATAGTTGATGAGCAGCTAAAAGAACAAAATCTCGATGACAAAATTGGAATTTCCTTTAAATTCAAATCCTCCTATCCCATTGACGACCTGAAAGATTTAGGCATTGGTATTGAAAATAAATCTGATAATATTGCCGTATACGTTGATTGGGATAATAGCTCTCTGGTCGTTGAACATACCAAACAATCGCGCCGAGTAATTCGCAAATCACCAGACTTAACCCGCGACTTAGCTGTACCCCAAAGTCCCAGCTTGATTGCCCCCAAGAAAACACTTTCTGAAACAGTAACAG
Organism: Desmonostoc geniculatum HA4340-LM1; assembly: GCA_019359545.1. Taxonomy (GTDB): domain Bacteria; phylum Cyanobacteriota; class Cyanobacteriia; order Cyanobacteriales; family Nostocaceae; genus Nostoc; species Nostoc geniculatum. The sequence goes on along the minus strand of JAHHHB010000027.1, from coordinate 19,976 downwards.
CAGAAGATGTTTTCCAGCGCGATCAAGCAACTGGAACTTACTCAGCTAAAAAACCACTAATTGATATCGGTGGGCTACAAAAAGGCCAGAAAAAATTGTACAACGACTTTATAAATGGAAGAAAGGAGTTAGAATTTTCCCTACAATTAGTATTAAGAATTTCTGAGGTGCGTGTGGGTTTAGCTCCTGGTGTCAATTTCCCTCCCATTAGCATTATCAATTGTCCATTCACAATCAGAAAACTACCTTGGACTTACGCCCTACCTTGGAATAAAAAGAAGTAACACCAAGTCCACACAGGATGCCATCGAAGATTAAACTGGATCTAGGGAGAGAGTAGGCGCAGGCGGTTGCAGATCAGTCATAGTCACTGGTTTGAGGAAAGTCCGGACTCCCGAAAGGCCAAACTTGCTGGATAACGTCCAGTGCGAGCGATCGTGAGGATAGTGCCACAGAAAGATACCGCCAAAACAATTTTAGATTTTAGATTTTAAATTTTGGATTGAATCCAAAATCCAAAATCCAAAATTGTTTGGTAAGGGTGCAAAGGTGCGGTAAGAGCGCACCAGCAGCATCGAGAGGTGCTGGCTCGGTAAACCCCGGTTGGGAGCAAGGCGATAGGAACTATGGTTGGTCTTTTACCAGTTCCGCTCAATGAGAGCCGCTAGAGGCGTTTGGTAACAGGCGTCCCAGATAGATAACTGCCCTCGCAAGAGAACAGAACCCGGCTTATGTCCTGCTCTTTCCTTTAAAATGGAGTATGAACCTTTTACGGTTTGTACTCCATTATTTTTTGTACGGATTTTGTATTATCGGTCTTTTATTCTTAGTACAACATTTCATTAATTTATAGCGAATTCTTTGCGTTCCTCTGTGCTTACCTCTGCACCCCTACCCTACGGGAAGGCGTTCGCGTAGCGTCTCGTAGAGAAGCGCCTATGCGTCTAAAATTTAACCCTCAATTTACCCACGATTTTACGCAAAGCTGTACTTAGTTAAGACGCTCTATATTACAATTTTAGGTGTTCCCACTTATTGGGAAACTAAATTCAATGGAAATATGACTAAGCTAATTGAGTACGAAGAAGCCAGCGACGAAGTGCGTGTAGTGTATGACGACATCCGCGCCACACGTCAGAATGACTATATCAATAATTTTTGGAAAGCTATAGCTAACCATCCTCCCACCTTGCAACGAACATGGCAAGCAGTCAAAGAAGTGATGACTAGCCCCGGTGAAATCGATCCACTGATGCGCGAACTGATTTATATCGCCGTGAGTGCGACAAATGGCTGCGAGTATTGCATTGCTTCACATACAGCATCTGCGCGTGCCAAGGGTATGGATGATACCATGTTTGGGGAAGTAATGGCGATCGCTGCCACTGCCAATATGACCAATCGCCTCGCCAACGGCTATCAGATTCCTGTGGATGAACGATTCAAAACATAGAAATTCCTACTCATAAAGTAAAAAGATAATGCCCATAAATATTAAGAAGCTCTGTTGTTTGTTTTACCTTGTTTGCTGATTTTTACCATTGTTACCAGCCATTTATAGAATTATTGACTATGCCAAAGGTTCAAATTAACGGAATTGATTTGTTCTATGACATAAAGGGAACAGGTGAGCCTTTGCTATTAATAGCTGGCTTTTTTTGCGATCATGCTTATTGGTCGCTGATTATGCCATCGTTAATTTCGCATTATCAAGTTATTCGCTTAGACAACCGAGGTATGGGGCGAAGTTCTGCTCCCCAAAACCCCTATAGTATCAAAGAAATGGCTGGTGATATTGCAGCATTATTGGATCGCATCGGGATTGACAAGGTGCATTTAGCAGGTCATTCAATGGGTGGCCAAATTGCCCAAGAGCTAGCGTTAGCATACCCCAAAAAAGTACAAAGTCTGATGCTACTTTCATCTTTGGCAAAAGGTGATGAATTCTTCAATAGCATTATCGAAACTTGGGGCGAACTTCTTAATTATGTAGACTTGAAACTTTATGAAAAAATGGTATTGCCTTGGATATTTACAGATGCATTCTATTCGATTCCTGGAATGATTGAAGGTCTCATCGAATTTGCCATCAGATATCCCTTCCCACCTGCGACTCATTCACTTTATCATCATAGCCGAGCCATGCTTGACTTTGATACAGTAGACCGTCTCCAACAAATTGATTGTCCTACCTTAGTTTTGGTTGGAAAACAAGACATTCTGACTCCACTGAAGTTTTCCCAGCAACTTGCTCAAGGTATTCCCAACGCTGAACTTGTAGTTATCGACCGTGGTGGTCATGGCTTCTTGATTGAGTCTTCAGATGCTGTAGTTTCAGCCATGCTTAATTTTCTGCAAAAATTAAAGTCGGCTTATACCAATTTTGGATTTTAGTCAAACGATTTCACTTTGATAACTTCAAATTTTGTTTATAATGTGAGAAACACTTAGATAGTCTGATGAAAATACGAGCATTGTCAATACACTTAGATGCATTAATTAGAACAAGTGTCAAGTATGGTGAGTGCGATCGCTATTAATTAGAAATTTCAATTTTTTGCAAACAGGCGATGATATTATAATTTGGCACTGAATACTAAATCAGTATTCTAAATAAGATAGTGCGTGATAGCAAAGCCATAACGCACCCCATTACCGCCGTGAAGTCAAAAGTCAAAATCAATACAGCGTAACTGTTTCCTTGATTTGGAATGGGTTGTTGATTTGCGCCGCGCTGTACTAGTTAAGATTTACTATTTAAGATTTAACCTAAAGACTGAATTTCTTTCTTGATATTATTGCGGGCAGATGGTTCGGCAAATTCCAACATTAAAGGTGTAAAGTAGATACCCGGCCGCTGTAAAAATCCTTGTAAAAACTGTCGGCGTGCTACGATATATTCTGCTTCTGGCACCCAGGCATATTCCTGGCGAATGGCATCAGAGTACTCTGGATATTCAACTGAGTTAGTGGCCAAAATCGCTAAATCTGCATCAAGTAGGACTTGGCTATCACAATCATCTACCGCAGCTTGGTGGTTTTTAGTGTTCAGAATTAAGCGGGTGACGGTAGCTATGATACTTTCCGGAATGCCCAAATTATTCAGCAACTCAAAAGCATAGTCTGCACTTTTTTCTTCATTATCTTGAGCCTTAGTGTCATAGACTACATCGTGAAACCAGCCAGCAAGTAGAACAGCAGGTAGGTTGTTTGTGTAGCCATGTAAAATCTCAATTGTGCTGAGAACATGATGAATGTGTTTGAGTGTATGGTAGTAGCGATCGCTGGTAGAGTAAGCTGCAACCAAGTGACTAAAGGCTTTATCAGCCGCTACTTCGTCAACGCCAAAAGGTTCGAGTGTGCGTTGCCAGTTAGAAAATAAGATATACGTGAGGTTTTCTGTGTACATAGCGTTATTATCCCCACTCTTAGTATGACTGAGCTAATCTCTTGTGCTGCAACATCTGTCCGATAAGTTAAAAATAGATCAACAAAAGGATAACATTTGTCAGTGGTTCAATAGGGTATTGGGCATGGGGCATTGGGTATTGGGCATTGGGCATTGGTTTTTCACCCCATCTCCCCACCTCCCCATCTCCCTCATCCCCATGCCCAATGCCCCATGCCCCAATATAATTAAAGCGTCAAAATAGAAGACACAGGCTTTGTGCAAAAAGCCTTGCCTTGATTAAGGAGTTTATTATCAGTGGTATTACAAGTACAAACAAGCACCTACGAAGCTAAAACCCAAGAAATTGCTAAACAACTTCTAGCAGCTACCCAAGAAAATCGTTCGTTTTTTGCTTCCCTGCGAGATCAAATGCGCTGGGATGATAAATTACTAGCTTGGGCAATGAGTAATCCTGGGTTGCGGGTGCAATTATTTCGGTTTATAGATACCCTACCTGCTTTGCACAGTAAATCAGAAATTGCCTCTCATTTACAAGAATATTTAGGTGATGAGTCTGTAGAATTACCGTCAGCTTTGAAGGGAATGTTAAACTTTGCTAACCCCGATTCTGTACCAGGACAAGTTGCTGCTACAACCGTTGGTACAGCGGTTGAAACTCTTGCTCATAAATATATTTCTGGGGAAAATATTAAACAAGTCATCAAAACAGTTGAACGGCTGCGAAAAGAAAAAATGGCTTTCACCATTGATTTACTTGGTGAAGCGGTAATTACTGAAGCGGAAGCGCAATCTTATCTAGAACGCTATCTAGAATTAATGCAACAATTGGTGGAAGCTTCAAAGAATTGGACAGTCATACCGGCGATTGATGAGGCAGATGGCGAACCGCTTCCAAAAGTTCAGGTTTCTGTGAAGTTAACGGCGTTTTATTCGCAATTTGACCCATTAGATGCTAAAGGTAGTGAAGAACGAGTTAGCGATCGCATTCGTATTCTCTTACGTCGTGCTAAAGAATTAGGCGCAGCTGTGCATTTTGATATGGAACAGTATGCCTATAAGGACATAACTCTGAATATCTTGAAAAAACTGTTACTAGAAGAAGAGTTTCGGCAACGTACAGATATTGGCATCACAATCCAAGCATATCTGCGTGATAGCGAAGAAGATGTTAAAAACTTGATTTCTTGGTTAAAACAGCGCGGTTATCCCCTGACAATTCGTTTGGTGAAGGGTGCATATTGGGATCAAGAAACTATTAAAGCAGCGCAGAAGCATTGGCTACAGCCAGTTTACAATGATAAAGCGGCAACTGATGCTAATTTTGAAACTATCACTCAGTTATTGCTAGAAAATCATCAATATGTTTATTCTGCCATTGGTAGCCATAATGTGCGATCGCACGCTCGTGCCATTGCTATAGCCGAAAGTTTAAATGTCCCCCGCCGTCGCTTTGAGTTGCAAGTCCTCTACGGGATGGGTGATAAAGTCGCCAAGGCGTTGGTTGATAGGGGTTATCGGGTTAGAGTTTACTGTCCTTACGGTGAATTATTGCCTGGAATGGCGTATTTGATTCGGCGATTGTTGGAAAATACGGCTAATAGTTCTTTTTTAAGGCAAAATTTGGAAAATCGACCGATTGAGGAGTTGTTGGCGGCGCCAGTTGTGGATGTATCTCACGCAAAGGCGCAAAGTCGCCAAGAAGAAGGGAGTTTTGTTGGGGCGGCGGATACGGATTATGCTGAGGATGAGGGGAGAAGGAAGGCGGCGGAAGCTTTTCAAAGGGTTCGTCAAGAGTTGGGTAGAACTTATTTGCCGTTGATTAATGGGGAGTATGTTAATACACGGGAATTTGTTGATTCTCTCAATCCTTCTAATTTTAGTGAGGTAGTTGGGAAAGTCGGATTAATTAGTGTTGAACAAGCCGAAGAGGCGATGCAAGCTGCGAAGGCGGCGTTTCCTGGGTGGCGGAAAACACCAGTTGGGGAACGCGCTAGGATTTTGCGAAAAGCGGCTGATTTGATGGAAGAACGCCGCGCTGAACTTTCCGCTTGGATGGTTTTGGAAGTTGGGAAACCTGTTAAGGAAGCTGATGGAGAGGTTTCTGAGGCGATAGATTTTTGTCGCTACTACGCTGATGAAATAGAACGGTTAGATAAAGGTGTGATTTACGACATACCTGGTGAGACTAATCGTTATATTTACCAGCCACGGGGAATTGCTGTGGTGATTTCTCCTTGGAATTTTCCGCTGGCGATCGCCTGTGGAATGACTGTTGCAGCCTTGGTTTCCGGTAATTGTACTCTCCTCAAACCTGCGGAAACATCTTCTGTAATTACCGCAAAATTCACAGAAATCTTGATCGATGCTGGTTTTCCTAAAGGTGTATTTCAATACGTGTCTGGTAAGGGTTCCCAAGTCGGGGCTTATTTGGTAAATCATCCAGATACTCATGTAATTGCTTTTACGGGTTCTCAGGAAGTAGGATGTAGAATTTACGCAGATGCGGCAACGCTAAAACCTGGACAAAAGCACATGAAGCGAGTAATTGCGGAAATGGGCGGCAAAAATGCAATTATTGTCGATGAAAGTGCTGATTTAGACCAAGCAGTTGTCGGCGTAGTGCAGTCAGCTTTTGGTTACAGCGGACAAAAGTGTTCTGCTTGTTCGCGGGTGATTGTGCTGCAACCGATTTATGATGCCTTTGTACAGCGGTTGGTGGAAGCGACTAAATCTCTGAACATTGGGGAAGCAGAGTTACCGAGTACCCAAGTTGGCCCGGTAATTGATGCCAATGCCCGCGATCGCATTCGAGAGTATATTGAGAAGGGTAAGGCAGAATCACAACTGGCCTTGGAGTTACCATCACCGGAACATGGATATTTTATCGGCCCTGTGATTTTTACTGAAGTATCACCAAATGCGGTAATTTCCCAGCAAGAAATTTTTGGGCCGGTGCTGGCGGTAATTCGCATCAAAGATTTCCAGGAAGCCTTAGCAGTCGCCAACGGGACTAACTACGCCTTGACTGGAGGACTTTATTCTCGAACGCCTTCCCATATTCAACAGGCGCAGACAGAATTTGAAGTCGGGAATTTGTACATCAACCGCACCATCACAGGTGCTATAGTTGCACGGCAACCCTTTGGTGGATTCAAACTTTCAGGAGTCGGTTCTAAAGCTGGAGGCCCTGATTACCTACTGCAATTCCTGGAACCACGCGCAATCACAGAAAATATTCAACGTCAAGGTTTTGCACCAATTGATGGAGCTGATTAAAGTATAAAATTAGGTGGGGTTTTTCCCACCTTTTTTAATTCAAAACTTCTCCTAAGAGAGACGCGTAGGGCGATTTGGTAGAAACAAAGTAAACTCGCTACCTTCTCCCAAAGTGGATTTAACATTCACATCTCCACCGTGCAAACGGGCTAATTTGCGTGTCAAAGCTAAACCCAAACCCGTGCCTTCATACTGTCGATTTAACCGACTATCAAGCTGTTTAAACGGTTGAAATAGAAATTTAAACTGACTTGAGTCAATACCAATTCCAGTATCTGAAACTATAAATTTCATCCCTTGCGGTAGTTTTTTTACTACCAGCGATACGTCACCGGCTGGGGTGAATTTAACAGCGTTGCTGAGCAGATTAAGTAGCATTTGTTTGATGCGCCGTTCATCAGCAATGCAAGTATCTGCTGTTGGGTCAATTTCACATGTGAGTCGCAATCCCTTTTCTAAGGCGCGATCGCGCACTGTCGATATAGCATAGTTACATATTTCTGACACTGGCAAAGCTAAAAGTAACAATTCTTCTTTGCCTGCTTCTACCTTAGACAAGTCCAGGATATCGTTAATCACTGCCAGTAACTGTTCACCACTACTGTATATACAACTGATATATTCCTTCTGTTTTTCATTGAGAGAGCCAACTATTTCTTGTTGTAGCAATTGCGATAAGCCCATAATCGCATTCAGAGGCGTCCGCAGTTCGTGGCTCATGGTTGCTAAAAATTCACTTTTTGCTCGACTGGCTGCTTCTGCTGCTTCTTGGGAAGCACGTAGTTTCAACTCTGTTTGCTTGCGCTCAGTAATGTCCTCAATCATCGCCAGAAAAAACTCAGGTTGACCATTGCTGTCTGGAATGACAGAAACAGAGATATGAGTCCAAAGCAAGCTACCATCTTGATGCAGGCAGCGTCTTTCCATTTCAATACGATGTCTATCTGTCGGTTGTTCCTTAACTTCAACCCTTAAAGTTTTCCCGAAATTTGTGCGAATTCCCGACACCAATTGTTTGTAAATCTCTAAATCGCCTTTTTGTGTGCAAAGGTAATTTGTAAAGCGTTTGCCGTGTAATTCTTCTCGGCTATATCCTAAAGTCTCGCACAGCGCCACATTAGTATCCACTATCTGGGCTTTCATATCTATAAGTGCAATGCCGATAGAAGAACACTCAAAAATCGCCCGAAATTGGGCTTCGCTCTGTCGCAGTGCTTCCTGTGCAGCATTTCGCTGGCTCGCTTCTATAGCCAAGGTCACAAAATCTGCAATTGAGCCAGCAAAAGTTTCTTCTTCCAAAGTCCATTGGCGACCTTTGCCTATGTGTTCGTGACAGACTACCCCCACCAAATGCCCCTCTAACCAAATTGGTGCATCCAGCAGGGATGTGATGCCAAAAATAGAAAGATAAGACTCTGATAATTCTTGAGTTCTGATATCGTTTCTAGCATCATCTGCGGCAATGCTACGTTCGTTTTCTAAAGCTTGAAAATAAACAGGATAATTTGTTTTTAAAAGCGAACTACCAAAGGTATGCTCCCTGGTATTGACATCGTATAAATCGATGCATTCCATTTTTGAACGTTCTTGATTATATAACCACACCCCGACTCGCTCCACTAACAGCGTCCGAGCAGCAGTTTCTGTGATTTCCCTTAGGGCTGCATTTAGATTACCTTGCTGGAATGTCTTACTCCTTGCTAGTTGCACCAAGGTCTGGCTTTGTTTTCGCCGACTATCTTCTCTGATTTGTAAACCCTCTTGGGCTTGATTATACACTGTGATATTTCTAGCCGCGACCACCTGCATGAGTTGTCCTCAAGAAGAGATAATTTTGCCTCGCAGTTCTACGGGAACAGTAGAACTGCCTTTGTATAATTACAATTACTTCATAGGGTTTTTCATAACCGGAAACTATATTTGTTTTAATCAAATTTTCTGATTTTGGAATGATGAGTTCCAAACTAGAATTTGCCAATCAGTTCTATAAGTTCATACCAGTCATTTTTGCCTCAATCAATCATAATTGGCATGTAAAATAATTTAACTATCAAGTAGTATAGTATTTTTGAAAGTTAGCTTGCACAGCCAATGTAATCATTACATCACTTAATCACCATAATTGCTACCTTGATACCAAAGGATACCATTCCTGAGCTTCGGATTCTTGGTTTGTTTTCACCTCGATGGCACAAAGCGAGGGAGAGAGTTGGAGAGAAGGGGAAAAACCCTGTGTATACAAGGTTTCAACAAAGAGAATTAATTTCTAGAGAAGAAGAAAAATTGTTGCCTTGATTGTTTGCAACGCGGTAGAATATGCCCTTGTTTGAAGCAAGGATTAACGCTTAGAGGTTTTTCCCTTGTCTGCTTATCCTCTTCTTTGACTACCAGAATAACCCTTGAATTCCCCTAGAGAAAGATACCTAATGACTTGAATTTTGTCACAATTAAATTAATGGTAGCTGTTGCAAAGGTAGAGCGATGATAGATAGTAATGTGAGAATTGTTTCCCTAATTCCCGGTGGAACAGAGATTTTAGCGACTTTAGGATTGGTTAATGCTATTGTAGGGCGATCGCACGAATGTGATTACCCCCCAGAAATCCAAAATCGCCCCATTTGTACCCAAGCACGCCTCAACTCTAATGCTTCCAGCAGCCAAATTCACGATGAAGTAAACAATTTATTACAATCTGCTCTCAGTATCTATCAAATCAAAACAGATGTTTTAGAGCAGTTGCAGCCTACCCACATTCTCACCCAAGACCAGTGTGATGTCTGTGCTGTCAGCCTCCACGAAGTCGAAAAGGCAGTTGCTACACTCCTTGAAAGCCAACCCCAAATTATTTCTTTACAACCGAACATTCTCCAAGATATTTGTGCTGACATTGAGCGAGTAGGCAACACCTTTGGCGTAGACTCAGTAAAAGCCATAGAAAATTTAGAGGCTCGCGTCAAAATTTGTCAGCAAAAAATCCAAGGACTTGGTTTAAATGAACTGCCCACCGTCACCTGCATCGAATGGACCGATCCTTTGATGGTAGCGGCAAATTGGATTCCGGAATTAGTCAACTTGGCAGGAGGGCAATCCCTGTTTAGTGTCGCAGGTCAGCCTTCTCCCCACTTACCCTGGGAAACACTAATAGCTAGTAATCCAGATGTAATTGTTTTTATGCCTTGTGGCTTTGATTTAAATCGCACCCGCCAAGAAGCCCAGCTGTTAACTGAACTTCCAGAATGGGAAAAACTGCACGCCACCAAAGCTGGTAGGGTCTACATCACTGATGGCAATGCTTACTTCAATCGTCCAGGACCGCGATTGGTAGACTCTCTAGAAATTTTGGCAGAAATTTTACACCCAGAAATTTTTCAATACGGCTACAAAGGAACTGGGTGGGAACCTTTGTAAGGAAGAATTCAGGAGTCAGAATTCAGAATTCAGAATTCAGTATTAATTTCAGTCTGAGTGAGTGATTTGATTTGAAATCTTGCCGCTTCAGAACTGGGAGAGAAATTAAGGGAACCCCGTCAAATCATAGATTTAGTGCTTCTAGGTGATGGGTCTTAATCCCCTACGAACATTAGACCTCTTGCATCGCAGAGGCGCAGAGGCGCTCCAGAAGAGAACGCAAAGAAGGACTTTTGCAAGAGGTCTATTGATTCTGGCTCCTGAATTCTGAATTCTGAGTTCTGAATTCTTCTTTAAGGTGTTTGTTCAGAATCAGATGATGGTTCATTGTTAAACAAAAGTAGACGTGCAGCGAGGATAGCAAATCCCACAGCAGCGATCGCTTTCATCAAACGTGTAGGTAATAATTCTGACACTGCTCCCCCTGCTAATGCTCCCAAAAGGCTTGTCAATATTAGCGCTGAAGCTGTGCCAAAAAATACAGCACGCGGAGATTGACAACGCCCTGAAAGTGCGATCGCTGCTAGCTGACTTTTGTCACCTAATTCTGATAAAAAAACTGTAATAAAGCTCAGTCCAAGAAGATGCCAATCCATATTATTGAGTGGGGAGTGGGGAGTGGGAAGATGAGTGGGTAAATGACCAATGACTAATGACCAATGACAAATGACTAATGACTAATGACCAACAAATACATCCCAAAAGAGCATTAGAGAAATCAACAACAACATTACGCCTGATGATTTTTCCACAGTTTTTGGGCTGAGTCGGTTGGCTATCCAACTACCTAAAATTACACCTAATAAGCTGGTGGTTATCAGTGCAGCCGCAGATCCGATAAATACTACCCACGGTGAATGCGATTCTGCACTCATTAACAGCGTCGATAGCTGAGTCTTATCTCCAATCTCTGCTAAAAAAATAGTTATAAAAGTTGTACCAAAAACTACTAGTGATGATTCCTGCTTTCGAGGATTATCGGCAACCACGGGCTGATCTGGCAAGCAGCGAGCAGGAGTTAAGTTAAAATCGTTGCTGTCTTTCAGTTCTAGCTCGATCTCAGATGGAGATATGCCAGAAATGCCTAAAGGTGCAGAGTCTACTTTCACAGGCAATAGTTTTGTTGCTAGGTTGTTTTCATATTTCTATCATTTTCTCAGATTTTTGTAATAAATTGCAACTCCACAGAAAAAAGCCAATCAATTTTGGATTTTAAATTTTGGATTTTGGATTGAAACAGATTACGACGAGGGGCGGGAGATGAACAGAAATAATCTAAAATCTAAAATCGGTGCGGTCAAAGGCCAACAGCTCGATCAAACCGTAGTATTTCTAAACTGCGATCGCCATATACCCCCTCTATTTGTTGACGACAGCAGTCAATGGCAAAATCATTGAGTTCTTCTGGTTCAATCCCATACATATCTTGAAACACTTCTGACTCAACGCGACAGAAGCGTGGACGATTCGCGTAGATCCGGCACTCTCGCGTAGTATGGTCAAAATTAATGCACCATCCTCCTTCACCTACCATGCTGAGGTAAAGTTCTAGTTCTGGCGGTGAGAGATACTCATCCAAATCTGGACGCTCTGCTGGATCGAGATGACAGCAGGCTCCACATTGTTTTATACATTGCCAAGTTGACATTTTGGATTGGGGAATCGGGAATGGGGCATGGGGCATGGGAATGGGGATTGCGGGAGCAGGGGAGGCAGGGGGAGAAATAACCAATGCCCAATGCCCAATGCCCAATCCTTCTATTTTATGTTTTTTCTTATAATTTTGTTAAGTAAATTAAATCCTACAGCCCGCGGCCAGATATGATCGATCGCGGGTTTCCCAACTAAGTTATTGAATTTTTTAAACAATTAGCAGGAGAAAAGGAAAAATGTTTGACGCTGTGGGTGATTTATTTAACGCTTTTACCAGCATCAATTGGGAAGTTATTTTTCAATTACTGTCCGTGGCGCTAATCGTGATTGCTGGGCCTGCGGTAATCTTTGTCCTGGCATTTCGCAACGGTAACCTTTAAGAGTGCTGAGTCCTGAGTGCTGAGTATTGAGTGAAAACAAGTGTAGAGTGCTGAGTAAAAGAAAATTTTGGAACTTAAAACTCAGGACTCATAACTCAGCACTTACGACTGATAAAGCTTGAAGGGCTGCCTGGATAATACTGTCGTATTGTGGTTGAGAAATATCAACTTCTTTGGCATTTTGACGATTGGTGCCAAGCAAACCGTTTAACTGTCCTGGTTGCATAGCTAAGACTTTGCCTTCAGGATTTTTAATTCTTAATTCTGCTGCCAAACCATTTTTATACAAACCACAAGTATACTGTCTCTGGTTGTATTCAAAAGTGGTGGTTGAAGAGGTAGGCGGCGAAACAAAAAATTGTTGAACCTGAATTGGTAATCTCGCACCTACTAACTCTAGCTCGATGGTGGTGTTACCGTTAAAGTGATTTTCTCGCAGTTTATAAGCGACATCCAGCCGTGATGGTAGGCGGAAGTAATCGCGCCAACGCCAAGCGATCGCTTTAATTTTATACTGCTGACCATCAATAGTTTGAGCAATTGTCAATTTAATATGACCCTTGCCAACAATTTGTTGTTCAACGACTTGGACATTAGGTGTCCAAAAGATGGGATCGGGATTGTCAATACCGCAAGGATGGAGAGCGTTAAGCTGTTGATAAAGCTGCTGATTGATTTGATTGAGGTTGACTTCGGCATCGATTTTCAGCAGAGGCTTGAGATGTTGGGGTTCAAGACATCCGTTGGCAAATTCAATCAAACGCGATCGCAACAACTGTAAATTTTCTGCTGGAAGAGAAAATCCACCGGCTGCTTTGTGTCCGCCAAATTTTCCTAGTAAGTCGTGGCAATATTCCAAAGCTGCAAACACATCAAACTCTGGAATTCCTCGTGCTGAACCGCGTATGTGTTGCTCATCTTCATAAGTACCAATGAATACAGGGACGCCGTAGCGTTCCACCAAGCGGGAGGCGACGATACCAATAACACCGTGGTGCCAATTGGGTTGCACAACAACTAATACACGGTCATGCTGTAGAGACGTTACATGTAACGTCTCTACAACAGCGATCGCTTCTTGTTCAATTTGCTCACACATCTCCTGGCGACTGATATTTATTTGTTCGCACTGCATTGCTCTTTCCAGCGCCACCCCCATATCATCTGTAGTTAATAGTTCAATCACAGTCTGGGGATTACCAATGCGGCCAATAGCATTTATTCGCGGCCCCAGGCGAAATCCGATATCTTCCGGCTTTAGCGATTTTGGATTTTGGATTTTGGATTTTGGATTGGGAATTTGCTCCCCTGCTCCCTTGCTCCCCTGCTCCCCTGCTCCCTCTTCTCCCCTCGCTTGCACTCCAGCTACCTGAATTAACGCCTGGATTCCAGCTAAGTCCGATTTAGGTAAATGCTGTAAACCTCGTTTCACCCAACGGCGATTGACACCAGTTAAGGGAGCTAAATCTGCGATCGTCCCCAGTGTAAATAGTGCTAACATCGGTCTAATTAAGCCTTTAGTCTCTCCTAACTGTTGTGCTAGAGACACTGCCAAAATATAGGCAACACCAACACCAGCAACACCCCGATAAGGAGATGATTCTGCTATGAGTTTGGGGTTCAGAATAGCATTCGCTGGTGGTAGTTTTTGGGGGATGTCGTGGTGGTCGGTGATAATAATTGTAAGACCAAGTTCTCTAGCTCTAGCTATTGGTTCAAATGCAGATATGCCATTATCTACAGTGAGAATTAGTCCCACACCCTCACTGTGAAATTCTTCAACTATACGTTTATTAATACCATAGCCTTCGTGCATCCGACTGGGAATAGCATAATCTACTTTTGCGCCTAAAGTGCGGAGGCTACGCAAAAGTAAAGCAGTACTAGTCATACCATCAGCATCGTAGTCACCACAAATAGCGATTTTTGTTTGAGAGGCGATCGCATTTTCCAGTAACTCTATACTAATGGCCAAATCTGGAAATTCTTCTAAGGGGGAAGGCAAAACTAAAGACTCTGGATTTAAAAATTCTTGTGCTGCTTTTGGCGTTTCGATACCGCGATTAATTAATAATTGGCTGATGATGGGTGAAAGATTTATCTCAACCGCTAGCTTCTGAGCTAATTGAGTTTGTTGTGGATAAATCTGCCAACGTTGATTGGGTAAGGATCTGGTTTGTTTTGAGGATTCAGTTAAAGGTCGGTCTGGCACAATTAAAAATTAGGAGTTTCCATTTTGATAATAGCGATGCCTGGGTTGGGCTACGCCTACGCCTGAATAACTTTTACCAGAACCGATGCCTCAATGCAACGTGCCAAATTAACTGCAAACTCCTAAAACACGTTGATTCTACCATCATCCATAATATACAAAGAGCGATCGCTTTCGAGACGCCAAGTGGGACGGAGTTCCAGGCGCAATGTACCAAAGTTGGGTTTTGAGACAATTGCTTGTAGTGACAAACCCGTTTCGCTCCAAAATATTAGAGATGTATTTGGCTCCGTACCCTCTATTTGTTCTAAATTTAATTTCTGTCCTGGACTCAAAGATATTGCGTCAGTCCCAGAGGGTTTTTGAATTTTAATCAAATTAGGTGTGCTATTTACGACTTCAATCCGGATGTGTTGTCCAGGTGTAAACTGAATCGGGCGCGAACCACAGTTAGAAGCACATGTTCCAGCCAAGGTAGGGCTGGGGTTATAAATGGATGCCGTGAAAACGGTAACTGCAATTAAGGCAAACGACAGAGACTTAAACATAATACACAGTATAAGTACTAGACTAAAATTTTACTTTAATCTAGTACTGTCAAGCCTCAGCATATTTTCCATAATTAAGCTGATGCGTGGCTTTTTTCTTTGAGACTAAGTTATGCATTGGCTTAGGAACAAGTCACTCGCTTCGCTCGAATTCAAAATTCAAAATTCACGCATTCAAAATTACAATCCCCATAAATAAATTCAGGGGCTTGAAACAAGGACGTTATAAGCCTCGTACTTCGTATATCGGCTTATATATTTTTACCTTTTCCATAAATAAATTCAGGGGCTTGTATCCTTTTTTTCTTTGGTCACACATGCATTTGCCCTGTAGTCTTCAACGCCAGGTATTCATTTTTTCTATTATTAACCGAAAATTATTGGGGCTAGAGGATGAAGCTAATATTTAATATTTCTCAAACATGCTTTTAGGCTTCGGTAATATAAATTGAAGAAAAGTTCAATCAATATTTCCGTTTTATCGATTGAAATTATCTCCAAAAATATTCATAATTTACTTAAAATTACAAAAAAATAAACGGTATATAACAGTTACCAACTAGAGGATTTTTCAAAAATCCTCTTGTGGGCATCAAAAGTTTTAGATCCCTCTAAATTTTCCTTAATCAAGGAGACTTTGATTCCGCATCCCCCGTTTTAAGGGAGGTTATGGAGGATCTCAACCTGCCTAAAATCACAGTAAAATACTTCTCAAATAACTTATTAAATGACGTCCACTCTAGCCTCAAAATATATACTCCACGAAAAAAAAAACCACTATATGCTCTTTTATTATGGTTGGTTTATTTAATCATCAGCGACAATATATTAATTTATTTATAATCATATTTTTATTAATAAATTATTTAATGATGAGCAAAGCAGATGCAGAGACTGAAAAAAATATAGATTTGCTAAACAGTAACAAAACTTCTGATACAATTCCAGAAAAAATACTTATAAATAATTCAGATAATTCTTATCAGGAAAATTTAAATCCTATAAAAATTACACAAAATTTAGCTCCCGAACCAATCAGGGTTTTCCCTAACACCAATCAGATAAACGTTCCTGAACCACTAAATCCACTACAAAAACCAGACTCAGATTCTGATCAACCTGATATTCCTATTCAGCAGAATATAACGCCAATTTTGCTAAAACAAGATTTGGAATTACTTATCTTAAATGCTCTTACTAATAGCGCCATTAAATATCCTTGGATAATTGATCCTAGAGATAATTTCACTTTTTATTCCTCGACCTTTAATCCTCTTGAAGATACAAAATATATTAATTTTTCAATTAAATTTTCATCAGAAGACCCTATATTTGACCGATTTAGCTTTGCAAATTTTCCCAAACAAGACCAACTTTATTGGATATTATCAGGTAATCGAGTTGTAGTAGAAACTAAAGGATGGCAAAGTGGAATCGTATACCAGGGAGAATCAAGAGATAATGTAACCAGAGAAACAATTAGATTAACTCAGAGACTTTGGGGTATGCAAGCAGTTTTTTCTCTTCCTCAAGGTGTTCAAGAACTAGCAGAAGAAATTGGCATCAACCAATTTACCGTCGAATCAATTGCGGCGGAAGTAACTAATCCAGTAGGTGTTCCTGCTGCTCCTATTATTATTAATACAAATAGTTCAAATAGTTCCACAGCTTTTCTTGTTCCAAATGCCATATCATTTACTACAGAAAAAGACCCTTTAATTTTACAAAGTTTTCCTACGAGCGATTTACAACCATTATTAGGAGAAGTAAGACTTAATCGCGGCTCAGTAATTTCTCAAGAGACTTTAAAAAAAGCAGGTTTTCTTTGGGGAAATCCTTTGACTGGTCAAAGCACTCAATTTCAACCTTTAATAACATCTAATCCAGGTATTAAGGTTGGTAATAGAGAAAAATTTAGTAATTTAGATTTATTTGATATTTTACTAAATCCGTCTATTACTAGAAACCAACGCAGTTTATCTTACTTGAATTCTTTATATTGGGTTTCCTTAAGTGGACAACAAAATAATCTAGGAATTATAAATACAAATCAAAAGTATGACTGGCATAAATTCTATTTTAGCCTTCCTCATAATCGGACGCTATTAAAATATGACTTTTTAGAACCTAAAGCAACCTACACTAATATTTCTAGCAATCCTGGTATTTCTCTATCTTTGTCGTTCTCTGAAAAAAAAATAGATGAATTACAAACTGCCAACACTACATTAGGAATGTTAATAGGAGGTATTTTTGAGTTAATTAATTTCCCGCATCTAGAACAAAGTTTACAAGAAGCTAGAGAGAGATTCTCTAGGCAAGAAAATTTTGCAACTCTAGACTCAAAAGCTACACCAGAACAAAGAAGAAAAATTAATCAAGTGCTTAATAGAACGTTATTTTTGAGTAATATTACTAGTGGTTTAGAACAAGTTTCTGGAAAATTGACTTTTCCCAGTACAATTACACCGAATAGTTCTAGTATGTTACAAATGCGTACTGGTAATCATCAGCGAGCAGTTCAATTCATAGATGGAAAGCGTACTTGGACAGAGGGTAAAACTTTCATTTCTAAAGCCGAAGTTTCTAATAACAGTTTCGGTCGTTTAACATCTGTTGCTGTACCTGTTCCCTCACAAAAAACACCCAACCGCTCATCAGCTGCACAAGTGACTTTAACTGCTCCTAATGGTCAGCAGTATGTTCAAAATTGGAGTTCAGCTGATAATAAATATTTTCCCATTAACATTCGTTCGTTTGATATCGCTTTTGACCGCATCGAATTAAGTCAAGATGGTCAACTCAATACTTATTTGCAAGCTTTTGATGGATATTTATCTTTACCTACCATAGAAGTCTTATGGGCTGGTTCTTCTCAAAAATGGAATTACAGTATTGGTTCGGGTGTCTGGTTTAATCTAAATGCAGACAGTGCATTTAATATTGCAAATAATTTTGGTGTCTTAGAGCCAACACTAGGTATGTATACTAAAGGAACATTGAATTATATCAACACTCATATAGAAGTTGATACAAAGGGACAACCCCAAGCTATTACTAACCACATTCCATCTTTGCAATTTTATTGGAATAGCGCAGCAAATTCCCAAAATCCTGCTTACTTAAATTTGAGCTACTTTTTTTCTCACCAAAATAGAAACTTAAACTATTCTCTATCCACAGCATTTATACTTGTAGACGACAATAAATATAGTCTCACACCACTAGCATTTTTGCAGGGAAAATTGGTATTAAATACAGGTTTAGAATTTAGAACTTCTTTAGAAATAAGAGATGATTTTTTTTATACCTTAGAAGGTATGAAAAAAATAAATTATAATTGGTATTTTGGAGCTTATATACAAAATTTTAGAAATATTGATAGAGGTATAAAAAATCGAGTTTATGATTTCTCTTACGGCTTAATAATTCAGCGTAATACCCCTGGTAATAATGCTTTTTGGGAGTCTCGTATTGGTATGAGTGGAGATATATTTGAAGCTAAATTTCAAGGAGGTTTGAGATTTTGATATCTGAAAATATTCTTTGGTTTTGTTTCTGTATAAAATACAGTAAAACACTTGATTAAAGCTAATTGACAACCCCTTCCCTCTCAGGGAAGGGGTTTATTTTTCTGTTAAAATAAAACTGAATTATTCTAAACCATCATTACCAACAGCAGCTCTAATAAGAGATGTAAATTCATCCAGAGTCAGATTACCGGAATTTAGTCTTTCAACTATAGCACCCCTGATAGAACCGCCACCTGAATAATATGACAGTGCTGCTAGTCCGCCAGTATGGAGTGTGATGCTCGGTAGTCCTACATGAGTAATCGGATCTATATATGAAGATCCTGTCACTAGATAACTACCGTTAAATCCTGGAAAAAATGTACCAGAAGGAGCAACTATTTGAGCAGCAATGGTGGACAAATAACCACCGGGGGTAACATATACTGATGCACCTGCAAAGGAACCAGCATCTCCTGATGAAAATTGGTCGATCGCTCTTTCTATTAAAACTTGTGCTGATGCTGGAGTTGATGCCAAGCTTAAGTAGGCAATGAAACCTGCTAGAGATAGACTAGCTTTCAATAAAAAGCCAGCGGAATACGAAAGTAAGTTCATGTTAAGATATCCTATGTTTTTAGAAGTTGAGCTTTATTCGCTGGATATTGTATATGCAACTTATAAGAACTGGATGGCAATATATTTAAGCAACTATCAACTAATCATAAATATACGTGATAAAACATTTTTTGTATGTCAATAGAAGCGATTAATCGGACATTAAAGTGTCATCTAAGTAGACATGAAATCATTAGTAATATTTATTTGATTTTTCCTAAGTATAAATTTATTACTATAGAACTACTATTTGATTTTTGAAAAGATACGTAGGGTGCGTTAGCATTTCGCGTAACGCACCAAATCCTTAAGAATGGTGCGTTACGCTGTCGCTAACGCACCCTACAAATACTTAATTTTGTTCAAAAATCAAACCGGATTCCTATATGGAATTAACTAAATTATTTTTTTCATTACAGCAGATTGCAACTTCGTGAGGATTATCGTAATGGGTAATGCCATAAATCTCTGGAACAAACCAGGGTCAAAGGTGAGAAAACCCACAGCACCTACAACAATTAGAGATGCTGCATCACCAATTGCACGGGATACAGAAATAATCACCCCAGTCAAAATACCAGGAATAGCACAAGGTATGACATGATTGCTAATCGTTCGCCATTTGGTAACACCTAATCCATAAGAAGCATTTCGGAGGGAATCTGGAACCGCGCGAATTGCTTCTCTAGCTGTCACAATAATTACTGGTAAAGACAACAAAGATAAAGTCAACGCACCAGAAATCAAAGCCGGGCCAAACCCAAGTAAATAATTGAAAACTCCTAAACCCAGCAACCCGTAGACAATAGAAGGCACACCCGCCAGATTGCTAAGTAGGTGGGCGAAAAAAATTACAACTATGTAACGAAAAGTTAAGGAGAAGGGTCGAAGTTAAATTTTACACGCTCTGTACTGTAGTTGCCTTTTTCTCCTCTAGCTTGAACACCATCAATTACG
>JAHHHB010000026.1 GCA_019359545.1 Desmonostoc geniculatum HA4340-LM1 | reverse complement strand
GGTTACTCCTCATACATCTTTTCCTTTATCAACCTACGGTTGATGATGGTCAAAGATGCAATCGTCGTAACCCGCTATCCATCCCTACCTTGCTTCGCTGAAGGTAGGGACTTTCGCGTTATGTTAATATGTCAACATTAAACAAACTTATGTCCTTAGACGTAGAAACAGATATCGCTGCGGCTTAGATCAGGTGTACGCTGTGATACAAGGTCTACAGAGGACCGAAGACAAAAGGGATACAGAGCCAATAAATTCATTTATGGACAAGTAAAAACAATTGTGCCGCGATGCGTCAGCACACAGCCCAAAAAAAAGTCTTTACTCATCTTTATTTAGTAATTCTATCTTTGAAATTGCGGTAGTTTAGCTTAAAATTGTTGATTTTTTGCTGAATAAAACTGGTAGTAGATTTTTGCAGAAGTGTTAGCTGGCTGGGGCGCGTAAAGGTTTGAGGGCGTTTTTCAGGTGATTTTAAATAGCGATAGTATAAGAAAACGTCGCGGTAAGGAATATCAACATCTTCACCTGCACAAAGGCGCGTAAAATTTGACGAAGATACACTCATATAATGAAGATATGTTATGGGTGTTTTCTCGGCGTAAAGGATATTATCTACAACATTAAATTTAGAAGCCCAATGACAACCCGTAGCGCCGTCGTAATTGGCGTAGTTGTAGTAAGAGATTCCACTTTTTAAAACTAAATAATTAAGAACTGTTTGGTCGGAATCTGCCCATGCGAGTGCATCAGCTTCACCTGCTTCTAAATTTTCTAAGAGATTTGCTAAAGTAGTAGCGTCAAAAATCTTCTTTTTAGAAGCAAACCAACCAGAACAAAAAATGCGATCGCTAATATTTTCTTGGGGAAAAATTTCTTGGAGTTTTTCTTCTTTCCAGTCAAAAATGTACTTCAAATCTGATTTATATTGAAAGTCATTCGCGATCCAATCATATTGATCTAACTTCTGATAAACATCATCTAGTGGTTTCATCAGCAGGGTGTCTCCATCAAAGAAGATAAACTTATCAAATGGGCCATCTAGACAACAAAGTTTTCGATGTCTTTCTATACGAAAATTATCCGATAAGCCATATTCTCTCCAGAGTTTTAATGCTCTTGGATGAGCTTTCCAGATACGAGTACCAAATTCTTCCCAGCGGGCTATTGAAGCATAATCTTCAAATAAGGTCACATTATCTCTAGCTGCTATCTCTGCCTTTACTTTGTCTAGCTGCTCATTATATGGAATTACACAAACAGGAATTTTTCTACCTGCATTAGCTTCTATACTGTTGAGCAAAGCAACTAGTTGATCGTAGACTACATCATTGGCTAGGGTATAAATACCATCAATCATCGGGGTACTCCTGATATTAAGTGCGAGTAGCGACAAAGGGAAATAAACGGCGAGTTAATTTTGGAATAAAGGCAAATTTACCCTCGTGAAGATAGCGATAGTGTTCCCACAATTCCCAATAGGGGCTACCAGTTTTAATCCGTATGCCAGCCCAATGTAGATATTTTAGTCGTTGTCCCTGGTCATAGAGCGCGTAGTCTTGCTGTTGGAAATTTCGTGAACCCGCCCAACTACCAGTCCCTCCTCCAGGAATTTTGACAAGATTACCACGTTTGGCAATCAGTTTGAGAACTAAATAATTTAAAATTGGTTGGTCTGTAACTCCTTCGGAAAAATCAAAATATTCCCGATGTGCAGCACATTCGCGCAAGGTTTCATCCATTTGTTGTTCGGTAATTGTTCCTTTTTTAGCAGCCCAAAAACCGCTGTTGAAAACATCTTCAAGTTGGGTATCTGAAAAAATTTGTTGTTCTTTCACTAATGGCGAAAAAATATTTCGCAGCTTGTCATTGGCGTGATGATAATCACAACAGAAGAAATCGACTTCTGCAAGTTTGTCTAAATTGTCAGCAATTTTTTCAAAAACTACAATATCTGTATCAATATAAATAAACTCATCTAAAGGGCCAAACCACGCCACTAGTTTACGCATTTTGTTGGGTAAGGCGAGGAAATCTCGATCAAAAATTTCGCCAATGCGTTGGGTAAATTTATCAATAAATTCTAAATTCGGGAAAATTTGCACGTTGTGTAAGCTAGCAAGTTGCTCTGCTACTTTGTGATAATTTTCATTAAAAGGTATGAGATAAATTGTTACTTCTGGGTCATAGTAACGAATGCTATTGAGTAAGGCGATCGCATTATCGATCACCCGGTCATTGGCAACAATATAAATTCCCCTGTTCATAAATTATCCTTGTTTAATTAACTTAAGTTTTTTCAAAGTCCTAGTCAGTAAATTTGGTGGTGAAGCATTATAGGCTTTGGGAGGATGTTTAAATACGGGAAGTTTCTCTGGTTCATGTAGGTAACGATAATAAAGGAATAAATCTCGATAAGGAAACTCAATATTTTCTCCAGCGCATACTGCTTGATTAACTGTAGGAGGAATTCCAATATAATGAAGGTAAGTTAATCGATTACCTTTGTCATACAAAATCCTTTCTTTTTCCTCAAAATGTAAAGAAGTGACAGTACATCCAGTGATCTGATTATTTGGTAAATGATGAGCAAAGTTGTAAATTGGTATACCCAAACGCATAAACATATAATTGAGAACTGGCTGGTCTCCTGTAGAATAGAGAATTTCCTGTTCTCGATTTCTTAAATAAGATAATAATTCTGCTATTTTTTCTTGATTAAATAACCCTTTTTTAGAAGCATAAAATCCAGAGCAAAATATTTCTTTAGAGATGCGCTGTTCAGGAAAAACTTTAAATAATTTCGAGGAATTGACGTTATAAACTTTATCTGGGTATTTAAACTGAAAATCGTAGACAACACAGTCATATTGATTCAATCTATCAAAAACAAAATCTAGTGAATTCATCACTAGAGTATCAGCATCCAAATAAACAAATTTATCAAATGGCCCATCAAAGGCACAAAATCTTCGATGACCACCATAAATTCTATATTTATGTTTGTTCATACTAGCAGGACTAGCCTCTAGCATAAATTCATCCCAGCGCTTGATAGATTCTTGATCGTCGAAAAGAAATACATTGGGACGTTTAGCTATTTCTTCAGCAATGCGTTGTGTTTGGTCATCAAAAGGATAGATACAGACAGGGGTTTCTTTGCCTAGTATCACATCAATACTATTGAGCAAAGCTACCAGTTGATCGAAAACATAATCATTAGCAAGAGTACAAATACCATTCATAATTTATGAGTGTTGAACAACAAAGTCTGACAACCAATTAAGCAGATTTAATTTGTGTAAAATGATTTGACGTGCTTCGGCGATCGCATCTTTTGCCTGATACCAAAAGTCAGGCGTTGCTGTCACTTCTTGGATATAAGCAATGCCTTTTTCATCTAAACTGGGCAATCTTAGAAAACTACCCGGTGGCAATAATTTATCAGCAGCCGGGCCACCATAATAAATTGGCAGGCACCAAGCCAGTAAACTATCCCAAAGTTTTTCACTTACATACCAATTATTATCAGCATAGTTTTCTATTGCTAAATTGTAATAGTATGGTGCCATGCCATACCATTTATTACCCAATTCTCCGGACTTTTTCGCCCATTCTGGTAAATTGCGCCCATACAAATCAAACTTAATACCACTCGATTGTAGAGATTGCAAAAAGTCTAAACGCTGGCGATGGTTGGCTGTGCGGTTAATTCCGGAAGTAATCCAACTGCATGGGGCAACTTTTTGGGGAGGTGGCATTTCATTTAAATCTTGAAATGTATTTGAATGATACCAAATAGCGGGCATATAGTCAGGAATAGGGGCAAAATCATCAGGACCAGAAATGTAACCGCAATATTTTTGGGCTTGTTGATAATTATGATTATTGATTTCTAAAACTTCATCTAAGGGCGGTTCTCTTAGTAGATAAATAATCCGTTCTTTGTTGACACCACGCAGTAGAGAATCAAGATTAACGGCTAATTTTTGCTGGCGTTTGTGCAAGCGATCAAACCATGATTGTTGCGGCGCTGGTTGGGGAAAATCAAATTGATACATTAGCAAAAAATCTGGTTTTGCTGCTAGGGCTTGCATTTGTATATTGCCCCAAATTCCAAATTGATGCGGGGTTTGTTGCCAAAGCCAATCGGCTCTAGTTTCTAAACCTCGATAGCTGCTAATCATTCCTACTGTTTTCATCGTCATTTGTTATTTGGAAATAATAATTTGTTGGTTCACGCAGGGGCGCCGAGAGGAATGAGGAGTTTAGATGGGTTTTTCTAGCGGGTGAAGTAGAGATTTATCGACGTAATTTAGGATTTTTGCGGCTCTGTTTTCCCAAGAGAATTGTTTTACAAATTCGATGCTATTTGGGTAACCTTCTATTTTTCGGGGATGAGTTTCTAGGACTCGCTTTAAACTTTCGGCAAATTTGCTGGGGTTATCTGGTTCACACCAAGCAGCTATGGCTTGGGTATTTTGGAACTCAATTAATGATGGAATTTCTGTAGCAACGATGGGAGTCCCTGAGGCGAAATAGTCAAACAATTTTAAGGGAGATGTAAAAGTTGCGGCTTTTCCTGAACAATGAGGATGAGCTAAAACATCGGCTGCTTGTAACAAAGATGCTAATTCGTTCTGTAAGACATAACCCAAAAATTTAATGTTATGAACTTGTTTTTCTTTGACTAATTGCTGATAGTATTCGACTTCTATTGCTTTACCACCTGCACAGACAAATTGCACATTTGGCATTTCTTGAGCTACATCAATTAATACATCAATACCTTTAAATTGTTGTATGGCTCCTGCATAAACTACCAATTTTTGGCTTTCGTCTCGCAAGAGTTTTTGACGCCATTCTGCTGCTTTTTCTGGTTGTCGCTCCATAAATAAATGATTAAAACCGTTGTGCAGCGTAATCACTTTTTCTGGCGGCATACCATTTTTAATCATGCTTTCGCGGATAGTTTCTACAACTGTGACGGTAATTTGTAACAGCGGATTGTTGACTATTTCTGGCTCAAATGGTTTTTCTTCGTGGTGGTGATGTTCGTAAATTGCGGGAACACCATTTTTAATGGCAGCTTTCACAAAATTCCAGTTGCGGCTGTGGACAAGTTTGGTTGTTGGAAGTATATGAAACGGTAAATAATATTTGCAGGCGATGGTGTTAGAATCTGTGAATTTGCTGGGTAAATGGTCAATTGGCCAAGGCATCGGTAAGGGCGCAACTTTTAATTTGTCATGGAGGTTGTAATATTTAATTAGTTCGGTTGGTGTTTTTTTCGGTTGAAAAGGACGCGCTAAATTAATTAGGTTACTGGGATTTATTTTTTTGTCCAGGTATACCAAAACTGCGGAATAACCCAAGTTTGCGGCGGCATTAGCAGCATTTGTAGATTGGACTAAATGAGCCTCTGGCTGGGGCAGTTCTTCCCCAATGAAGTAAATATAGTGTTTTTTATTATTACCATTTTTCATAATTTTAGGCTTTGATATTATCCTCAAATTTTTCTAAGTTATCCAGCAGATATATAGCAGATTCATAACTTTCAGAAATGAATTGAATTTGTTCTTCGAGGCTGCATATCAAATTATCTGATAAAGAGCGGAGAGAGCTAATAATGAGATTCAAAGAAGTCCGAAATTCAACTGATATTTGATTAAAAGTTTGATAATGAATACTGATAACATTCTGATTTTGGTCGGAAATTGAAAGGATTTGCCCCCTGATTTGCGAGTTAATAACGTCATCAAAAACATCAATGGTGTTGAGAATTCTCCAAGCTGATTTGTAAGAGTCTTCAATTAATTCCTGGCGTTCTTCGGCATCGTCTACCAAATCATCAAGTAATAAGCGCAAAAATCCAATCATCGAGTTTAATTGCGTGCGAATTTCGTGGGAGATGCGGAGTAAGCTTTGATTTTGTTTGGCAACATTTTCAGGACGTTCAGCAAATTGCATTGAGTAGAGGCGTGAGTAGTAACCACCTTTTTGTAAAAGTTCTTCATGGGTTCCTACTTCTACTACTTGTCCTTGATCTAATACGGCGATTTGATTGGCTTTTTGGACTGTGGAAAGGCGGTGAGCAATTACTAATGTGGTACGATCGCGGCTGAGTTCATCGAGTGCAGCTTGTACTAAGCGTTCGGAAACGGTGTCTAAAGCGCTGGTGGCTTCGTCTAAAATCAAAATTTCGGGATTTTGCACTAATGCGCGGGCGATCGCTAATCTTTGCCTTTGTCCGCCAGATAACGTGACGCCGCGATCGCCAATCAAAGTCTCAAATCCTTGAGGCAATTTGCTAATAAATTCATAAGCATTCGCCCGCTTGGTGGCTGTCATAATTTCATCGTCAGTCGCCTCAGGGCACCCATAGGCGATGTTATTTTTTACTGAATCATTAAAAAGAAAGGTATCTTGACTAACAATTCCCATGCGCCTACGCAGGGATACCACATCAAATTGCCGTAAATCGATGCCGTCAATAGTAATAGCACCAGCGATCGGGTCGTAAAATCTCGGCAAAAGATCTGCTATGGTCGATTTTCCAGCACCAGAACCACCTACTAATGCTAAAGTCGTGCCACGTGGTAAATATAAATTTACATCCTTGAGGACTAACTTTTCATGACCAGGGTAAGCAAAACACAGAGAATTAAAAGATACTCCCTCTTGTAATTTTGTATAGGGAAGCTTACCGTTGCCCATGAATGGCTTATTATCCAAACTTAAAAACTCACTCGCTACATCCACGCTGGCGGCGGTACTGGCAAAGTTGCTGCGAATAGTATTTAACTGGGAAATTAATGGCAATACTCGCAATAGCACTAATAAATATGTCAAAAGTACCGTCGAAAGGGAAGAAACTTCATTAGCAAAGAAGGTTTTACTCAAAAGTACAATCATTAGCAAAGCTGTAATACCCATCACCTCACCTATGGGTGTGATTGCTTCTGAGTTAACCTGAGATCGAAAATCTGCTAATTCGCGATCGCGGATTAATTTTTTAATCCGTTCATATTCTTTTTCTTCATTTCCTGTCGCCTTAACTAACCGAATCCCGTTCAAAGTTTCCAGCACAGAAATTGAATATGCTTTCGACATCTCACTCAGCATCTTGCCAAAAATTTTAGAACGGGAAATAGCATACTGATTTACTAACGTTACTAATGACAACAAAAGCGTAGCCGCAATGGTCAACTGCCAAGAAATTGACAGTAATAAACCAATAAAAACTAAAATAGTGATTCCCAAAATAACTATTTTGACTGTACTACCTACAGCACTGGCAGCACGTCCAATTTCTCCACCCAAACGATTGATTAAATCACCAACCTTGGTTTTGGCATAATAATCTATATCAATTTCTAGTAATAGTTTTAATCCTGATTCTCGCATATCTGATGTTAGCTTGCGAGTCAGAGAACTCGATGCTAATGCACTGGCATAAGTAGCTAAATTTTTTAAAGCAATTGTGAATATAATTGCCCCAGCCATGACTCCTATCCGGTAAGCTTCTGGAGTCTTATCAAACGGAGATAACATCGTTTTGAGGATGGGGGGCGCAGTAGCTAAATCTACTTCTTGCCCGACAATTTTTAAAACCACTGGCACAATTAAAGCTGTGCTAATCCCATTAAATAAAGCTCCAGAAAATCCTAACAATATTGTCAGCAGAATCAAACCTGGATAGGGTTTTGCGAATCTTAGTAGTAGTTTTCTGGTAGACATGGGGTATTTTAATTAATATGATTCATAACTGGGCAATTACTGACTTGAGTGTAGAAGCCATAGCCTCTATACTATAGTGTTCTACACATCTTTGTCTTGCCTTAATACCTTGATCGTTTGCTGACTCTAAATTGTGAAAAATAAATTGAATTTTTTCAGCAAGTTGTTCGGGACAACCAGGCTCGACTAAATAACCAGTGTCACCTAAAATTTGGGGAATATCTCCAACGCTTGTTGATAATACAGGTTTAGCCATTGCCATACCATCTGTCAATTTCAAGGGAAATTGAGCGCGGGTTTCTGGAGTATCTCGTTGGGGAACAACTACAATGTGAGCAGCCGCTACTAAATCAGGCATAACATCAGCTGGATAATTTGGTAATTTGATCATCCAGCGTCCCCATCGTTGTTGAAGTTGTTCATCATAATTATCATAAGGACTGCCACCTACAATCACCAGTTTTAAATCTGGCTGATTAATTTTATCCAGTGCTATGAGAACATCTTCTAAACCTTTATAAGGTCTTGGTGCGCCAGGAAACATTAAAATTCGATATTCAGATAAACCGTAACGACTTCTACTTTCTTCAGAATTGTATCGAGCAGGGTCAAATAAGGAGGTATCCTTACCGTTGGGAACATAGTGACCGCCAAAACGCTGCTGCAAAAAGTTAGTATGTACCGTTACTGCATTAGCTTGACTCACTAAACCTTCCATCCATTTCAAGTACAAAGGATGATTAGGTTTCCTTAAAACTCCATCTTTTTTAAGTAAATCTCTAGCTAGTTGTTTGAGTGTAGGACGATAACGCCATTGGTCACCACCATACCAGCTAAGTTCCCAGTCATCTATATCTAAAATTACTGGTATTTTGCTGTAGAGTTTATTTAATAGTGCAACACCAAAACTTGCTGGCTGAGGTTTGATTGCATAAATAATATCTCCATCAATATTTTTTAAAATTTGACTAATAGATTTCAAAAAACCTGGATAATTTGAGCCATTGACAGCATAAACTTGATCTTCAGAAGAAATTGCTTTGTATAACTCTTGACCAAATATAAAACCCAATATCTGCACTTCATACCCTAAGCTAATCAGGGCTTTTTTTAATAAAGATGCACGAATAAACCCATCGTTGGTTGATAAATTCCAGACTAGCAGTGATATCCTTAATTTTTCTCTCATTACCACCTGTTTTCCTATTTATAAGTTATTTCTTCCGCCAGGGATTTGTAATTTGATTCGGTAAAAATACTTTAGCCAATCTATCAAAAATCCTTGTGTATAGGGAACGAGTAATATTTTTAGCAAACTGTGGTCGATAAGGATATGTACAGTGAAGGACTTTTATTTGATCCTCAACGTTATAAGCATCCTGCCATTTACTGAGATAATTATAGGTAGGTGGTAGTATTTTCATGTGGGGGCGTACAGATGCGATCGCCGAAGCAAAAGCCCCTTGGTCTTTTAAAAGCAATTTATCTTGGTTATTTTTAACAATCTCAAAATAATATTGAAATTTATCAAAAAATACCTTGTTGATTTCTGTTTTCCTAAAAGCTATAAAACCGCCATTGTATTGCACGCTATCCGCTTGCAAAGGTAACCCTAAAGATTGCAGAATTGGCAAGACATTAGGCAAAATTTCTTCTTGCTTACCACGCAATAAATTTGTAGCTTTTGCAATAGAAGGTTGCACATCTTCAGTTAATAAGAAATCATATTCATCCATGTACTCAAATACGTCGTTGATATCGGAAAGCAAGCAAATATCTGAATCTAGATAAATAGTTTTATCAAATTCAGAAGCAGCATAGAGAGCCAGTTTTGCTTGCCGTGATGCTAAAACAGTATTTTCATTCGTGGGGACAGGCTTTAAAATTACATTTTTGAAAGCCTTGAACAAAGGATAGAGAACTGGTGGAACCTGGTCAATTAAAATAATTATTGGTTCCTGATGAAACTTTCTAACCGCAGCTAGGAAATGAATACAATCTTGAAAAGGATAAAGTCCAGTTAAAATTGTAATAAATCCTCTAGTTTCTGTTGTCATAAATTCAACTTATAATTATTTTGTAGGTAAGGATTCAGGCTATGTATCTAATTTCAGAAATTTTACTCTACTTTTCGTTATAGCCAAATACGATAAAATATCAACTTGATAATTTCTGATTTTTAAAAGCAAAAATAATAAAATAAATCTAACTTTGCATTTGTATATTTTCCCAGAGAAATTTTACTGATAAATTCATCTGAAGTTGACTTTTTTTAAGTATAATTACCGTAAAAGCACGGTTGTATATTATCATAGTTAAAGTTGCATTAGAGCTATAATTAATCAAGTATAAATACTTGATATAGCTTGTGCAGGTAGCACTATTACTTACTTAAATGTAGGATTGCTACTCAATACTAAACATCTATGTTGTAAGGGAGACAGAGGTAATGCAAGTAATCCGTCTGGAAGCACTCTCAGACAACTATATATTTTTGTTACACAATCGCCAACAAAACATCGCTGCTGTCGTCGATCCAGCGGAGGCTCAACCAGTATTAAAGAAACTGGCAGAACTGAAAGCTGAGTTGGTAGCGATTTTCAACACCCACCATCATAACGATCATGTGGGTGGTAACAAGCGGTTGATGGAACAATTCCCCCAACTGATAGTTTATGGGGGAGCCGAGGATCGTGGTAGAATTCCCGGACAGCAGGTGTTTTTGCAACAAGGCGATCGCGTGCAGTTTGCAGACCGCATAGCTGAAGTAATCTTCGTTCCTGGACATACCCGCGCTCATATCGTTTACTACTTTCCCCCTGAAAAATCTGGTGAGACGGGCGAATTATTTTGTGGCGATACCTTATTTTCTGGAGGTTGCGGTAAGTTATTTGAAGGAACGCCGACACAAATGGTAGATTCTTTAAGCAAAATTCGGTCATTACCAGATGATACACGCGTCTGGTGTGCCCACGAATACACCTTAAAAAATTTGAAATTTGCTCTCAGTCTCGATGGCGACAACACAGACTTACAAAAGTACTTCGATCAAGTCCAGGCTTATCGGAATCGAGGAGAAGCCACCATACCCTCACTGCTGGGAGTCGAGAAGCGCACCAATCCCTTTTTACGTTGGGATCACCCGTCATTACAATCAGCTGTTAACAAGAGCGATGCAGTCCAAAGCTTTGCACGGATACGGGAAATGAGAGATAACTTTTAGTTATTGGGGGCTGGGAATAGGAAATAAATAAGGAATACTTTCTCAATACCCAGCCAATATTCAATACCCAGTCCCTAATCCCTTCAACTTTCTAACTCGAATAGTTGCGATCGCCCCCTGCGTTTCGCTAGGATCTGTAAGCTTTAGGGTATAGGCGAAGCCGCTCTTAATACGGCACTGACATTGTGGAGTATTCTGGCGAAACCCAAATTAATCATATCTTACAGGAAAAACGAAAAACGATGGCGAAGCGCGTGCAGTTAGTTTTAAATAAGGATATCAGCAAGCTGGGCAAATCTGGCGACTTAGTGGAAGTAGCTCCTGGCTACGCTCGTAATTATCTGATTCCCCAGAAATTGGCAACCCATGCCACTCCTGGTATTCTCAAGCAAGTAGAACGCCGTCGGGAACAAGAACGTCAACGGCAATTAGAACTCAGACAACAAGCTATTGAGCAAAAAGAATCTCTAGAAAAAGTTGGCAGCTTGACAATTCCCAAGCAAGTTGGTGAAAACGAAGCTATTTTCGGTACAATTACCGCTCAAGATGTTGCAGACGCAATTAAGGCAGCCACCGGTCAAGAAGTAGATCGCCGTGGCATTACCATTCCCGATATTAACCACCTTGGTACTTATCAAGCTGAAATCAAGCTGTTCTCAGAAGTAACAGCGCAAATTGATATTCAAGTCGTGGCTAGTTAAGTTAGGCAGGGGATGAGGTAGATGAGGGGGATGAGGGGGATGAGGGAGACTGATAACTCCTAACTCCCCCACTCCCTACTCCCTACTCTCAACTAGCAATTATCAGTATGCCAAAACCCAGGTACGACGAAGACGAAAACAAGTCACGTCATGCAGCAGCCGATGAGGATTGCTGTGAAGAGATGGCTGAGAAATATAGCTGGCAATTGGTTGATGTCGAAAAGACGGGAGATGCCATTCTTGAGGTCGATTGTGTGTTTGAAGGCAAAACCGAGTTTCCAAAATCCTATTACGACACTGAAAAGGAGCAAGACTAATGCGTAAATGGATCGTCTTTCGTGCTCAAAAGCGTCAACCAGGTTGGGAAGATCGGAAGTATGCTCACACGGGTTCTCTCACGAAAACCCTGTTTGAACACTACGATTGCTCAGACAAAGCACTGCCTGAACCTGGTTATCGCCCACCTGAATTTATTCGAGTCGATCAGTTTGCCGATCCCAGCTATCCAGAGTCAAAAACTCATTATCGTCAGAGTGATTGGGAAGTGGTGAGAGTTGAAGCCTATACGCCTGAAGTTCCTGTTGGCATGGGCTTCGATATGGTTGTAATCTGCTACTGCAAGTACAACCCAATCAACGCACCCCTCAAGCCAATGCCAGAGCGTCAAGTTTCTATTGATTCGTTTGGTGGAGATCAGCAAGCCTACGAGCAATGGCTAGAGTCTCAAAAGCAGACTGCCCAGGTGTAACAAACAAGCTCGATACCTGCTTAACTGACGGGTAATAGTGAAACCCCGATCGCCAATCCAAAAGACGCTCGTAGACACGGCGAATCGCTACTCTATCGCAAATATAAAATCGTTTATGGCTGAACAACTGAGTTTTAAAGGTGATGGTAGCGATCGCTTGCCACCCCAAAATATCGAGGCGGAAGAGGCGATTTTGGGCGGTATTTTGCTAGATCCAGAAGCGATTAGTCGAGTTAGCGATCGCCTTGTTCCCGAAGCTTTTTATATTAGCGCTCACAAAGATATTTATCAAGCAGCAATCAGGCTCCACGCACAAGGCAAACCCACAGACTTGCTCTCAGTTACAAGTTGGCTGACCGACCACGATTTACTTGCGCGTATTGGTGGGAGAAATAAATTAGCAACTTTGGTAGACCGCACAGTGTCAGCTGTGAACATTGACGCCTTAGCAGGGTTAGTGATGGAAAAATACCTGCGGCGAGAATTAATTAAAGCTGGCAATGAAATTGTGCATCTCGGTTATGAAACAGAAACCGAATTACCAATTGTTTTAGACAAAGCAGAACAGAAAATTTTCGGCGTTACTCAAGAGCGTCCGCAATCAGGTTTAGTTCATATTTCTGATACTCTAATTAATAATTTCCAGGATATTGAAGATAGAAATCAAGGCATCGCTTTACCTGGAATTCCCTGCGGATTTTACGATTTAGATGCTCTTACCAGCGGCTTTCAGCGTTCCGATTTAATTATTGTTGCGGCTCGTCCTGCAATGGGAAAGACCAGCTTTTCGATGAATATTGCACAATATATTGCCAATTACGAAATTAATATCAAGGGTGATAATAATATTGACCAGCGGAAAAAACTACCAGTTGCTGTTTTTAGTTTGGAAATGTCTAAAGAACAGCTGACACAACGTCTATTAGCCAGCGAGGCACAAATTGAAAGTAGTTATCTGCGGAGTGGACGCCTCAGCCAAACACAATGGGAACCTTTAAGCCGTGCTATTGGTACCCTTTCTGAGATGGCAATTTATATTGACGATACGCCCAATATTACTGTTACACAAATGCGTAGTCAAGCAAGGCGACTGCAAGCAGAACAAGGAATATTGGGTTTGATTGTCATAGATTACTTGCAATTAATGGAAGGTGCAGGTGATAATCGCGTACAAGAATTGTCAAAAATTACGCGTCAACTCAAAGGTTTAGCACGTGAATTATCTGTGCCAGTTATTGCTTTATCTCAGTTGAGTCGAGGAGTGGAAGCACGTACTAATAAACGCCCGATGTTGTCAGATTTGAGAGAATCTGGTTGTTTGACAGGTGATAGCTTAGTGACGTTAGCAGATAGTGGTTTACAAGTACCAATTAGGGAATTAGTAGGCAAATCTGGTTTTGCTGTTTGGGCGTTGAATCAAGCGACAATGCAGTTAGAAAAGGCAATTGTTAGTAATGCCTTTTCTACAGGGGTGAAGCCTGTATTTTTGTTAAAAACTCGTCTAGAACGTACAATTAGAGCAACTGCAAATCACAAGTTTTTAACAATTCATGGTTGGCATCGCCTTGACGATTTAGAAATAGGTGATAGTATTGCTTTGCCTAGATGCTTACCTAGTTCTTCTATGGAGACTATCAGTAATGCTGAAATTGCTTTGCCAGGGCATTATGTGAGTCGAGAAAGAGATTCAAGATTAGCTACTGTTGTAAAATCAGAGAAAATAAACTTCTTAGCTAAGAGCGATATTTACTGGGATAAAATTACTTCCATAGAGTATTGTGGCGAAGAGGAAGTTTACGATTTAACAGTTCCTAATTTGCATAATTTTATTGCAAATAACATCATTGTTCACAATTCAATTGAACAAGACGCAGATTTAGTAATCATGCTTTATAGGGATGAATACTACTCTCCAGATACTCCCGATCGCGGCATTGCAGAAGTGATAATAGCTAAACACCGCAACGGGCCTACAGGTACTGTGAAACTTTTATTCAATCCACAGTTTACCAAGTTTCAAAATCTCAAACTTTAACTGGGGACTGGGGACTGGGAACTGGGAAATAAATATTGACGTACACGGGTAGGGGCACAACATGTTGTGCCCCTACGATTATCTGTACCTCACGCCTGTTGCAATCTGCTGTAGTACTAAATCCCTAATTAACTCCTAGCAATTCCACATCAAATAGCAGGGTAGCGTCGGGTGGAATTACGCCACCAGCACCACGAGAACCATAACCTAACTCTGGCGGGATGATTAAGTTACGACGACCGCCTACTTTCATGGTGCTAAGTCCTTCGTCCCAACCTTTGATTACTCGTCCAACGCCGATTTTAAATTTAAAAGGTTGACCGCGATCGCGTGAACTATCAAACTGAGTACCATCTTCTAAGGTGCCGACATAGTGAACCTCTACCGTTTGTCCACGTTCAGGAGTCGCTCCAGTCCCCTCTTTTAACTCAACGTATTTTAATCCAGAGGGGGTGGTTACGACATTGGCATCAGACATACTATCACTCGCAATTAAGATATTGTTTTCAGTTAGAATTGTGGCCGCTGGCGGCGTTGAGGTTAACTGGTCAGCAATGGCAGTATTCTGTTTACTGCTTATTTGCCCCACAACCAAAAGCACAACACACACCAGCATGAACGCCACACTCAGGAAAATTGGTTTCAAAATCAGTTCTCCCTACTTAGGTAGCCTGGTAAAAACATTACCAACAGGACACATTTAGTTTAAATCAGAAAGGACAACCTAACGCCAAAGCTTATTTTCTAAATCGCGCACTTGACGCTCTAAACGGTCAATTCTACCCCGAAGTTCGTCCACTTCGGATTGACGAGCCACCCCCAAATCCTGCATCATATTTCGCATTTGCCGTTGCATCTGGGCATCCCAGTTTCCTTGCTCTGACTTTAACTGCTGGGCAATATCATCTATAACCGCCTTGGCTTGTTCGGGATTGAGCTTACCATCCTTGACCAAATCATCGCTGACTTCCCGCAGTTTTTCTGCAACTAAAGACGTTGTGCCAATACCCACCATCATTAGTTGTTGCAACCAGTTGTTGCTGTCCATACTCCGTATCCTCTTAAATTTATTTCAAACAGCCGACCCTAGCTCCTGAGTGTACGCGATCGAGCTATGCTGGAAGCGTAGTTACTCTAGCCTACACCTCTATTTTGGCAAATTGCCGGAGACAGGCATCAAAGAACGTGGTTATAGAACTCCTCAAGTTTAAAGTTGCCCCTGATTTACAGGAAAATTTTATCCAGAAAGATGCAGAAATTTGGACAACAGCACTAGCTGAGTATCCTGGATTTCTGGGTAAAGAGGTTTGGCTCAATCCTGACGACCCCTCAGAAGTTACCTTTATCATTCGTTGGGAAACTTTTGAACACTTGGATGCTATACCCGAACAAGAATTAGAAGCTATTGGAGCAAAGTTCGTCCAAGCATTGGGAAAATTCTATCCAATTGCGGAGTCTGCAAACTATCAAGTTTTAAAAGGATTGGCTGACTAGAGTCGCTACTACACAGGCAAAGTCCAACACAAGTATTCAGCTAGATGCTGGTTGTAATATATTATTTAACAACCTGTAGTCATTCGCACTAATTATAGCTACGATGAAGAATGTGTAAATTTTTTATCTTCGAGCTACAGTATTGCTGATTCACATACAGGTAAAACTACTGACATGGATACTAACGAGTTAAAGTTTCTCTTAAAGTTATTGGGATTTACCGATTATCGAGGAGGGCTTAACGCCTTTGATGCTTTTAAGACTGAGAAAAATAAAATTTGTAAAGCATTAGGCGATCGCGAGCTGGTAGACTATACCCGCGAGATTACCACAGTTAAAATTTTACCGCCTGGTCAAGCCGTACTCAAAGATCCAGGCCAAGTGCCCATCGCAGATAAAGAACTCAAGGTACTAGAGAAAATCGGTAACGCTTCGGCTAAAATCGCTCCCAGCAAAATTACTTCACCAAAAGCTGCGGAACGAGATGCGATATTGGAGATATTGAGCGATCGCGGTTTGATTGAAGCTGAAAGAGGAATTAAAAAGGCAAAAGCTGAAGTTTGGCTAACTCAACGAGGAATTGAGTATTTACGGGATGATTACATTCCTAAAAAAGGCTCTAACCCCGTCATTAGCTTGGACTTACTGAGTAATTACCAACGCTTTTTACGAAAAAATTTGATAGTGAAGCCTGAATCAGACTTTCCTCCAGTACCTCCCATCGATATCACTGAGCAAGAAATCAGTTATGAAGAAATTTTACAAATTATTGAGAAATTAGACCGAGAATTGGGTACTGAGAATTATTTACCAATTTTCCATCTGCGAGAAAAATTACAACCGCCATTATCACGGGATGAATTAGATAAGGCTTTATATCGTTTGCAAAAGAACGACCAAATCGAGTTGAGTTCTTTGCAAGAAGTAAGCGGCTATACGCCAGAACAAATTGATACAGGCATTCCTCAAAATATTGGTGGTTCGCTGTTCTTTATCACAGTCAATTCTTAATCTTCTGAGCAAATTTTTAGTTTAAAATCAGTTCGCTTTTACCAAATTGTAAACATGACAGATATTGACAAAATTATTAAACGTGAGGTCAACCCTTTTGACCCAATAAAATTTAAAACTACCTGGGGTGAAAAGCAAGGTTCAGCAGAGATAGTTGAGTCAATTCATAAAGAAGCAATAATTGAGATTGAAAAACTACTTGACTTAGTAGCTAAAGATCATCGCAGCCGGACAATTTTGCTTGCAGGTGATTCCGGTTCTGGGAAAACTCATTTATTAGTTCGGCTTAAGCTTACTCTCAACCCCAAAGCTTTTTTTGCTTACATCCTCTGTAACTGGGCTGATAGTAATAATATCTGGCGTCATATTTTACGCCATACAGTTGATAGTTTAATTCAAGTTCCCGAAGGTGAACAAAATTCACAGCTAATATTGTGGCTAAAAAGTTTATCTGCTTTCACTAAAAACGATGTGAAACAAGGAATTTTTAACGACAATATTTGGCGGTTATTGCAAACTGATCGGAAAAAATTTATTAAACACCTCAAAGATACTTACAAACAAGCAAGTATCTATAATCCTGACGTTTTTTTTGGAATACTGCACGATCTTACTAATCCAGAACTATATGACTTGGCTTGTGAATGGTTGCGTGGAGATGACTTAAGTGAAGAGTCAATGCAAGCTTTAAAAGTAAGACATTGCATTAATACAGAAGATGCAGCTAAGAACATTTTGGCCAACTTTGGCAGAATTTCAACACAAACCCAACCAATAGTTTTATGTTTTGACAATTTAGATACCATGCCTCCATTACCAGATGGTTTCCTCGATATACAACCTTTTTTTAATGTAAATACCACTATTCACAGTGATTGCCTAAAAAATTTCTTATTGATTATTAGTGTGATTACTAGTACATGGAAGCGAAATTTAGATCGCATTCAACCAGCTGATAAAGCTGGGATTCATCGCTTAATTCAGTTAAAGTACATTACGCTAGAACAAGCAGAAGCACTCTGGGCTTATCACCTCAAGGCACTACATCAGGAAGCCAATCCTCAACCAACTTCCCCTATTTTTCCCTTGACTAGACAATCATTAGAGAAAAATTTTCCTGGTGGTAGAACAAAGCCCAGAAATACATTAGAACTGGGTCGTAATGAGTATCAAAAGTATAAATTTTCCCTAATTGGTACTCAAATCAATCTACCAGAAAAAATTATCACTATAGTGCAAACTCCTGATTCTAGGACACCTAAAATAATTATTCCCCCACCACCTCCAGATGATAATGAGAGAATTCGAGCAGAATTCCAATTAATCTGGCAGCAAGAATATACAAAAAATCAGGGTAAGATAGGTAAAATATCTCTTTTGGCAGCACCTGATCTGATACGGATGGTTCAAGAAGCTTTGGAGGCATTAGAAGTAGAGGCAATTAAACCTAAACTTATCAGTGGAAATTGTGCAAGCTATTCCTTAAGTTATCAACAGCCTGGGAAGCAAGAGACGATAGGAATAGTATGGACAGAAGATGGCAATATGAATAGTTTTTTTCATATTATGAATGCTTGCCAAAGAGCTATTCAACAAAATATTTGTCAAATTCTATATTTGATTAGAATTGCAGGTGTAGGAAATGCAAGACTCGCAGGTAATAAAATTTATAATCAGATTTTTACGAATACTAAGCATATTCATATAAAGCCAAATCTCACTTCAGTTCATTACTTAGCGACGTACCAAAATTTTGTTAATTCTGCATTATCTCAAGAATTGGTGGTTGCAGGTAAAACTATTACTTTACAGAAACTACAATCTTTAATCCGTGAGTCTGAAATTTTGCAAAAATGTACTTTATTGCAGGATTTAAAAATTGTTGCTAAACAAGAGCCTGAGAAAAATAACGAAAACAGTAAACCAGATTTAAGACCAGTCAAAGATTTCTTATTAAATTTAGTAAAAACCCAAGGCTTTATGGGAGTACCAACTTTAATTAAGGAGGCTGGTAGTCAATTCCCTTCTGTGAAAGAAACTGATACTCAACATTTAATTGAGCTATTATGTCAAGAAAGAAAAGTCAAAATTATTGACCCTAAATCTAAGTTGGAAGATCAGTTAATCCGTTTAGTCACTAACTAGATAAATGTTAATCAAGCTTTAGCCAATGCACTATCTAACAAAAGCTTCTGAAATCCAGACACAAATTGCAAAATTCGCCTTGGCTAAAGTGCTGTGGTTAGATACAGAAGAAGGTAGAAGCGACTGGGGAAAGCGTCCTCTCAGTGAAAAGCAGCTACATTATGCGGCGATGGATACAGTATATTTGGCTGCTGTTCATCGCCGTTTATTAGAAATTTATAACCCTAATTTTGTAAATAATATTTTTAATATGATGCCTCATGACTCCAAAAATACATCTTTAACAGCTACTAAAGTCAGAGTCGCTTTTGAGTGTCCTCGCTTATTTTATTTACATCAACAATTTGGCGGTAATACTTTATTCATACCACCAGATAATCACATTGGTATTGGTAATAGTTTTCATCAATTAGCTGATAGTTTTATTAAATTAGCTGTTAGTGAATCAAGATTTACAGAAATATTCCAAACTAGTACATCTCAATTAAATATTGACGAAATTGACTCTCGTCTGCGACAGCTTTTTTATGAAATTAAATTTTCTACTTATCTAGAAAAAGCTGTTGAAAAAGATGCAAGTGCAGCGCAACCACTCTACAAAGTTTGGCAAGGATTGCAAGGATTAATCAGACGCTTTGCAGAATTACTTGTTATCAATCGACGTTATTGTAGTGCAGAAGCAGTTATTGGCAATACTTTTGTTTCTGGAGAACGTAAGCTTGAGCATTATTTTCAACTACCTGATGGTACACAACAAAGGGTAGGAGGAGAATTTGATTGTTTGGTCTATAATTTTGAAGTTAAGCGGTTGTGTGTACTTGAATTTAAAACTTATCAACCAGTAGATCCATCAGCACAATTAGCTCAAGTTGCTCTTTATAGTTACATGCTTTGGCAGCAGAAAAAGGTAGCAGTTGATTCGGCGGTTTATTGTGTTTTACCAGAGTTTAAAGAGTATCAATATTCTTGGGAACAGCTAGAAAGTAACGTGCATCAGTTGATTCCCTATAAATTACACCAGATGCAGCAATGGCTGACTTGGGAACCACCTCATCCTAATTCGCCACCGCCAACAACTCAGCCTTATCTATGCGAAATTTGTCCTCAACAGCAAAAGTGTCAAACTTTTTTTGTTTCGCCTGTTGTAGTTCAAGTATCTAGTTTAATATCAGAAGATGAGAGTAATGGCGGGCAAGATGCCCACCCCACAAGAATAAATTCTGTTAATACTGCTGATGCTATTGGTGAAGAATTGGTTACTACTTTGCAATCTTTTAAAATTAAGGTTGATTATCAAGGTTCTATTCTTGGCCCAGCTTTTATTAGGGTAAAGTTGAAACCGCATCTGGGTGTGAGTGTTAACTCAATTCTTCGCTTATCCAATGATTTACAAGTACAGCTAGGGTTAGCTAATGCGCCTTTAATTACTCCACAAGCTGGTTATGTCAGTGTTGATTTGCCTCGTCCAGATCGGCAAATTGCGCGTTTTGAAAAGTATATTCAGCCGCAATTTTTACCTCCAACAGTACCTATAAAAATTGCGATTGGAGTGAGTATCGAAGGAGAGTTGGTAGAAGCTGATTTATCCGATGCGAATACTTGTCATTTTTTGATTGGTGGTACAACTGGTAGTGGGAAGAGTGAATTTTTGCGATCGCTCCTCCTCAGTCTCCTCAACCGTCATTCCCCAGAATATCTGAAAATCGCCCTAGTTGACCCGAAAAGAGTCACATTTCCAGAGTTTGAGAAAATGCCCTGGTTATATTCGCCAGTTGTTAAAGATGGCGATCGCGCGATCGAACTGATGGATGAATTAGTCGCAGAGATGGAATCGCGTTACCACCAGTTTGAAAAAGCTGGGTGTGCCGATTTAAGTACTTACAATCAACGCTCCACTAAGATTTTACCTCGTATAGTCTGCATTTTTGATGAATATGCCGACTTTATGGCAGAAAAAGAAATCCGCACATCACTAGAACAAAGTATTAAACGACTCGGAGCAATGGCACGAGCCGCTGGAATTCATCTAATTATTGCTACTCAACGCCCAGAAGCCAAGATTGTTACACCGATAATCCGCTCAAATCTACCAGGGCGAGTTGCTCTGCGTACTGCTAGTGAAGCAGACTCAGCTATTATCTTGGGAGGAAAACAAACAGCAGCAGCTTCTCTACTAGGTAAAGGCGATTTACTCTATCAAATCGGCGCTCAAGTGCACCGTTTACAAAGCTTATTTGTCAAAAATATTCAATTGCCATCAGCATAGAACATATTTCAAAAGTTATTAGGCAAACTGAAGTATCCTGGGTTCGGGGATTGCCTCACCTTCTGCTTGCCAAGCTTCCAAGTACATTTCAATAACTTCTTCAGCGTTATGAATTGCTTCTTCACGAGTTTTTCCGTGAGTACAAGGCATCATAACCAGATCGACAAACTCTGGAACTGTTACTAGGAAAAGCTGATCTTCATCAGACCACTGAATGATCATGCTATAGCGATTCATTAATCTTTGTCCTCCTCCCTCAAATCCTCCAGTTCAGCAAGTAACTTTTCTAGTTGTTTCTCTAGGTAAAGTGGCACATCCTCTCCATCCTTGCCTGGGATTGTTAGTGTTTTTCTCAGGAGAGGATGCCGCCAACGCTCATGACTTCCCTTGCCACGCTTGGGTAAGTAGACAAATCCTTCACGAGTAATCTGAGCTTTTAACTCTCGAATCTTCCTGGGCATGGATATTGCTTTCGCACATATTTTTAGTTTAGAAGGCGAAGACAGCGCAACTACAAACATTGTCTATTGTACCATTCTTATTGATTGTATATTTTATTTTCTGGAAGTCCCTTAGAATTTTGTAAAAAACTAGTACCAAATCAGGCTAAAATTCAGTACAAGGTAATGCAGTATTTTCCGTAAACATTGTCATTAATCATTGGTGATTCGCCATTTGCAATTGGCAAAATCCAAATATTAACTTTTGAATTATGAACTTATTTCATGTCAAATGTCCGCAATTATCACGCCGGAAATTTTTACAAATATCTGGAGTTTCCGGCGTAAGTTTTTTTCTTGGTAGCTGTGGGACAGCAATATTTGAAGATGTTGTGGGTAAACTTTCCGAACCACTCAATCAAAAGGTAGAAAAGCTAATCTTTCAACCACAAAAGCTTGTACCAGAATTTTCTTTCAGTGAGATTGAGCCAGAAGCTTTGATAGTTAATAGCTTCAGATATAATCCTATTATTGATTTAGAAAAGTATCGTTTGATTGTTGATGGTGACGTTAACAATCCTCTGAACCTCAGCATGGCAGAAATTCAAAATTTGCCGTTGACTTCTATGATTATTCGCCATATTTGTGTGGAAGGTTGGGCTGCGATCGTTCAATGGGGTGGTGTACGTTTGCAAGAAATTATTGCCCTTGCTCAACCTAAGCCGAATATCCAGTATGCTTACTTTAAATCAGCTGATGGCTACTATGAAAGTTGGGATATAGCTTCAGCATTACATACCCAGACTTTGTTAGCTTATGAAAAAAACGGTGATGCTTTACCAATAGAAAATGGTGCGCCTTTGCGTTTAGCTTCACCGATTAAACCCGGTTACAAGCAAAGTAAATGGGTGACTCAAATTACACTGACTAGCTATTTATCCCCTTTTAAAGGCTACTGGGAGGATCGGGGTTACAAATGGTTCGCGGAAATTTAGTAAAGACGCCCTTTATCGCGTCTTTACTATACTTTTAGAATAAACGAATTGCCAAATATATAAGCTTTTGTTTACTCTTTGTATCTCTATTACTCCATGCATGAAAAATATTATTTTTATAACTTAGATATTTATCCTTCTAAACCCGAAAAATATGAACTTTTTTGATAAATTGAATCGAAATATTTTGCAAAATCAAAGCTTACTATTTGTAGGACTCGATCCTAATCCAGAAATGATGCCTACTCGTTATGAATCTGAGGATATCATTGCTGGTTTGTGGGAGTGGTTACAATTCATTATTTCTGAAACATCTGATTTTGTTTGTGCTTATAAACCGACATTTGGCTTTTACGAAGCACTAGGTACTCCAGGTTTAGAACTACTGCACAAAACTTTAGCAGCTATTCCAGCCCACATCCCAATTATTTTGGATGCAAAACACAGTGACTTAAATACGAGCAACATTTTCGCTCGTACTGTGTTTACAGAATGGCAAGTAGATGCAATCACTCTCAGTCCTTATACAGGACAAGATCATGTCGTACCTTTTTTGATCTATGCTGATAAAGCAGTGTTTATTTTATGCTGTACTTCTAATCCAGGAGCAGAAGCTTTACAGCAGTATCCCACAAACGAATCACCTCTTTATTTGCAGGTAGTAAAAGAATCAAAAACCTGGGGGACTCCAGAACAATTGGGTTTGGAAGTAGGAACTACAAATTCTGAAGTTTTGGCACTTATTCGAGCAGCTGCTCCTGAAAGAATTATTATGGCGCGTAGCATCTGGGCGGAGGGAGCAAACCTGAAGGAAATTTTAGAAGCTGGCTTAAATACTAATGGTGATGGTTTGCTGATTCCTGTTCCTCAAGATATGTTGGCAAGCCCACAATTATCTGAGGAAATTCAGTCTTTACGCGCAGAAATTAATCAAATCAAAACTGAAATTATTCACGAAACTTCTACTTGTTCTGTGTGGTTTCCTGATGTTTGTTTGCTAAATCAGCATCCCCAACAGGATTTAATTTTGCAACTTTATGACATTGACTGCATTATGTTTGGTAACTTTGTCCAAGCATCAGGAGCCGTATTTCCTTATTACATCGACTTACGCAAAATTATTTCTAATCCCCAAGTTTTTAATCAGGTTCTCACTGCTTATGAGGAGATTTTGAAGAACCTGAATTTTGATAGGTTAGCAGGTATTCCCTATGGTTCTTTACCAACTGCAACTGGTTTAGCTTTACGCCTTAATTGTCCGATGATTTTTCCTCGTAAAGAGGTAAAAGCTCACGGAACTCGAAAAGTAATTGAGGGTAATTTTCATCCTGGTGAAACGGTTGTAGTAGTTGATGATATTCTTATCAGTGGTAAAAGTGTGATGGAAGGAGCAGAAAAGTTAGAATCAGCAGGATTAAATGTCAATGATATTGTGGTATTTATCGACCACGAACAAGGTGTTAAAGATAGATTACAGCAAAATGGTTATCGTGGTCATGCGGTTTTAACTCTTTCGGAAATTACCAATACTCTATATCAAGCAGGAAGGATAAATGATGAGCAGTTTTTAGCTTTTACTGAAAATTAGAATTTGAGTAGAGACGCGATTAATCGCGTCTCTAGGGAAATATTTTGTCGTTTTACAAAATTTATTAAATATGAATGTTTCGCTCAATCAACTACTTAAGTGGTTAATTTTGACGCTGCTATTTCCTTTAGTTTTTCTCAATGTTTGGCTAGGATTCCGGCTTTTTCAAAATTTGCACCCTGTGGTGACAATTCTTTTATTGGCTACTTTGTTGGCATTCATTTTAAACTATCCTGTTTCAATTCTCCAACGGCGAGGAGTTAAACGCAACTATGCAGTAGCATTAGTTTTTATATTAGCAAGCCTAATTTTTATAGCCTTGGGTATTATTTTATTACCTATCGTTTTAGAGCAATTTAATGAGATGGCTAAAGTCCTTCCCCAATGGATTGATTCTAGCGAAGAAAAACTTGAGATTTTAAATCAGTGGTTTTCTAGCCATAAATTAAATGTAAATCTCAGACAATTATTAACACAAATTACTGAGCAATTGCCCCATG
Source organism: Desmonostoc geniculatum HA4340-LM1 (assembly GCA_019359545.1). Lineage (GTDB taxonomy): Bacteria > Cyanobacteriota > Cyanobacteriia > Cyanobacteriales > Nostocaceae > Nostoc > Nostoc geniculatum. The sequence goes on along the minus strand of JAHHHB010000026.1, from coordinate 44,552 downwards.
AATTAGAGTTCATATCAGATAAGCTTTTAAGCATTATTATTGATACAATTGATAATATATCTGAGGCGCTAATTATTGTAGTGCTGACTTTTTACCTATTGTTAGATGGTCCGAGAATCTGGGAAGGATTATTTAATAAATTACCTGGAACTTTTGCTCAAAAAGTCAGCCAGTCGATTCAGCAAAATTTCCAAAATTACTTGATTGGTCAAGGAACTTTGGCTTTGCTGATGGGAGTTTCAGAAACATTACTGTTTTTAGTTTTTCAAGTCCAGTTTGCTTTACTATTTGGTTTGGGGGTTGGGCTTTTGAGCTTAATTCCCTTTGGTGATGTTGTTAGTCTTGTTGTAATAACTTTAATCATAGCCTCACATAATTTTTGGCTAGCAGTCAAAGTTTTTGCGGTAGCTGTTGTAATTGACCAGTTAATCGATCAGGCGATCGCACCTCGTCTTTTGGGTAAATTTACTGGCATTCGCCCAATATGGGTATTAATTGCTTTGCTTGTGGGCACCAATATTGGCGGAGTCTTAGGTTTGGTAATCGCTGTACCTGTAGCTGGTTTTATTAAAGATGCAGCAGACGGTTTTTCTAAATCTGGTGATTCTGAGAATGTAGTTGAAGTTGAACCAGCATCAGAATTGTTAGCAGAGGAATCAATATCCCAATGATTGTCATTTGTCATTTGTCATTTGTCCTTTGGAAATAACTAATGACCAATGACCAATGACTAATGACTAATGACCAATGACCAATGACCAATGACTATTTTTCTGTGTTTAGTTGCTCTCGTTGCTTGCCATATTCTCGCAGTTGCTTCAAGAGGTTTTCTTGGGATGAATTAGGGATAGGCTGACTAGGAATTAATTCAGGGTTCGTGGTGCTAGTCTCAAAAGCAGGAGGTTGATTAATTGCATCAATGTTAGTATTAGCCTGGAATTTAGTCTCCGGTAAAGGTAACTTCAAAAGCGGTTTATTATCAGATATTTCCTCTTGAATTACTGGGGTACGAATTATATTATTTGGTTTACTCACAGCAGTTTTCACCGAATCCAAAGTAGTAGCAACCTGCACTTGTTGCTGCATCTGTTGTGTAGAAGATACTAAACTACTTAGACCATTTACAAGTTGTCGCAGATTTTGTCGGAAAGTAGGATCGCCTGTCAATTCATCCAAATCAGATGTAATTTTTTGCGTATTTTCAAATGTGACTCGTGCTGAGTCTAAAGTTTGTTGTAATACCACGATATTCTTTGGATCGTTTAAGGTTTTAGAAGCATCACGTAAATTAGCTGAAGCTTGTGCCGCATTGTTGGAAAGGGCTTCTAAATTGTTTAATAATTCTCCTTGAGTCAAGCGATTGACAGCTGGTGATAGGCTACTAACTGTAACACGTAATTGATTGCTGGTTTCGGTAATATTATTCAGGGCACCAACTAGTGAAGAACGATTTGTTACCACCAATTTATCTAGGTTACTCAGCAATCGATTCGCTTGAATTGCAGTTGCACCGAATTGATTTACTGTTTCAGTTGCGGATACATTAAGTTGGCTAGTCGCCCGCTGCACTGAATTAGCAGTAGCTGAAAATGTATTTAATTGTTGTCGCAAACTTTTAGTCAAACCTCTTAAATCCTGACTTAAATCTGTGAAACTGGTTGCTGCGACTGTAGTAGCTTCTAAAACTCCATTGATATTTTTATAAAATTTTGGATCGTTGTATACATTAGTGAGTTCAGTTGAACTGCGAATTAGTTGATCGACACTGATGCCAACCTGACCTTTTAATCGAGAGCCATTACAAATTATCAGGCTCGAATTACAATTTTTTTCTAGAGGTTTTGCGATGGCAACCCCAGTGGGAAGTGTTGTTTTTGGTGTGATGTCAATAATACTTTCGCTAATTAATCCGGTTTGATTAGCTTCTATCACTACATTCCGGGGAATAATTAGGTCAGTTTGGACAATTTCAACCTCTACATCAATGGAATTTGCTCCTGGTTTAACCCTGGAAATATTTCCTACCTTAACGCCACGATACCGGACTGGTGTTCCTTTTTGCATTCCCCCGGCGTTAGCAAATTCGATAATAGCTTTGTATGAACCGCGAGTAGCATTAAATCTATTTAACCAGAGGAAGAATATTCCGAATACCCCTAGTCCTAGCAGGACTAACAATCCCACAGAACCTTCTCTAAATGTTCGCCCAGACGCGAAGCGGCTTGTCATTAAACCTCGCATTTTTTCCTCCACCCAATAATTAGTTAAAAGTTAAAAGTTAGGAGTTAGAAATTAGGGGTTAAGAGTTAGGAATTAGGAGTTAGGAGTTAGAAGTTGAATTTTACTCTTAACTTTTAACTTTTAACTCTTCACTCCTAATTTTTTAACCGGCTACCTGAATTGGTCCTTGAACACTGCCACTAATAAATTGTTTAATCAAAGGATTTTCTGTGCTGTATATTTCACTAACTGTACCCTGCCACTGCACTCTACCTTCATACAAAAATATAAGTCTATCAGTTGTACGGCGTATAGTACTATCTTGGTGGGTAACAACAGCGTAGGTGCTACAGACTCCATGTGTACATTGCAAAGAGCGGATTAAATCTTCTATTACTGTTGAAGCAATGGGGTCGAGTCCGGCTGTTGGTTCATCGTACAGTAAAACTTCTGCACCTTCTTTAGGATTATCGGGGTTAGACATAATCGCACGGGCAAAACTGACTCGCTTTCGCATTCCCCCGGAAAGTTCGGCTGGGTAAAGGTCACTTATTCCTGGTAAGCCTACCATTTCCAATTTTTCTTTTACCAAATCTCGAATGCGCGATCGCGGCAGCTTGGAATTTTGATAAAGTAAAAATCCCACATTCTCCTCCACCGTCAGCGAATCAAATAATGCTGCCTGTTGAAACACCATACCAATACCAACGGACTGGCCGCCATCCTCAATCAAACCGTCTCGTCGCACTCCTTGAACATAAATTTCTCCTTCATCAGGAGCCAATAACCCCGCTATTACCCGTAAAATTGTCGATTTACCAGTCCCTGATGGGCCAATAATTCCTAGCGCTTCTCCCCGGTAAATTGTTAAATCTACATTATCTAGAACTTTATGGCTACCAAAGGACTTAGAAATACTTTTGAGTTCAATTAATGGTTCAGTCATTAGTTATTAATTACTAGTCATTAGTCATTGGTCATTAGCATTCGGACTAATTACAAAGGACGAAGGACAAATATACCCAGTAGTGATGTCATAGTTATTGGTAGGGCATTGTGTAGTACATTATAAGTATATGATTAGCATTTTGATTGCCAAACTTTATTTTTTTAGCACAATATTGAGTTAAAAGGTTTAACATCGCAAAATACCTCAACATCAAGTTGACAAAGACACCGTAGTAATTGAATCTCTCAAAGTAATACAATGTCTCAGTGATGAGCAACTCATACTGGAGTTTTCTGTAGACATCAGGAAAGCGATGATTCAGCCGAACCATCAAGCACTCAGTACATTTGTATAAACAAAAATATTGAGTTTGCAGGTGGCAAAATTATTCACTAACATTGGAAAAAATACTGATAAAAATCAACTTAGATGATGATGACTAGCTACTCAGAGCAGTTTGCAAGTGACAATTCCTCTGGTATTTGTCCAGAAGCCCTAGAATATATGATTAGGGCAAATCAAGGTAGTGTTCCGGCCTATGGAAATGATGAATGGACTCAAAAAGCCGCAGATTATTTTCGGGAACTCTTTGAAATTGACTGTGAAGTATTTTTTGCCTTTAATGGTACAGCAGCAAACTCTTTATCTTTAGCTGCACTTTGTCAGTCATATCACAGCGTCATTTGTCATGAGACATCTCATATTGAAACAGATGAATGTGGCGCTCCAGAATTTGCTTCTAATGGCTCTAAACTGCTACTTGCTCAAGGTAAAAATGGCAAGTTAACATCACAAGCTATTGAGGCAGTTGTTACTAAGCGTAACGATATTCATTATCCCAAACCTAAAGTTATTAGCATCACACAATCAACTGAATTAGGAACTTTATATTCTATTGAAGAACTTCTGCAAATTAAAGAAGTTGCGAAAAAGTATAACTTAAAGATTCACATGGATGGCGCTCGTTTTGCCAATGCAGTTGCGGCGATAAATAAAAGTCCTGCTGAAATTAGTTGGAAATCTGGTGTGGATGTGTTGTGTTTTTGTGGTACTAAGAATGGAATGGCATTAGGTGAAGCGATTATTTTCTTTAACAAAGCCCTAGCAGAGGATTTTGATTATCGGTGTAAGCAAGCAGGTCAATTAGCTTCAAAAATGCGGTTTATCTCTGCTCCTTGGTTGGGTTTATTGGAAACTGGCGCTTGGCTAAAAAATGCTAGACATGCCAATCAATGTGCTGAATATTTAGAAAATCAACTGTTAAATATAGAAGGCATTGACTTGATGTTTCCGAGAGAAGCCAACGCTGTGTTTGTCAAATTACCTGAACAAGTAATTCACAGCTTAAAAGCAAATAACTGGCAATTTTATACATTTATTGGTGTGGGAGGAGTACGTTTTGTGTGTTCTTGGAATACAACTAAATCAAGAATTGATGAATTGATTGATGATATTAAGAACGCAATTGCTTAGAAAAATTAAATATGAAAAATCTCCGATAATGAAATAAGCAATTAATTAATTGATGTCAGTCCTTGATCTAACCTTCGATATATGCCCTCAAAGAAGCCAGTTTTCTAGCCTTAAGGCAGGTAAGCGCCCAAATTCACGGACATTTGCCGTAACAAGCGTCAGATTAAGGGACAAGGCATGGGCAGCAATCAGTAAGTCATTAGGGCTGATGGGTGTTCCCCCTTGTTCTAAGTATTTACGAATTGCTGCATAGTGGTGATCCACAGGAGGTTGTAGGGACAGAATCGACAACACTTCAAGGATGCTTTCTAGTTGCTGAACAAGACGAGGGGAGCCGCTCTTAGCTGCACCAAATCGTAGTTCACACGCCACAATAATGCTAGTACAAATTGAGTTTTCCCCTACGGTTGCGATCCGCTGGAATACCAAACCTTGAGGGTGTCTAACTAAATCTGAAATGATGTTGGTATCGAGCAGGTATTGATAAGTCATTGGGCACAGCTAAAGCGTAATGTCATCAAGTGGTAGTAGCTCCTCATCTACGTCAGGAAAATTTTCTGTAATTTCTTCCAATGTGGCAAGTAATGAAAGGAGAGAACTGGGGCAAATTGGTTCGATGATTAATCGATTTCCTTCTTTGCGTAACAAAACTTCTGTACCGGGTAGGGCAAATTCATCAGGAATGGTTAAAACTTGATTTTGCCCATTGCGTGAGAGATAAACATGGCATGAGTTTGGCATAAAGCAATCTCCGTATTAAGAGGGCATATAGCGTGAACAGCAAATCTATCCAACAACAAATTGATTGTGGCATACAATAGATGCAAAAATCTGACATTCATCTCAATCAAAAGTTCTGATTATTAACTACAGGTAACTGAACACTCACAGTAGTTCCTGTTAAAAGGTCAGAAGAAATTAACAGTTGTCCACTATGAGCATTGACGATGCGTTTGGTAATAGCAAGCCCTAGCCCAGTACCACAAGGTTTTGTTGAGAAGAATGGCGTAGCAAGCTTGTCGAGAACTTCCGATGGAATTGGTTCGCCGCCATTTAGGACATTAATACAGACTTTATCTGGATGAAAAAAATCTAGTGTCCACTTAATAACATCTCCTGGTGCGACTGCTTCACAAGCATTGCGAACGATGTTGATAAATACTTGTTTAAGTTTATCTTTATCCCCCAAAATTTTTACTGTAGCCGACGCCGGAATAAATTCAATTTGCCGTTCCGCAGCTTCTGGCATTTCACGAAAAGTTACAAGTAACTCACCAATGAATTCATTTACGTCCAATTCACAAAGTTGCAAAACTTGGGGTTTAGCGTAGAGTAAAATTTCACTCAATAAACGTTCTAGACGACTAGCTTCACTGAGTGCTAACCCTAATCTTTCTTGAGCAGATTCAGTGAGAATGGTTTTTCGGAAATACTTCAATCCCATGAGCATTGTAGTTAAGGGATTACGAATTTCATGGACAATAATAGCAGCAAATTCACCAATAGCTGCTAGTCGTTCTTGTTCTACTAGTTTAGCTTGGGCTGCTCGTAATTCTGCCGTGCGTTTTTCTACTTCAGCTTCCAAAATATGATTAAATTGACACTGTTGCTGATATAGATGATAGTGGTCGATCGCAGTAGCTGCTCTTTCTGCAAATAACTCCACAATTTGGATTTCATCAGCAGAAAACTCCCGTGGCTGACGATGAAAAGAGCAAATAGTACCAAATACTTGACCCTCAGAAGTTTGCAACGGTATCCCCAGATATGCTCGATAACCAGACGCAGGTTTGCCATACTCTGGATTAGCCACAGCATCTTTAACTGCTAATGTCCGCCCAATCTGCAAAACTGTAGCAATTAACCGACCATGCAAAGCGTAAACACGGGGCGCATCTTCCGCCATTTCCAAACTACTTGCGAGAACAGTTTCAAACCCCTCTTGGCAAAAAGTAACAACTGTCCAATCTACTCTAATTAATTCGCTGACTCCACAGGCAATGTTGTGCAAATAGCTTCCCAGTTCACCAGTTCGATAGTTCAAAGAAGACAAACGTGCTATGATTTGTCGCTCACGCTGCCAAGTTTGGTTGTGCAAAAAAGCTTCGTCATCACTGGTTTTGCTCATGGATGCATATTGCATGACTTAAAAAAATAACTTTCAGGACTTACGCAAACAATAGCCAAAACCCTTATTTTCACGTAGGGGCAATTCATGAATTGCCCCTACAGCGTGTACTTTTGCGTAAGTCCTAACTTTGAAGAAGAATTCAGAATTCAGAATTCAGAATGGGCTACGCCCCGCTGCGCTAACAGAAGTAAAACAGTTTTTACGCCAGGGTTTGAGAGCAATATTTGTGTACTTCGCTTTTCTTGAAATCTGGTGTAAGTTTTCATTACTTAAATCGCAGATGTTTTGAGGGCACAGCATTGCTGTGCCCCTACAGTATGGGGTATCTACCTGAAAATAACTGTCAGTAAAAATTACGGTTAGTTTGATAGAAAGATTTTACTAAATATATTCTATTTGTATACAACTAAATTGTGAAATTTTACTTAAATTAAATGTAAATTTATACAACAATTAAACAAATAAATGCTGTTGTTAGGAATCAAGTATAGGACTACTATTTGATTTCTGAACAGATACGTAGGGTGCGTTATCGGTGAGAGTACGGCACCGAATCCTTAAGAATGGTGCCGTACTCTCGCCGATAACGCACCCTACAAATACTTAATGTTGTTAAAAAATCAAACCGGATTCCTATATAACAATTCCAAGTCGAGAATTGAAAACCACAGAACCCCGACTTTTTTAAAAGTTAGGGTTCTTGTTGATAAATAATTTAATTTTTGCAGGCGATCGCTACTTAACTTACTTCACTTCATTCGGTTCAAACTTCGTCACTTTACCTTTCTTAACGGCGACAATTACATCGTAGTGTGAACAGTAAGAAAATGTGACATCATTAGCTTTGTTGTAAAGATTAACTACATGACCTGCTCCGCCTGGTTGGATACCAATTGGCTCCAAATCAGCAAAAAAGAAACGACGCAGTTGATCGCCACTACCAAATTGACCTTTACTTTTAGTGAGCAAGTCTAGTTTTTGTGCCACAGACATTTCTTCGGCTGCTGATGCTTGAACCAATAACGGATTAATCGCTTTGAGTGGTGCATCCCAAACTGTGAAAAAACCAACCAAAGCTACACTTGTAAGTAGTGGTGCGAGTTTCATTTGTTACTCCTGAAGTTTGATTTATCCCGAACAACCAAAGCATCGCAGTTGGGACTGAACCTGAACTGAAACTAAAGCAGTATTTTGATGAATTTCTTCCTGAAGAAAATTTAGTGAATTCTCAGGATTTTTTCAGGGAAGAATGGTAGCTGTAAGTCACAGCATAAATTAAGTATTTTTTCAGCAAAACCTCATTCTCAACTGGAATAGAGCAAATTAATATAATTAACAATGCTTCGATCGCGGTGATGTTATTGTGACTAGACCCAACAGACTACCTCGCCTAATTCCGAAAACAATTTCCGGACAAACATATCTCTGGCTAGCAATGCTCATTTTTGCAGCGTCTAATGCAGTCACCCGCAAGCTTACAGAAATTGGTGCCCAACATTTTATGGGTGGCCGCAATCCGATTTCTTTGTGTAATGTTTTGTTTGTAGGCAACCTGTGTGCCTTAATACTTCTAATTTTAATCTATGGGCGACAGTGGAACAAAACGACTTTGAAGCAGCTTTCCAAAAAGGATTGGGTCAGTCTAACAGCAGTAGCTATCTTATCAGGAGCGATCGCCCCTGGCTTATTTTTTCAAGCACTGGCACTCACAGGGGTGAACAATATTATCTTGATTGGACGCTTAGAACCACCGCTAACTCTGGCTTTATCGATTTGGTTATTGAGCGAACGGGTACATCTTTGGGAAATTGCAGGAGCGATCGCCGCCTTTGTTGGCGTTATCCTGACTATCATCCTCCAACCTCCACAGGAAGCGATGATGAATATGGGAGGTTTGAGTTTAGGTATAGGAGAACTTTTGGCAGTAGGAGGATCGGTGGCCATATCTGCTTCTACGATTATTGCCAAGAAATACCTTTCGCAGATCCCAGTCGGAATCTATAATATCTTTCGCACTGCACTAGGAACCGTAATCTTTTTCTTTACTGCTTTAGTCCTCTATGGCAAGGATCATTTTGCTGATGTCCTCTCACCATTTCTCTGGCAGTGGATGTTTTTATATGGTGGGTTGATTGTGGTAGCCGGTCAGTCATTTTGGATTAAAGGCTTGAAGACTTCGACTGTATCTATGGCTTCCTTAGTTGGCTCATTTAGCCCAGTTGCAGGCATTATAGCGGCCTATCTAATTTTAGGTGAAGTTCCTACTTTTGCTCAATATATTGGCGGTAGCTTGATTTTAGTAGGCATATCCTTGAGTCATCTTGGCATTAGGCGTAAGACTCATAGCAGACTTGCATCTGTCAAAGTGAATTCTATGCAAACACAACAACAGGTAGAAAGTGGGATGGGATTTAAAGGGGTTTGAAGGGGCATGGTTTGTAGAGTTGAGCAACTGTTCGGTTGTAACACCTACCAAGCTACCCAACTCAGTTTGATTTTTGGATATCTACTCCATGTTGGGTTTCAAATAACTGGCTTTTCACTGGATGAAGTTTTAGTCTCAGACTGACCAAGTGTTCTTCTATAGCCAATCGTGCTTCTGTTAAAAATCCATAGTCATCTGAAAACAATGCAAAATCATCGACATAGCGAACATAATTCTTGGCTTTTAGTTGCTCTTTGACAAAATGATCTAAATTATTAAGATAAATATTAGCGAAAAATTGACTTATAAGATTACCGATAGGTAATCCCTTACGTCCTTGTAATGGAGAGAGTAAATGATCGCCAGGAAAATAATCAATTACAGATTCTTGGGCGTTGCTATTATTTATAATTGTCTCTGCCAACCAGAGAGTATCTTGACATTTTAATTTGCGACGTAGGAGAGACTTGAGAATTTCATGGTCAATGCTAGGGAAATATTTCTTAATGTCGCATTGTAAAACATATCGGTTAGAGGATGTTTGAAAAGTCACGATCTATGTATCAAATATTTTTTACCCCTCCCTAACCCTCCCCTTATAAAGGGGAGGGAACTAGATTTTCCTTGTTTCCCCCCTTTATAAGGGGGGATTAAGGGGGGTAATAATGCAGGCAGACGATTTAAAATCGGCACATACCATTTAATCAGGTCGTATGTTTTTTGAATAATCGGTAAATTTTGCATTCGCTCAACAACAAATTTTTACTCTGCACGATTCTCTTGACAAAATTTACCATTTCTTGGATACTGTAGATAGTCGTGCAAAAATTAAAAAAATATCGACCGCCTTCGGCGGAGAGTAGGGTAGAAGAAAAAGAGTAGAGCGCTATTATAGGGCAAAAGAGTAAAGAACTAAGTCCTCACGGCGGAAACTACAACCCGAAAACCGACGTTGTTGTAACAATCGTCCGGGTCGTTGTAGGGACGATACGCAGAACGACAATCCCTCGGACCGTTGTACCAGGAACCACCGCGCAGCAGCCGATAATGATTATCATTATCGATTTCACTTATCCACGCACTACCATCCAGCGGAGCGCCTTCATAATTACCGTGCCAGGGGTCAGCGCACCATTCCCAGACATTTCCATGCATATCATACAACCCGAAGGCATTCGCTACATTAAATTTGCCTACTGGTGTTGTTTTATTTTGGGGCTTACCTTTAGGAGCATCACCGTAAGTCGATTCAGCGTAATAGTTTGCTAAATTCGATGTAATTGTTTCGCCAAAGTTGAAAGGAGTTGTCGTGCCTGCTCTACAAGCGTACTCCCATTCAGCTTCGCTGGGCAATCGGTAATATCTATCAGTATATCTTGATAGTCTATCACAAAACTCTACCGCTTCATACCAAGAAATTTGCTCCACTGGTAAATCATCACCTTTAAAGTTCGATGGCTCGGTGTCTAGTTCTCGATTGACTTGTGGAAGACCAGCCACAGCCCGCCATTGTACTTGAGTGACAGGGAACTTACCCATAAAGAAGGGGGGAACAGTTACCTCATGCTGGGGGCTTTCGTCACCATAACGTTCAGCTTCATTTGGCGGTGAACCCATCATAAATTTATCACCAGGAATGAGCATCATCTCTAAGCTGACACCATCCCCTAAATATTCAGTAAAATATTTTGCTTGTTTAGTTTCTCGGCGAATAATCCTACCACGTCGATTAACTGTCACAACTTCAAAGGGTGGTGATAAGCGAATCAGTTTTAAATCCTCTGGTCGCTCTAATATAACTCCTGCAACATCGATAGTTTCTCCTTCCCCTAACCTCTGCTTTAATTCATTTTGGGCTGCGACGTTTCCGGCTTTATCGCCACGAGCTAAAGCGCCATAACCTCTAGCCACAACTAACAAAGGAGCATATTTTTCCGCTAAAGGTTGTGCTAAAGTTTCAATCACTTCAGCTAACCTAACTAATTCGGCTTTATTACTTTGCAGATAAGCTTGACGCAGTTTTTCTGCTAATTGTTTTGCGGCTTCATCACCTTTTTGGATATAAGCTAAAGCTGTCCATTGCTGTACCTGGAGTAAATCAGATAAGAGAACATCTGGTTTTTGTTTACTAACTTGACGTTGGATATATTTTTGCAAAAATTGGGAGAGTTTTTGCAGATGATTTTCTGTCAAATTCTGGAGTAGTTGATTGCGAACTTCTGCGGTCATTTCATATAATTCAACATCAACCTGTTGACACAAATCTGAAAGCAAAACATCAGCAACAGCATACCAAGGAACACCAGATTTTTTCTGACGTTCTTCCGAAAACTTATGCCATAAACAATAAAGTAAGTCTGGTGTCAACAACAGAGGGAAAGCTGCATCACAAGCTAACTTTAAATGCCCTGGAGGAAACATCTTCTCAAAGGCTTGGATTATTCCTTGAGCATTATATTCTTCTATCTCCCAAATATTAAAACTACCAAATTGTTGTTGTCCTTGAGATTTTTTATCTGCCTGCTGCAAAAAACCTTTCACACTGGGTTTACCATATAATAACCATTGCAGCATTTGTTGATATTCAGCCGCATCTAAGGCAAACATCGGCACAAAAGAATTTATCTTAATCTTGGCAATAAATTCAGCAGTAGTATCTCGCCAGTGAAACCGGGGGAGTGGATTAAGCCAAGCTACCCTGTTGATATGGGGCGTCAGCATTGCCAAAAAATCTACAGTTTCTTCCCACCTTGAAGGTACTGTCCGCCGACGTGCTGCGCCAGCATCACTAACTATAATTATTAAAGTTTTTTCTGGGGAAAACCGCGCCAAAATAGATTTGATAGCTTCTCCCTGCAAACATTGAGTATCATCATAGAGCTTATCTGTGGGAGTGTTACGGAAATAGTAAACTTTCGCTGCTTGCCAAATTTCTCTTAGCTGGCGACAGAAAGGAGCAAAAGGAGTCATGGAGCTTGATTGATCCATCAGCAACACCACTTCTTTATACTTAAGTTGTGCAGCAGTTAAAATAGGTTTGACAAAGAAACCCCGTTGTGCAACATCTCTAACTGTCGCCTGCACATCCATCTCACTAGCAACACTACTTGGCAACTTTTGCCTCAACAATTGCCAACCTAGTCGCAGTTGTTGGCGACTCACAGGAAAATAGTATCCTTCCCGTAACTGTGTCCGCACGGCGGTGACAACACCACTATAAGTGGGTACAAAAGCGGCGGGAACAAATTCTGTTTCTGCTTCTGGTTCCCCTTGGCGGTCTGTGGTACTATTGTCACCCGACTCTATTTCTGGTGTTTCTAATGCTTCTGTAATAGGTGGCTCGATTATAGATTTACTTGACCTGACTTGATGAGATATGATTTCATGCCAACACTGGTCAAACAAGCGTTCTTGTTGCCGAGATTTCACCCAGATAGTTTTACACAATCGTGCTACTGCTGCTTGGTCAGCAACATCTAATCCTCTATCTATTGACTGCAATAATGCCGACACTGCTAAATGATACTGGTCAATGCCTAAAAGCAAACCAGCATCTCGTAGTCGCAAAAATAAATTTAGCAGTGGAGGTTCACTCATATCAGTTATCAGTTATCAGTATTTTTTACCCGAAATATCTAATACCCCCCCTAACCCCCCCTTGGAAAGGGGGGGAATAGTCTCTTAAAGCCCCCCTTTATAAGGGGGGTTGGGGGGGTAATGTCAGAATTTGATGTGCTATATGACACTTTTCAAACATCCTCTTAGCGACAGCGTAACGCACCAAATCCTTAATAGTGGTGCGTTACGCTTCGCTAACACACCCTACAAATGCTTAATTTTGTTCACAAATTAAACCGGATTCCCATATTCATTTTTATCTTGGCGACTCTTAAGTAGGGTACTGGAAAATGGATATTGTTCGTCTTTGAGCTTTTTCAGCATCTCCTGTGAGGGATAGCTATTGAGAATTGTAAACCAATCAATTAATTCACTGGTACTAACTTTTTTGGCTGTGTCTTCTTTCTCCTCTTCCATACTGCTCCGCAATTCTAAAAAATTTTCAATAGCTCGATTTACTAAATCTTCTGGCGGTGAATTAAACCTGGAATTAATAATATTTTTGAGCCTTTGCCGATCGGGAAATTCTATATAATGATAGAGGCATCGTCTGAGAAAAGCATTAGGTAATTCTTTTTCTTGATTAGATGTAATAAAAACAATTGGTAGTGCTTCTTTTTTCGCTTTTAACCAACGCCGAGGACGCAAATCTTTAATTTCAAAACATTGTTCTTCTAAAGCCAGCAACAGGTCATTAGGAAAGTCGGTGTCAGCTTTATCGATTTCATCAATTAACACGATGGTACGATAAGGTTTCTTTTTTCTGTTCTTTCCAACTTCTTGATTTAAAAAATCTCTATCAAAAGCATAACCTAAAGCCCCTAATTCTAGATAATCTTCAGGCTTTGTCGGTTCAGATGTTTCGTCGGGATTTTTTACTGCTGCTAACTGTGCCGCTTGTAATCTACCAACATAATCATAGGTGTAAAATCCATCTTGAGCTTTACTAGTTGACTGCACATTCCAAAGGCGATATTCCCACTCATATTTAGTGTATTTTCGACTAAATTCATAGAAAACAGCACGGGCGAGTTCACTTTTACCACAACCAGGTTCTCCTTCTAAAAGCAAGGGGCGATTCAGCATGATTGCTAAATTTACTGCTTCTGCTAGACCATCACCAGGTTCATAAGGATATAACTGACGCTGCAATTTTTCATTCCATTCTCCTCCATTCGGAGGATGCTTTTTTCCGGTATATTCTAAGGGTAGTTCTGCCATATAGAAGCAAATTCAGTAGTTGGACAATTAAAGTGTTGATAAATTACTTTGAGTAAATTTTCTGTTTTGTTTTGTTTGTCTTGGATTTTCTTAATCAGTTCAAGAGCAATATTTTGGGCATCCTCGGATAATTCCTCCTTATTTAGTCTGGCTGCGATTTCTCGTAACACTTTAGCTAATTCTTTTTTTAAATAATCTTTTTGTTCGTCTGTATAAATATTATGCTGATGGAAATTGATAATTCCTTTAAATAAGCCGACTTTGATTTCCTCGGCTGAACACCAATCATTTTGGGTATTACTAACCAGGATAAACATAAATATTTTTCCTGATTTTTTGGGCTGTAATTTTTTGATATGTTCGACTAATGGATACCAATATTGTTCTAAAAAACTTCCGAGGCTTTTTTTATCATACCGATCGGCATTCAGAGTAAAGATTAAATGTTTTGAGTCTAAAATGTTTTCCACTTGAAGAAAATCTTTTTGATAAAATAAGTTTTGTATATTATCAACGTTGCTTGATAATTTTAATCTTGGGGAATTGTCTAAACAAACAGGTTGACACTGCCGGGGATTATATTCAGTAATTTTCATCACTAAACGCCTGAGCATCCAAACTCGGCTATAGCAACATGGGTTATTAATGAGAAAAATTCCTGTAGGCTTAGGGAATTGTTCTAGTAGTAAATCGATTTGTTTTTCGTGGTTAAATAAACTTAAGCCTTCTACTAAACGAGTCTGATTAGTAGTTGTTTTTTGATAAATGGGTGAATATTCAACCAAGTCATTCCAATTTGGTATTCCCAAGGCTTCACAAAAAGCCTCAAAAACATTTTTATCAATTTCTTGACCGCTGAGAAATTGTTGCCAATTCCTATAAGTTATACCTGGAGTATGAATATCATTTAATTCAATTATTTTCAAACATTCTTTAAGATTAATTTTATGATTATTTTCTGTTTTTAACTTTAAAAAGTGTTGTTGAAATTTATTATTATCAGTTAATACTTTTTTTTGAATTAATAATTCGTTAAGTTTGTCAAGGGGAATATTTTGTTCTTCTTCTGTGATATTTAGGCATTTTTTAAGACTTTTTTTAAACTGCTCCTGACTAGCAATAATCAGCACTTCGCTATTTTGGTCTTTCGTCCATCCTTTTTCCTGCCTTTTCTGGTTAATCTCCTCAATACCTTCTTTTGAAGCTTTAACTTTTTTCACCATCACCTATTTGCAGATAACCTAGTCAATTCCTGATCAGATCCTGATCAGATTTTTACACTTTTTGAGCGATTTGGTTCAGTGAAAAGGACGAACTAAAGGACTTGCTTTTCATGAACCCTGTAAACTTTGCACGTAAACTATATACCAGTACAGTTGTTGCCTGTGCCTTGTTATTGAGTACCTGTGTTTCCCTGGAGGCTACAAACAAAGTTCCTCAAGGAACGACCGAGAATTCTACTAAAGCAGCTGTGGTAATGATAGATAAGACTCGCAGAATGTACCTAGACGCCAAGAAAGAGTCAGAAAACAGCAATCAAGAAGAGCTTTAGGCATAGGGCATGGGGCATGGGGCATTGGTTATTAATTTTTATTCCTCACTCCCTTGCTCCCTCATCCCCCTCATCTCCCTCATCTCCCCATGTCCCCACTCTTCACAGCTGCACCAGCTATGTCAAAATGAAGATACCCGATATCTCCAGGTGAGCGATCGCTCAATCAAGCAAGATTAAAGGATTGACCTGAGTAATGGCAGAAGAACCCAATCACAATGAAGCGGCAGAAGTAGCTCCCAGCACTGTTGACAAGCAGGCTCCCAGTGTCGCCGAAGAGAACGCTCCTAGTACAAACTCACCCGAAGCGACAAACATCCCTACTGCCAACACGCCAGATCCTAAACCAGCTGCGGCCTCAACCAAGCGAGAAAAACCCGCCGCCGCAACAGCAGAAGAAAAACCTGCCGCCAAAGCCGCCAAAAAAGAAAAAGCCCCATCTGTTGAAGATAAACCATTTGTACAGTTTATTGAGCAAGACTACTTGCCAGCTTTACAAAAAGCGATCGCCAAGGAAGGTGTGCAAGATTTACAAGTGGCTTTTGCCAAGCAAAAAGTGCCAATCAAGGGTTTTGAATCCGCTGAAGAATCCTGGCAAGTTGTCGGCAGTTGGCAAAACGGGGCGTACAATTTTAATCTGTATTTCCCTGAAGAAGATATTCAAGGGAAAAAAGGTTTTTCTTGTAATGAAGGCAAAAAACCCAGCACCCTTGAGTCATTCTTAATCGATGAACGCAAAACTACACTAGACCTATTGGTATTTGGTCTAGTGCAGCGTTTAGACGGTCAAAAGTGGCTAGGTAGAAATTAATCATTGGTCATTGGTCATTGGTCATTGCTCATTAGTGAATAACAAAAGACAAAGGACAAATGACTAATGACAAAAAACAATTAAAGTTCATGAAAATGATAGATAACGGCTCCAGTAATGGGGTCGTTATCAATTTTTACATACCCCGATTTATACATCTCTTTAAGAGTATTTTCTACTTCGGCAAAGCTAGCTCCTGTGGCTTTCACCCCTTGAGTGACGGTGAGAGTCCCACCCTTGCTTTCCGCCACTTCAATGAGTTTAATCATCAGTTGATTACCGGTTGGGCGGTGAACTTGAGAGGCGATCGCCGCAGGTTGATTTAAAGGTACACCAAAGGGGGATACACCTGCTTTTAGTCTCAGCTTGGCCTCGTATTCGTCAACCATACCAGGGATGAGAAGCAAATCCACAGCCTGCCCGATGTAAAACAAACCAAAAGTACACAGCCATAACAATCCCGTCCCGATCTTGCCATTGTATAAGCGGTGTAGCCCCCCTAAGCCAAAAAATCCGACTCCACACAAGATGTAAGATACAAGAAGTCGGTCTTTATGCTGATTGTTTTCAGGATTCATCTTGTTGTTAACCCTTTGGATTTGCTCTTGTTGTCTAAAATGGTTTTCCCATACTGTTTTATTTGATATCAGTATGGATAGCTAGGCTCATATCTTGCACCAGTTATTTAATGACAATTTTTGTAGTTTGGCACTGCTGAATATCTGCTTAAACCCTGATTTTTCTGTTGTCGAGAGTGCCTTGTCTACGGTTATTAATGGTGGTGCAAGTTCTGGAGTAAAGTCATTAGAAGTATTTACTAATCGTGGCAATCATGGATTATTAATTTTAAGATGAGCAACTTATTGATAAGACCTTCTTATTTATTGTAGTCAGAAATACGGAAAATTACTCTGATAGTACTAAGCACCTCCAAGTCCCATACCACTTGTTTGAAGTCAGGGAACCGAACGCCAAAGCACTGGCTGGACTATACAGACAAAACTCACCTCCATAGGTTTCAAATTGCTGGACTTTGCAGAGCCAAAAAGAGTTTGTGTGCAACATGAACCGTCATTTCTAATCGCCTGAACTAGGCGCAATATCTCAGTTTGCCCATGTTAATTTGACTACCGATCGCCCATTATCAATTCCGCAAAAGTGGAATTATTGTTGCAACTCTTAATGTTTTGCTTACTTTTTTCTCACCCGTACCTTGGTAGACTGAACTTTATACAAATGAATTATTTGTCGGCTGTCGAGCGTTGCCAGAGCATTATCCTTGGCTTTCTGGTGTACTCAAGATAATAAAGACACTCATTGCAATCAAGACATGGTAGATTCCCTCAAAAAACCAGGCTTTGAAGAAATACGGCCAGGAATTAAAGTCCCGGCAAAAGAAACCCTGTTAACACCTCGGTTTTATACTACCGATTTTGATGAAATGGCGCGGATGGATATCTCCGTCAACGAAGACGAGTTAAGAGCCATTCTCGACGAGTTTCGCGCTGACTACAACCGCCATCACTTCGTTCGGGATGCCGAGTTTGAACAATCCTGGGATCATATTGACGGAGAAACTCGCCGGTTGTTCGTTGAATTTCTAGAACGTTCCTGTACAGCAGAGTTTTCCGGATTTTTGCTGTACAAAGAACTCGGTCGTCGCTTGAAAGACAAAAGCCCCGTCTTGGCAGAATGCTTTAACCTGATGTCACGGGATGAAGCACGTCACGCTGGCTTTTTGAATAAAGCTATGTCGGACTTTAATCTGTCCCTAGATTTAGGGTTTTTGACTAAGAGCCGCAATTATACCTTCTTTAAACCGAAATTTATCTTCTACGCGACTTATCTTTCTGAAAAGATTGGTTATTGGCGCTATATCACCATTTATCGCCATTTAGAAGCACATCCCGAAGACCGGATTTATCCGATTTTCCGGTTCTTTGAAAACTGGTGTCAAGATGAAAACCGTCACGGTGATTTCTTCGATGCGGTGATGAAATCCCAACCGCAAATGCTGAATGATTGGAAGGCCAGGCTATGGAGTCGGTTCTTCCTGTTGTCGGTATTTGTAACAATGTATCTCAATGACATCCAACGCAAGGACTTTTATGCAACCCTTGGGCTGGATGCGCGAGAATACGATATCCATGTAATTAAGAAGACCAACGAAACCGCAGGTAGAGTCTTCCCCCTGATGCTGGATGTGGAAAATCCAGAATTTTATGGACGGTTGGACACTTGTATTAGCAATAATGAGAAGCTGAGTGCGATCGCTAACTCCAACACTCCCAAATTCCTGCAATTCTTCCAAAAACTGCCGCTTTACATCTCTAATGGCTGGCAGTTATTAAAACTGTACTTGATGAAACCCATTGATGCTGCATCTGCTCAAGGCGCAGTTCGTTAAGTCATAACAGTTTTACGAAAGTTTTAGTGGTTCTGTTAATTGCAGAACCACTTTTTTTTGCTCAAAAATAGTACCCCTGAGGGTACTATTCGTCAATAGGTTTCAGCAGTTACGTTAGATGTGTAGTTTCGCTGTAAGCAAACATATGACAGACATATCCAACGGAATTGAAATCATCAGAAGAGTCAAACCAACTCTAGTCTCAACCTTTGAGTTGCTAGTAAAGGCAATTACACCCGTTACCGCTCCTGGTACTGAGGCTTGCATTTTTAATTTCTTGGTTGTCCAGTTTAAAATGTCCAGTCTTGAACAGACCAACGCCAACATATTTGTTAGGGCCTGCTTGGCGACCTGAACAGTGGGTTTATGCAGCTGCTCAATTGGGTATTCCAGTGCGTCCCGTGCGACGGCAAATGGTATCAAAAAATAAATTTAAGTGAAATTACCGCAGCGTACCTCCGTCCTTATGACTCGCGCCGCCTTCCCCAAATTGCCCAAGCTGGCGTAAATAGTCCGGCTTGGCAACATGCGATCGCAGTTGATGATGCTTTGATGTGTTGGTCAGAAATTACACCTGCATTTGTCATCAACCGTCCGTCAGCGATGGCTGCTAATGGTTGCAAACCTTACCAACTAGAACAAATTCGATCACTCGGCTTTAAAGTTCCCGAAACCCTTGTCACCACAGACCCGGAAGCTGTGCGAGCTTTTTGGCAACGTCACGGCAATGTCATTTATAAATCAATTAGTGGTATCCGTAGCAAAGTCTCGCGTTTGGGATCTGAACATTTAGAACGACTGGAAAATGTATCTTGGTGTCCGACTCAGTTCCAGGAGTACATAGCCGGTAGAGATTATCGCGTCCATGTGGTAGGTGCAGAAATTTTCGCCAGCGAGATAATTTTCCAAGCTGATGATTATCGTTACGCTGCACAGGAGGACGAATCTACAGAAATTCGTGCTTGTCATCTACCCCAAGAAGTAGAACAGCAGTGTAGAGTATTGGCAAAAGCGATAAATCTACCTCTTTGCGGTATTGATTTGCGCCGGACACCCCAAGGTGAATGGTATTGTTTTGAAGTTAATCCTTCGCCTGGGTTTACTTATTACCAACAGTTTACAGGTCAGGGGATTAGTAGAGCGATCGCTCTTTTGCTAGCAGGGAAAAATCGGATTTGATTTTACAGTAACCTTCAGCTTCAACTAATTGACGCTGTTCAGATAGTTCAGGCTGTTCTTTTCTCAATATTGATGAAGTCCGCATTCCCCTAGATTCGAGATAATATTTCTATGATTCAGTAATTCTCCATCAGCTATGACTCAAGCCATACCCAAGCTAGTAACCTTTGAGGAATTCATCGATTGGCTACCCGAAAATACTGGGGTACGCTACGAACTACATAACGGAGACATTGTTGAGATGGCACAACCAGTGGGGGAACATGAAGAAGTTAAAGGGTTTTTAGGTATTGAAATTCCTTTTGAAATCAAACGTCTCGGACTCCCCTACATTGTCCCAAACCAAGCCATAGTTAGACCTCTGGAAAAAGATTCTGGTTATTTTCCTGATGTGTTGCTGCTAAATCGTGCAAATCTGGCAAATGAACGATTATGGAAAAAAGAATCTATTGTCAGTTTAGCTGCATCAATACCTTTGGTGATTGAAATTGTATCAACTAACTGGCGGGACGATTACCACTTGAAATATGCTGATTATGAAGAGATGGGTATCCCCGAATACTGGATTGTTGATTATGCGGCGTTGGGTGGACGCAATTTTATCGGTAATCCCAAACAACCGACAATTTTAGTTTGTAACTTAGTGGATGGAGAATATCAGCTCAGTAAGTTTCGAGATAGCGATCGCATTATCTCCCAAACTTTTCCCGAATTGAATCTCACCCCAAACCAGATTTTTGAAGCTGGTTTGGTTAGTTAGTAATTCGTAATTCGTAATTCGTAATTTTTATACACCAAGTGTTTGATTTATTTGAAATGGGTGATTCATCCATACAGGCTAGACCACCAAATCGAAATTTTAGTGGCGGACTTAAACCCGTCTATTCATTCACTAATCGAACAGAATTGCATTCTGAATTCTGACTCCTGACTACTGAATTCTTTCTTATTAAGCATTTTGCCTATTCAATTCAACTTAATTACAGCTATTTTCAGGTAAATAGACCACGTGGTAGGGGCACAGCATTGCTCATTGGTGTGCCCTGACGACAGATGTGGTTCAAATACGTGAAAACTGCTCTAAGAAAAGTCATTAAAGTTTAGTTCCAATAACCAAAACAAGGCTTGAGTTATACTTGATAGTGAAAAATTCTAAGACTTACCCATCCAGTACGAAATGTAGGGGCAATTCATGAATTGCCCCTACGAGAAATCAAAGCTTTCACATCATTTTTGCCTAAGTCCCATACCTTAAAAATGTTGTAAAAGCAATTCAAATCATTTCCTGGTAATCAACCCCCTAGATTGCTCCACCAGGCGAATAAACTCACCCCGATACCCTTCTGGATCTTCCCCCTTGCCTTCGGTTGCCAATCTCATCACCAAATCATAATCAGCATTTCCCTTATACTCAGAGTCACGCAGCACCATTCCAAAGGTAGCTACCGCAGCAGCAAATCTCAGGTTTGTGGAGGGTATCCGGTCAGATCTCAAATCATCATCTTGGATGGTTTGGGTAATTAGTTGACTGGTGCTATCCTGGGGCAATTTATAGCGCAGTTTTAAGAGCATCAATTCATTGCCGACAGCATCCGGAGCAGTTTCGCCGGAACGCTGATACCGCAAAGGGTCTACCTCAATCCTCACACTAAATTTGTGTATTAGCTCAAAACCTGGTTGGATATGTGGAAGCTTTGTCTCTTTAGACGAGCTAGGATTGCTAACATTTGAAGTTTCCACTTACCTTAATCAGTGCTGAGTGCTGAGTCCTGAGTGAACCAATTTACTCAGTATTGATGTACGCAGGTATGAGCAAATCCCGTTGCAGGTGGTCTTTTAACCCTACTCTGCATCGGCTAAACGCCCCGCTACTGCCAACAGCACTTGGAACTCAGCACTCTTGATCTAGAATAATCTTGAGCAGCTTGGGATTTGATGACCGTTGCAGTTTTGGTAACTGTGTTGGATACAACACTAAACATTCCCGTCTACCATTAGGGGATATAACAGTGTTTTAACCCAATAGTGTAGTCTCCATTTACCATCAAAGAATAATTAATCAAAACCTAAAATAATCTATTTTGGTGAATCTATACCATGATTAAAAACAAGATACACTTAATTAAAATGAGGTTTTAGGTGTAACCAGATGGACAAAGGTTTTAGAAATAAGCTGCCACTTCTTTTGACATTTTGCTTATTTACTAACTTTTTACCTGCCTCTGATTCACTTTTATGTCCAGCTTTTGCCTCTGACGAATACTATAAACTAGCCAGAAATTATGGCACAGATGGACGCACAGGAAGCAGTGGGCGTTCGGGTAGAGATGGTTCTAGTGGTGAGAATCAGAATGTTTTTGTCGATGGTTCACCAGTGAATCTTGAATTGTCTGGAACAGATGGAGAAGATGGGGAAGATGGAGAACGTGGTTATCGACCTAACTGTAGAAATCAACCTGATAATGTCAGCTACGATATCAATGCACCAGATGGCGGTAGTGGCGGTAATGGCGGTAGAGGAGGAGATGGGGGTAATGGTGGTTCGATAACAGTTTACTACAATAATTTGACAGACTTACGAAACATTTTTGTCCGCGCAAGTGGCGGCGAAGGCGGACGCGGCGGTAGAGGTGGGAGTGGTACGACTGGTTGTAAATGTCGCCGACGGAAATGGGAAGTGCAAACTTGCGAAGGAACTCCCGGTACTCCGAATTACAAATGTACTAACAAAGTTTATCGATGCAGTGACGGTAGTGATGGGCGAGATGGTAGCGATGGTAGGGATGGTAGGAACGGAAGCTTAGGAACTTTGAGTATTGTTAATAGCAAGGAAGCTTTGGCTGATGATAACCCGACTGTGAAGTTAGCAATTTCGGAACTGGGAAATAAACCATTGAACCTGTCGAAAAACAAATGGAATGTTCGCCCAGGTGCAGTTTCTCTACTTGCGCCTGGTTCCGCGATCGCCGATAATTATCGAGAGTTTGAACAGCGTTTAGAAGAAGCTTTTCAAATCGCTTGGCAAGAAAGACAACCCATCACTAGCTTTGCTAATGAAGTGGTAACAGTAAATTTAACTGACAGTAAAGAAGTAGAAGTTAGTTTTTCTGAGGATTTATGGGTTGATGGTAGCAGCAAAAGTGAAGCGAACTTGACAACTTATACTGTTAACCATGCCATTCCTAAAAAAGATGTTACTCGGTTAGCTGTGGCTGAGTTTGCCGATGCCGGACAAAACCTGAATTTAAAAATAGTCGATTTGGCAGCAAAATCTGATGCCATTAATACTCAGTTTCGCGTCAAATTCCGCGCCCAAGATAGCTTGCACGGTTTTTCTGGCTATAAAACTGAATACGAAGGGGATATTCCTGATGAATTTGTGACTCGTGACTACAACCGTTTTACTCTAGCTTTGGGTAAGCTGAAAATTCCTAATGAAGCTTTACGTCCTGGTGTGAATGTTGAGATTGAAGTGATAGCAATTCGTTCTTTGGGAGAACGTTCTGCTAAGCAAACTATTCGTTGGCAAGGTGTAGTTCGTAAGCCGAGAAGAGATTAATTATCACGCAGAGGCGCGGAGAGTTTTTAAGAGGATGTCTGATAAATATTTTACGGAGTTGATATGATGTATTGTTTCACGGAGAAAATCAGATTCCCATATTAATTTACCACCCAATCTCCAGTCACTACGGATTGTTATTGCCAAGATATTTAGCCTTGAGTTCTTCTAATTCTCGATCTATTTGACTTTTATTAGAAGGTTGAGGTGTTGAATTTGGTGGTTGGATTTTATTTTGTTGGGGTTTACCACCAACAAGGAATTGGGTTTTCATTTCCTCTAATTCTAGATCTATTTGACTAGGAGATTGGGTGACCACGGGAGGTGTAGAATTAGGTACGGGTTGAGTAAGAGGCTTTGCCTTGTTGGCTGGTGTAGCTGGTTGTGAGTGTTGATTTAAGTCTTTTAAAACGGCATCTACTGTTTGATAACGCCGCATTGGAATACTTTCTAACATCTTGTTTAGAATGCGACTTAATGCATTACTAACAGGAGTTTTCAAGTATTTATGCCAAATCCAAGTATCGTTATTTGTATCATAGGAATCGAATGGCGATCGCCTGGTTAATAAATTAATACAAGTAGCACCCAAACTATAAATATCGCTGGCGAAAACAGCCCTACCTCGCATTTGTTCGGGGGCGACATATTCGGGACTACCAATACTAGTACCTGTTCGATTTAAAGCGGTGCCGGTAGCAGATTTAGAAGCACCAAAATCAACTAAAACTAATTTGCCATCAGCGCTACGTAAAATAATATTTTCTGGCTTAATATCGCGGTGAATCACTTGTCTAGCGTGAAAAAATTGCAACACTGGTAATAAATCGTTGAGTAATTGCCAGATTTGTGCTTCACTAAAAGCACCTTTATGTGCTAGTTCCTGAGCTAGATTTTGCCCATCAATAAATTCTTGGACAAGATATTGGCGATCTTCTTGGGTAAAATATGCTAATAGTTCTGGAATTTGCGGATGCTTACCCAATTCGTCTAACTGTACCGCTTCTTGGTTGAATAACTCCACCGCTTTTTGCACAGTATTAGTGCCTTGGGCTTGGGGATAAAATTGCTTAATTACACAGCGAGGTTTTGATGGTTTATCTTCATCCACAGCTAAAAAAGTTCTGCCAAAACCACCTTGACCTATTGGTTTAATAGCACGGTATCGCTCTTTGAGAAGTAACTTAGAACCGCAAGTCAAGCAAAAATTGACATTACCAGAATTTTCAGGCTTTGGACAACGGGGATTAAGGCAATAACTCATGGAGGATGGCGCCCAGAATGGTTCTTACTTATCTTTATTTTCCACTGTCCTCACGAAAAGGGCATTTATATTCGCCAATTATCCAGCTTCAAGTTGTAACCTAATGCTTGAATCCGCTGATAATGGGATAAATTGCCGCTGACTAAAGTTAAGTTTTGTTGGATTGCAATGGCAGCAATAATAGCATCAGCAAGTCCTATTGGTTGTCCTGTGCGTTCCAAATCTGCATAAATGCGTCCCGCCAACTCAGCATCACTGAGTTCTAGTGTTAACACTTCAGCAACGGCAATTTGATCAAAAAACTGCTGAATTTTATCTTCTCGGCCAAGCTTATGCCAGCCTTTGACAATCTCTAAGACTGTAATAGTGCAGATAGTATACTGACCAAAAACCGCTAGATAATTAATAGCCCTAGATACAACACGTCGGTCTCTACGCTTGAGACTCTCGGAAAGAATATCTGTGTCAAGTAGTACTTTGTCCAAAGCGTTGATTTAGTGGGTGTGCTGCCCGATCCTTCATTACTTCTTCTAGCATCTCATCAACTGAGTCAGGATCGTCAGCGAATAATCCCAATAAGGGGTACTTTGCCGGTTCTCTCATTGGTAGTTGTTCAATTGCATATGCAATCAATTCCGATAAGTCACAATGGCGGGACTTTGCCAAAGCGCGTGCTTTCTCAAGGGTTTTTTCGTCAATTTGCACTTCTATATTTTCCACGTCGCCTCCTGTGAAAGCATTTGTGCTACGGCAATTCTAGCATTTTGGACGTGTGGTTAATCAGGGGGCGATCGCATTGATTGAAATTCAGTAAAATGCAATTAAATCAACTTTTAAAATTGAGGTTTAATACACATATCCCATACAACTTTCAACAGCTTTGCATCGCCTTCAGAAATCCGCCCAATTTTCGCCAGTAATAAAGCCTTTTCCAAGCAGTCAAGTCGAGATAAACGCACAGTTGAAGGTACGTGCAGACCACTGACCGACCAATCATTAAGGAACACATCAGTTTGTGACCGTGGCTTGGCGGATGTAACTGCTGCTGCTATAACATCATCACCATATAACCAAAGTACGAGTATTGGTCGCTTTTTAACGTGAGTTCGACGGATAGGAAAGCACAAAAAGCTTGCTATGTATGAATTTGCTCAACTGGGCATACAAAAAGGCGATGCCTGCGGCGGGCTTCGCCCCCAATTAATGTTTGTCACAACTGTAGGGCACATTCTCACAAGGTATTTAAAGGATTGGTGAAATGGGGAAAAAATTCTGTGGGTTGGCACTTTGGCTTTAAACTTCATTTGATTATTAACGATTGCGGAGAATTACTAGCATTTTCGTTAACCCCAGCAAACGTAGATGACCGAAAACCAGTCCCAGATATGACTAAAGACTTAATTGGTAAACTATTTGGTGACAGAGGATATATCTCTCAAAAATTATTTGAGGAGTTATACGAGCGAGGTTTGCAGTTAGTTACAAAATCTAAGAAGAAAATGAAAAATCGCTTGGTCAAACTGATTGATAAGATTCTGTTACGCAAACGCGCTGTAATTGAGTCGGTCAATGACCATCTCAAAAATATATGTCAAATTGAACACTCCCGTCATCGTAGTCCATTTAACTTTTTGGTTAACTTGATGGCTGGTTTAGCTGCTTACACCTATTTGCCTAAAAAACCGTCGATTGATATTTACCCAAAAGATTTGCCTGCTCTACCTCCTGCCATTTTTTAGTTCCATCGAACTCACGTTTAATTAAATAGGAATAATGAGCTTTACAATTAATAACCGAAACGGTAGCAATATAATTCAAATGTTCCCACTCTGGTAAACCCAGAGGTTCTACAGATGGTTCTAAATTTCCAGGAAATAGCCAGATAAAAC
Source organism: Desmonostoc geniculatum HA4340-LM1 (assembly GCA_019359545.1). Classification (GTDB taxonomy): domain Bacteria; phylum Cyanobacteriota; class Cyanobacteriia; order Cyanobacteriales; family Nostocaceae; genus Nostoc; species Nostoc geniculatum. Next base: position 17,854 of record JAHHHB010000026.1, on the reverse strand, counting down.
CGTCTTGTTCTTTAACTGGGTAACGGCGAATTGTACAATTTGGGAGTTTTTGATTTGCTGCTAAATAAGGAACTGCTGCACATTCACCTGCTGAATTGAAACGCCAACCGTGATATGCACATTCCAATTCATTATTAACGACTTGCTTATCACTGAGTTTAACTTGGCGGTGGGGGCAACGGTCTTCTAAGGCGTGGACTTGCCCTTGAGTATCGCGGTAAAGTGCGATCGCTTGTTTCCAAAATATCACACTCACAGGCTTATTCATCAGTTCACTACTATAGGAATCATATTTGATTTCTGAAAAAATCTAAGTATTTGTAGGGTGTGTTAGGCGTAAGCCGTAACGCACCATCTCAAGCTTTTGGTGCGTTAGCGGAGCGTAACGCACCCTACGTAATATTTCAAAAATCAAATACTAGTCCTATACGTGCAACTACATACCAGTGATTTGGGTTAATATCTAACTGACGGACATCGCTATTTTGCATGGTTTGAAAAACAAACTTTGCACATACTTTTCGGCGTTAGACTTTAAATGTGGTACACCATTCCTTAAATTTAAGTGTAATCACAGACAGGAGATTGAAGTAATATTTTTGACTGTACTTATTTATAAGCACCTGATTTGGTATGACTGATGACAAGACTATCACCTCAGGAAGCTCAAACTAACCGTGACAACAAGCTATAAAGTATGTGTAGATAAAACAGCGAGTATATTGAGAAAAAAATCTGTATGACAAGCTACCAAGAAACTCTAACTAGTGACGAAGCCATCAATGAGTTAATCGCCGAGACAACGGGCATTAACCATGTGGAGGTAATTGAAAATGTCATCGACAGCCTAGAACAAGATGACAGTGCAATGGTTAGCCACACGCCAGAGGGCGGTCATCTGTGGAAATTTAAGTACGGGAGTGTAGAAGTATTTGTCCAACTCAGTGGAACAAGCGATGAAGACACCATAACGGTTTGGTCTGGGGTGCTAGATTTACCTGCGAAAAATGAACCTAAGTTAATGCGGTATCTTTTGGAGTTAAACTGCTCTAGCACTTTTGAAGCGCGTTTCGGTATTATTGAAAATCGGGTGGTTGTGATATCCACACGCACCTTAGCAGAGTTGTCTCCCGGCGAAGTCTCCAGGCTAATCACCATTGTGGCAACGATCGCTGATAACAACGATGATGCTTTACAATCTGAATTTGGCGCAGCTTAAGGAATTTTAGATTTTAGATTTTGGATTTTGGATTTTAGATTTGAGTTCTGCTGCATTGGATGTCTAAGAAGCAGGTTTGGCGACTAATACCTTTGCTAGAAGCGGCTGGCAATGTGCAGATGGCAATTGACCGCTGGTTGCTAGAACAGCACCAGCAAAGAAAGCATCCCGTGACTCTGCGCTTTTATACTTGGTCGCCACCTGCCATTTCCCTTGGCTTCAAAACAATACTGTCCTAGAACCAGATACTAAGCAGGCTCTAGATCATTTGAAGGTGTTACAGATGATGCAAAGTAATAATTTAACTAGGAGCATACTATGGCTAAAACCTTTGTGATTACTCTTCCCGATGACCTAGAGCAAGCACTGACTGCTCAAGCAGAGCGCCTGAATAAGTCGCCAGAGGAAGTTGTGTTACAAGTACTATCACAACAATTGACCAACCAATCCCAGCCTGAAACCTCACAAAAAACAGAAACAGACCCACTTCTGCCACTAATTGGTTCTCTCAGTGTAGATATTCCTGATTTAGCAGAAAATCACGACTACTATATTGGACAAGCTCTATATCAGGAGTTAAAGGGTGTCGAGTAGTCTATTTGTAGATACGTCCGGTTGGGCAAGTCTATTTGTCAACACTCAAACCTTCTACCCACAAGCAAACCAGCACTTTCGTCTAGCTCTCCAACAACACAAAGCTATTATTACGACAAATTACGTAATTGCTGAATTAGTAGCACTACTCAACAGTCCACTTCGGATTCCTCGCCCGCGTATCTTTGAAATTGTTGATGCTATCAAAACTGTACCTTATGTTGTAGTTATTCACATTGATGAGGTAACCGATACCACAGCCTGGGAACTCTGCAAAAGCAGACCAGACAAAGCTTGGTCATTAGTTGACTGTACGTCTTTTATCTCAATGCAAAAATTGGGCATTCAGGAGGCTTTGACAACTGACCAACATTTTGAACAAGCGGGTTTTATTCGTTTGTTGAAGTAGCTGTTAGTAAATCTTATTTGTGAGTTTATGCTTCTACTGATTGAATCACACTCAGTAGTTGTTCAGGTGTGTATGGCTTAATTATATAAGCATCAGCACCTTGCTTCTTTGCCCACAAATGGTGAATTGTCTGATTTTTACTACTACAAATTACAATAGGTATTTTTGGATTAGTCGGATTTGTTTTGAGGAAGCGACATAATTCAAATCCACTCATCCCCGGCATTACAACGTCAGTAACAATGGCATCCGGCTTTTCTTCTAAAACTAGTTCTAGAGCTTCTTTAGCACTAGTTGCCTTAATTACATTGTAACCTTTATCTCTCAGATAATAACTAATTAATTCCAATTCCTGCCGACAATCTTCTACAACTAGAATAGTAGCCACCCAGTTAATACTCAAGCTTCAATCTCCCAAAAAATATGTTAATTAAATTTATTTATTTTACTTGTAAAAAAAACTAAACAATATGCTTAAATATTACTTTTAATAAATCTCCTTGCGTAAAAGGCTTGGCTAAATAGCCTGATGCTCCAACTAATTTGGCTTTAGCTCTATCTATCAATCCTGATTTTGCTGACACCATAATCACAGGTGTATTTTTAAAATGCGAGTGTTTCCGCAGCAAAGAGCAAAGTTCATATCCATCTAAATGAGGCATGGAAATATCCAACAAAATTATGTCGGGTTTTGTGCGGATAATCTGCATTAAAGCTTTGAACGAATCGCTGACTCCGATAACCGAAAAAGTTTGCTCATCTAAATAACTTTGAATAGTACTTAATACCGCAGGACTATCATCAATACAAAAGATTGTGTAGACTTTTTTCTGGGTAGGCGGTTGTACAACTTGCTGACTCGTATTATCGTATGTTCCTGGTTTATTACCGTTGTATGGTCTGGGCGACTTTTGTGTAGTTTTTGTTTGAGGTTGCGGCTGATTTTTTCGCAAAAATTGTGAGGGTTGTACGGAAGAAACTGTTGATGTCTGGCTATTAGCTCCTACCCTTACAGAAAAATGCTCTGCGTTGCTTCTGGGCGATTGACATCGTTCAACTAGTAAACGAAGATTCAGATGACAAAACTTTGGCATATCATCCAAAAAGCTTTCAGGAATAAATTCATAACTTCCCTGTTCTAAGCTCAGAAATGACTCCAAAACTTCTAGTGCTAATTGCTCTATCAAAATCGCTGCTTGAGAGGGACTGATATATTTTTGATTGACTAACCAGCAAATAGCTAGATAATCTGGATTCGGTATTGCTTGATTTTCAATGCCAGTTTCAAATAACGCCCGCAGTTGTTCGTGAATTCCACGAGGGAGAGTAGAAATTTGCTGGCTCAAGCGTTGCAAATTTCTGTAAAGCGGCTCAAACATTTTCTCTGAGTAGCAAGCATAAATCAGTTTACCCTCATCTACATATATTGACCAAGAACCTGAAGTGCTAAATACTTGCAAACAACCAGTAACAGACTTACTCGTGATTTTTTTCAACAGAGATAGGGGTTGGAGTTTTTGGAAAAATCTGTATCTACTAATCGGAAGTGTCTTCATTGGGATGGCTCTGGAATAAAATTAATATTTGCAAGCAAAATTGGTGAATTTCGTTTTCGGAATTCACAGGGACATTAATTAGAAGCACTGTTCAGATAAATATAGCGGTCACATTTAAGTTAGTACAGAGATTCCACACCCCCCAACTGCTAATTCACCAATCTCTGCTAAGCTATATGCACGAATACAAATAAATCAATCCATATGCTATTGCCCAATAGCAAAATGACCCGACTGTTGTCAGGAAATAGTATTTCAAAAATCAGATTGACTTTCTGTATCTTTCGCTAATCTAGCCAATCTAACAGTAACTCAAGTGCGACGCCCAGACCATTGGCTCTCGCCCATCAGTCACAAAAATATCACTGTTATCCGTATTTTACAGCCTAAAATTACAAGCAATAACTGATGAAAGAAGAACCTGACCGACTGGCGTGCGGGCACTTTTTTGAGAAGTTTATTCTTGATGGTAACTTCATTAAAAAAGTATCCTTTAAAACTGGGCATTCAATCAATTTAATGTCTTAACTAAGTCGGCACGATAAAACCCATGTATGTTTAGTTTTGTAAAAACTGTGGAATGACCCATTTCTAAGGCATTCACTGATTTTACATTTCGTAACATAGCTTGACTTTTTAACGCCGTTTACTTAAATTTGCGATCGCAGAACTTCTCTGTATAGGCGACAACAAGGGTTAGCTGCGACCAAAGATAAGTTAGCTGATAATTGACGCCTTGATGATGTGTAGTGAGACGCACAGGCGACTGAATCAGCACAAGGAAATCTCTTCATAAGTACTGGAAACGGGTTCTAGTGTTGTGTGGGGATAAATAGTCACTGTGGACGATTTTGAGTGACAAATTCAAGAACTGACAGCGAAGTTGTAGAGTTGTGGTACATACCTCAAAGATAGCGATTTTTCGCTAGATGGTAGATAACAAGTAATGTACTCACTAAAATTCAGGTTACTATAATTTTCCAAGAAAAATAGCAGAAATATATAAACTTGATGAGAAATAAGTAAAGGAAATATGAAAATTAATTAATAGGATTTTCCAGATAATTGTTATAAATGTTTATTTGTTGGCATGTCCGGAAAGTCTGAAAATGCAGAGTAAAGGTTAGTTTGTATGTAATACCAATTCTATATGAGGCTGCGCTCTATTCGCGTAGAGGCAATTCATGAATTGCCGCTACAGTGTGTAGTTTTGCATCAGTGTCTAATGTGCCAATAACCAAAGGTGGCGGCACGGCGGCAACAAAACTACCAAAGGCTTCTGCATTCATTTCCCAAACTTCAACTTCAATTCCCACACCGGAACCATCGAGAACCTTTACCAATCCAGGTTTAGCAGGATGGGTATTTGCTAGCGCATACAAGCGATAAATAGATGCGGTTTTACAGGTTTTCAGTAGTCGTGCTTGCCGTTCTTGGAGTTGATAATTCAGTGGTTGTCCGCAAAGATGGGCACCGACAACGGCAAGAGCAATACGGGATTCTACGGCAGGTGTAGTAGTCATAAAGTTGTATTGACAGTTAACAACGATCGCTTGTAAAGTGCGCCTAAATGACATAATGCCCGATCCTGGAACGCTGGAGCCATCAAAGTAATGCCAAAGGGCAACCCATTGGGGCGAAATCCAGCAGGTAGGGCGATCGCACTTAAATCTATCAAGTTGACAAAATTGGTATAATAACCAAGGTTGGTGTTTAGAGCGATCGGACCTGCTTCTACCTCTGCTTTGGTATAGATAGTTCCAGTGGTGGGCAGCGCCAGTATATTGACTTTTTGCAGTTCTTGTGCAGTTTCTTTTTGGAGTGCTGCTAAAGCATAAAAACCTTCAAAGGCATCGACAGCTGTGTAGCGCGAACCATTGCTAATAATTTGACGCACAACAGGATGGATGGCATCCCCTTGAGTTTGGAAAAAGGATTTGGTAGCGGCTAGGCGTTCTGCTACCCAAGGACCAGAGTAAAGCAAATCAGCAACTTTGCAAAAAGGCTGAAAATCAATTTCCACTCGTTGACCGCCGATCGCTTCTAGGCGTTGTAATGCCTGTTGGTATAATTGGGCAGCGGCGCGATCGCCAAAAAATTCCAGTTGCTCGGCAGAAGGCACACCAAAGGAAAACGGACTGGGGATTGTCGATGCTGTTGGTGGTAGATGGCGCGAATATATATCTGTGGCATCAAAACCACTTGCTATTTGCCACACACTTTCTGCATCCTGACAATTCAAAGTAAAAATTGAGACGCAATCGAGGGAACGACAGGCGGGTAGGACGCCCGATGTACTTAAGACACCGCGAGTCGGCTTTAAACCAACGATGTTGTTAAACGCCGCCGGGACACGTCCTGAGCCAGCCGTATCAGTGCCAAGGGAAAAGCTGACAAGTCCAGCAGCGACGGCAACAGCAGAACCAGAACTAGAGCCACCGGAAATGTAATCGTCATCAAAAACACTGCTACAAGCTCCGTAGGGCGATCGCACTCCTACCAATCCCGTGGCAAACTGATCGAGGTTAGTTTTGCCAATCAAAATCGCCCCTGCTTTGAGCAAGTTTTCCACAACCGTCGCAGTTTTTTTAGGGATATAGCTATAAGCTGGACAGGCGGCTGTGGTGGGTAATCCGGCAACATCCATATTGTCTTTGACAGCAAAAGGAATGCCGTAAAGGGGTAAATTTTCTGGGGTTTGGGATTCGAGGATTTTGGCTTGGAGAATCGCATCTTCCTCAGGCACTAAATGAATCCAAACAGCATCATTGCCTCGTGCAGCAATCCGGCGATAAATTTCTTGGACAACTTTTGTTGGTTGCAGTTGATTGCTGCCATAGGCTGTGAGTAGCGATGCAATGTCTAAATTGATTTGGGTCATTAGTTTTAATTTTTGAATTTTGCTATTGCTGATATAGCAATCTTGGCGTTGCTGATTGAAAGTATGAATTAATCTCACGCAAAGACGCAAAGGCGCAAAGGAACGCCGCAATCTTTCACTCAACAACGCCAAATTTTTTATCCACCCTCTGCTCGAATAATCGCCAAAACCTGCCCAGCAGTAACGAGTTTCCCTGGTTCGCACAATACCTCTACTACGGTTCCTGGTTCATCTGGTAGTAGCGTCATTTCTTGTTTCATCGCTTCTAAAACAATTACGCCTGTGTCTTCCGTAATCCGATCGCCCACTTTGATTAATACCTGCCAGACATTTGCCGTCGTTGGCGCATTTAGGGCGTAGCAATCATCGGGAATAGTTGTTGCAGTTGCTGGTGGGGGATCGACTGCAACGAGGGTACTTTCGTCTTGGGCTGTGGCCGTCCAGCGATCGCGTTCTTCTCGAAAGGCAATTCGCTGGCGGGTTTGGAATGTCCTCGCCTCTTGGGCAATTTCTTGCAAAAACTGTTGATAGTCGCGGAATTTAAACGTGGTTTCTTCAACCTGGAGTTTGAACTTGCCTTCAATAAAGTCCTCTCGGTGACGCATTAGCTCCCCGTGAGAAACTGGATAAAACCGAATTTGATCGAAGAATCGCAACAGCCAGGGTTTACCATCTTGAAAATCTGCGGTTTGTTTGTAGCGATTCCACATCTGCACCGTGCGTCCGACAAACTGATAGCCACCAGGTCCCTCCATCCCATAAACGCAGAGATATGCACCACCGATGCCGACTGCATTTTCTGGAGTCCAGGTACGGGCTGGATTGTATTTTGTGGTGACGAGGCGATGACGGGGATCGAGGGGGACTGCCACTGGCGCACCGAGATAAACATCACCTAAACCCATCACCAAGTAACTCGCATTAAAGACAATTTCTTTGACTTCGGCGATGCTACCCAGTCCATTAATCCGGCGAATAAATTCAATATTGCTAGGACACCACGGTGCATCTTTTCGCACCGACTGGACATATTTTTCAATGGCTAGTTGAGTAGATTCATCATCCCAGGACAGGGGTAGATATACAATCCGGCTCGGCACTTCCAGCCCAGAAATATCGGGTAGATGAGATTCGATGTTTTGTAATGCGGCAACTAAATTTGATTGGGAAATCACACGGCTATCGTAGTGAATTTGTAGTGATCGCATTCCTGGCGTTAATTCCCAAATCCCATTAATGGGGTTGGTTTCCAAATCGGCCATTAATTCATGCACCCGAAAACGCAACTTCAAATCCAGCACCAAGTCTCCGTATTCAATCAGCAAATATTTATCACCAGCTTGACGGTAGGTGACGGCAATTTGGCGATCGTCTGCGGGAATTTCTGCCAGGATTGGGGATTGGGCAGGAAATTCTTTTAGGATTTGGTTGGGATCTGAATCCACAGAACTATCTTCCCGATACCCAGTCCCTAGTTCCCAATCCCCAGTCCCTAATTGAATTTGCCCATCCAACTGCAATTCTTGGTGCAATGCTCGATCGAAGGTGAGGCGATGGAATTGAACTGTGTTCCCCGGTTTGAGTTGTCCAATTTTCCAGAGTTGTGCTGTGGCGATCGTGGCAGGACACACAAAACCTCCCAAACTCGGCCCATCCAAACCCAGGATAATCGGCATATCTCCGGTGAAATCGATTGTACCAACGGCATAGCCATTGTCATGAATATTGGAGGGATGTAGCCCTGCTTCACCACCATCTTGCCGCGCCCAAGTCGGTTTTGGCCCAATTAACCGAATCCCGGTTCGTGCCGAGTTGTAATGCACTTCCCAATGAGTACTGAAAAAAGTCTCGATGTCTTCATCTGTGAAGAAATCCGGCGCACCGTGAGGGCCATACAAAACTCCAATTTCCCAATGATTTGAATAGGTGGGAATCAATTCGAGGGAAATGGGCTGCGGTTCTTGGGATGTGGAGGGATACAATTTGAGGACATCGCCCACCTGTAAGGCTCTGCCGCCATGTCCACCAAATCCACCCAGGGTAAAAGTTGCTTTACTGCCCAAATAATCGGGTACGTCAAACCCGCCTTGGACGCTAATATAGGTGCGGAAACCATTGCCTTGAATGCTGCCCAACCGTAGCGTACTTCCTGCTTTTACCGGAACTGCCATCCAATAGGGAATCGGCTGTTTATCTAGGGTAGCTTTCATCTGCGCTCCCGTTAGGCAAATCACCGTGTCGCAATTGAAGCGCAGAGCCGGGCCAGATAGGGTACACTCTAACCCAGCTGCCGATTCTGGATTGCCTAAAATCCGGTTGCCCAACCGAAACGCCAAAGAATCCATTGCCCCAGAGGGCGGTACACCAATATTCCAGTAGCCCACCCGTCCAGGATAATCTTGAATGGTGGTCATGGTGCCTGCAACTAGGACATCAATTGTATTTGGGCGATAGGTAAAGCTATGAGTAAATTTCGTGGTGATATTGCCCTGGATAAACGTAGAATCGGCAATAATTTGGCGCAGGTATTCCAGGTTGGTTTCAATGCCGTCAATGCGAGATTTAGCAAGGGCCGTTTGGAGAGTAGCGATCGCATCTTCTCTTGATTCTCCATGCACAATTACCTTCGCCAACAATGGATCGTAAAACGGCGAGACTTTTGTGCCAGTGGCAATCCAGGTATCACAGCGAATGCCAGGAGCAAACTGCACTTGAGTTAACTCCCCAGAACTCGGCTGGAAATTTTTATGCGGATCTTCGGCATAAACCCGCACCTCAATCGCATATCCTTGGGGTTGATACTGGTAGGATGCCAAAAAGAGCGATTCACCCTGAGCCTGACGCACCATCCATTCCACTAAATCTACACCTGTAATGGCTTCTGTGACGCCATGTTCCACCTGTAAGCGGGTATTCACCTCTAAGAAGTAGAAATCTTGGGTATCCACATCGTAGATAAACTCAATCGTACCGGCCGATTGATAGCGAATTCCCTGACCGAGTTTAACAGCAGACTCATACAACCGCTGCCGCAGAGCATTATTAATATTTGGTGCAGGGGCTTCTTCAATCACTTTTTGATTGCGCCGTTGCGTTGAACAATCGCGTTCACCCAAGGCAACGACATTACCCTGGCCATCACCAAAGATTTGCACTTCAATGTGTCGCGCCTGTTCGATATATTTTTCTAAAAATACTCCACTCTGGCTAAAGTTATTGCGACTTAACCGTTGCACATTTTCCAACAAGTCTGCCAAAGTGTCTTCACTGCGGCACAACTGCATTCCAATGCCGCCACCCCCTGCCGTACTTTTGATCATCACAGGATAGCCAATTTCCGCTGCCGCCTGTTTGACTTGCTGCAAATTCTCTAGCAATAAACTGCCGGGAACGAGTGGCACTCCGGCAGCAAGAGCGATCGCCCGTGCTTCATGTTTGAGTCCAAATCGCCGTAGTTGTTCGACTGTCGGGCCAATAAACACAATTCCTGCTTTTGCACAAGCTTCAGCAAACGCCACATTCTCGCTCAAAAAACCATAGCCGGGATGAATGGCCTCGGCACCAGTCGTTTGTGCCGCAGCCAAAATCGCGTCAGTACAAAGATAACTCTCTGCGGCAGCAGCAGCTCCAATACAGACGGCTTCCCCGGCGGCGGTAACATGGGCAGCGTGGGCATCAGCTTCGGAGTAGACTGCAACCGAGGCAATACCCAGGCGATCGAGGGTGCGAATAATCCGGCAAGCAATTTCACCCCGATTGGCAATCAAAACTTTGTTGAACATCAGCGCTAAATCAATTAACAACTGAACCAGTAACTAACAAGGACCGGGAACATCCCATTTTTGCAGAAATAGTCTCTAGCATTCACCTTTGTTATTTTAGAATTTTGAACCTTCCGAGTTCAAAGGTGCAACTTTCGAGTTCAAAGGTGCAACTTTCGAGTTCAGAGGCTCAACTTCCGAGTTCAAAGGCTCAACTTCCGAGGAGGTTTATGCCCCATCCCAAACAATCAACCGGACTGGCGTAGGATTATAAGCATTGCACGGGTTGTTGATTTGCGGACAGTTAGAAATCAACACCATCACATCCATCTCCGCCCGCAGATCGATGATCTTCCCGGCTTCTGAAATACCATCGACAATTTCCAAGGTGCCGTCTTCGCTGACGGGAACATTCATGTAGAAGTTCACATTGCTGACGAGATCGCGTTTGTTCATCTCGTATTTGCTCAGTTCCAGCAAGTAATTCTCGACACAAGCGTGCAGATGCTTTTTGTGCAGCCCATAGCGAACTGAGTTGCTTTCCATACTGCACGCCCCACCTAATGTATCGTGTTTGCCACACTCGTCATAGATGACGGTCATCATCACATTTCCTTCGTTGGAAATCAACTGAGTGCCTGTAGTAATGAAAATATTGCCTTGACGAACAATGGTATCGGGAGCGCTATAACGCTCTGAGGTGTCATAGGCGTTGTAAAACAATGTATCAACGGCTTGATTGCCTAATAAATCGATAATCCGTAAAATTTGCCCTTTTTTGACGATCCTAGACCAGGGCTGACGGGCAGCCAACTCTCGATCGTAAATTGCTGTTGCGCGATCGAGTTCAATGGGTAATTTTGCGACCATAATGGGACTCCTGTTCTATTTTTTAGGTGCAAAGAAACAGAGATTGCCAACGGAAACTAATAGTTGGGGGATCAATTGAGGTTTTTGACCAGGATTAAGGGACTTCCGGGGTTGCTGATTGAGAATATGAATGAGCCTCACGCAGTAGACGCTTTGCGGCTTCCCACAGGGTGGCGCAGAGTCGTACAGAGGAAGAGTTGAGAAGAGTGGATTTTTGAGTTTCATATCCAGTAAGGCCAAAATCTCAAATCCAAAATTGCCAACTACTCCTGAGCAAATAACGCATCAGTGTTAATGAAGCCACGAATCACTTCTTCATTTGCGGTGCGGCACAGATCGTCTGGTGCTGGTGCAGAGGATTTCCAAAGGGTAAGCTGAATTGGCTTGGGTTTGTACGCTGTATCGGGATGCAATACATGGGGACAGTTGGAAATAATCACCAATACATTCATTTCCGCCCGTAAATCAATAAAACTGCCTGGTTTTTCATCACCTGCGACATATTCCAAGTCTCCATTCGGATGCACTGCGACTCGGCTAAATAAATTGAGGTTAGGCATTAGGTCTTTGCGGGTTAAACCGCGCTTGCCCAATGCCTTGAGGAAATTGTTGCGGGAGTTGTTGTAATCGCTTTCGCCATATTTGTTGTAAGTCCCTTCCCCATATTTTGCAGCGTTACTGGCGGCATTACTGCAACCACAGATTAGATCGTGATTGCCGGAGGTATCCTCTGTGATGGAGAACAGAATGCGCCCCATATCAGAGTAAATTACCATGCCCTTTTTGAGGAAGGCGTTGAACTGAATCTTGGCGGTATCTGCTACGTTCAGTCGCTCAATTGGATTATCCGCGTTGTAGCAAATCATCGAAACACCTTGAGACCCTTCTAAATCAGTCACACGCAAGGTGTTTCCACGTTTGATTGTGTAATGCCAATAGGCGCCACCAGGCAACTTTTCATCGAGCATAATCAGGCTCGGATCAATTGCCCCCAGATTCGGCAGAATAGATGCTTGCACCATAAAATCCTCCTGTTACCGTTGGACGATCGCTTACTACTGACTCAAATAACAAAGCCCAGGAGATTACCAATACAGTCATACTGTCTGGCTCTCCCGGGCTTTTTTCCCGCCGTGTCACCAACTCGCTTAGAGTCGGCTGCTTCTCTTGGACCAGCCATCACACACAAAGGCGCGATCGGAACCCTAGAAGCTCATCCTTATTCAGTTTGCAATTTGAGTTTCCGAAACTTCTACAATCTGTAAATAGAGCGTTTTGTATTTAGATTAACATTCTACGTGAACTTACTCGCGCCAGAACCAGCTTAAAAGTACGCCACCTGCCATCAGCTTAATTACTTCCAGTAGCCAATAACCACCGTGTAGTAAATTCATTGTTGATGGAATAGCTGCTGCTGCTTCAAATAGGTTGAGTTGAATTCCGATCGCGCACATTTGCGGAGTCAAGAAATATGTGTCAAGCAAAGCTACACTCAGCAGCAGTACAGATATAACGATGCTGCTAATACCCCTTTGAAATTGCGTCTTGCTCAAAACCAGCGCTCCAGTCAATACTACAGCAGCAGATAATAATTCCATGCGATTAAAGTTCCAAAAAATCGCATAACCTGCTGTAGTAAAACCAGCTTGGTTCATCATGCCAGAAATATAAAGGCTAGGCATAATTACCCAATCTAAAACTAGACTTGCGCTCAGCCAAAAGCCTAAAGTCAAGATGATAGCGGTTTGCCAAATTGGCCGTTTGAATGCAACGTTAGAAATAGCAGTCATAAAATAATTGCGTGTGTTGTATTTCTTAGTTTGTAACCTCATCAGCACTTTGACAAGGAATATCAACTAAGCTTTACATTGATTGGCAATATAAGGGGCGATCGCTCTTAATTCTTCGCTCAATCACAAGTTTTTTTAAAGATAATTAAGAAATATTAAAAAGCTTTAAAAAGTAATTTTATCTCTCAGAAACACTCAATTTTTGTCTAGGAATTCGACGACTAAGGGCGTACAGCTGTACGCCCCTACTTATTTTTCCTGAAATGTCCAGACTCCTTCATCCCAGTCTGACTCTGTTGGGGGTGCTTGTAACCAATGCTGACAACGCAAAAGATGTAACATAGCAGCTTTGTCCTGGTTATCGGCTGCTAAAACCAGGGCAAATTCAGCTCTAGCACGGTTAAAATCGCGTTTGAGGTAATATTCGCGCCCTTTATGATAATGCTCAATCACTTGTAGTTTTTCGCTACTAATGGGATCGGAACGCAAACTTACTAATTCATATATGGATACAGGCTCATTTCTTCCTTTGACGCGAATATAATCCAGTTCTCTCGCCCAAATATTTTCTTGGCATGGTTTAAAAGTATTATGGCTAATAATAATATCGCAACCATATTGTTTACTAACGCTTTCTAGTCGAGAGCCAAGGTTAACACCATCGCCAATGGCTGTAAATTCCATTCGCTTACTGGAGCCGATATTTCCACTAATCACCGTATCCGAATTAATACCAATGCCAATTTTGATTCTCGGCTTATTAACTGCATGGCGACGTTGGTTAAAATCATGCAAACGTTGGCGCATTTCTACAGATGTTTGCACCGCCATCCAAGCGTGTTCTTCTAAAGGTAAAGGTGAACCAAAAACAGCCATAATGGCATCGCCGATGTATTTATCCAGGGTGCCTTTATGTTTAAAAACTGCCTCAACCATTGATTCAAAATATTCATTTAGCATACTCACCACTTCTTCTGCTTCCAAGTTTTCCGTCAAAGTGGTGTAGCCGCGAATATCCGAAAATAAAATTGAAACTTCTTTGCGATCGCCTCCTAGTTTAGCGTCATCCAACTTCAGCAATTCTTCTGCCAATTCCTGGGTCATGTAGCGGTACATTGTACTTTTGAGCCGCTTTTCATCACTGATATCTTCCATCACCACCAGTGCCCCACGGACTTGCTCGTGGTCGCTGGCATCAGCAATTGTATTAATCGATAAATTAATACTATGCTGTTCAGTACCACCACTTATAAGAGTGCGATCGGGGTAATATTGTTGGCGACGTTTCGAGTCAGTTCCATGTAAAGCATCCTGACACCACTTGCTAAAGTCGCTTTCTTTAATGGCGATGACATCATTAACTGATTTACCCTCCAAACGGTCTTCTGCTTCCAGCCCCAGCAGACGTTTAGCGCTTTCATTGGCAGCGATAATTAACCCAGATTTATCAGTAGAAACTACTCCATTGGAAAGACTACGAAGAATGTCTCGTTGCATTTGTTCTTGTTGCTTGACTGTGGCAAACAACTGAGCATTATGTAGGGCTACTCCCGCTTGAATATTGAAAGCTTCCATGAACTCTTCATCGTTGCGGTCAAAACTAGCTTGGAAGCATTCGGGAGCCTTCGGCCAATGAGCGGGATCGTAAGCCGGAAAATCCCCAGATTTCTTTTTATTTACTAATTGGGTAACACCGATTAATTCTTGGTCGGCGTTAAATACTGGCATACAAAGTAAACTACAGGTGCGATAGCCATTTTGCTGGTCGAGTTGTTTGGCTGTCTCCGAGTCGGGATCGTCGTATAAATCAAAGGCAATATTTAGCTTTTTACCGGATGCGGCTACTATCCCAGCAAAGCCTTTACCGATGGGGACGCGTAACTCTTTAGTTGAGCCATCGTCCTGGGTGATTTTCGTCCACAATTCATGACGATCGCGGTCTATTAACCATAGTGTACTGCGATCGGCATTCATCAGTTCCTTGGCTTCATCCATCACCCGCTTGAGGGTATCTTCTAAGTCGAGACTGCTTTGAGAAAGGGACTTGATTGCTTTCATCAACGCCGCCACTGCTCTTTGTTTTTGGGTAGCTACATAAAAAGAGCGCGATGATTCTAAAATCAGTCGAATTGAAGGAGCAAATTCTTGAAATAATTGTTCGTCACCACAGATAAAACCTTTGGTATCAATGCGCTCTGCAAGTGGAGAATTGGGATTATTACCAGATTTTAATTTATTCAGTAATTGTACTACTGCGACTAATTGCCCATGTTCATTTAATAACGGTAGAGCCAGCATTGTGTAAGTGCGATAGCCAGTTCTTTTTTCTTGTGCTTGGGCAAAATGCGATCGCGGATCGTCATAAAAATCAAAGGGAATATTGATAACTTGCTTAAAAGTAGCCACCTCACCACCGATACCTTTATTGGCGGGGATGCGAATTTCTAAAGAGCGATCGCCCTCTCCCTCAGCCACAATTGACCAGAGTTCTTGTTTTTCTTCATCCAATAAAAAGATCGTCGTCCGGTCTGCCCCCAGTAATTCCCCGGTTTTCAAAGTAATCGAATGCAGCATTTCTTGCAAGATAGTTTCAAACCCATTAGAATCCAGCATCGATAGGGTTTGATGCACAATCTGTAATTTTTGCTCGACCTCCTTAACAACCTGTTTAAAAGTATCTTGAGTCAAGGGAGCAAGAAACGTAGAAAAAGTTCCTTGTCTTGTGGCAAGAGCACCCACAGGAGCAGAATTTGATTGAAATTCGCCGGTTTCTTGGTTATGAACACCAATAATCACATCGGTGGTCTCCCCACAACTTCCTTGATACACTGACATAATTAGTATTAGATATAACAGGATGAGATGTTAGATTTAACAATGCAATTAAATTTATGTAAGAGGTGCTAAAAGCAACATTTCATATTATCCATAGTTTAATCGCTTGTTCAGCCAGCGTCATCCTGTCGAGGAAGGGCAGGGGGCATTGGGAAGAGGTGTGGGAAGCTTTTTTCTATTCTCCCCCCTCTCCCCCCACACTCCCCACACTCCCGCTCACCCAGCAAATAATGGTTGACCGTTCTTTGCGGCTTCTATTAGTAATTCTCGGACTTCTTCATCTGTAGTTTGGGGAAAGTTTTCGTACCAAAGACCAACGCTGTAGAAGGGGCTGGGTGTGGAGACGCAAGCGATTTGGTCTACTTCAGGTTCTAACTGTTGATAAGTTTCACGCGCAGCTACAGGCACAGCAATTATAATTGCAGCCGGTTGCTGTTTCCGTACAGCCACAATAGCAGCCCACATAGTTGCACCTGTGGCTAAACCATCATCTACTAAAATGACCCTGCGTCCTCTTAAATCTGGGAAGGAGCGATGTCTGGCGACAAGCCGCTCCGCGTCTACGCCTCGATAAACCTGTTCCCGGCGTCCTAATTCTCGTTCTTCTTGCACCGCCACCCTGGCAATTACTTCGTCGGAGATGTTCACCAGGTTGATAATATGTTGATTGAGTATCCGCACACCACCAGAAGCGATCGCTCCCATTGCTAGTTCTTCTTGATCGGGCACACCCAATTTACGTACCACCAAAACATCTAAGGGAGCATTTAACGCTTTGGCAACCTCAAAGGCAACGGGTACGCCACCCCTTGGTAACCCTAAAACCACGACATCTGAGCGATTAGCATAAGCGGCTAACTCCCTAGCCAAAAGTTGACCTGCAAACCTCCTGTCTTTGAACAGCATGGTGTGACACTCCTGATGAATTTACAAAAATCTTAAGTACTTAAACGCATTCGTCCTTGGCTACCCGCCTCAAACAACGGATCGAATTCTGATGGTAGTTGAGAGCGAATATCATCGATCTCGCCTCTGCTAATGGCTTCACTCAATACCTCAATGACTACACGGGCATAATGAACAGCATCTGGAAGCTCTACACTTTCTCTTTGGCTGACTCGCTCAAAAAATTCATCAATAGAGAAGCGTTCTCCAGCGCCAGCATGTTCATGTCGCATATACTCTGCAATGCCTCTTGGCAGTTGAGCAGCCGCATTAAAAGGCTCACCGCCAGCTAACCGTTCGGCTAGCGTCTCCAGAGTCGCACGGGTTGCGAGTTCTGCATCACCACGTGAACTGAGACGGGCGCGATTTTGCACCTGTCCAATAAACTCATCGTGTTGCATTTTCCCTCCAGATTTGTCTTAACGCATGACTTGTTATGGTCGGATGTTCTGAGCTGATCTTAGGAAGCTAAAAATGCTCTGTCCTCTCACTAACGGGGCGACATCTTCAATCTACAGTTCTATCAAACGGATGACTTATGGTATTTCTAAAAATCTTGGCAACTGATGAATCGGTTTTAGGGACAGCTGTGCGCCCTTACCTATGTATTAAGTTTAAATAATAAAATATAATCAGATATAGTCAAGCATAATCATTCATAGTATAGTTCTCAAATGAAACTATGAACCTATCCCACTAATAAGATTTGTGCTACAGAGCCTAAGGTAATTGAGAACTAAAAACGAAAAATCAAGGTTTTCAAGGACATTTTACGAAAAGAACTACGGATTTTTAGAATAGTGGGATAGGTTCATAGGTATTAGATATTTCGTGAAATAATATTAACCTGATGGAGGAAGATTTTTCTGGTTCTTCCGCTACTTTTATGGCGAGAATCAAAATTAATTAAATTTTAACAACTCTAATTTAATATAAAAAATGCTTGAAGTTTAGATATTGTAGTAGTTTACAAACTTTCAAATATTATCAAATA
>JAHHHB010000095.1 GCA_019359545.1 Desmonostoc geniculatum HA4340-LM1 | reverse complement strand
ACAAGTAAAATTTAGTCGCTTTTTGCATATTTTCTGCCACTCATTCGCTACTCAAAAACCTTTCAAAGCATCCAGGGCAGGGACGAATATTACCAATTTTGCATTTCTACTAATTCCATACACAAATCATTAATTTGCTCTAAATCAGGTTTGTGAGGTAGGGCAGATTGTTCGTAAACAATTTCCATTTCGGCAACTAAATCTTCTGCCATTTTCATCACCTGTTCATAAGAATACTCACCCTTGAGGATAGCTTTTAAATCATCAACATCACCAGCTATTCTTCTATCTACAATCACTTCCCCTTGACGCAATATTTCTAATCCACTGCGTAACAATCTAATGCAGTGCATCCCATGTTTGAGGTCAAAGCCAGACTTGAGTTCCATTTCTGCTCTAGCCGGATTTCTATTTTCCTGCCAAGATAAGTAAGCTCTCCATTCTCTTAAAGCTGTTTGATAACTTTGACTTTTCTGAAGCAGACGGATAAAATCTTTACGGCTATTAGTTAAATTTTGAGTATATTCTAAAGTCTCATCGGGTAAAGTATATTGTTTTAACACTCCTTTAAAATCAATATCTGCTGTAAGTAATTTGTATAATTGCTCAGCTTCTTCCAAAAACTCAATCCGCCCTCTGATTAAGTTATAAAGATATTCCAAAAAAGCATTGAGTTCATCTTTGGTTAGTGCTGGTTCGTCTTCTATGCCAAAGTCAGATGGTATTGGCTTTTTTTGCGGTGGCTTTAATAACCACTTGCGATGACTTTCCATTTTTTTGATTTGAGCAAAGGCATAACCAGTGTAAGTATGCTTTACCTTTTTGCTCAAAAATAACTGTTTATGGTTAATTAAATGCTGTCCTACTGGAGTTAAAAAAGGATAGTTATTTAACCACAGTAATTCTAAAACATTGGGGTTAGCTCCCGATAATAAATGGAGGATTTTCTTTAATTCATATATAACCGTATCTTTGTTGTTATCTATAAATGGAAATATTCCTGGCTCATCCCAACCAGCATCTTTTTGTTCTATGCGATCGAATCCCAAATAGTATCTTTTGGGTGCGATAAAAACTCCCCGATAATCCAAGTCTGAATCTGGACGATTTAAACCATAGCCGTGGCTACCTGCCAAACCAATGAAAATAGTTCTTTGTTCAATTTCTATTCTTTTCATATCAATGAAGTGTTAATAACGATCCTTGTGCTACTCTAATGCACTAAACCAGGCTTCTAAATCTGCTTGAGCCTGAAAATCTAACAAAGCTTCTCCGAGATTTTCTAATTGTTCTAGGTCGAGAGTTTCAATACGTTCGAGCAGTTGTTGAGGTAATTCTCCTACACGTCGATTTAGCAGTCTTAGAATGAGCGATCGCTCTCCTTCTTGCCGTCCTCGTTGTTCTCCCCGTTGTTCTCCTTCTTCGAGAATTTCTTGATAAATTACTGACTCGCGCATCATATCCTCCCGAAATAATTGTCGAATCAAGTCTTTTTTATATTTTAATCCCGCTAAGATTTGGGTGTAAGCGGAAATTTCAGGTCGTTGTTCTGGCTGAAATAGATAGTCATCTCACAAGGTTTTGTTATTATCTCGTGGAAAGTGGTCTAGTGGTCGATTATCTCTCAAAGAAGTCGGGTATCTAATACCAAAAAAAGAATGCGACAAATACGCTGGGTAGGGTAGCACCGCGGTGCTACCCTACAGATGATCGATGTGTTGCAAAGATTGTTTGAATTGGTATAAATTTTCACGAATGATGTAGGATTTCTATATTTGCAGGTATATATCAAACTAAACACTCTACAAGTTTATATTTCTGCAAAACTATATCACTCATATATCCAAGTTTAAATATTAATTTATACCTTGTTTTCCTTAACAAAAAGCTTCATGATTGACTTGAAAAGCACATATTCATAAACCAGTAACTAATTTTGTATCTTTTGGTTGTTGACAGGAACATATCTAATAATCATTTCCACCTAATTCATGTCGGAGTTCGACTAATCCAATGCTAGAAGGATGGATTCAAATTATATTAACGCTACTAATTGTAGTAGCAATTACTCCCTTTTTTGGGCGCTATATGGCGCGTGTATACCTAGAAGAAAGCACTTTTCTCGACGCGATTTTAAATCCGGTTGAGCGAGTGCTTTATTCCTTGGTTGGGGTTAAAGCCAAAGAAAATATGACGGGTTGGCAGTATGGGCGGGCAATCTTGTATAGCAATGTTGCAATGGGATTGTTGATTTTCTTGATTATCATGAATCAAGGATGGCTACCATTAAACCCAAACAAGATAAATGCCCCGACTTGGGATACAGCGCTGCATACTACTATTTCTTTTATTACTAATACCAATCAGCAGCATTATTCTGGTGAAACTTACATGAGTTATGCCAGTCAAATGTGGGGACTTGGTTATCACATGTTCACCTCAGCAGCGACTGGTTTGGCTGTGGGAATTGCCTTTATTCGGGGCTTAACTGGTAGACCGTTGGGCAACTTTTATGTAGACTTAATTCGCTCGATTACGCGAATTTTGCTACCTATTTGTATTGTCGGCGGCATTGTTTTGATGGCGGCTGGCGTGCCAGAAACACTGGCGGGTGCAGCCGTGTTTCCCACCTTGGAAGATCCTAACATTAGTCAGGCGATCGCTCGCGGCCCCGTTGCCCATTATGAAATCATCAAGCAATTAGGGGAGAACGGCGGCGGCTTTTTTGCCATCAACTCGGCACACCCCTTTGAAAATCCCAGCGGATTTTCTAATTTAATTCAAATTGTCGCCATGCTTTCGATTCCTACTTCCTTAATCTACACCTATGGCTTGTTTGCTAACAACACTAAGCAAGCTTGGTTAGTTTATGGCATGGTGGGTGTGCTTTATATAGCATTTATTATCGTTACCGCCATTGGCGAATATAACGGGAATCCGGCTGTGAATGCTGTGCTGGGAAGTCAGCAACCGAATTTGGAGGGTAAAGAAGTCCGGTTTGGTTGGGCACAATCTGTGCTATTCGCGGTAAGTACAACTGGTACTATGTGCGGGGCTGTCAACAGTTTACACGATTCGTTCATGCCAAACGGCGGTTTTATTACCCTTTCCAACATGTTCCTGCAAATTATCTGGGGTGGACAGGGTACTGGAACGGCTTATTTGTTTGCTTATCTGATTCTGGCTGTGTTCGCTACAGGATTAATGGTGGGACGCACACCAGAATTTCTCGGACGCAAAATTGAGAAGCGGGAAGTTGTACTGGCTAGTTTCTTGATTTTGCTAGTTCACCCGATCGCTATTATGATTCCCGCAGGTATCGCCTTAGCATTTTCCGACCAATTATCAGGAATTAGCAATCCCGGCTTCCACGGTTTTGCTCAAGTGATTTATGAATACGCCTCGGCTGCTGCTAACAACGGTTCTGGGTTTGAAGGCTTGGGCGATTCTCAACCTTCACCGTTAGCGATCGCCACAGGCACACAACCAACTTTAACCGCCTTGTGGTGGAATCTAAGTACCTGCTTTAGTTTACTGGCAGGACGCTATATTCCCATACTGGGTTTACTGTTCTTAGCAGATAGCATTTCTCGTAAGCAAGCTGTTCCCTACACCACTGGGACATTGCGAACCGATACCGGATTATTTACAGGCGTTACCGCAGGCGTGATTTTAATTCTAGGCGCACTTACGTTCTTCCCAGTACTTGCATTAGGGCCTATTGGTGAAGCGTTTTTTATCGCAAAGGGTATTGGGTGAGGAAATTTTAGATTTTAGATTTTAGATTTTGGATTTTGGATTAATCAGATTGTTCTGATATTACTAATTAATTTGAAAAATGATTGCGATAAACGGCTCGCCGAAAAGTTTATTTAGTAATTCTTCCATAATCCAAAATCTCAAATCTCAAATCCAAAATCGTATTTGAAAAACGATTGCGACAGATGGATTGCTCAAAAGCTAATGCAACAACTGTCTTACAATCCAAAATCCAAAATCCAAAATCCAAAATTGTATATGCCAATTACTACTAATTCTCCTTCACCCCGTGTTCCTCATGGAACTCGTGACTCGCGTAAGCACACCCCCAAGGCAGATATGCGGGGACTTTACCAAAGAGCAATTCGTGAGTCATTTGTCAAGCTCGATCCGCGAATTACTATCAGAAATCCGGTCATGTTTGTTGTTTGGGTGGGAACAATTGTCACCTTTCTAGTAACCCTAAACCCAAATTTGTTTGGCACAATCCAGGCAGATGTCAACCAACAACGCTTGTTAAATGGGTTGATTACCTTTATTCTGTTTTTCACACTGGTTTTTGCTAACTTTGCCGAAGCTGTGGCTGAAGGACGAGGGAAAGCTCAGGCTGATTCACTCAGAACCACGCGATCGGATACGATCGCTAATAAAATCCTCCCCGATGGTTCCATAGTACAAGTCAATTCCACAGAACTACGGCGGGGTGATTTAGTCAAAGTGATTGCAAACAATATGATTCCCGCCGATGGGGATGTCATTAAAGGCATTGGTTCAGTAGATGAGTCTGCGATTACTGGGGAATCTGCGCCTGTGTTGAAGCAACCAGGTACAGATATTGCCAGTTCGGTGACAGGAGGTACACGCCTACTCTCCGATGAGTTGACGATTAAGATTAGTGCCGATCCTGGACAAGGCTTTATTGACCGGATGATTGCCCTAGTAGAAGGGGCACAACGCACTAAAACTCCCAACGAGATTGCCTTGACGGTATTGTTAGCAGTCCTGACACAGGTGTTTTTAATTGTAGTGGCGACGATGCCGCCATTTGTCAGCTACATCGCCAATTTTATCAGCACCGTATTTGGGGCTGAGGCAGCAAACAGTTTGCGTGCGGGTGCTAGCGTTGCGATTTTAATATCGTTACTGGTAGCTTTGATTCCCACAACTATTGGTGGTTTACTCAGTGCGATCGGTATCGCTGGTATGGACAGAGTTGCCCAATTTAACGTCATTGCGACCTCTGGTCGAGCGGTAGAAGCTTGCGGCGACATTAACACTTTGGTGTTAGATAAGACAGGGACAATCACCTTGGGTAACCGCATGGCTGATGAGTTTATTCCCCTAGATAATCACTCAGTCGCAGATGTGGCGCGAGTCTCCTTAGCTGCTAGCTTATTTGACGATACACCGGAGGGCAAGTCAATTGTGTCATTAGCAGAAAAGTCCCAAATTGCGGTAGATTTCAATATCGATAAAGCCGAAGGTGTGGAATTTTCCGCCAAAACCCGGATGAGTGGCACAAATCTACCCGATGGCAAAGAAGTTCGTAAAGGTGCGGTGGATGCCATTAAAGGATTTGTGCGTTCTCGTGGCGGTTACGTTCCCGATGATATAGATGCAGCTTATGAGCGAGTTTCCCGGTTAGGGGGTACACCCTTAGCTGTTTGCCAGGATGACAAAATTTATGGTGTGATTTACCTCAAAGATATAGTCAAACCTGGTTTGCGGGAACGGTTTGACCAACTGCGCCGTATGGGTGTCCGCACCGTCATGCTCACAGGCGATAATCGAATTACCGCTTCGGTGATTGCTCAAGAAGCTGGAGTTGATGATTTCATTGCCGAAGCGACTCCAGAAGACAAAATCGAGGTGATTCGCTCAGAACAATCCCAGGGTAAACTGGTGGCAATGACTGGGGATGGTACCAACGATGCACCCGCCTTGGCTCAAGCAAACGTGGGTTTGGCGATGAACTCTGGGACACAAGCTGCCAAAGAAGCTGCTAACATGGTGGACTTAGACTCAGACCCCACCAAGTTGATTGACTTAGTAACAATTGGTAAACAGCTGCTCATTACCC
Source organism: Desmonostoc geniculatum HA4340-LM1 (assembly GCA_019359545.1). Taxonomy (GTDB): domain Bacteria; phylum Cyanobacteriota; class Cyanobacteriia; order Cyanobacteriales; family Nostocaceae; genus Nostoc; species Nostoc geniculatum. Next base: position 21,009 of record JAHHHB010000095.1, on the reverse strand, counting down.
GTGGAGCATTAACAACATTCTCCATTGCCAACGATATCGCCAAGTATTTTGCCATCATTCCGACAATCTTTGCTGCGGCTGGAATCGGCGCACTGAATATCATGGCACTAAAAAGCGCTCAATCTGCGATCGTCTCGGCGCTAATTTACAACGCCTTAATTATTCCCGCACTAATTCCCTTAGCACTTAAAGGAGTAAAATTCTTGCCTCTTTCGGCAGATCAATTGCTACGCCGCAACATCTTCATTTATGGCGTTGGTGGTATCATTGCTCCCTTCATTGCCATCAAACTGATAGATATAATCTTACCCTTGTCTTAGAACTTCCAAATTAAAAATCCCCTCTCTTCTTAATTTCTCCGTGCCCTCTGCGCCTCTGCGGTTCGTTTTCTTAATCTTGAAAAACCCTAAATTTACTTATGAAACCCGCTCATATCCGACCAACCATCCCCATATCCCAACTATCTGAAGCAATAACTGAAATCTGGTGTCAATGGCGTAAACAAAAACTGCCATTGTATTTATTCCTAGCGATGTGCTTCAACTTAGTGGTTGCACCTGTAGTTTATGCAGCCACAAGCGAACAACTTTCCAAGAGTCAAGCTTGGGGAGTGGGACTGCTAGGACTGGTAACAGTAGGACTTTCTATTTATTTATTTTTTGTAATGTTTGTACCGGAGAAATTCTAATGAGTTTTGCACGCGAAGCCAGCAGAGCTGTTCGTTCTACCTTGGTACTCTGGGTAATAGCAGCAATTATTTATCCTTTTTTGATGATTGCCATTGGGCAGATTGTGTTTCCCTTTCAAGCCAATGGTAGTCTACTGACAAATAGCACAGGTCAAGTTGTGGGTTCTGCGTTGATTGGTCAACCATTTAGTAGCGATCGCTATTTTAACAGTCGTCCCAGCACCACCAACTACAGCACAGCCGACCCCAAAAAAGATGATGCCGGAATTTTGCAAACCGGAGTTTCCGGTGCTAGTAACTTAGCTCCCAGTAATCCCGCATTACTAGAACGCATCAAAGGTAAAGATGACCCAGACCCCACCAAAAAAGTTGAAGGTGACTTCAATCGTCTGAAAACAGCAGGTGTGCAGCCGACTGCGGATCTAGTCTACACCTCTGGTTCCAGCCTTGACCCCCACATCACCCCCGAAGCCGCCAAAGCCCAAATTGCACGAGTAGCCAAGGCGCGGGGAATTGAGCCTACCCAACTCGAAACTTTAATTGCTCAAAACACCGATGGTCGCTTTCTCAGCATCTTTGGTGAGCCTGGAGTTAATGTTTTGAAGTTGAATTTAGCTCTAGATCAAATCAAGGCATAAAACTATATTCTAAATCGCAAAGACAAGGGTAAATCGCCGTCTTTACAAAGAATTGATTGTTGTAGAGACGGCGATTTATCGCGTCTGGTGTCTTAACCGAACAGTATTGAAATAGACCTGTAATGTAGGGGTTTAGCATTGCTCATTGGTGTCAACTTAACGTGAAACTTTTGTCCAGAAAGGATATTGAGTTCATTTACTCACCGCGTTACCCCACCCTAACCCTCCCCGATGTATTGGGGAGGGAACTAGATTTCTTTTTTCCCCCCAATATATCGGGGGGATTAAGGGGGGTAGAACGTTTGTGGGACAAGCATTTGAGCTTAAGTTGACACCAATGAGCATTGCTAAACCTAAAAATGTGGATTTTCAAATGATTCATATTTGGTATTCACTGTCAAGGTATAAATCCTGATTAACCAGAAATATAAAAATATATCCCTCAATATATGCTTGAATAAACATATTTTTATGTTTGGAAAATATATCAAAGATAAATATTATTTTCTGTAAAATATTGGACAATATTATTAGAGTTAAATACAAATGTTTTGTGTTAAAAAATAACAAAGCTTTAGAACCAAGCCTATTTGGTGTTTTAATCCAAGCAAATAGTATTTACTGCGGCATTCATTTAACTGGAATTCAGTTACCGGAACGATGTGCTTTTTTGGGAATATTAAGAGAAAATCAAGTCATTTCAGCAACAGATAATCCTGTTATTTGTGCTGGAGATTACATCTTAGCGATCGCAACTCATCCGATGATGGTTCCCGCTCTTAAAGTCACTCTCAAAAAAAATCATTCTCTTTACTATTCCCTCAACAATTGCTTATTGGAAGCTCGACCAAAGCAAATCTCTTACAAAACCTGGGATGGAAAGTAAGCAAACCATTAGAGGTTGTTTGAAAAGTGGTATGTTGTGATTCTAATCGAATTATTACCCCCCTTAATCCCCCCTTATCAAGGGGGGAAACAAAAAAATCCGGTTCCCCCCCCAATACATCGGGGAGGGTTAGGGAGGGGTAAAAAATATTTGACACATCAATGATGACTTTTCAAACATCCTCTTAGGTTCCTAAATATGTTTAACCTGAGTTCGACTAACTAAAGGCTTTGAATATGGATACTTCGGAGCTTTTGAAACTTTCTTTATTTGCTCAAAAGAGTGTTAATCAGTCTACCTTGATTGAAGTTAAATCCACTGAAATAACACATAATAAAACCACAAAATCACGGGACGGAGATGTTCACTTTGTAGCAGTGTTTTTGGCTCACGTTGCCTTCATAATTGTTTGGAAAATCGTGGTTTATATTGTTTCATGCTTTTGCAAAGCATTAGAAGATCCCCGACAAAATTTAACACAAAACAAAGACGAAATAGTAAGTATCAAAACTGTAGAGCAACATCCATGTAAAAAGTGTCATTTTTTTAAGAACAATTATTATCTCAAGTGTGCGGTGCATCCTTCTATGGCTCTAACCAAAGAAGCCCTCAATTGCTCTGACTACAAATCTCAGTAGAGTTGTTTGATTTAACTTGAATTCAGATTTATGAATCCCTTTTTCCGACTGCTGATTCCAATGGTATTTGTCTTTACTCCCTCCTTGATTAATCAAGGTAATGATTTGCTTCGACAGCATATCATTCAACAAGTTAAAGAAACAAAAAAGTGTTTCGGCTGTAATTTATCAAAGGTGAATTTCTCAAAGGCAAACTTACAAAGAATTGACTTGCGATCGGCAAATCTTGAGGGAGCTAATCTCAAAAATGCTAATCTCCGATATGCAAATTTAGAGTGGGCAGACCTCCGCGGTGTGGATCTCCAAGGAGCAGATTTAACTGGAGCCAATCTCAAGAATACATTGTTAACTAATGCAGATTTACAACAGGCAAATCTGCAAGGTTCCAATCTACAAGGAACTGATTTTAGAAATGCCAATCTGAGTTATGCAAATCTCATCAAAGCTTCTAAAAATAGTGACATCGAAAGCCGTCATTCCGTGATTTTCTGCGAAACAGTAATGCCAAATGGAATTAGAACAAATGGCTGCAATGAAGCAACCAAAATCTAATTATTTTCCTCATAGCTTGCAAACCAGCAAATATATTCATCAAGAGCAAATTAATGACACAACTTAATCATCAAGCTAAAAATAGTTTTCTCTACCCTCGTAGTCGCTACTACGGTCAAATTACACCAGAGAATCTAATATTTAATGCAAATCTGCAAGAATTCGCTCAAAAAGTTGGCTACATCAGCAGTTTAGAAACTAGTGGAAAACTATCTCCTGAAGAAGCCTTGAGGGAAATTGACGCACTCTGGCAAAATTTTAAAGCCAGTAAATAAAAACTGGTAATTGCTGCTAAAAGCTAAATTTTGAATTCTGATTAATTTGATAAATCTGGAGACATTTCTTATGAAACAAAAAGAAACGGTATTTGTTATCCCAACTCATCGATTAAGAGATGTGGCAGAGACTATTGAAAAATATGATGAGAATTTCTGGGTAAATGGTCATGCTTTAAAAATTATCGTTTTTGATGATTCTACCATTGTTAATCACGAGAAATATTACCCACTTTTAGAGCAAACTAAAACAGTAAATGATGTATTTTATGTTGGTCCACATCAAAAAGAACAATTTATTACATTTTTAAATGAAAGACTGCGCGATCGCAAGCTAGAATCACTAGTCAAAAACTTATTTCGCCCTAGTTATGGTGGGAATCGTAACTTCACACTAATGTATACCCTTGGACATTTAATGGTCAGTGCAGATGACGATATGCGGCCAGATGCATTGATTGAAACTAGTCCAGAGTCTTTATCAGGCGATGAAGTATGTCGAGGTAAACTAATTAAATCCAGTCAACAAGGCGGCTTTGTGCATAAATCTTTTGATTTACTCACGGCTTTTGGTGATGTTCTTGGTCAAAAAGCCAGCCATGTACCAGAAAACTTCGAGGCTGGAGAATTAGTTGTCGATACAGCGATGGATTTAGAAACCAATACCACCAAGGGTTACTTCCGGGAAAACAGCCTCTTATTGCAACAAGGGAGAGTATTGAATAATGCGATTGTCAAGATTGCCCAAACTTTTCGCACCGGAACTAACGATATTGATACACTTGATTTCGTTCATATGTATCTCAATGATGAAAACCAAATTAGTCCAAATGACCTGAATGATTTTTATATTCTCACTAATTTTAGACCTGTTATTACTAACAAAAATTGGAGAATGGATTGTGGAGTCGCTGGATATGACAACCAGCTAGGGTTACCACCCTTTTTCCCAACTCGCCTCAGATTTGAAGATTATATTTACAGGCTTTGGATACAGCAAGAAGGTATTGTGGCTGCACATGTTGATGCTGTCCAAAACCACATTAGAAATAACTACATGCGTAATCCTTTGGCTAGTGAACTCTTTAATGAAGAAATATGTAGCTTGCTGAAAAGGAAAATTAAGCAAAGTGTTTACCATCTTGATGACCTGGGAATCAAGTTTGATTACTCTGGCGAGGTTACCTTACAAGACTCTGAGGAAATTCTGCAAAAAATTTCTGCCATCCACACTCAGGTACTCAAAGCCTCAGCATCTACCCAAAATGAAGAACGTAAGCAGTCCCTCCAGTTGTTCGCCGCGAACCTGTCGAGAGTCTTTTATGGGTTTGAACCCGACTTTTTTCAGCAAAACGTCTCCAGAATTATCGACGATGTTATTAGCCAATTTCACGGCTCTCTAGAAATATGGCCGACTCTGGTGGAAATCTGTTACTTTTACAAAGATAAAAAAGACCTACCGCAAATCAGGGTCAAAAATAAGAAGGTAAAGTCGAGAAATGGGTCAAAAGCTAGCGAAATAGCAGGATAAAGACTTTTTCAGAATTCAGGAGTCAGAATTCAGGAGTCAGAATTTGGGAGAACATGATACTAGATTCTGACTTCTGATTCCTGGGTGCTGAATGCTCACAACGCTCTATTTGCCAAACAAGCCATCTGTAAGACTTTACGATTCTTCATAGGTAAAAATTCTGCCAGACATAGCTGAGGTCGCTACAATCTGATAAGATTTTCAACAAGTAGAATAATTGCTTGTTCTCTTTTTCTTGAACCCAGTGATTTTGGGTCTTTTTTGGGAAAGGAAAATAAAAAAATGTCTCATTTATTGTGGAAAACTCTGGTACTAAGTCCAGTAGTTTTGGGAGTGACGGTATTGGTTTCCGCTAGGGCTATAGCTACTGAAATAGCAAGCTCTTCTGAAGATGCAAAGGCAAAAGCTGTTCAAACGGAAGCATCAGAAGCTATTGGCGCTTCACTATCGATGCAAGCACAGCAACCAACTGCTGAACAATTTTTGGTTGCCCAAGCAAAGACTGATGATAATAAAATCCTAGAACAAGTTAATCGCTACAGCAGCGAAGGCAAGAAGCAGAATTCACTGTCTCAGGTTACATCAGTTTCTCAGTTTTCTGACGTACAGCCGACTGATTGGGCATTCCAAGCTTTGCAATCCCTGGTTGAGCGCTACGGTTGTATTGCAGGATATCCCAATAGCACTTACCGTGGTAACCGCGCATTGACTCGTTATGAATTTGCCGCAGGTTTGAATGCTTGTTTGGATAGGGTTAATGAACTGATTGCCACAGCAACTGCTGACTTGGTGACAAAACAGGATTTGGCGACCCTCCAGCGTTTGCAAGAAGAATTTTCGGCGGAACTGGCAACTTTGCGTGGTCGAGTAGATGCTTTAGAAGCGCGTACTGCTGAATTAGAAGCAAATCAGTTTTCCACTACGACAAAATTGGTGGGTGAAGCTATTTTTGCCGTTACTGATATATTTGGCGGTAACACTGGCGATGCTAACAATACTGTCTTCCAAGATAGGGTACGTTTAGACTTGCAAACCAGCTTCACGGGTAAAGATGTGCTGCACACCCGTCTGGCGGCTGGGAATGCAACAGCCTTTAGTCAAGTGGATGATGGTGGTCTTCCTATAAGTACTGCTGAAGGCACACAAACGTTTCAACTCAACGGTGGAAGCACCAATAACAGTGTCAACATAGACTGGTTGGCGTATTACGTACCTATAGGTCCAGCCCAAGTTTACATTGCGGCTACCGGAGGTATTCACAGCGATTATGTTGCTACCAATAACCCTTACTTTGAGGACTATGACGGTGGTAATGGCGCGTTGTCTACCTTTGCTTCTGAAAGTCCCATCTATCGCATTGGTGGTGGTGCAGGTGCGGCATTTACTTTACCCTTTGGTAAAGGTGGTAACATTTTCAAACCAAGTTCACTCACCGTAGGTTATTTGGCGTCAAATGCTAGTAATCCTGGAGTCAATCAAGGTTTGTTTGAGGGTAATTATGCTGCTTTAGGACAGTTGAACTTTAGTGTTGGAGATAGCATAGCGATCGCTGCTACCTACGTTCACGGTTATCATGGTGCTGGAAGCACCGGTTTATTTGATGCAGGTCTTGGTTTAAATGCTGGTAGCCCGGTCGTAGGTACTGGTCAAGCTAACACCCTCATCAACGCAGCTTCCAGTAATTCTTACGGTATATCGGCAGCCTTCAGACCCAGTGACAAACTGTCAGTTAGTGGCTTCATTTCTTACCATGATGTCACAGGCTTCGGCGCAGGTGATGATTTTGAAGCTTGGAGTTACGGTCTTGGGATAGCCTTGCCTGACTTCGGTAAAAAAGGTAACGTATTGGGCATTTTTGCTGGTGCGGAACCTTATTCCCGTAACCGAATAGGCTTAGCTCCAGGTTTAGCTGGTAATGATGTACCTTATCACTTTGAAGGCTTCTATAAATATCGCGTGTCAGATAACATCTCAATCACCCCTGGCGTGATTTGGTTGACTTCTCCTGGCCAAAACAGTGGTAACGATGATGCAATTATCGGTACCCTAAGAACAACTTTCACGTTCTAAAGGTTTAGGAAAATATTAGAGTAGAGACGTAGCAGTGCTACGTCTCTACATTTATTCTCCCCCTGCTCCCCATCTCCCATACCCTCTAACAAATATTTGTGCAGACAAAGTTAATCACATCTGCAAGCCCTGATTGAGTTTTCAAATTAGTAAAAATAAAAGGTTTATCGCCGCGCATTTTTTTTGCATCTCGTTGCATGACACTTAAATCTGCACCGACATAAAGTGCAAGGTCAGTTTTGTTAATCACCAATAAATCAGATTTAGTAATGCCGGGACCACCCTTGCGGGGTATTTTATCACCAGCGGCAACATCAATGACATAAATTGTTAAATCTACCAATTCTGGACTAAAGGTAGCAGCCAAATTATCACCGCCACTTTCTAAAAATACTAAATCCAAATCAGTAAAACGTTCCTCTAGTTGTTCAATTGCTGCTAAATTCATAGAAGCATCTTCACGGATGGCAGTATGAGGACAACCTCCAGTCTCTACACCCAAAATGCGATCGCTTGCTAAAGCCTGAGAACGTACTAAAAATTGAGCATCTTCTTGAGTATAAATATCATTTGTCACCACTGCAATTTGATACTTTTCACGCAACGTCTTGCACAAAGCATCCACCAAAGCCGTCTTCCCAGAACCAACGGGGCCAGCAACACCTACTCTAAATGCGTTTTTTATCATTAGTCATTAGTCATTTGTCATTTGTCATTGGGCATAGGGAGAATAATAACTCTTAACTGCTAACTCTTAACTTTTAACTCCTAACTCCTAACTCCTAAATAACCTTGTATACTGCGTTTGGTGCTGCATACTCGCTAGGGATAAACTCCAACTCCAACAGCTGAGTTGTTCGTCTTCCAACGCTAGTATTTCCAATACCATAGTACTAATTAATGGTTGCAAATCTAGTAATAACTGCTGTCCTGCTGTTTGTCCCAGGGGAATCAGTTTGACGCCGGCTGTAATTAAATTACTTGCCCAACTGTGCAGATATGCTAATAATCCGGCTTGGATGTTAATTTGCCAGTGGGCAAGGGCAATGCCAAAAGCGATCGCATAATTGCAAGGATTACCTATACTATTGGTTATGGGTAGAATCTCCGGTTCTAGTTTACCAAGTAATTGGATGAGCGATCGCCCCATTTGCCAACTAGAGGCGCGTAATTCTTCTGTTTCCCTAGCAGCGGATAACCACAGATTCCAAGAGCATAAAGACTCAACATCACCCATTTTTGCGGATTTCTCAGCTCGCGCCATTACCCCTGCCTCTAGTCGAATTGCCCCGTAAGTTAATTGGGCTTGTAACCAATGTTTGAGATGTGTGTGGTTAGCGATCGTACCATTTTCTACCAATGTTTCCAAGCCTTCAGAATAGCTATATGCTCCCACAGGCAAAGCAGGACTAGCCAACTGTAAAATATTTAAAAAATGGCTATCAGTGAGCGTGATGGTGTTGTCCATAAGCTCCTAATTCTGGCTGAAACGGTAAAATTTCTTCTTTAACTTCTAATCCCAGTTGTTCCAACATTGTGCGTAAAACCGAATCTGAGGACAAGCGTAAATAAGTCGGAGTAATTTCTACAGGTACATGGCGATTTCCTAAATGATATGCTGCTCTGAGTAATAAAAGTGGTGTTTCCGCAAAGGCAGTCATCACTAGTTCTGGTTTTGCAGTTATTCTAATTAAACTGCGATCGATTTCTTCTTGGAGAATATCGCCATCGTGTAAGACAGTTCCTCTGGGTAAATGTAAAAATACAACCTTCCCGTCTTCGGTTTCAAAGCGATGACGACTGCGGGTACGTTCTTCTGCTGTTAGCGCCAGAGTCAAAGTGACTGCTGTATCGTAATTGGGTGGTTTGAGTTTGGTAAATGTCAGCATCAGAGTTTCGCCTGATTTTAAACCATCGACTCATTATCTTAAGCTATAGGACTCTGTTCTCTACCCATTTTGGTTTTAAATAATAAATAATCACAGCAGCATCTGCGCCGCATCCTCATGCTGAATTCTGACTCCTGAATTCTTCTTCATAAAAAAACAAATGGAGTCTGTATTTGAGACAGAATTATCTGAAAACTTTATTAGGGATTTAGATTCGGAAGTTCCACTCTGGTGAATGTTAAGGGACTTCCAAGGAAAAAAATATTCCATAGTAGGGGCGCACAGCTGTGCGCCCCTACAAATTTACAAATAATTTGGGATAATTTATTTTCTGGAAGTCCCTAATGATATAGGACTTACGCATAAGTGGAAAATCGAACCACAGTCGACACAGAGGACACAGAGGACACCGAGAGAAGTCGGAGCGGCAGCTTCCGCCTTAGATGAATTTAGCTATTGTTAGCGTCTGAACATTAAATTTTGAGAAAGCTTATTGACCCAGAAAAATAAATAGCTTTATAGTTATGAAATGAGCTTAATTCCATAAAAGTCAAAAATTGCAAAATGATAAATTTTTACCAGCATTTAAATTGGTAAGTTTTTGCATATTTATTTTATCTTACATCAATTAGCAAACATTTATTTATTCATAAATCTTTCTCGCTTTGGAATTTTATAGAAGCAAAGCTGTTGGAAGTTGGATATTTTCAATCGTTGAGTCCTCTGGTAAGAATTAGGAGGTAGATTATGCGGATTCTGATGATTCAACCCAATTACCATTCTGGTGGTGCAGAAATTGCTGGGAATTGGCCACCAAGTTGGGTTCCCTATGTTGGTGGGGCACTGAAGACAGCGGGCTTTAGCGATATTTGTTTTATTGATGCCATGACCGATTATATTGCGGATGATGTTTTAGCGAAGACGATCGCCAAGCATCAGCCGGATGTGGTGTTGGCAACAGCAATCACACCGATGATTTACCAATCTCAAAAAACTCTAAAGATAGTTAAAGAAGTTTGTCCCCAAGCTAAGACAATTATGGGTGGGGTTCATCCTACCTATATGTATAATGAAGTTCTGAGTGAAGCTCCTTGGGTAGATTATATTATTCGGGGAGAAGGAGAAGAGATTACAGTTAATTTGATGAAGGCGATCGCTAATAATACTTTAGAGAGCGATCGCCGGAATATTTTAGGCATTGCTTTCCTAGAAGATGGGCAAGTCATCGCTACACCAGCCCATCCCCCCATTGCTGATTTAGATACCCTTACCCCAGATTGGGATCTATTAGATTGGAAAAAATATATTTATACTCCTCTCAACGTGCGGGTGGCAGTTCCCAACTATGCTAGAGGATGTCCTTTCACCTGCCGTTTTTGTTCTCAGTGGAAATTCTGGCGCAAATATCGTTCTGGTAGTCCCAAGAAATTCGTCGATCAAATTGAAATCTTGGTGAAAAAACACAAAGTTGGTTTTTTCATTCTTGCCGATGAAGAACCAACCATCAACAAACCCAAATTTATTGCGCTATGTAACGAATTGATCGAACGCAATCTGGGTGTTTACTGGGGAATCAATACACGGGTGACAGATATCTTGCGGGATGAGCAAGAATTACCTCTTTACCGCAAAGCTGGACTAGTTCATGTTTCCTTGGGTACAGAAGCAGCAGCACAGCTAAAGTTGAATTTGTTTCGCAAAGAAACGACTATCGAAGAAAATAAGCGGGCGATTCAACTGTTAAAGCAAAATGGCATGGTTGCTGAGGCTCAATTTATTATGGGTTTGGAGAACGAAACCCCAGAGACAATTGAGCAAACCTATCAGATGGCTTTGGATTGGAAAACAGACATGGCCAACTGGAATATGTTTACACCTTGGCCATTTTCCGAGTTATTTGAAGATTTAGGCGATCGCGTAGAAGTTCGGGATTATTCTCAATATAACTTCGTGACGCCAATTATGAAACCAGACGCAATGGAACGGGAGGATGTTCTCAAAGGAGTATTGCGAAACTATGCCCGTTTTTACCTCCGCAAAACCATTGAGTACTGGTTTGTGAAAGATCCCTTTAAACGCAAATATCTTTTAGGTTGCTTGAAGGCTTTTGTAAAAACTACTCTCAACAAACGTTTTTACAACCTCAAGCGAGTTAAGTACAACGGTTTACACACCGAAATCGAGCTTGGTTTTGATGAATCGAAGATTCTCACCCGCGAACAAATCACCCAGCGCCAGCAGGAACATCCAGAACTGATGGCGGATGTAAATTTTACAGGCAATATTTCTGCTTGCGGTGCCCCCAATGAATTACCAGAATTTGTTGAGGAAGAACAAGTTTCAAAAAAGTAGTTACAAACTTACAGTGACTCATATCATGTCCGGTTAAAGACTTATCATTAAGGCAGCAGGGGGGCAGAGGAGCTCTTGAGCAGAGGGGAAGGGTTTTTGGTTTTCTGCATAGATTCGGGAATCATAACTAATTAGCCGGAACTGCTGTATCAAACGCAAAGTCCACCAATTAAAGCAAAAGACGCAATAAATCGCCAGACAACGATTTATTGCGTCTTTGCGATCTAGAATAAACCCTGCCTTGAAAATCTTGTCATTACCAACATTCTGCTGCGATCGCCAACACTCACCCAGATTGAACCTGTTTCTGCTTTGGGTGCTACACCACCATTCCCTATTGTTTCAATTGAAAGGCCAAATCCAGGTCATCTAAAGAATTAACATCTAACCAATTACCGCGAATATAAAGCACTTTGATTGGTTTGCCTTGCTCGATTAAATAATTGCATAATTCTGGCAAACCTAAACTGTTAAATTCCGATCGCGTTTGCAATTCTTTGAGTGCTTCACTTACCCACTGTCTACCTTGACTGCGTAAGCGTAGCATTCCTATCCAGCGTCCGCAGGAATTCCCCAGTTGGGTTTGGGTTGCTTTGGAGATGTGCAACAGGTTAACATCTTGTCCGAAGATGGAAAGGTCATCTGGAATTGAACAATAAGCATAGTCAGGGGAACCGCTAACTGATTTAGAGTTGATTACAGAATCAACCACAGCGACAATTTCTCCAGGACATTCTAATAAATCCCGCAAGATATAGCTTCTAAATAGTAAATCGCCGTAAAGTACCAACATTTCATCGGCGAAGCTGGCTTGGGCGCAGGCTAAGGAGGCTAATTCGCCGGTTGTTTCATAATCTAGGTTACGAATGACTTTTGTCCCCGTTAGGAAATTTTATTTGCTTTGTCCCCAGATATAGCTTTTCCTAGTCTGCTGAGGTACAAATCTCTGCGTACCTGGAGCGCTTTACTTAGCGTCCCTTTGCGTTTCAAAATCTTATCTGTACCTCACTTAACTAGAATAGGACTTACGCAAACAATAGCCGAAACCCTTATTTTCACGTAGGGGCAATTCATGAATTGCCCCTACAGCGTGTACTTTTGCGTAAGTCCTATAGAAGAAATCGCTATAAATCTTGTGTGTTTATAGAAGATTTAAACTTGTTTGACTTCTGAATTTTGATTTTGCCAAATTTCTATTTTATGCTATTTCAATTTCAAGTAAAGTCTGGTTTTGGGCACGTTGAATATCCTCTGGAAAATCGATTTCAATCCAAGGTAAACCAGTGATGTCTTCGTAACCAAATGTTTCTGGAGTTTCTAATAGCAAATCCCGAATTACTTCCTCATAAAGATTTGCCGTTAAACTTCAGTAAGCATTTGGGTTGGATTTGTCCGTCTTTACCCAAGCGTCGTCCAACACCAGCAGCTAATATAATTGTCTTCATGGTCAAGTTACTAACAGTAGCTACGATACTAAAATACTGGGAAATTATTTACATTTTCCCAGTATTTTATAATGACTGCATTTTGCTCAATTAAACGTTTATTAACTAATTCTTAACATAGAAGAAATAGTAACTAGCGATCGCCAATTTTTATCCCCAGGAGTGACGCACAGGCAAGGAAAATAGAACCACAGAGTCAGTCATAAATCAACTAACTGCTACAGAGACATTTACCGCAGAGCCATTACTCAGGATAGGTTGGCGGGTTTTCAAATCAAATTTGAAGCCATGTGGTAAGATATGAAGTTTCGCTCCGCAAATCGCCAACGACTCATCCTTCAAAATTTCATCGGCATTGTTATAAGTAGCTTCTGATTCATCGACAATTGTGACTGCACCTTCACCAATCACTTCAATTTGACTATCTGTCACAACCATCGCAGTATTTTCATCAATACCAAATCCCAAAACAGCAGGTTCTAGTATTAAAGCAGAAATTAAGCGTCCCAATCGTCCCCGCTGAGAGAAATGCTGGTCGATTACCACTCCTGGGAGAAATCCCATACCGGGACCCATTTCCACAGTTTCAATGCGAGGATGGGTTTGGGAGTCACCTTCGACAATCATTTTATCTGGCATTACAGCCGCTCCGGCGCTGGTGCCTGCAATAACTACGCCTTCAGCAAACCGTTTGTGAATCGCCACATCGATTTCAGTATCCTTGAGGATGCTGGTGATGCGGGCTTGATCTCCACCAGTAAAAAATACCCCAGTTGCTTTATCAATAGCTTGCAATGCCGTAGATGAAGACGCATCATCACGAGTTTCTGTATCAATGATGCGGACATTCTCGGCTCCCAATCGCTCAAACACTCTAATATAATTTTCTCCCACTTCTCTCGGTAGTTCTGTCGCTGCCGTCAGAATTACAATGTTCGCTTTTGTACCTCCAGCGCGGCGGACGAATTCCCGCAAAATTTTGGAATCTCCGTCTCTGTCTTCTGCTCCGCCAATAATTACTAACTGTCTTTTAGGATTACTTTCTAACATAATGGCTCCTGATTTGATTTAGATAAATCTCAATAAACCATGACAATTCAAGTTGTAATATCTTCCATTTGGGAGATTACTTGCAAAAAGTAGGATGAAAATTAGCGATCGCAGTTCAGCCGAAAGATTCTTACCAAAAAAAAGTCCTATGTCAAGAGCCTCTAGAGGTATTTTCTAGAGGCATTATTCATGATATTGGTAATTGGCGATCGCAGATTTTTCGTTTAACTTAAGTAATTAATACTAATTTTAGCTATAGGACTGGTATTTGATTTTTGAAAAATTCCAAAACTCGGATTCGCTGCCAGAATTCAGAAATTAGAATTGAATTGACCCGTCGGATCAATCCAAAATCCAAAATCTAAAATCTAAAATTGTCTGACGGATTATTTAATGAACTCGGCTTCTGTAAAGCAAGTTAGTCAAGAAAAAACGTGCTTGTTCTAGTGGGAGATGCCTGGGTTTACCTTGGTAGACAATTTGATACTCTTTGATGTCTGGCCCATCTCCATGCCCAGAAATCAGCTTGCGGTGAAAAGCTTCCTCAGCCAGTAGTCTAACTTCATCTCTTAGAGCAGCTTGTGTGCCATTCATACTTTGCTGTCTCCTCAATACCTATTTATTAATACCCTATATACATTTATACAAATTATTGGTAACCTATCGCACCTTTCAATGGTTATATCTTTGATTATTCATGAGGATGAATTATATAGAATGAGTTTTTTACTGATGCATGGTGCTTTAATTATGTCTGGAGATAGTTGAAGATGCCCAGTAATATCGCTAGGGTAGTTTCGGTTCAATGGCAAAGCCATCGCTCCCCAAAATTAATTGCAGGATTGCTGAGTGCTAAATGCAATTAATTTTATTTTTTACTCAGCACTGTTTCAGGGTGTTTAGCCAAAGGTTCGTAATCAATGGTTCAACAAAAAAGTAGTGATTTAGTCCGGATTAATGCTAGAAGAACGGATGTATTCGATATTTTCAACTTCAAGCATTACATTGGAGCTAACCCTTATTTAGATAGAGGGGCACTAGTATTTGATTTTGCTTTAGTTGAGTTTAGAGAGCCTTTGCCTATTGAGGATTATATTTCAAAGATTGGCGATCGCTATCCCCACTTACGTGACCAAAGCTACGAATCCTATGCCCATCTCTTTGCCCAAGTAGCGTCACAAGTCGGAAAACTGGACATGGATTTGCACCTCAACCACTGGAGTGTCAAGCCATATCCAAAATACACGCGAATTAGCATCGAATCCCTCCACGAACGCACAACCAGAGAAGTAGCCTACTTTGTTTGGGATTGGTTTGAAGCCATCACCCAAGACGAAGACTTTTACTTTGAAGAGCGACTAGTAAAGCTGCAAGCTAGATTCCGCGCATCTGTCTACGGTGGTCCTACAGTCTACGCCCTATTGCGAACAGCCCACGAAAAAGGTATTCCCGCATTTTATTTGTGGGAAGAAGGATTGATGCAATACGGTTTTGGGAAAAAACATGTCCGGGGGGTAGCAACAACATTTAACTGTGATAGCCATCTGGATTCGGAATTTACTACCCGCAAAGACGACTGTAAGGCATTTTTGAAAACTCTGGGTTTTCCCGTACCAGAAGGCGATATTGTCTTTTCTGAAAAGGAAGCTTTGGTAGCTGCCAGAGACATTGGCTACCCAGTAGCAGTTAAGCCAGTGGTAGGTCACAAAGGAATTGGCGTCACAGCTGACGTGCAAGACTCAAAAGAACTGGAATCTGCTTATGCTAGGGCAGCAGCAGCGATTCCTGAAGACCAGCTACCCCGAATTATAGTAGAGAAAAGCATTTCAGGATTCGATTTTCGCTTGTTGTGTGTCGATGGCAAATTCGTCGCCGCTACAGAACGCCGTCCAGCATCAATTGTTGGTGATGGGGACTCAACCATCGCCGAATTAATCCGCCAAGAAAACCGCAAACCTGCACGCTTAGACTCACCCACCTCTCCCATGAGTAAAATCCTGGTGGATGATGCGATGGAACTCTATCTAGACGAACAGCGTTTGTCTTTGAACAGTGTGATTGAGAAAGGGCGCACTGTCTACCTGCGTAAAGTCGCCAATCTTTCCGCTGGGGGTATAAGCATCAATGCAACGCACGCAGTTCATGATGACAATATTATCCTTGCCCAAGATATTGCCCAACATTTTCAGCTTACTTGTTTGGGTATTGATGTCATTACCAAAAGTCTCTCAGAATCTTGGAAATCGAGTAATTTCGCTATCTTGGAAATCAACGCTGCACCAGGAATTTTAATGCATCTGAAACCTTCTGAAGGTGAAAGCATTGACGTGCCTGCTCATATTTTAGAAACGTTTTTTGAGTCTGGTACAGATGCCAGGATACCGATTATTACCTTTAATAAAATCTCAGTTGAAGAACTGCAAACAACAATTGACCATATTCTTTTGCAACATCCCGATTGGACAATCGGCGCTGTTTGTCGTGACGCAGTTTTTGTGAATCGCTCGAAAAAAGTATTAAGCAAAGATTACAACAGCAACGTCCAAACTTTGCTGCGTCATCCCAAACTTGATTTGTTGATTGCTGAGTATGAGGAAGACATATTAGAGCAAGAGGGTATGTTTTACCACCGCAGTAATATTGTAGTTTTAGATAATCCCACAGAAACTGAGACGATCTTGGCGCGGGATGTTTTTGACGGTTCTACTGTGGTGATTAAAAAAGGCAACGACATTTCTATTCGTCGCAAAGGGTTAATTGAGGACTACACTTTGGGTGAAGATGAACCATTTACACGGGTTTATTTGAAAGAAACTGGAGCGATTTTGTGAGTTAACACCAACTTTGGATTTTGGATTAAACATCTTAATTACAAAGCTTCCAATTTGATATAAATCTCTAGCTAGTAAGGTGCGTTATGGATATTAGTTCTAACGCACCATTCTGGATTTTCAGTGCCCAGCCCCAGACGAGTTAACTTTAGACCAGTGCTTCCCAGACTCCTTTTTTCCAATGGGTTCATTATTACTTTGCTAGCTTTACACCTAGTAATTTTGCTGAACTAGTAGCCTTTGAAATGATTTCTGCTGATTCACTACTCAAAGTCGATCCCTTCTTTAACCCTGCTCCCACAATCATTTCGCCAACTTCGCTATTTTCAAGATGAAAAATAGAACGGATAGACACTAAGCTTTCCAGACAACCGGGAGTTCTCAGAAAAAAGCAACCACCGTAGTAACCACGAGTCCGACCTTCTAATTGTTGAATCGCAGACTGTGTATCGCTGTCTTGTGTTCCAGTAGCCGGACTAGGTGTAAGATGCGCCAAAGTCCAGAGCATAGAGGTATTGCTGTGGTGAGCTTTTTCAAATACTGAGTGGAAGTGTGTAATTTCGTCAAATTCAACCAAGTTACAGTCCACTTTTAATTCAAGTTTTCCCACCACCTCTTCCACAATAGAGCAAAGAGCATTTCGAGCGGCTTGATGCTCATCCATTAAACTACTTTTGTCAAAATCCTTACCCTTTTGGAAGGTTCCAGCGAGAATTTGCACTTTAAGTTTTGAGTCAGCAATAGAAATAAACCGCTCTGGTGTACAGCTTATAAGTTCCCAACTGTTACTTTTCATCAAAAATCCTTGAGGAAACGGAGTTTTTATGGTGCTGAGCCAGGAATTAAGCAAGTCAGCATTAACAGATACTGGGAAGCGCACTGATACTACTAAATGGTCGATATCTAATCTTTGGCGAATTTCCAATCCCTGGGTTACAACCTTATTCACCTCTTCGATTGTTTGCCGATCGATCAGAAAATGATTTTTACTTTCGGATTGAGGTAAACTAGCATTCGGGAGGCATTCCGTTACAAATACAGCGCGGTGGGCGAGTTCCCCAACTTGAGGCGATTGATAATTTGTACCCCTACTTTTGGGTAAGCTACCCGCAGCCGCGACCATAGAAGAAGCAAGTACTGAATCTGCAAAAGTAACATTATCAGCAATAAATTCCTTAGTTTTGCCTACTTGAATTACGAAAACAAGAGATTCTCCTCTGATTTGTTCAGAAATTGACAATGAATTTGTTACCCAATGCAATTTTTGATCCAGAAGGGATCTGCACTCAGAGCCGATAATACCTGAAGCAGTAAGAGCGCGATCCTCAAGCCACTTGTCTAGGCATACCAACAGTTCGGCCAGATTCTTGGCATCCCTTGAATAATTTCTCAATTCCTCAAGAGCGCCATGTGCTAATACCTTCAATTGCCCATTAATATGTATTACCTCAAGGGTTAACAACGGCAATACACATTGCACAGACTTTGTTTTAGTATGCCAAACCCACATTTTCAAGCATCCTTGAGAGTTAACAACAATATGCATTGTCCTGAAGACATTGCCTTCAACGAATTTTAGATTTTAAATTTTCCATTTTGAATTTAAGATTCAAAATTTAATATTTTAAAAGGCCTGATAGGAAGCAAATTTATTTGTGGAAGAAATCCCAAATCCAAAATCTACAATTATTTATTCGAGAAAGGGCATTGATGCATGGGGTCATTCTAAGAGATGTTTTAAAAGTGGCGGCTGAAGTATCCAAAGCTTTATATCCTCCTAAATCCTCTTTTTTAAGGAGGACTTTGAGAAGGTTATTCTCTCGTTTTTAAGGCTTATTCGGGGGGATATATTACATAATCTTTATACCAAGTCCCTGTCTGACTATGCCCATAAATAAATGGTGGTCCGTAAATTGAAATTGGAATTCCCCGATCGCCTGCTATCATTATCAACTTTTTTGCCACCCATTTACTCTGGGATTAGGCAAGTTTCATTCCCTCACTATGAATGAGTCTATCCGATTCAGTTACTACTTTTCCCGCATCACCAGGTGACTCAAAAACTGCGATGGTGGAAATGTAACATACTGGCTTGATTTTAAATTGACTCGCCAATCTCAATATTTTCTCGGTTCCGAAAACATTGGTAGGTTTTAATCCTGCATAGGGATAAACATAGTTAATCCCAGCAGTATTGTGATAAATAACATCAATGAAGCTGCTCATTTTTGGAAATTATTGCGATGAAATGCCTAATAAATGTTGATATGAATCACTCAATATATGAATAACTTTAGCGGTAAAATTTCATAGCAAATTCATAGTATTTCAGTTATTATGAATATTTTAATTGTCTGATTTAAATCAGTAAAAGCTATAAATTAATAAACATTTGCTGGTGTTTTTAACAGCAGTTATTGGATTTAGGACTTACGCAAAAGTACACGCTGTAGGGGTAATTCATGAATTGCCCCTACGTGAAAATAAGGGTTTTGGCTATTGTTTGCGTAAGTCCTGGGATTAAAAAAGCTCCTAAAAGATGCAACTTGCCCAGCTACAAACTCCATAATTTTCTCTGGGGTAGCTCCAGTTACTTCACCTAAGCCATTCCCACTCCCCGCTAAGATAGGACTTACGCATTGACAATAAATACCAAATATGGGTAGAGCATCTTTCCTAAGGGCACAGCATTGTGTGCCCCTACAGTCTATTTACGATCGCACGATCGTTAAGAAAAGCCTGAAACAACCGGGAGCATCGTTAATTCACACTACTATGCATTTGTACAGTGCGTAAGTCCTATAAGAGTGTTTCTTCAGAGCGGTTCGAGTCAGGTAAACTGAAGAAGACACTACTTAATAAGTTGTAATAATTCTGTTATGAGTACGGATTCACCTGTAACCTCTCCCGAAAAGTCTGAATCCACCTTAGGGAAGCGCTTGAGAAACTTCTTAATTGCAATCGTAGCGATCGCCCTTAGCGTTGCCTTTTTCTTAGGATTGCGAACTGAAACAACTTCGGCTTCCCTCGCTAAATTAAGTGAAGCGTCCACACCGCTAGAAGTAGCAATGACCAACGGTAAACCATCTCTAGTGGAATTTTACGCTGATTGGTGTACTGTTTGCCAAAAAATGGCACCAGATATCGCTCAACTGGAAACAGAATATGCCGACAAGCTAAATTTTGTGATGCTGAATGTGGATAATACCAAGTGGTTACCAGAAATGTTGAAATATCGTGTGGATGGAATTCCGCATTTTGTGTTTTTGAAATCGGGTGGGGAAACCATTGCCCAAGCGATCGGCGATCAACCCCGCACGATTATGGCTAGTAACTTAGAGGCTTTAGTTACTGGTTCGTCTCTCCCCTATGGTCAAACCAGTGGACAAGTTTCCAAATTTTCAGCCCCAGTAACACCAACAGCTAGTCAAGATGACCCCCGCAGTCATGGTAGCCAAGTTGTAAATTAGCAGGGCATTGGGAGTGTGGGAGATGTGTAGTTATGTTAAAGATCTCATGTAGTTCATGTAGTTAGCAACCGCTATATCAATAACGCAAAACAGCCCAAGCTTGATTGCCTTGGGCTGTAATTTTTATCTAACTTCTAAATTTTAGAAATTAGATGCTTTTTTAAATATTTACTACCACTCGAAGCAAAGTGCTGTGAATAAAATAATCACTCTAGCACCACCTAAAATATCCGCGATTTCTTGTTCTGTCAATTCATGTAAAAAGTTTTCGGAATCTTGGAACAAATCAGCACCAGCAGGACGTAAGTTAGAGATTGCAATGTTAGACATAGTAGGTTTACTCCTAAGTAAATTGATTTGATTTGGTTGGAAGATTTGTATTTGTTGCTCAGCCCAAGTTTGATTACCTTAGGCTGCAATTTTCATCGAAGTTCTAAGTTTTATAACTTAGATACTTACCACTCGAAGCAAAGTGCTGTGAATAAAATAATCACTCTAGCACCACCTAAAACATCTGCGATTTCTTGTTCTGTCAATTCATGTAAAAAGTTTTCGGAATCTTGGAACAAATCAGCACCAGCAGGACGTAAGTTAGAGATTGCAATGTTAGACATAGTAGGTTTACTCCTAAGTAAATTGATTTGATTTGGTTGGAAGATTTGTATTTGTTGCTCAGCCCAAGTTTGATTACCTT
>JAHHHB010000054.1 GCA_019359545.1 Desmonostoc geniculatum HA4340-LM1 | reverse complement strand
AATCACTCTAGCACCACCTAAAACATCTGCGATTTCTTGTTCTGTCAATTCATGTAAAAAGTTTTCGGAATCTTGGAAAAAATCAGCACCAGCAGGACGTAAGTTAGAGATTGCAATGTTAGACATAATAGGTTTATTCCTAATGTAAATTTGTTTGATTTATTTGGGGGATTTGTATTTCCTCTTCACATTTATATCATCGGTGATTTTTTCGATATTTTCAAGGATTTACCTAGTCTAATGTGTGCCATAAATAATGCATTTAGATGTTATATTAAAAAGCAAATTAAGGAAATTAGCACCGTAATATTAACTTAGATTTAACTCACGTATTTTGTAAATACTTTTATTGAAAGCTGGCTGTTATAGCATTTCCCCACAAGCGTGAGATACACCTACCTGTAGGGGCACGGCACTGCCGTGCCCTTACACCTGGCGATATAATGTTGTACCGCATCTGAATGGGAACGGCTATATTAGCGTCTAATTTGACAGCAAAATATTTGAAAAATATATGCGAAAAGCTGGGTAGGATTTAATATAAATAAAAACTTGCTCAAATATACATAGTTTTTTAATACAGAAGTAAAACATTTATGTCTCTTTTCATTTCTAGTACTAATTCCAGTTCATTAAACTCCCTGTTTTTTGCCTGACAATTCAGCGGGATCTGGAAAACCTCACTTCCATTCCTCTCTCCTTGTAGGAGAGAGGCTTTGAATTCTCCCCCTTCCCTTCAACTACGGTGTACACACAAGTAGAATTACCCCCCTTAATCCCCCCGATGTATTGGGGGGAAACAAACAAGACAATCTAGTTCCCTCCCCAATACATACGGGGAGGGTTAGAGTGGGGTAATTCAAGGACTGGTAGTGATTCGATAACTTGTGTGTACACCGTAGCTTCCCTTCAAGGGAAGGGGGCTGGGAGGTTAGGTTTTACGTGAACTTTTCCACACGATCTGAATTGTCAGGTTTTTTGCAAATGAACTCAAGTGACTGAAGTACACAAACTAAATATGCTAACTAGGTATAAAGCTTGTTCTGCTCGTGAATTGACCAATTTTGACTAGAGGCTCTACTTCTGAATTCTGCTGTAAGTCTGTTTTTATCCTACTTCTAATAGCCAATAGCGAAAAATTAATTAGCTCTTGCTTTAGGGCGTACTTACTTTTTTCACGCAATCAATCTAATGGGATTTACATATAAAAAATCAGTCCAATAATTATCTTGAACTGATGACAAAACTAAAATATAAATTGTATACTCTCACGAGTTTTTTAAACAATAAAATATGAATCCTATATATCAAAAACTTCGTAAATATCTTTAGACTTAGAATTCAAGTATATACGATTTAAGCTGATGTCTAAAAGAGAAAACTTATCAAGGATAGCTCGTTTTCGTTCCTGTGGTGAGTCATCACTTTGATTCCAAGCTGTCAGCAAACCATTTGCCACAATTTGACAGCGATTCATGCCAAAACTTTCCTGATTACCATACTTTTGGTCTGGTTCTTCTGCTAACCCTAACCCAGGCGCTAGATGTTTTGTGAATAGAGGAATTTCTGCTTTAAAAATTGATTGATATTCTTGATAAAGAGTTTTTACAACTTGCTTAACTAGTTCATAGTCTATCTTATGAAAGTAAAGTACTCCGGAATCATACCGTTGGTATTCCTTAGGATTGTACAAGACCTTAAAACTGAAAGGAATCGCTAACTTATTCAAGTGTTGTGTCAGATAACCCATGACTGCGACAGCACCTTCCGGAGTTATATTGAAATAGATTCGCACTGTTTCAAGATGATTTTTTGTATCATCAATATGATTGAATCCTACATTGCTAACCGCCATATAAAAGCCATTTTGTACCCGATTTTTGGGCATTTTAATAGAGATACAATCGCCAACTACGCTTGCTTTATCGATAGTTTGAAGATGCTTATCTGGCTGAACATATAGTCTTAAACCACTCTTGTTTACTACTAAAGTGTCATCAGGTTCTTTTCTGACAACAGACCAATTAGGGTCAAAATATCCCTCTCCATAATTACTTTCATGTAATCGTTCATAAAATCCTACATCTACCCCTAAGACGGTATTATTCTCCAAATCAAGGGGTAAACTATTTTCCTCTCCATCAAGTGCTAGGGCACTTCGCATTGAACCGTTGTAATAGATGCCATATAGAAAACTCCGTAGTTGCAGAGTTAAATATTTCTGCTGCATTTGCTTGGGAATTTTCTGGAAACGACTAATCGCTTCTGATGGTAATTCCAAGGGTTTGTAATCTGGATGACGAATTGAGAAATCAGATCGAATCTCAATATTGTGAACAATATCTTCTAAAACTTCCGAGAATCGTCCAGTTAAGGGCTGTGATTGAGTAGAATTTAATAATGACATCATAGTTTAGTGGTGACAAAATATATTAAGCAACAGAAGCATGAAGGCGAGTTAATTCAACAGCTGCACTACCAAAAATTGTTGGTATTGATTCTTCAGGACGGCATAATAATGTTTTCGCAACCTGAAGCATGGCAATTTCTGTGTTTCCAAAAGACTTTTGATACTGAATTACAGCTTGAATGTGTTGAATTAAGGCAAAACCTACAAATTGCACTACCCGCAGCAAAAAATCTGGGCGGTGTTCTATAATTTCGGGAAAAGTGTTTAAGTAAGTTTGGGTTAATCGACCAATTGAAGGCTGAAGTTTTTCTAAAGGCGTTATTGCTAAGCGCAAAGATTCTTCAATACTTAAAGAATTACTAATAACTAAGCTATGTAACCAGATTTGCACATAGCTACTGATGAGTATGCCCAAATCAAAAGCTGGATCTCCCCAATTAGAACGTTCCCAATCAATTAGCCGTATAATATTGTCGCTTGAATTTTGCCAATTTTTGTGCAGGAGAATATTATTTAGCTTGAGGTCATTGTGGGTTAGACAACAGGGAATTACAGCATTACCTAATTCGGCGATCGCCTTTCCTAAACTATCATACCTTTGATATAGTGCAAAGAATTTTAAACCATCATTAGGCACTAAACCAAAAACCTCTGGCTCTATCCTTTCTAATTTCTCAATCAAATACGATATTTGATTACCTATAAGATTATTTGCGTTTGCAGAAAAGAAATTATTATACTCTTTATTGTTGAAAGTATCACGATGAATAGCTCCTATAAACTTGCCGATCGCCGTAGCAATTTCTGGAGAAAAACTATTTTCTTTGGTGTAGAAATCTATTAAATCTTGATAGTCATCTAGGTATGTGAAAATAATAATGGAATTTTCCGCATCAAAATGCAATACTTCTGACAAAAATGGGCGATGGTGTGCTAAATTTTCAAATCGTTGGAAGAATTCTTGAATTCGCCACTCACCGAAAAATTCACCAGTTGCTTGGCCTTGTTGATTATGTCGTTCTTGCTTGATTAGAAGTTTGCGATCGCCTGGTAAAGTTAGTAATAAATTAAAGTTTTTAGCTGCAATTGGTTCCACTGGAATCAGTGGTTTATCAGACTGCTGACATAAGCCTTGCTCAACTAAATAATCAACAACGTTATGAGAGTTTAAGATAAATGTCATAAGCTTTAAATGTATCACCCAATTTTGATCTAGAGAAAGCCGTGGTAGTTGAGTTGCTACCACAAGCTGTTTCCGCAAGTATTCTGAAAACTAGTACTGCACAATGTCAGTAAAACACCCATTACAAATTAATCAAATGTCTGCGGTATAGAACTTACTAATTACGTGCAGCAGTACTAACCCAGTAGATAGCCACCAATGCGAATTATTGTATCTATCACATCTCTTGCTACTCCACCACCAGTAATGTTTTTCTGTTCGTCTTCAGATAATTCTGACAGTACCTCTTGTGTATCTAAAACTTGGTTTCGTCTGGCAGATGCATTCACAACTGCTTCTTCAATCAAGTTGCTAATTTCAATTTGATTTGTGAGATGTTTCTGATGAATATTCATTGACATGATTTTCTCCTTAACTTAAATAAACTTTCTGGTTTTGTTTAACTAACAGTTGGTGTTGCTACTTTTACTAACAATTCAGAGTGATTGTAATTATCTGTAATCACTTGGGGACAACGCATACAAGCTGCCTTGCCTTCCTGCTGCCACCATCGACAGTCTCGGCGTATGGAACAAGGCGGCAGTTCCTCTACTACCTTTGGCAAGTTTTCTACAACTCGCATTGCCAGACGACAATCTTTGCCATCAAAATGTTGACAACTCTTAGTTGCACAGGGTGCCGCCGTCCGAAAAATCTCAGTGGGTGTCACTGGACTAGCTTTTGCTATCAGTTCATCTGTGACGGGTTGTGGCTGCTTGAGATAAGCTACGCGGGGTTCTGTGACTGTGCCACCGATGACGCCGAAAACAACGCTGTCCTGCCATTCTGGTCTGGCACTAGGACAGAGTGTAGTCTTTTCTGTAGCGATGTCTTTCATAAATTAAACCTATAGTGAATTTTATTTTTAAGCTGATGGAGATTTACAGCTAGTTTCTCGTCAAACTCTTCTCCATCAACCTAAATCAGCAAATTAAATGTGCAAGAGTTTAATATTGATTGCTAATTTAATAAAACGATGTTTTCTCGATCTGCGGTAGCTGTGGTAGTGCAATCAATCCACAAATAATCGGTACTCTCACAAGAGAAACACTTGCAAGACCACCTGCAACGTTTGCCGTTTCTTCATCAGACAGACTTAGCAAAGCATCTTCTGAATCCTCACCTAAGTTCCGTCGTGCTACTGCATTATTAACAGCGTCATCAATTAGATTGTTAATTTCCAATCGAATATTTGAATTTTTGCTTTCCATTGTACTTTTCCTCAGAATATATAAGATATAGGCTTAATTACAAAGTAATGTAATTCACCAATCTGTCTATATTCTAGGCATCAGTCAAATGATTTAACTATGTTTTATAAATTTTCGACTAGACAGAAATAAAACTTTTATGTCACCAAATAATAAATCCACAGTTTTTAATCACAAGTATTTCATTCTCTAGCTTAGATATCTATAAATTAATCTATTCAAAAACTTTGACGGCAGTTCTTAGAAGATATTTTATTAATTTTTTGACCCTTAATAAAACATTTAAGTCCCAAAAGTTTCCCCAATCTTTGGGCAATGTCTAATTACAAGATAACAAGTAAGACTTAATACCAATTCTATATGAGGCTGCGCTCTATTCGCGTAGCGGCAATTCATGAATTGCCGCTACAGTGTGTAGTTTTGCATCAGTCTTATAAGGCGCATCTTCAAACAGAAATGGTATAAGTCTATAAGTACTATAGCAGTTCCCAATTATATGAGGTACAGCGATTTATAGGTTGGCACAGCTAGTACCGCACGGCGGAAGTCAAAAGTCAAAAGTCAAAAGTCAAAACGAAGACAGCATAGGTTTTTCGGAGATTTAGAATGGTTGGTTTATTTCCGCCGTGCTGTACTAGCTCTGCTAAAGTAGCTTGTACCACAGTGTATTAATCTGAATTTCTGATCTTTTCAAACAAAGCTCGGTAAACAGGTTCACCCTTATTTTGAGTATATATTTCCCGTTCTGTGGGGACTGGTAGGGGATTTTCAGGCAACCATTCTCCTGTACCAATTTTCTCATAAGCTGGATGGGCAGCAAAGCGATCGCGCATTTCCACGGCGACGAATTCCATATCTGATTGCAGAAATACAACTCCCCCAACCGCAAGATAATTAGCTAATTCTGCCACCAGTTCTGGTTGGACTACACGACGTTTAGCATGGCGGGTTTTAAACCAAGGATCGGGAAATTGAATTGTCACCCGTTGTAAACTTCCTGGAAGCAGGGAAGATAAAAGCGATTCCAAGGAATTATTCACATTACAAAATAAGTAGTGCAGGTTTGTTAAACCTAACTTAGAACGCAACTTATTCGCCTCCACCACCAGCGGTTCCCGAATTTCCAAGCCGAGAAAATTCCAGTTTGGTTCTATCTTGGCCATATTCAACAAAAACTGTCCCTTAGCGCAGCCAATATCTAGATGTAGTGATTGATTTGGCTTTGCATAAACTTTCTCCCAGTCAAGAGGACTTACTGGTGTTTGATACTTTTGGGCAAGTGGATTAACATGTTGGCGGACTCGGACTGCTGCCAAAGTTTATTCTCCTGATTTGTAATTCGTAATTCGTAATTTTTAGTAATCAAATTTTTTTGATTTTTGCAGATTTAATGCATCTCATAAGTCTTGAAGTCAATTGTTACTATAGCGTGTAATTGATGCTGAATGTATACAAATGTTAAGCGATCGCACTCCTGAGCAGGAATATAAAGTAAGGGTTATACTTTTTGGAAAAGACTTGTTTTAGCTCCTACTTTTAACATTTTCCTAAATCGATGACTCTCAATTTTCGCTTTGCGGTAGTCAGTGACTTACACCTAGCACTTCCCCACACAATCTGGAATCATCCTAGTCGGTTTCATCTCGTGGAAGTCAGTATCTCGGCTTTTGAAAGTGTACTAGAACATTTAACACAACTCGATTTAGATTTCCTGTTATTGCCAGGAGATTTAACCCAACACGGCGAACCTGAAAATCACGCTTGGTTACAACAGCGCTTAGCCAAGCTACCTTTTCCCGTCTATGTTGTTCCTGGCAATCACGACGTTCCTGTAGTGTTGGCTGACCAGCAATCAATTGCTTTTGCGGATTTTCCCTACTATTACACGAAGTGTGGCTATGAAGATCCACAACAGATTTACTACATTCGTCAGTTGCTACCTGGAGTGAAACTCATTGGACTGAATTCTA
This sequence comes from Desmonostoc geniculatum HA4340-LM1, assembly GCA_019359545.1. Taxonomy (GTDB): domain Bacteria; phylum Cyanobacteriota; class Cyanobacteriia; order Cyanobacteriales; family Nostocaceae; genus Nostoc; species Nostoc geniculatum. The sequence continues at coordinate 39,022 of JAHHHB010000054.1, read as the reverse complement.
ACTTCTTTAATGACCAAGGTGAGCAGGTGGGATGTTTGGATACCAAACAGCTACGCTGGTTAGAAGAAGTGCTGGCGGCGTCTGCTGATGAATTAGTTTTGGTGATGGTGCATCATAATGTGGTTGAGCATTTGCCCAATCAATCGCGTCATCCACTGGCAAATCGCTATATGTTGGCAAATTCAGCAGAATTGTTGCAATTGCTCAAGCGCTACAGAGTAAAACTAGTGTTTACCGGGCATTTGCATGTTCAGGATGTTGCCTACTCAGACGGAGTATATGATATTACCACTGGTTCTTTAGTTAGTTATCCTCACCCTTATCGGGTGCTGGAGTTTCATCGAGATAACCAAGGTGGGGAATGGTTGCAAATTTTATCCCATAGGGTAGAGTCAGTGCCTGAGTTTCCCGACTTGCAGCAGTCATCACGGCAATGGATGGGCGATCGCTCTTTCCCATTTTTAATCAAACTACTAACTAACTCTCCCTTAAACTTACCATTATCACAAGCAAAAGAATTAGCTCCTGGTTTGCGTGACTTCTGGGCAACTATTGCCGATGGCGATGCCGTGTTAGACTACCCCCATTTTCCGCTAGAAGTGCGGCACTACATTCAAACATATGCTGCATCTCAGCCCAACCCAGGCATCACCACTGGCGGAACTCTGACCTTGATTGATAATAACAGTACACTGTTGCTGGGTTAAGCAATTTTGGATTTTAGATTTTAGATTGGGGATTGGGAATTGGTTTTCCCCGCGTCCCCACTCCCCACTCCCCACTCCCCACTCACAACTGATTTTGCCGACAAATTCCAAATGCTGAAGTATAGGCGTGTAAGAAGGTTCTGCCACCAACAGGGCCGATTTCACCGCCACAGAAAAAGCCGCCTACAGGAATGTCACTGAGGTAGCGCCTAAATAGTTCGGAATCAAAATTTGGTTTACCATACAGTCCTTCACCTCTTCCCAGACAGGCAAACATCAAAGCAGCTACGGCAGAGGGTTCGGAGTTTCGTTGGTCTTGATAACTTTGGAGGAGTAATTCTAAATCTTCGGCGGAGGCTTCGGCATCGCGGAGGTGGAATTGCAGCCTTTGACCAGGACGAACGCGATCGCCAATTGCGATCGCTCCTGCTGTAGGATCTACACCTAGAATACCGCGAATTAAAAAGTCTCCCTGTTGTAAAGCTAGCTTAAATTCATCCATTGCCACACCCACAAACAAAGAGTGTTGTGCTAAAGTCCGTTCCTCTTCGCTGAGACTGGCAATCAAATCTCGCAATACTACTAAAGGTACTTGCTCATCTAACTCGATAATAATATTGCGATCGGCTTTTGTGACTTGCAACGGTTTACCAATGGGTCGGCATCCTTGGGCGACAATGGTTTCCAAAACAATATTGCCAGTCAAAGCTATGCCAATAGTCCCCTCACGATACAAGCTTTGACCCAAATCGCCGTAGTCATCCTTACAAAATAGAGCAACACGACCACCCATACCGCCACCACTAGCCTGTCCCCCCACTATTACCGATCCTGGATAAGCAAAATCCAGCCCCTGCAACAAATCGTTGATTCCAGAGGCAAAGGAACTAGACAGCAAAATGAACTGGGGTGTGGGGAAGGGTGGTACACCAACCAAATCAAGCCAAGCATCAGGTGAACTGTCCAAGTCAGGTAATTCTTCAGCAACAACATGAAATACCTGAATCTCCACCCCTGGAAGATGCGCTAAAGTCAGACTGATAGCTGGTTCAGCTTCCAGTTCTTGGGTTTCTCCGTTAACTGTTGTGCCAATTACACCTCCACCACTACAGCCAATTAGCACGCGCACAGAAAGTTTTTCAGCCAACAAAGGTAATAGTCGAGAATATTCACTCGTAAAAGCAGACGAAATGAAGACCAGCCCTAAATCCGCAGGTGCTGTTAACGACGAGACAGCTCGTTGTACCACATCTGTAACTGCTGCTTCCAATGAATGATGGGTTGATAGGGCGTTTGCCCACTGCATTTGGTCTGCCATGAGTTTTGGGCTTCTTCTGCTTTTTAGGCTAGTAGTTTTTGATTTTTCATTTTGGGAAGAATTGCATCCTACAAGAGTTGACCCCAGTTGTTTGTATTCATCATCCCAGGAAGCTGGGGTTGTCATTCCCTAATACATGCATCTAAATATATTGTATGATTGTCTATCTGTAGTACTGATTCCGTAAAATCTTAAAAAATAAAGATGAATGGATTATACATGTGACAGTTTACTGTATTGGTTAGAAATCAATAGACTACAACACTAACTTAATTATCAGCCAACTGGTTAAAATGGTTAGTAATCAAACCAAAAACTACCATTTTTGAATTTTTTCTATACTAGTACTAACAACACACAACGAGACTCAAACAATGACCAACATTCAAGAAACAGCAAAGGCCGACATCCAAGAAAAAATCCAAGAAGAAGTCGAACAAGCACGTACTGTCTGTGATATCAACGGTAGCAACTCACCAGAGTGTGCTGCTGCTTGGGATGCAGTAGAAGAATTGCAAGCCGAAGCTTCTCACCAGCGCCAAAGCAAGCCAAAAAATTCTTTTGAACAGTATTGTGATGATAATCCAGACGCGATTGAATGCCGAGTTTACGACGACTAGAAATTGAGGCAACTGAATTTTCTGTTTCTTGCCTCAGGAGGCAACCAGGATCTACTTAGCTGATATCTTGCACTTTGATATCACTCCCGTCTAGAATCGAACTCTCGCCTTTTCACCATCTTTGTCAAGGTGTGGAGAATCGGTGAAATATCTAGAGCTAAGCATTTTTATTTGGGAAGTAAACCTTTACACCCCAATAAACTCGGAGTTTTGGACAAAACTACCAAATGTATAGTCCCTGGGCAAGTTTTCTAACTCTCCCTGATACTACTACATATAAGTAGGTGCAAAATCAAAATTTAGAATCTTTGAGTTGCTTGTTTTTTTGGCAATTAAGTAATCGACAAAGTTTCATTTCGTAATACTTGTTACAAAAATATTTGTAACAAATTAGTTGTTTGTAGGGGCGCACCGATGTACGCCCCTACAAGCGTATTTTATAGTACAAAGAGAATTCAGGAGTCAGGAACGAAGCCGGAAACACTCCACCAACGCGTCATAATTTAGTTGGGTATTCTCTACGACTGCGAATGAATAAGCGATGAAACACCACACCAAATTTAAAATTTGGTGGTACTCCCAACTTATTGATTCTGAATTCTGAATTCTGAATTCTGCCTTCTTCTTCAATTATCATTTGAGAAAAACTATGGATTATAATGTTTGGTTCCGTCCTTTTGTGTGGATTGATTATCGACTGGCAGTATTATTTTTGGTAATTATTCCGTTGATTCTGCTGATTTGGGCATTTGTGCAAAAAGCGGAAGGCATACAACGCTTATTAGCTATATACTGGCGAGTATCAAGCCTCCTGGCAATCACTGTTTATCTCATGATTGCCCAGTATCCAGTTAGCTTTCTTTCCGGATTCATAGCTCGGATTTTGATCCCGATTTCACTATGGTTTTGGGTGGATATCAACGATGAAATTGAGTATCAAACCAGTGGATCTTTAAAGTTTATTTTTACTTCTTGGCGCTGGGCTACAACTGTTTATTGTATTTTAGGCGCAGTAGCTTCTACACTTTTTTTAAGTTGTGCTTTTTCAGCCAGTGCGCTCAAGACACCCTATTGTCGCGTCTGGTTCGAGGCTCCGTTAATGTTCAAAGAATATTTTCATGCTAATAGTAAAGCTGAGTTCTTAGGTTTTCTTGGCATAACTAGTTTAGTAATTTATGTGCTTTATTTAAGTTACTTTGTCCTGATTAAGCTAGGCAAGCAAGGACGCACAGCTACACCTCAATAATCGTCGTTGTGCTTCAATTCAAAATTGAAAATTTCAAATTCAAAAAATGAATTCCATTGGCAAGCGACTGGAAGAATATACCGCTAAACGTCGCCAAGAAGTCTTACTGGTAACGGTAGAAATTGCTGGTGAGCAAGATACAATTGCTGTTTTTAAAGGTTTTTCCAGTTCTTTAATGCACCCAACAGCATTTGATCCCGATGTGCCCGTTCTACCAGATGGGGCAATTATTCTCAATATTGACCGAGTAGCTAGTCCCTACAATCCTGAAGCACCTCGTTATATTCAACAAGGACTTTCTTGGGAAGCGATGCAAGTTCTATTATCAGAGGTGGGAGTCTAACTAATTACAATTTGTATTTACTCACTGACTATCGTAGCTTGCCCTTTAGTTACTATACTTAGAATAGCTAAAACCCCCGATGCCAGAGGCTTTAGATCTGCTAATCGGTTGGATGATGCCTGCAAAACAATTACCGCAATATTGAACTGTGGTAGATTCTGTTGAAACGATAAGTTGCGATCGACTGTGATGAAAACATCAAACTCTGCCTCAGCGAGGGCAAGAAGTTGACCATTCTTGACTCCCGCCCATCCCATCTGTGGAACTGTTTTCACCTCGTAGCCAGAAAATTCTCTCGCAAATTTGCGATCAATACACTCATCTAGAAGCAGCCTCATATTATGCCACCATAGCTATGACCTGTCTTCCAGCTTCTTCCAGGAATCCAAGGACTTGCTTTCTAGTTACAGTTGGGAAGCCGTCTAAAAAATCATCAATTGACTCTCCCGCCATTAGATAGTCGAGAAGCGTCTGCACAGGAACCCGCGTACCAGTAAAAACCGGAGTCCCGCCCATAATTTCGGGTGATGCACTAATGATTGAGGAGTTCTTAAGCATAGCTCTTTCATCATTCCTGTTCTCATGTTTATAGTTTAGCTATATTAATCTGAGTCAGAGTTCCCAAACTGCTCTCCCGGCGCGATCTAAGAAGATGTTTTAAAACCTGCTAGTTTTGGATTTGCAACGATAAACGTTGAAGAATTATTTTGATTTTTGAATTTACAAAATGTCCCGTTCTGGATACACACTCCCCGTCTTTGCCTGCGCTGCTGCTGTTGCAGCTTTACACTGGTTACACGATCGCCAACCCCTAACTCTAGCATCCATAGATCTAATTGAACCAAGCCAAATAGCAGAAATCCCAATTGAACAAGTAGCAGGACTATCTGAGAATACAGCTTTAGCAATTACCCGTAGCGATCCTGGTGATAATCTCGACCTAACTAGAAATACACCAATTTGGGCAATGGTGGAATGGCGAGAAGAGGGTGAAGAGGCTGTAATTATTCAAGGCGGGGAAGGCATTGGCAAACAGGCGAATGCTGATGACAAGCCGGCTATTTATGCCTATGCTCGAAGGCTGTTGCAAGAGAATTTGCAACGAATGTTGACACCTGGGGAAAAAATCACCGTGACGATTATTCTACCCGAAGGGCGATCGCTTGCTGTTAGAACTTCCAATTCTGCTTTTGGTGTGGTTGAAGGACTCTCTCTGTTGGGCACAACCGGCATTTCCCAACCTTTGAGTACACCAGATCAACTTGCAGCTTTTCGGGCCCAATTACAAAATAAAGCCAGTCGTTTTGAGAGTTTGGTATTTTGTATCGGCGAGAATGGCCTAGATTTAGCGCGAAAACTAGGGATTAATCCCGAACAATTGGTGAAAACTGCTAACTGGCTTGGGCCAATGCTAGTAGAAGCTGATGTGCTGGGTGTGAAAGAAATCTTATTATTTGGCTATCACGGGAAGCTGATGAAATTAGCAGGAGGGATTTTTCACACCCATCATCACTTAGCAGATGGACGCCGGGAAATTTTAGCAGCCCACTGTGCGATCGCTGGTTTAAAATCACCAGATATTCAAACTGTGTTTCACAGTCCTACCGCTGAAGCCGCACTCGCACACCTCAGATCCCTAGACGCTTCCACAGGCAGTGATTGGGTAAACCAAGTTTACACTGCGATCGCCGAAACCATTGACGCTCGTTCCCAAGAATACATCCAAAGTCATAGCGAAAGCAGCACAGGAGTTATAGTCTGTGGCTCGATGCTCTTCGATCGCGATCGCAAAATTATCGTGAAGAGTAAAACAGCTCGTTTGTTGATGGGAAAATTATGTTAACTTATTATGAATAATCGTAAACAATTCACATAAATAACCTTTTAAGTAATCACTTTCGGGTAAGTTTATCCTTCTAATACCATCTCCGACTCAGGGAATAGGCTAACGCATATAAATGCGCGTTTGTCAAGGTTATTTATACCATTATCAGCCTGCCCAGGCTGAATAATAGCATCGAGCTACAGGTTACAGGGCATCAATTTATCCTTCACAGACATAACTCTCCCCGTCATGAATACAGCGGTGACTCTACCAACAGAACAGGCTCCCCAAACATTAGAAAATTATGGGCGGCTGAATCGTCAATTGATTGTGATTCTGGACTTCGGCTCCCAATATTCCGAGCTGATTGCCCGTCGCATCCGCGAGACTCAAGTATACTCTGAAGTTTTGTCCTATCGCACTACTTCTGCACATTTGCGCCAACTCAATCCTAAGGGAATCATTCTCTCCGGTGGACCGAATTCGGTTTATGGTGATAACGCTCCCCATTGTGACCCAGAAATCTGGAATTTGGGAATACCCATCTTGGGTGTTTGCTATGGGATGCAGCTAATGGTGAATCAACTCGGTGGGGAAGTGGCAAAAGCCGACCGGGGCGAATACGGTAAAGCATCATTATATATAGATGATCCCACAGATTTGCTCACCAATGTTGAAGATGGGACCACCATGTGGATGAGTCACCAAGACTCAGTTACCCAAATGCCACCGGGGTTTGAATTGCTGGCGCATACAGAAAATACCCCCTGTGCTGCCATTGCCGATCACGAAAGGAAACTCTACGGCGTGCAGTTCCATCCAGAGGTAGTACATTCAGTTGGCGGGATAGCATTAATTCGGAATTTTGTCTACCATATCTGCGATTGTGAACCCACTTGGACAACAGCGGCCTTTGTGGAAGAATCAATTCGGGAAATTCGTGCCAGAGTCGGCGAAAAGCGGGTGCTGTTGGCGTTGTCTGGGGGTGTGGATTCTTCGACTTTGGCCTTCTTGTTGTATAAAGCCATTGGTGAGCAACTGACTTGTGTGTTTATCGACCAAGGCTTTATGCGGAAGTACGAGCCAGAGCGATTGGTGAAGCTGTTTCAAGAGCAGTTTCATATTCCAGTAGAATATGTGAATGCTCGCGATCGCTTTTTAACTGCCATTTCTGGTATTACAGATCCTGAAGAAAAACGTCGCCGCATCGGACACGAATTCATTCGGGTATTTGAAGAAACATCCAAACATCTCGGTCACTTTGACTATCTGGCTCAAGGTACTCTTTATCCAGATGTCATCGAATCTGCTGATACCAACGTCGATCCCCAAACTGGTGAACGGGTAGCAGTCAAAATTAAGAGCCATCACAATGTCGGTGGTTTACCCAAAGACTTACGATTTAAATTGGTGGAACCACTGCGGAAACTATTTAAAGATGAAGTCCGCAAAGTTGGGCGTTCCATCGGTTTACCAGAAGAAATTGTCCAACGCCAACCTTTCCCCGGCCCTGGTTTGGCAATTCGCATTCTGGGTGAAGTCACCGCCGAACGGTTAAATATTTTGCGCGATGCCGATTTGATTGTGCGGCAAGAAATTAACCAACGCGGCTTGTACCATGATTTTTGGCAAGCATTTGCAGTGTTGCTGCCAATTCGTAGCGTTGGCGTCATGGGAGATCAACGTACCTACGCTTACCCCATTGTTTTGCGAATTGTCACCAGTGAAGATGGCATGACAGCAGATTGGGCAAGAGTGCCTTACGATGTACTGGAAGTGATTTCCACTCGAATTGTGAACGAAGTCAAAGGGGTGAATCGGGTGGTTTATGACATCACCTCTAAACCGCCTGGAACCATTGAGTGGGAATAATTTAGTTTTTGGTGAGGGGAAGATAAGTTTTTCTTTCCCCACTTTCTACTCCCCACCTTCACCTGTCATCTTTCGGTTGACGTAGTACTAGAATTGGGAAAACATCGCCAGGTTTTGATCCCACAATGCAGACGCCAACAGCAAAAAGCGCGAACCAAAACCTCTATGAAACTGATTTCCACGCCTGGACTCAACAACAGGCTCACTTGTTGCGTCATCACCAATGGAGTCAATTGGATTTGTCCAATTTAATTGAGGAAATTGAGTCCTTGGGCAGAAAAGAACGTCAAGAATTGAGAAATCGCCTCAGCGTCTTGATTGGACATTTACTGAAGTGGGAATATCAACCAGAACAACGTAGTCGGAGTTGGTTGGCTACAATTCGCGTCCAACGGCGGGAGATTCTGAAGTTACTGAGTGAAAATCCTAGTTTAAAGCCTTATCTGGCAGAATTACTCCAGGAAGCCTATGAGAATGCGAAGGATTTAGCATCAGGTGAAACAAATCTGCCGCTGTCAACTTTTCCGGGGCAATGTTTATATTCATTGGAGAATATTATTAGCGATCGCTTTTATCCAGGTGCATCTGCAAGTGATGAGATGATGGAATAATACTAATGCACCTACTATCGAGTTTTCCATACAGCAGATTTCCAGAAAGCCGAACGCGCGAAAATCTCACACCAAACTTCCCCTACTCCCTTTTTCATAAGCTAAATTTCATAGGACTTACGCAAAATATCTCTCAAACTCTCGTTTCTCCGTGTCCTCTGCGCCTCTGTGGTTCGTTATTCCGTAACTCGTGCGTAAGTCCTATTTCAAACCCAGCTATGAAGCTTGTTTTACTTCTGACTCCTGAATTCTGACTCCTGAATTCTGGTGTATACCTCCTGAAACAGCAACTAATTCACTCTGTGTTATCGATTATCTTTGGTATTGGCATTAGCTTTTAATCGCCGACAGGTTTCAAATCCGTCAATTCCCGGCATCATTACATCTAACAATATTAATGCTGGTAAATCGTATTCAACTTGCCTGAGGGCACTTTGACCACTAGTTGCCACTGCAACATCAAATCCCGCATCTGTTAGGGCTTCTGAAAGTACTTCTAAGTTGGTAGGAATATCATCAACAATTAAAATTACATTGGTGTCAGATAGATGCATTATAAACCTTGCCAAATTATTAATGTGATTTAAAATCTGATATTTTAAAATTCAGGCTATTTGATAAATTCTTGAATAAAATTTTGAATTTTTTCAATTTGAAATTTTTGAGATAATTGATAAATTTCCTGAGCGAATGCATTTAATTCATCATCTTCTTTCGTTAGTTGTTTTAATTCTTGTTGTAAAGCTTTAATCCGCCCTTGTAAAGCAAGTTTATATAACTTAGATAGAGCCTCCGGTGGTGGAGGTATTATTTGTTTTTTATCAGATAAAAAAAGTGGATTTTGTGGATCGATTTCTAAAACACAGACATCTGCATTTTGACTTTCAGAGTTTTGAGCATAAATCCATTGTAAGTTTAGAGATTTTTGCAGCTTTTCTAGCAAATCAATTGCTTGTACAGGTTTGCTAAGAAAGTCATCACCACCTGCATCTAAACTGTTTTGAATATCAGTTTGATATACACTTGCTGATGAAACAATGATTTTCACATATTTTAAATCAGGATCATTTCGTAAACGGTCTATCAATTCAAAACCATCCATCACAGGCATTGAAATGTCGGTAATAATTAAATCAGGTCTATACTCGGCTGCTTTTAGTAAACCTTCTTGACCATCACCACATTCTATAACATCAAATCCTAGAGGTTCGAGCAAATTAACGACCACTGAGCGATTTTCCCAACGGTCATCTACGATTAATATTTTTCGTTTTTCACCCTGGAAACCAACGAGAGTTCCTTGGGAAAAAACTTGAGATTTTTTTGCCCATTCTCTTGCTTCAGGTATCTCTACATCAAATGCAAAAATACTACCATTATCTAATTGACTTTGTACTTCTAAACTAGCACCCATGATGCCAACAATTTTTTCACTGATAGTTAATCCTAATCCTGTTCCTTGCGAGCGTTTTTTAATATCGCCAACCTGCTCAAAGGGTAAAAATATTTTTTGTAACTCTCCATTGGACATACCTACACCAGTATCTTCAATTTGAAAACGAATTCGATAGATTGATGGTTCTCCATTATTGCTGCTTTTGAGTTTTTTTTGTTTAACTATAAATTTCACGAACCCTCGATCGGTAAACTTGATAGCATTACCTAATAAATTAATTAAAACCTGACGCAACCTTTTTTCATCAGCCTGAATACCTATAGGCAAATGTTCATCAGCTACGTAGATAAATTGAATATTTTTTTGTTCAGCTTTCATCCGAAAAATTTCCGCAATTCCTTGAAGAAAGGAAGGGAAGTGAAAATTGGTCGGATAAAGTTCTATCTTCTGAGCTTCAATTTTGGAAATATCAAGAATATCATTAATCAAAGTCAGTAAATGGGAACCACACTGGCTAATCACACTGATACCTTTTTGCTGTTTTGCGGTTAGGTTTTTTGAACCTTGAAGGATTTGGGCATAACCTAAAATACCATTGAGAGGTGTGCGTAATTCATGACTCATATTGGCGAGAAATTCACTTTTGGCTTTACTAGCACCATCAGCTGCTTCTTTGGCTGCTTGCAGTTCGGCTGTGCGTTTCGCTACTCGCATTTCTAAATCTTCATTGGTCTTTGCTAGAGTGCTGAAAGACTCTCGCAACTCTTGAGCCATTTTGTTAAATAAATATGCGAGACGACCTAATTCATCTTGTCGTGTGACATCCAGTTTAATATTCCAGTTACCAGCAGCGATACTTTCGGTTGCTGCCATTAGCTTAGTTAAAGGAGAAGAAATTTGGCGGCGTAAAATCAAATACAGCACCACAATTTCAATTAACAATGATGTCAGTCCCAAAAATATGATGAATTGCACAGTTGCAAATGCTTTTCTTTGCAAAAATGACTTCGGAAAGACAGTCACCAGATACCAATTTGGTCCTTCAAGTTTGGTGACTGCTAGATATTCATCATTCTGGGAGTTGTCAACAATAACCTGATTCGGATATTCTCGGGTAACTAATTCAAAAATGTGACGTAAATGCGAATCTCCAGAATGCAAAATCTCGAATTTGCCTCTTTCCTGTTGAATTTGTTCCATAAGAGCAGGATGAGCTAGCAAACGCCCATCTTCCCGAAAAAGCATGTTGTAAGTACCTTCTAATGCGTCGTTAATTGTGCGATGCTGCAATTCACCAATCAAAATATCGTGTCCAATTGTGGCAATGTGTCTACCGTCCACATCCACAGGTGTGACGCAGGAAGTCATCCAAGCCTTGGCTACTTGGTCGTAATAAATTCCTGTCCAGACAGTTTCGCGTTTTGGATTATGAGCTTTGTTGGTAATGTAGAAAGACTCATCATCCGTGACTCGAAAAGATTCATCCTTGGGTGCATTCTCTACCCAAGGATAACTGGGCATATAGATGGCAATTCCGTTTTCTGGAATTTGGATGTAGGTATTGACAAAGCGGTTACGCCATGCAGGTCCGTAAGCACTCAGTCGATCGAAATAGGCAATGACACGTCGTCGGATATCAGAATTTATATTGACGTTCTTGCCAAGAAACACCCCTGGAGATTTTTGAAGATCGAATTTACTCGCACGGTTGCGAATAGTACCGTCTGCGAGTCTGATAAATAGTTGGTCAAATTCAGCCTTGGGATCTCGATCGCTTTGTGCTTCGAGTTTTTCTAAGAGAGCCTGCTTGAGTAACACATGATTTTCTTGGGCGAGAAGAAAAATTTTATTTTCCCGTTGTGCCCGGAGTTGGACGTATTTTTCAACCGCAGCTAATGCCTCAGCAGTGACGCTGGAAATGAGTTGAAAATAAGCAACACTAGTAGATAGCACAATGACTGCTCCAATGCTGACTGCGGTTTTGATTAGCGTTTGTTGCGTTACTGAAGCTGTGTGCTTACCTTGAACAGTACTATTTCCTTCAGGCTCTAAACCACTGTTCCACTTTCTGCTCATTTTCACATCCTTTAAATGGCGTGTATGTTGGCAATTTTGGTCGCGCTGTGTTTGGAGTCTCCTTGTATATCTAGGTTTACTGAGTTTCTAGAAAAAACTAAACTTCTCCATTCACTACCTGAAGCAGGAGGTTTTAAGTAACCGCTTTCGGTGAAATATGAGAAGTAAGTCTTGAGTAATTCATTATTTACTGGAGAACAGAAGATTGAATGGCGATTCAATTCCTTGAGGGTGTTTTCTGACTTAAACTCAAATGCTCCTAGTAATTTTTGAATGAGATTATACGTTAAAATGCTTACTAAAGGGGCTAGTGGATTTTCGGAATTGTCTTTCACAAGTTGAAATAATCTGTCATACCAAGCTTGGTAGGAAATCTGCTGGAGTGGATAGCCTATAGCTTCCATCCAGTTAACTAATTGTTTCCACTCAATGGGTTGGGGATTGACGATGTAATAAGTTTGTCCGGATATTTTCGGTTGGCGTGACAGATGAACGATCGCCTGACTCACATAATCCACTGGCACCAGATTTAATAGCGCTTCTACCTCAGGAGCAATACCCATTTGAATGCAGCCATTGATGGTTCTGCCTAAGAAACTTGTGGTTGGGCAAATGCCGGTTTTACTGTGTCCCATGATGTTGCTTGGTCGGTAGATGGTAACTGGCAAACCTCTGGTATGTGCCATTTTGACTAACTGTTCAGCCATATATTTACTTTGTGCATAACCACTATGCAGGCCTGTGCCACAAGCAATATTATTGGAATTTTCTTCTGTGACTATGGCAATTTCACCATTGGTTGATGTCAAAACATCTACGGTAGAAATGAAATGTACTGGCTTAATTTTGCTGTGGCTAGCTAAGCGTAAAACTTCTTGAGTACCGAAGACATTAATACTTTCCAAAGCTGAATAGGGATAGACTATATTCACAGATGCCCCACAGTGATAAATAATGTCTATCTTTTCTGCCAACCGAGAAAATTGTTGTGGTTGTATGCCTAAAAGTGGTTTGCTTAAGTCTCCTAAAATGGGGATGATTCTATCACTCAAGTGTTCTTGCCAAAGTTGATAATACTTGAGTCGGCTGATAATTCTGACTCTAGCTTCTTCAATGCTGCTAGCACGAACTAGACAATAGATATCGGCTCGAGTTTGTTGCAGCAGTTCCGAGAGTAAAAAAGTGCCTAAAAATCCTGTAGCACCTGTTAAGAAAAAATCTAATACAGGTTCAGTTAAAGTGTTTTGTGGGTGAATGGAGGAGTCTAGTAATATTTTGGTTTCTCGAAAGTTACTTGGCAGAGTCACACTTTGATTTTGACGGAGAGTTTCAATAGTTTGTGCGACACCTGCAACAGTTGGCGCCTGTAAAAAATTTTCTAAGGTGATATCTAATTTAAATACTTCTTGCAAATCGCCAATGAGTTGAATAGTGAGTAACGAGTGTCCTCCTAATTCAGCAAAATTGTCGTAAATCCCAACTGAGTCTATTCCTAGCAGCTGACTCCAAATTTCAACTAATTGTTTTTCTAATGGGATACGAGGTGCGATGTAATTTTTTTGCTGGGTTTGGAAGTATTTAGGGATAGGTAGGGCACGGCGATCGATTTTGCCGTTGGGAGTCATGGGCAACTCATCCAGCAGCACAAATGCTGAAGGTATCATGTACTTGGGCAACTTCTGATGCAGAAAACTACGCAGAGTTTTGGGAGTGATGTCTTGTACACCGACAGAATTGGACACTACATAAGCGACTAAGCGCTGATTACCTGGTACATCTTCACGGACAACAACAACTACCTGACGGACTGCTGGATGTTCGCTCAAACGTGCCTCAATTTCTAACAGTTCAATCCGAAAGCCACGAATTTTCACTTGATGATCGATGCGACCTAAAAACTTGAGGTTTCCATCAGGTAAATAAACTCCAAGGTCTCCTGTTTTATAAAGTCTTGACCCTGGTTTATTGTCCAAAGGATTAACAATAAATTTCTCATTTGTTAATTCCGGAGAGTTCAAATAACCACGGGCTAAACCTGCTCCACTAATATAAATTTCTCCTTCAGCCCCATCAGATACCGGATTGAGTCGAGAATCAAGTAAATAGATTTGGGTGTTAGCAATTGGACGACCAATTGAGGGAATTTCCTTCGCTCCTTTCTGGATTAAGGCAACTGTAGAATAAGTAGTATCTTCTGTAGGTCCATAGAGATTGAAGACTTGTTGAATGTGTTCTAGCTGATAAAGTTGCTGCACTAAAGCATTTTGCAACGGTTCACCTGCTAAGTTAATGGTGTTCACCGACGTAGGAATACCATTCATTCGCAGTAATGCAGAAATGGCTGAAGGTACGGTGTTAATTAAAGTTACTTGTGATGCGGCTGGCAAATTTGGCAACTGTAGAGCATCTTGAGCGAGAATTACTTTACCACCACAGCCCAGAGTGACAAATAATTCAAAAACTGATAGATCAAAACATAATGAAGTTGAACATAATACTCCTTTTAATTGTTCGGGAGTAAAGAATTTTCTTGCCCAGTCAATTAAGGCAACTGTATTGCGATGTTCGAGTGCTACACCTTTAGGTCTACCTGTAGAACCAGATGTGTAAATCACATAAGCAAGATTGTCTGGTTGGACTTCACAGACTGGGTTCTCTACAGACTCTTGGGCAATTTTTTGCCAATCACTATCTATACAAATAGTATTGGCTGGGTGTTGAGGAATTAACTCTAATAAATGCTGTTGCGTTAATAAAATGGGAAGTTGAGTATTTTCGATGATGAAACCTAAACGCTCTTGGGGATAAGTCGGGTCAAGGGGAACATAGCCACCACCCGCTTTCAGAATTCCTAGCAGTGCAATCACCATGTCTAGCGATCGCTCTACACACACGCCAACCAAAACTTCTGGTTTAACTCCTAGTTTCTGTAAGTAATGCGCTACTTGGTTCGCTTTTTGGTTAAGTTCTTCATAATTTAGTTGCTGATTTTGACAAATAACGGCGACAGCTTGGGGAGATTTTTCAACTTGATTTTCTACTATTTTATGGATTAACGTAAAGTCGAATTTTTGGATCATTTTTTTGGAAGATTTGCAGAGAATTACTAAAATATTCAAAACTAAAATTACTAGTTTTTTCACTCCAGCTTATGACTGTTCATTTCTTATTCACACTGGGTCTATATCTGACTTCGCTGTTTTCATCAACCAATCTAACTTGACAATTTTTTGCAAAAACAGATTTAATTAATAATAGATCTAGTGTCACAAGATGACAGGCAATAAATTTGAGTGTGGAAAATCATTATCACTGAGAAATTTTTCTGAATGCCAGAGTGAGATTACTAGACTGATAAATAATGTTTTTTGAGGCTGAAATCTAATTTATTTCAGTAATTTTGGTTATATATTGGCGTACTTTTTGAAGTTAAAGCCAAGTAAAACATTGTATTTTTTAAAGTAAATATAATGGCAGTTATCGAAAATGCTGAATATTTTAATTTGATAAAATTTTCTAAAAATATATAAATTTTTTACACAAAATTTTTATTGAAAAATTCACAATTTATGAACTTTATCAAGACTCTATATGGAACTTGATTTTAGCTTTTGAATTCCGCTGCCAAAAACTTCACAAAAATTATAAATTTGGTTAATTTATGTTAATTTTACGCGAATTATTCTCAATAAATCCACGAATTTACTTGCTTTCAGGAGTTGACTAATTACAGGTTTTTTGATATTCTCAAATTCTTGGTTATTATTGGCTACTGCTATAACTTGTTTGATTTTGACTAAGTTAAAGGTATTAATTTTTAATTTTCATAACGGCAACTTGATGGTAAAGGTAGCTCCTAGTCCAACGCCAGGACTAGTAACTTGAATAGAGCCGCCATGTAATTCGACGAGATGACGGGCGATCGCCAAACCCAGTCCTAAGCCAGCTTGTTTGTGAGTGGGATGTCCTTGATGATAGCGTTCAAAAACGTAGGGCACAAACTCTGGGCTGATGCCCATACCTGTATCGCTAACTGTGATTTGGGCATGAGAGCCATTGCCAAACAATCTAACTTCTACTTTTCCCCCTGACGGGGTGAATTTAATAGCGTTGGTGAGTAAATTTCCGAGAACTTGCAGTAAACGGTTGATATCGCCGGAAATTGTGGAAATTGACCTGTCAATTATGGACTCTAAACGAATATTTTTGGCGTTTGCCGATGGGTAAGCAGTTTCTATTGCTGCGCCTACAACTACTCCCAGATTAACTTGGCTGACCTCAAGCTGTAGCTTGCCTTGGAGGATGCGAGACATATTTAGTAGGTCTTCGAGAAGTTTTTCCTGAGACCTAGCATTGCGTTCGATGGTCTCCAGAGCTTTAGCGAGGTTGGCTTCATCGAATTTACGAGTCCGTAGGAGTTGCACCCAGCCGAGAATGGCGTTGAGTGGAGAGCGTAGGTCATGGGATACTATGGCGACAAACTCATCTTTAGTGCGGTTAGCAGCTTCAGCTTGGGCGCGGGCGGCTTGCTCAAGTTGCAAAAGTTGGTTGCGTTCGGCTTCTAAGTGTTTGCGATCGTCAATATCTGTACTCGTGCCAAACCACTTGATGATACTTCCTTGCTGATTTTTGATGGGCACACCTCGTACTAAATGCCAAGAACTGCTACCATCGCGTTTTTGATAGCGGATTTCCTGTTGGTAAAGTTCCCCTGTTTGCAAGGCTTGAGTCCATCCTGCCATAGCTGCTTCGGTGTCGTCTGGATGGATAGTTTTTGTCCAGCCAAATCCCATTGCCTCCTCAACTGATTGTCCAGTAAATTCATACCAGCGTTCATTGACATGTTCGCATTCACCTTGAGGATTGCAGATCCAAACGAGTTGCGGCATGGCATTGGATAAGTAACGGTAGCGTTCCTCACTTTCGCGTAGCGCTAGTTCAGCACGTTTGCGTTGGGTGAGGTCGAGAACGAAGCAGACGCTATAACCGTTGTCCTTTGTGCTTTCTATGCGGGCAATTCCTAGTAGAACTGGAATCCGAGTACCATTTTTGTGAAGATATTCCTTCTCAAAGGGAGTGCAAACACCAGAAACTTGCAGTTCTTGAATTTTTTGGTGGTCGAGGGTTTGATATTCTGGCGGTGTCATGGAATTCCAGCGGATGATTCCGGCTGCCAAATCTTCACGGGTGTAACCGAAGGTTTCTAAGAAAGCGTCATTTGCTTCATAGACTCGACCGTTGAAGTCACCGAAATAAATCCCAATGATGTTGGATTCGACAATGCGGCGGAACTTAGCTTCACTTTCTTGCAAAGCAAATTCAGCACGTTTGCGATCGCTAATATCTGTTGTACTACCCACTGCCCTAATTACCTGGCCATTAGCATCTCGTGTAATCACTCCCTGATCCAGCACATATCGATATTCCTGGTCTTTGTGTCGTGCCCTATACTCAACCGTATAGTGATTTTCATTGGCAGAGACTATAGCGTGGAAGTGATGAATTAAACCCTCTCTATCTTCGGGATGAATTTGCTCTTTCCACCATTGATGAGTTGTTGGTGTCTCCTTTAAGGAGTAACCCAAAATTTTAGTTAGTCCTTCAGTCCTCTCAATTCTGTCGTTTTCCAAATCCCAGTCATAAATTAGGCAATTAACCGCCGCTGCTGCTAGTTGGAAACGCTCGTTACTTATACGTAGCTGTTCTTCTGTCTGCTTACGTTCAGTGATATCAAAGCTTGTACCGATAATTTGGCGTGGGGAACCATCAGAATTCCTGGTGAATATGGTATCTCTACTAAAAAACCAGCGCCATTCTCCATTGGCGTGTCGCATCCGATATTCATTTTCCACGATATTGCTATCTTGAATTGAGCCAAGTTCTTGGAACATATTAGGAAGTCGAGCGAAATCCTCAGGATGCATGATTTCGGATAAGAACTGTGTTCCCATTTCTTGAATTTGCTCTGGGGTGTAGCCAAGCAATTTACTAACCTGACTATTAATATAGACATTCTGTTGTTTAACTAGGTCGTAAACATACAAAATTCCGGGAGTAGTTTCGGCAATGCGTTCGATGAACTGCTGACTCTCGCGCCATCGTTCATGTGCTTGATTTTTCTCAGTCACATCCCGCCAAGAAGCAACAAAGCCATCTCCCATTTTGGTGATGCGAATATCAATGATTTTGATTAACACCTGATTGCGATCGAAACTTGAAGTGTAGATAAGTGAATCTTTCACCAAAGGATTACCAGTTTCTACAACTTGGCAACACTCATAAAACAAGTCACTGGCTCGAAAATTCGGTAAAATTTCGCACAACCCTTTGCCAAGCTGTTTATCGTTACTTATGCGGCTAAATTCACAAGCTGCGGCATTCACATAATCAACGCAAAAATCAAGTATTTTACCCGTCTCGTTACGAATGGCTGAGTAAATGCCAAAGCAATCGAGCATATTTTCCACCGAAGTGCGAAAACGTTCTTCGCTGCGTTGTAGTTGCTGACGTAACTGAGTGTTTTTGATTGCTGAGCAGACAGTAGAACGCAAACGTTCTGCTGTTGTCTGTCCCTTGATGAGATAATCTTGGACACCACTTTTCATCGCCTGGACAGCCACGGACTCGTTGCCATATGCTGTTAACATAATTACAGCTGGCATATTTCCCTTTAATTGCTGCGGTAATTCTGCCAGAAATTCCAGTCCATCCATGTCTGGTAGGAGAAAGTCTAATAAAATCCCCTCAGGCTGCAACTCTTGACATAATGCCAACGCTTCCTCTCCCGATTCTGCTTCGAGAATTGTGTACCTGTGTTCTTGGTCTTGGAGGAGATAGCGACGATAAACCTGTCGGTCTTCAGGAGAATCATCGATAATTAAAATGGTTAGCGGCTGTGCCATGACTACTTGCTAACAGCATCAGGGAGAACTACGATATCTAACCAATAAGTGATAAAACTTTGAATAGTTTGTACCAATCTGTTGATGTCGATTGGTTTTAATATATAACTAGCAATGCAGTATCGATAACATACTTCAATATCTTTAGGGTTAGAAGAAGTCGTAAATACAACCACAGGAATATTTTTGAGGTTTCGATCCTGCTTGATTTGCTCTAAGACTTCTCGCCCATCGGTTCCTGGTAAATTCAGGTCGAGTAAAATAATCGAGGGACAAGGAAATTTCTGAGAATCGCTGTAGGAACCAGTGTGGTAGAGAAAGTCCAGCGCTTCATCACCATCGGTACAGCGAAAGACGGGATTAATCACAGCTTGTCGGCGCATGACTCGACATAGCGCTTCAAAGTCTTCATCGCTGTCTTCAATCACAAGCAAAGGTTGGACGGTTTTGCCAATCATGAGTTCAGTCTACTCCTTGTAATGTGAAATAAAACGTACTGCCTTCGCCGTAGGTTGACTCCACCCAGATTTTACCGCCATGTCGCTCGACAATTTTTTTCGTGATGGTCAATCCCGCCCCTGTACCGCCACCATACTTGCTTGGCCCGTGTAGCCGTTTAAAGATGCGGAAAATCGCCTCAAAGTGTTTTTCTCGAATTCCAATGCCGTTATCTCGCACGTAAAATGTTACTGGTACAGGTGAAGCGGCTTCAACATAGCCAATTTCAATCCATTTTTCGGGTTTGTCGTTGTATTTAATGGCGTTGGCAATGAGATTGTTAAAGACTTCGCCTACTTGGACGCGATCGCAATACACTGTTGGTAATGGTCTAGGAATCCGGATTTCTACCCCCATCTCCTCAATTCGGGCGCTCAACAAGTCTAAATTTCGCTGAACAATAATATTAATATCAGTATCCTGCATAGAAAGATCTATTCTTCCTAAGCGAGAAAAATGTAGCAGCGAATCAATTAAATCTTCCATACGCTGAGTCAAACGAATCAGAGTTCTTAACTTGTGCCTACCTTCTTCGTCGATAATTTCGCCGTAGTCTTCAATGAGGAAATTGGAATAATTATGAATACCGCGCAGTGGTTCTTTCAAATCATGAGAAGCAATGTAGGCAAAGGCATCTAATTCGTTGTTCCTACGTTCTAGTTCAATATTGAGCTGCGCTAGTTCATCTGCTTTTCGCAACACCACACCAATAATAGCGCTTCTCAACTCCAGTGCTGCACTCACTTCATAAGGTT
This sequence comes from Desmonostoc geniculatum HA4340-LM1, assembly GCA_019359545.1. GTDB lineage: Bacteria > Cyanobacteriota > Cyanobacteriia > Cyanobacteriales > Nostocaceae > Nostoc > Nostoc geniculatum. Next base: position 18,853 of record JAHHHB010000054.1, on the reverse strand, counting down.
TCCAACTCAGAGATTTTAACCGCACCGTTTCTTTCCATGACTCGAAGGATTTCCGGGGTGATAAACGCAAACTACCGTTTCCCGTTACTTCTACAGGTTTATTTGGGTTACCTCCCCAATTAACAGTCCTTACTACCTCTGGGCGAAACCACAAAACATAGTTTCTCTGAATTTTGGAAAATGAAAGCGCCATCAAGCCACTAGCCACGTCCCCGAATTTTTCTCCTTCTGGATAAATTTGTGATAGCGAATCAGTGTAAAAAATTTCTTCCTGGACGTTTTGATAAATCCATTCGATTAAATTTTGAATATCTGGCTTTTCGGGAGTATTACCGACTGCAAAATACTCTTTATCAAAAGATACCACTGCTCCCTCGGCATTGACAAGATTAAGTAGATTCGGATGATGGTGAATTAAACCTTGAAGAAAGTTATTTTCTGCCGACATGAACTCTACTAATTTGCTATGAACTGATTTCAATTGAATTTTCGATTCCGTATCTTCGTTCTCCTCTTTTGCACTCAATTCTACAGATGTAATTTGTCCCAAAAATTCACAAGTATGACGAATTTCATAGGGGACATATTTGGGTGATTGATGATGACAAGCAATTAGTCCCCATAATTTTTGATTTTTCATAATGGAAATTGACATTGATGCCGTTACGCCCATATTATGCATATACTCAATATGTAAAGGCGAAACACTCCGCAACACCGATTGACTTAAATCTAAAGGCTGCCCAGTCAAGGGATTATTGAGTGGTAAAATGGCTGCCGATTGATAGTCAGCATTCAGTATTAGCCTCAACCAGTTTTGGCTGTAGAGTTGCCTAGCTTGTACAGGAATATCTGAAGCTGGATAGTGTAAGCCTAAATAAGATGTCAGATATTCTGGCTTTTGTTCGGCTATAACTATGCCGTTCCAATCCTCATCAAAACGATAGACCATCACCCGTTCAAAACCAGTCATCTTTTTAACTTCTTGGACAAGAATTTGACTTAGTTCTATGACACCCGATGCCACCTGTAATTTAGATATAGCTTGTTTAAGTAAATGATAAAATTTAAAAAATGTGTTACTTTTTTCTATGAATGTCGGTTCTAATTCCAGAACCAAAATTTGAGATGAACGATGAATAATCACATCATAATGTAAATTTTTATCGCCAGATTTGATTGTAAATTCCAGAGGATTGACAATTTGCAAATCCTGTTGAGATAAACAATCTTGCAAAAAATTAATTTGTTCAGATTCTAAGAAGTTACTTAAAGGTTGATTTAGTAATTGTTCCGGACTAATGCCAAATAAAGAGTAACTATTATTGCTACATTGAAGGATAGTTAACTCTGGTTCTTTTAATGCCAAAAGGACTCCATGAGGTTGAATAGAGCCAGGAATATGAATTGGTTCTCGATCGCAGTTGCTGAGGTCAACTTCAAAGGGAACGTTAATATCGTTAGTGTTCACGCTTTAGTACCAATGATGATTAGTGTGCCTGAGCAATCTACCTCAATCTCAGAGGATTTTTTAAAAGTCCTTGGTGGTCTATTAAACACTTTATAACCTCCTAAATACTCGTAAAAATGATGACTTTAAAACCGTTATTCACTAATTTGATAAAGAGCTTCCAGCGGGAGATATCCATATAACCTGACAGACAAACATCCTCTAACAGAGTCTCTAATTTAGTTGTCAATTTTTTGGTTTAATCTATCTAAATAACTCCGACCAAAATTTATTATAAAAGCTTTACGATCCGATTTTATGATTAAAATATTATTTATCCACGATCAATTTATTTATGTAAAGAAATATAGAGAACAACGGAATTCGATCTAGGTAGCAAGAATATAAATGCTAGCGAAAAATTAGCTGTAAATTGAATAGTAACTCAAGGAATTGAGTTATTTTCTAGAAAAAAAGGCGCGAACGCAGTAAAATTACCAATGATGTGGCCAGTGAGAAAATAAAACAAGCAGGTCATTAGTAATTAGGACTTACGCACTGTACAAAAGAACTATTTTGTGTATCAACGTAAATACGTTGTTCCAGGCTTTTGGAGGTTGCTTTTGATTGCTGGCGATCGCCAAAATATGATTGAAAAACCTAGATAAAAGCTTTGAAAACTCTATCTGCCATTTTTGCTTTTATGTCAATGCGTAAGTCCTATAATTTTTATCTTATCAACGTTATATGGAGATGTTATGGAACCTCCTCTCCCTCTTGTTGGCTTAAACATCCTCGTAGTTGATGATGATGATGATAGTCGCTTTTATATCACAACTGTACTAGAAGCAGATGGAGCAGCTGTCACAGCAGTTGCATCCGCAGCCGCCGCATTGAAAGTATTACCCCAATTGCAGCCTGATATCTTGATATGTGATATTGCTATGCCTAGTGAAGACGGCTACACCCTCATCCGCAAAATCCGGTCGCTACAACCAGACATTTACGGAAAACTCCCCGCCATTGCCTTAACTGCCTATGGCGATCGCGAATATCGTAACACCGCCCTAGAAGCAGGCTTTCAGATTCATGTATCTAAACCAGTCGATCCAGGAGAACTAGTTGCGATCGTCACCAATTTAGTTAATAATTGTAATAATTAATACAAACGTGTTGTCATTTGTGATTTGTCCTTTGTCATTCTCCGCGTCCCCGCGTCCCCGTGTCCCCGTGTCCTCCTCATCCCTTCGCGTCAAAACTAATTTGCTCAGACTTATATCCCGGAGGCTCGACGTGAATTAAAATCCTCACAGGACGAAACCGTTCTTCTAATCGGTTTTCAACTTCTTCGGTGATTTGGTGGGCAGTTTGTACATCTGGTGCGTCTACGATTAAATGCATTTCAATGAACACTTGACGACCAAGAACACCGCGAGAAGCGATCGCATGACAGTTAATCACACCAGGGACAGAATTAGCGATGGCATGGATTGCTTCTGGTGCGATCGCCATTTGATCTACTAGCCAAGGTAAATTTTCTTTTAAAACTGACCAGCCACTCCAAAATACCAACAAAGCCACAGGAAAAGCTAACACGATATCCATCCATTGATAACCCAGCCAAACTCCGATCAAGCCGCCAATTACAGAAATTGTCACCCAAATATCGCTCATGGTGTGTGTAGCATCAGCGATGAGAATCGGGCTACCTACCCGCTTACCCACACCACGTTCGTAAAACGCTACAAAAATATTTACACCCAACACAATTAGTAATAACCACAACTCAGGCGGCGATATTTTCACAGGTTCGCCACCACCTTTGAGAATTCGCTCAATCGCTCCTTGGAGGATCTCAAAACAGGCTATTCCCAAAAAGGCCGCGATTCCTAAAGCTCCCACCGCTTCAAACTTGCTGTGTCCATAAGGATGCTCGCGATCGGGTTGTGGAGAAGAAAATTTACTCGCAATTAATCCTAAAACGTTGTTAGCACTATCGGTCACACTATGCAAAGCATCAGCTAGTAAACTCAAGGAACCCGTCCAGTACCCCACAAGTACTTTCAATCCCATTACAAATAGGTTGAGTACTAGGGTGATAATTAAAACTTTTCGCACTTCGGCACGGTTATCGGAAATCATAGATTATTTATCACATCAAGTTCTATGACTTCTAATGTAAAACTCAAAGCACAAATAAATACAAATAAAATGTATCAAAGCCTTACACAGTAAGAATTAACTCTCTCTTTAACTGACAATTTTTATGCTAATTATTGACAATATTTATAATTAAAATTAGCTAAAAAGCGGACAGATGTAGAGAATGCTTTTGGCGATTGCAGCAGATTTTTAGCATTAATAGGAGAAATATTTTAATTAAATTTATTTGTCAATAAATTTTCTACTTGTGTAATTCATACATGTAATTCCTAAGGTTTTTTCGGAAAAATAGTTAATTATCTGCCACTATCCAATCGATTATTCGATAATTGACCAAGTTCTAAAGTGAACCACTGATTGGGGTAACATTAGTAATTACTAAGAAGTTTTAATACAAAGCTAATGTCTTCAACTCCTCTAACACTCAACTTAGTTGAAGGTTCTGTGTCCTTCAGTTTTTCACCCCAAGCAGCACGAGAATTAAAGCTAGCAATAGACCAGTTAATGGAACGCCTGAAAGCTGTGGCTGCTAAACCCATTCCTGGCAGCGCTAAAGCCACTCCCCAGCCTCCCTTGGAATATCGTTACACTGGCGAAGTATTTTTAGAAGTTTTCTGCAATCCTAATATTTGGCCGACTCCCTTCGCAGCCAAAGTCCTGCTGACTGTTCGCAACATCAACATCCGCGTAACTACAGAAGCCGAATTGACTCGCATCATTGATGATATTAATCAATATTTAGACCAAGTGGGATGAGGGGGAGTGGGGAGTGGGGAGGCAGGGGAGCAGGGGAGCAGGGGAGCAGTAAGTTTTTCCCCTCTGCCCCTCTGCCCCTCCGCCCCTCCGCCTCTTCTGCCCCATGCCCCATCCCCTACATTTCTAGAAAAATTACCGGAGCAGTCCAACATCAGGAACCGCCCCGGTAACAGAATCCACATACCAGACTCAAGTTGCGGCATCAGCACTCTTGGTTCTGATGCCTAAATTTACCTGAAAAATTGTATAAACTGAGACTCTAATGTTTCCGTATTAATGAAAAACGTAAGATCCTAGATTGGGCAATGCTTACCAAAAGCCAGAGATTATCCCCCATATTGGGCGTAGAATCGTTGATTGTGAAATCCACACATCAAAAATAAACCCCAGTCTCAAATCCGAAATTAAACATTGATTAGTCGTTGTCCCATTGTTCACGACCAATCAAGTCACCAATGCGATCGCGTAACAAAAAGTCACATTTTTCTAATTCACATTCAACGCAAACCCACTCTCTCGCTGGGATGTATTGGCAGAGTGTATATATTGGCTGTTGTCGGCTGACCATTCCCTTTTGCACCAGTCGGCGTGCTTCGTCTTGGATGACATCCAGAGAGTAGTAATTAATAGAAGGCACCGTATTCACACTCATGGTTTTTACTCACAAATTAACACTTAGATAGTGTTCCCGTTTAGCTATAAGGAACAAACATGACAGAGATTTGACTTGTGGCTATGCTTTTGTAGTTTGCTATACGGAACTAATTTCATTTTGACGCTACACATCCTGAAATTATCTCAAGAAATGTTAAGAAAGTCAACAAAAGCTGACATTCCCGAAAAATAAGCTTCACAAAACAATGTCAAAGTAGTTAACGAAACCTGCTGTACTAGTTGTGTGAGTTTTATTCAACGGGTTCCAAAGCTATGCCATTAGTGGCTTGAGGCATTATTTTGCTGGTGAGAAAAGTCCATATAGCGATCGCCCACAGATCAAATAATCACCTGAAAGCTGTATCTAGAAGTGTTGGTATCTATCTCAAGGTAAACAAGATAAGGATATTTGGCAGCAACTAGGGTATAAACTATGGCAAAGCTAACGGCTAAATTACACTATGAAGGCTTTTAGGCTAGCAACTGTTAACAATTTCTTAAACAAATCCGCAATTACTTGGTTAATTTCAGCGCTGATGTTACATGGTTTTTTTTAGCTCAATCCAAAAAAAGCCCCACACTGACCACGAAGTGGAAGTGTTGGGATGAATTTTGGGGTGATGATAGCGTAGCGGTAGCGAGTCCCACCCCCAACCAATAATGACTATCACTCATTGAGGGCGTGGGGTGGGCGAGGAATCGCCAATTTTTGTGTTTTTTGGTAGAATTGTTTTGGTTAACTTCACCCCTATCGGTGTCTGATAAGCCTCTGCCCAGTGGCATTGCGATCATTGGTAAGCGACTCCGTTGCACAGCATAGAAGTAAGTAGGCACATCTTGATTAATACAAGTTACCAATTGGTTTGCCTCATAGTGCGAACAAGCCAGCGTCTCATCCAGGGCAGTAAAATTTGTAGGGTACAAGGTCAGAAATTGCATAGTCTGCGGTAGGGCATTCCGTGGACTTAAAATAAAGCTCAACGCCTCCTCAGCAATAGCCGGATTGGTTGAGAAGCCCACACGCTCACAGCTTGCTGTCAGTGTGCGAGTATGTCACATAAACATCTCTAGAAGGGGGATGAGGAGATGACAGTTATCAGTTATCAGTTACCTGTTCACTGTCCAATGCCCCAGTCCCCAGTCCCCAATGGTCACATTAAAACAGACGTGATTTAGTCACGTCTGTAAAGTGTTTGGCGGATTTGCTGAGATCGATTTGTTCTGAAGTTACATTGTTATTTGGGTTACTTATTTGGAGAATTCATCATCATCGGGATCTGTGGTGTTTTCTACAGCTACAGGATCTTCTGGCGATCGCTGATTGTTCAGCTGGTTTAATAGTGCCAGTACTTTATTACCACGTTCTATGGAGCGATCTTCCACAAAGATCACCTCTGGTGTGCGACGTAGCCGTACCCTAGCACCAAGTTCGCTGCGAACAAAACCCGTAGCTGACTTTAAGCCCGCCATTGTTTCTGCCTTAGCTTCATCTGTACCATAGATACTGACGTAGATTTTGGCGTGTTGGAGATCGCCAGAAACATCAACATCAGTAACACTTACCATTCCTGTACCCACACGGTCATCCTTGATGCCGTTGAGCAGCATTTGGCTAACTTCCCGTTTGATCAGTTCAGCAACGCGGGAAACGCGGCGATTTGTAGCCATAAAAGTTTAGCCTCCTCACAGAGGTTGTACGACATAATATAAATGCAAGTTGGCTAGATAGTATCTGGCGTATAGCAAGCAACGCCAAAAATAACTGTCTCTAAGGCACACGCCCTAGCCTAGATTGTACTCAAGCCCAGCATTGCACGTAAGGTGAAAGTCACGAACACCAGACTGCTAACAAGCAAACCCAAAAGGGCGATTAGGGTGATTGGGCGTTTCAACAGTGGCACTAATGGCGCAAAGGTGTTGATAAATACCCCTAAGAGGACAGTAATGAAGTAGCGGGGGTAGCGAAAAACGTTATCCCAAAATCCGTCAAACATTTGAATGTAAACTGCCTTGTTATAAACTTACGTTTGTTTTGATATGCTTTATCTACTCAATTGTAATCTATGCGGCTGGAAAATTAACCAGTTAATATAAAATACGGCTCGTCAGTTATATTAACTATATTTGGTCGCCATTATTTCTGTAAAATTTTAGGTAAATGGTTATTCAAATCCCCAAAGAAACTAGCCCGCGTCCCTTTTTGAAGTGGGCAGGGGGTAAAAGTAGGTTGATTCAGCAATATATTCCTTATTTTCCCAATAATTATAAAAATTACTATGAACCATTTTTAGGTGGCGGTGCTGTCTTTTTCTATCTGCAACCAACCACAGCAATTTTAACTGATATTAACGCCGAATTAATTAATACTTATTGCTGCGTTAGAGATAACGTTGATGAATTAATATTGCTCCTGAAAGAACATAAGGAACGACATACTAGAGATTATTACTATAGCGTAAGAAACAACTTTGCTGGTACTGATTTAGAAAAAGCTGCTCGTTTAATATATCTGAATAAAACCTGTTTCAATGGTCTTTATCGAGTGAATTCACAGGGCAAATTCAATGTGCCCTTAGGCAGATATGACAATCCCAACATTTGTCCTGAAAATTTATTGCAACTAGCCTCTACAGCACTTTATGACGCAACAATTCAACAAGCAGATTTTACGCAAGTATTAAAGTATGCTACTAGCAGTGATGACTTTGTGTTTTTTGATCCCCCTTATCACCCTATCAGTGACACTAGCTATTTCACCGCCTATAGTTCAAATTCTTTTACTAGAAAAGACCAAGAAGTTTTGAGAGACACTTGTGCAGAGTTGTCAAGCCGGGGTGTCAAAGTTATGGTATGTAATTCTGATAGTGAATTTATTAAAAAAATTTACCAGGACATCAATTTTGAAACATACACAATCAAAGCAGCGCGATCGATTAACTCAAACATAAAAAATAGAGGCATAATTAACGAATTATTAATTACATCTTTTGATAATAAAGAATTCAGGAGTCAGAATTCAGAATTCAGCATGAATCCTGTATGCCTTGGTAGTGAATAAATGGGTTTAATTACGTTATTAAATTAAATTTAGTACATGGGTAGGGGCGCACAGCTGTGCGCCCCTACTATTTTTTCTGTACCTCACCGATACGGAAATCACTATAAAAAAGTGATCTATCCCAATCTATCAACCATTACATTCTGAATTCTGACTTCTTCTTCAAAGATTTTTATTTGCCCAAGCAATGAATCTGTCTAAGCTATAAACTGCTAATAAATTATGGTTGTCATTAACTCTTGCTTTCAGCCATTTACTTGCACCTTCTCGCATTCCTTCACCACCTAGTATGACGATAGTCGGTGCAGGGTAATAATGCTGAATGTTCATATTTAAATAAGGAAACTTTTCATCAACCGAACCAGGGCTTTCTTGCCATTTGCACTCAATAATTAAACCAGATGGCATTGCAGGTGAGCCAACAACGTAAAAATCAACCTTTAAATCAGTATGATAAATTCCAGTGCCAATATAAACCTCTTTCCCATAGCGTTTTGGCAATAAAGCCGCATTTAATACAAATTCTTTTGAGACATAATTTCCTACCTGAAAATAATTATGTCCATTCAAGATTGCTTCTACATTAATTTCTAGAATCTTCCCTGCCTTATTTGCTCGCCCACCTTGAGTCAGAGCCATCCTAAATTCCTCTGCCAAAAGTACCGCTTATTCTAGGATTCCATAGAAGCAGTAATAAATGGTCAGTTGCTGAATATGAATTTTTGTTTAAAGTACATAAATTTGGTATTTATGTACTAAATAAATACAAATGTATTAATAGTTTGGATAAAAAATGAGTTATTAATTGAAGTAGTAATTTTCCTTGGGACTTCAACCTGTCTGTGCTTCAGTATTACCGTTGCGGATAGCCCATGCTAATTCTAAAAGTTGAGTCCAGCGCTTTTGCAGTTGTTTGGGGGTGCATTTAATGACTTTGGCGATCGCCTGGTCACTTTCTCGTGCAGTTTTGAGTTGTAAAATTTGCTGTTGTTGTTCTGTGAGTTGACCGATAAAGATTTCCCACTGTTGGGAAGATAGACCCAATTTTTGCTCCAAACCCGCACCTAACCATTGATGTACCAATTGCCAATGGTGTTGCTTGGCAAACTTTTCTACATGATATTTAAACCGTTGTTGCAGATAATCGCGCTGACGGCTGGTTAAACCGAGAATTTGGTCAATTTCTGGTGCTGAAAGGTCTTGCAGTTTCAGGCTTAAGTAGTCCATACAGTCAGATTGACCTTGAGACTCCAAGTATTTCATCAATTCAGCGATGACGCGATCGCGTTCTGATTCTTCTGATGGATCAAAACTAGCTTTGGCAATCATTTGCGATCGCAGTTGTTGCACCGCAGAATTGCGCTGGTAAGATTCTGCTTCTTCACCCTTAGCAGATTCTACCGCCATTTCAATATCCACAGTGGTTTCTTGGGGCTGACGACGAGCAAAACCTTGCGCCCGCAAGATAATTAATTGCTGATTTGCACCGCCAGGTAAATTGATGCGACGTTTGGCGTACTGTTCTGTAAACGCCATATATTCAGCTAATTGCAGCTGAGTACGCGGCGTGTGATCCTCAGGTAATTCGTTTTCGCGGCGGAAAGCTTTAATGGCTTCAATATAAAATGCTTGTAAAAAATCTTCAATCAGGCTGTAGCGAGCGTCAAAACCCAACTCCGAACCAGATATAGTAACGTGGCGGTAAACCATCGCACCCAAATTGCTATGTAATTCCACCCGCCCTTGTTTTGAACCTAGTTGGTAGTAACGTAAGCACTTTTGCATCCGATGTCTTGCCAACGTCATCTGCCAAGACTTAATTTGTCCAGATGTTTGGATACGGGAGCTTTTATCGCAAATGCGTTCTACTTCTTTGGCAATGCGCTTTGCTAAAGCTTGTACGCACCTGGGTGGTGCTTTCACTTGTGCTTGCATTTCCTGACACAGCAATTCAATTAAAGTATCACTGCTGCTAGCTGGCAATTCTTCGCCAGAAACATGGTCCTCGAAAATTGGTGTAGAGTTGGGTAGATTGGCGACATTAGCTTTCATGACTTTTCCAGGGAGTAGTATTGCACCGTAATTACAACGCAGACAAAGCCATCGAGGCTAGTCTTGGCCGGAGAATCTTTGGGCATTCATCCATTAAGATTTGCCCCATGTAATGCTCAGATTTAAAGCTCATATTTAAAACTGTAGGAAATACGAAAGAGTTATAGCTATGACAATGTGTCGGTTCTTCCACAAACCACAACATTGATGCTAGTGAATGGATACGCACCATTTTTTTCAATTTGTCAAATGCCTTGCTCTAGCGAGTGTTGCTACCATCCTGTTATACCCACTGCAATCGCCTTTAATTATGACAATTTCAAAACTGGAGTTATTTAAATCACAATTTCCGAAACCAAGAAGTGCGCTGATGAAATTGAATTGTTATACCCACGCTGCTGCTGCTTCCCAACCTAAACCCCTCCGTATCATTACTGCTTCATCTCCCGTTAAATCCAAAATGGTAGACACTTCATACGTAGGTTCCTCGCCAGTATCTACAATTATGTCTACGAACTTGTCTAAACGGTCAAATAGCTCTACCCGCGATTGAATAGTCTCTGGATCTATGTGAATCAAGCCATTATCTACTTCATCTGGTGGCACATGTGCGGAAGTTGAAATAATCGGATTACCCAAGGCTTCCAGCAAAGCCAAACACACAGTATGGTTTGGGACTCTAATTCCGGTAGTTTTCCGCTTGGGACTTTGCACCAATCGCGGTACTAACTTAGTAGCTGGGAGCAAAAACGTGTATGTACCTGGAATTAGGCGCTTCATAATTCGATAGGCTGTGTCACTTACGAAGGCATAAGTTGCCACATTTGAAAGTGAGGGACATAAAAATGTCAGTGGTTTATCATTTGCTAGCTGCTTAATTTGCCGCACTCGTTCTACAGCCGATTTGGCATTCAAATCACAACCGATCGCATAAACTGTATCAGTAGGGTAAAGCATGACAGCACCACTAGAGAGCGCTGACTTTATTTCCTCTATTCGGCGAATTTGAGGATTATCCGGATGGACTGGGAAAATTTTTGCCATAGGTGGGGGGTGGGGAGTGGGGAGTGGGGGAGATGGGGGAGACGCGGGGAAAAGTTAATGCCCAATGACTAATAACTAATAACTAATAACTATGAATAAAATCGCTTATCTTCAATGTCCGACAGGAATTTCCGGTGATATGTGCCTGGGTGCTTTGGTCAGTTCGGGTGTTCCTGTGGAGTATTTAATTGAAAAACTTAATGGGTTGGGAATTGAACAGGAATATCAGTTAAGAGCAGAATTTGTGCAACGGAATGGTCAGCAAGCGACTAAAGTTCATGTGGATTTAGTAGACCATCATCATCATCACCACCACGATCGCGAACACGCTCATCATCACGCACGCCATCTGCCAGAAATAGAGCAGATGATTCTCAAAGCGGGGTTGCCACCACGGGCAGAAGCTTGGAGTTTGGCGGTATTCCGGCAGCTAGCTGTGGCAGAAGGGGCGGTGCATGGCATTTCTCCTGAAAAAGTTCATTTTCATGAGGTGGGGGCTGTAGATGCGATTGTAGATATTGTGGGTACTTGCTTGGGGTTGGATTGGTTGGGGATTGAGAGTAATGACGAAGGATTGCCTTTACTATATTGCTCGGCGTTTCCGACTGGTGGCGGCACTGTGAGGGCAGCACATGGTCAAATGGCTGTACCAGTACCAGCGGTATTAAAGCTGTGGGAAATGCGGGGTTGTCCAGTTTATAGCAACGGCATTGAACGAGAACTGGTGACACCGACAGGTGCCGCGATCGCCACTACATTAGCAAGAGAATTTGGTTCACCGCCCCCCATCACTATCAACCAGATAGGATTGGGGGCAGGAACCATAAATTTACCCATCCCCAATATTCTACGCCTCTGGCTGGGCGAAAGCGCAATTTTACAGTCAGACTTCAGTGATTCTGGCGATACTAGCTCAAATCTCGAAACCATATCCGTACTAGAAACCCAAATTGATGATTTAAATCCTCAAGCGATCGGCTATGTGTTTGAGGCCTTGTTTGCGGCTGGTGCCCTGGATGTTTTTACTGTGGCGATCGCTATGAAAAAATCGCGTCCAGGAATTTTGTTGACTGCGATCTGTTATCCAGAAAATTTACTCAGTTGTGAAGCGGTGATATTTCGTGAAACCACAACTTTGGGTATTCGCCGAACTAATCAGCAACGCTCGATTTTACAACGAGAAATTCAACAAGTGGAAACTGAATATGGCAAAGTCCGCGTTAAAGTGGCATGGAAAGAGCGATCGGCAGAAAAAATGATTGCTAACGTGCAACCAGAGTATGAAGATTGTGCAGAATTAGCCCGAAAACATCATATTCCCTGGCGCGAAATTCAACGGTTAGCGCTACAGAATTGGTATTTAGCTAAAACAAAAAGCGAATAAAATTTGTGCTGTTCACTACTAAAACTCTATCACTTAATGGGTAGAGTATTCTGAATTCTGTTTATGAAATTAAAACTCGTCAAAATTCACGTTGAAGAATTATGACGAGCGGTGCGTTTATTGTTTTATTGTTAAACTGGATTTTTGCCACCAGTCTAACGACTAATTTTGACTAATTTCAATCAATGTTTCTGACTGTCCTTTTCACTGCGTCACCTGCACCCTCAGCTCCACGCTGAACATTTGTCGTCACGTCTTCAGCAGCATTCTGGCTATTACCCTTGATATTTTCAATTCCTCGCTTAGTCCCCTTAGCTACACCTTCGCCAACTTCTTGAGCTGAACTGCCAATATCTTCACCCAAGTTTTTCACTCTTTCACCTAAAGGTGTACCTTGTTGGAAATTTTTGACATATTGTTCTCGAGAGTCAACACTTTTCTGCTCAATGTTTTTCTGAGCATTTCTCACCAGCGCATCAGCTCTGTCATTAGCTGCCTTTTCATCTTTTGCTCTAGGATCTACATCACTAAAGTTATTTATCCCACCAGAGGGTGAAGAAAGAGGATAATCTTTTGTGGGATCGTATCGTTCCACATTCGGTGCTTGGGCACGAGGCTGGGGTGGCTGTGTTGCTACTCCTGGAGCAGCGCAAGCCTGTGTCATAAATAGAAACATTCCTGCTAAAAAAGCAGTTAAAAGTTTCAGCGGACGAATGTTTTTCAACCAAGTACCTACTTTTTTCATAGTTCTACTCCTTGCTTTTTTGTGACTAACTTAAACTTCAACTAAGTTGACGTTTGCAATGTATTTCAAAAGACAAAATCAGAGTTTTATCTGCCTGAGGCTGGATTTCGTTGTAATTCCGGTCTAGAACTGGCTTCATTTCCCTTGTCTTTCAAAAAATCGGAAGCTTCTTGAACAGTTTCTTTCACAGTTCCAAGACGTTCTTGAATGCGATTTCCTACATTAGGTTCGTTCTGAATCAAACCACCTGGTTCTGGTTGTTGAAAATTCTCGTCTGTGATACGTGGCAGTTCTGCTTCTTTCTTGATTCGACCTACTGGTGTTTCAGCACCCGGGTAAAGTATTTCCGAATCTCTATTTCCAACATTTGTAGCGATTAATAGTGAGCTTGGCTGTAGGCTAGCTTGGTCGCGTCCTTGATTGTTTTTTAGGTTCGTTACTTTGGAATCGGGATTTCTAGTGTATTTGTCTCCTCCATTCTTATAAGGATTGTTGGCTCCACCTGCTTGTACAGCAGGATTTTGTGGATTTGCACCTTGAGCATCTCCTGTACTACAAGCAGTGCTAACTATTAACAATAATCCTGCAAGAAAAATTGTTAATATTTGGCGTAGTCGTAGTTTTTTCAAAAAGGCGATCGCAGCGTTCACGTAGCCCTCCTTACCAAAGTATTAATAAGCAGAAGTCTTAGGTGAATCATTGGTATTGTTCAGTACGTTATTCTGGTTGTTTAGTTGGTTAATTTTTGAATAACCTCTATTAAAGATAGGAATAATAAAACAACTTTTACCTCTAGCGCAGGCCACATTTTATTTAACACAAAAATAATCTTTTTATCTAACTCTAGAGAGATATAAAATAATTTAAAACTAGATTGGTAAAAAATATTACATAGTCCTTGAAATAATTAAAAATATTTAAATATGTAGCTGATATATATAGTAAGATTTGAGGTATTTATCCATTGTTCCTGTAACCGTTAAATTACTAATTTCATGAAGCAATTTTTACGTTGGATAATTTTAGGCGGAACACTATTTTTTTTAGCAAAAGCCCTGAAAGATAATTGGATTGAAGTGACTGCTATCCACATTGATGGGGTAGGATGGGGAATTATGGCGATCGCTACACTCGTCACTTTACTTGCACACACTTGGGCTGGCTGGATCTGGACTTGGGTTTTACAAGAGTTAAATCAACCCGTGTCATCTCCCCAGTTTATCCGAGTTTATTTAAAAACTAATATTGCTAAGTATTTACCCGGTAATATTTGGCATTACTACGGCCGAATTCTCGCCGCCAAAAATGCCAATGTTTCTCCTGGTGCAGCCACCTTAAGCGTTTTGCTAGAACCGCTACTGATGGCAACGGCTGCTTTAATTATCATTATCTTATTCAGTAGTCAGTTTGCAGCGAATAATACTACATCTGTTGTACAAATCTTCCAATTGCTGAGTTTAGCTGTGGTGCTTTGTGCAGTTCATCCCCGATTTTTAAACCCAGCGATTCGCTTTTTATACAAACTGAAGGCAAAAAAATCCGATCCTAATACTCAGCCGAGTGTGGTTTTAACTATTAAACGCTATCCCTTACGACCTTTATTAGGGGAATTGGGCTTTTTAGGTTTGCGTGGCATCGGATTTATTTTAACTGTCTTTGCACTAAATTCTCTTAATTGGAGTCAAATTCCTTTATTGCTGGGGGCTTTTAGTTGTGCTTGGTTGCTGGGGTTAGTGGTTCCCGGTGCGCCTGGTGGGTTAGGTGTGTTTGAAGCGACTGCTTATGAACTTTTGCTACACCAGTTTCCAGCTGCCTTAGTGTTCAGTGCGATCGTTCTATATCGCCTCGTTAGTATTTTAGCTGAAACTGCGGGTGCCGCCTTGGCTTGGTTACACGAACGCCTTGGCAAGTCATGAGTTTTGAGTTAACACCATTTTGGATTGTGAACGCGAGTGAGATAACTTGTTCTCACCCCACCCCACTTACCTTATTTTAGTTCTTTTGCGTTTAGGTTTAGTAGCCAACCACGCCACCAAACCAAAAAAGACGGTAGCTAGAAAACTCCATAGCAAGGATAATGTCAGGGGATGAAGTGGATAATTGAAATTTATTTGTGCGAAGGGTTTATCTATGTGTTGGGTGACGACGCCAGAAACTATTGCACCACCACCGAAAGCTGTACCTAGTACTTGGATTTTGCGTTCTAAAGAGCGATCGCGTTTAGCTTGTTCTACCTCTGCTATGCCGCGAATTGTAGCAATCATCTGGTCAAACAGGTTTTGACCAGGGATAAGATAAGCTAAGTTGGTGTTAATTTGTTCGACAAAGGTATCTTCAGCCAGTTCCAGAAAGTTGGACAAAAATGCTAAATTATCTGAATTAATGCCTATTTTATTCAGCTTGTCAAGGTATAAACGATAGTTTTTGCTATTAGTTTGAATCGTAGTTCTGTGCAATTCTAAATCTCTTAAATAATCAACATAATTAAAAGAAATCTCCGGTATTTGCTGAAGCCATTGATTGAATTCATAAAATTTTACATCTATAGATTGATTTTTTAGTTCTTTAAAATCTTGCTTATATTTTTCTAAATCAGCATAGGCTGATCTAGCTTGTTTATGACACCATATAGCTTCCGAACGAGCATAAATAATTTTACTGCGGCAAAGAAGAAGGTCAATTAAAGGATAATAATATTGTCCCTTGTTTTCTAATTCTGTAGTTTCAGAAGCGGTATTTAACCAAATTAATAAATGAAACTGTCCTTCAGGAGTATCAGCATTATTATTATATTCAAATATCGGACTACCTAATAATTGTCCTTGATGCTGACGAGAAATATTTACTTTTTGCAAAGTTTCTTCTGATAGTAATGCTTTGACACAAGCATCAGAGAATGCTTGTTCATCATCTATTTTTCCTACAGGTTGAGCAAAAAATACTAGAGTTTGTCCTAGAGAAGCGTTGATATTTTTAGAAAGTAAGCAACCATCTGGATTTAGCCCTCTTAAATCAGTGAGTTTTACTTCTGGATGGGGATAACGTAAGGTTAAATCAAGGGCGTAGGTATCGTGAATTTCTAGGGGATTAACTTCACCGCTTAAGTGTAGATTTTGTTGATGTTGGATGCCAGTAAAAGTGAAAATACTTTTCAGAATTTCTCCAGTGATGCTACTTTTTTGATTATTTGCTTCTTCAATGAATTCAGGTAAAGTTTCTAGTTTAGGAACACTAAGTTGTTTACCAAGCTGCTGGCATTTTAGCCATAAATCGTTGGCATTTTTTACAGGCTGTTTAGGTTTTTGCGCTAAGCTATGCTTCAGATGAAAGGCATAGAGAGTTAGTTTAGGATAAGCTACCTTTCCTGTTGAAAAATAATCCATTTTAGAATAAAGATAAATGTCGTGGTGTCCAGATCCCCGACTTCTTTAAGAAGTTGGGGATCTTAGAGGATGTTTGAAAAGTCATGATTGATGTATCAAATATTTTTTACCCCACCCTAACCCTCCCCGATATATTGGGGAGCCACTGCGTTGGACGGGTTCCCCGGCTTGAAGCAAGTGGCGTGAGGGAACAGGATTTTCTTATTACCCCCCCTTTATAAGGTGGGTAATAATTTCGATAAAAATTACAACATACCACTTTTCAAACAACCTCTTAGCCTAAGTCGGTTTTTTTGTCTCCTTAGCAGATGACAAACTTTGTTGAATCTCATTAAGTATATTCTTTTTATCGATTTCGTATTTGGGAATATTTGTATTTGCTTGCTTATCCCCTGGCGCTTTTGTTCCTATTTCCTCAAATTCTACTAAAGCCTCTTCTACTTCAAGATGTTCTGACAGCCAATCTGAAATAGCATTCGATAAAGACTGGATGTCATCAGCTTGGTTCTGAATCAATTCCATTAGTGTAATTCTATCTTCTCCTGAAAATAGAGAAGGTTGAGTATTCAGCAGATGGACGAAAATATTAACAGTTGTTTCATGATCTGACATGATTATTCTCCTATTTTCCAACAGCGGTAAATGCAGCCCAATGATAAGGAAAGTCGAATGGTTTATCTCCAGTCATCTTATTAATTTGACGACGTATCTTCCCTTTTTTAGTGCTATCTAAAGCCAATTTATTTGCCCATTCCTGTAACTCTTCTTGTGTAGCATCCCGCAACCATCGCTGCGCTTGATTCATCGCAAGTGGTACTGACATAACTGTAGCATCCTGCAAAATTTGAATGAACTTAATCAACAGAAAGGATGTTGATAATTCGTTTACTGCCCATAAACTACTTACAACACTGCTACTACCTGCATAGAGAAACCCACTAGGTAAACCGATATATTCATCGCTGGTATTCTTGAAGTCAATCAATCCAGTTTCGCAGGCTGAAAGAACCACGAGACGAGTTTGGCTAAAGTCGAAACTTCTCTCAAACAAATTACCTAATGTCAGGCATTTACTTAAATCTACAGCTTTGTCTTTAGATACTTTTACATATCTTTCGGGGTGAGCATCAGCAAGTTCTGGAGAAACATAAGCATCTGCTAGTACTAAACAGGAATTTTGTGGAGAATTTAAGTTGAAGGAACCGTGACAAGAAAAGTGGAGATAATTCACTTCTTTTAATCGTGATGCTACTTCAGATAAAGCAGCTTTTGTAGCTTGTTCTTTGGGTAATACTTGATGGTGGGGAAAGGGAAAGTAAGATAATATGCTTTCTACTTCCAAGTCAGTAAAAGAGAGGTCTTCTGTGGGGTTTTGAATCGCAAATAGGGATTTAAAATCAGGGCGATCGCGCTTTTGTACTTGTTGCAGTAGTTGACAACTGGGTGCATAACTCACACCATTAGGAAATTTATCTAGAAGACAAGGGGAATTTTCAGTATTTTGACTTACCGGAATTGCATGAAGGGCAAACAAATGCAGGAACCGATGAGGAATTAGGATGAGTTTATCGAAGTGTTTTGGTATCTGGGTTAATATTTCATCAATGTGCAGAATGGAGGCTAATTTTTTGAGTTCTTCACCTAAGCTATTCTGCCACTGGTCTTTTTGCCCGTTGTAGTTCTGCAAATATTGATTTACCCAATTTTCCAAAGTTTCTCGGTCTTTGAGTTGGGATTGCCAAACTGTGACTTCTCCTTTAGGTTTGATAAAAAACGCCAAAATTTTATCGTTGAGAATGTACCACTCGATAATGGCTGTATTCTCATCTAAAGTAGCCTGAAATGATTTAAATTTGAACCCATAACCAACTGGTAGATAGCGGTTTTGCAATTCATTTCGCTGTTGTCGCAACTTTTGCAGATGTGTGTAAGCAGCGATCGCAATTTCGATGTTCTCTGCTCTATCTCCTCTAATTCTATTCCTGTAGGCATTTGCGAGATTATTTTGCAACATTGCCCAATCAAAAGGCAAAGCTTCCTTAGTACAGGTCGCCGCAAAAAAGGGTCGGAATTTAAGCTGCGAACGCTAGGTCTATTTGGGTCGTAGAATTGGAATCTGGAATTTGGCACTTTGCGATAACTTTTAAGGTTGACTTTTCACTCC
>JAHHHB010000025.1 GCA_019359545.1 Desmonostoc geniculatum HA4340-LM1 | reverse complement strand
TCTCTGATTCTCATAATTTTCTCAGTTATGGACAGCATTCGTATAGCCCCCCCCATTAATTCGCGAGGCATCATCGCGAATATTTTCTCCTTTCTTTCATCTTCTTGCCAAATTGGGATGCTCCCAATTGCTCAAGCTCGAAGGACTGGAAACTACGGAAATTCTCTATTTTTATCGTCTTCAACATAATAAAAGCTAGCCGGAGACAACACAAAGCTAATGATTGATATTAGAAATGGTAATCATAGTATCTCTCACTTTAGCAAAAAGGAGCGATCGCTACCCGAAAAAATAATTTTATTTGTTGTAAATCATGATTTCATTATAGGTGAAAGTTATTTGACACAATCAGGCGATCGCTTTGATTAATTATTAATAAATTTAAACTGTAGGTGTAGCAGCGACTGATGATAAAAAATTAATCAGGTCTTGTATCAATGGATGTTGTTGCAGTGTTTGAATTTCATCATTATTCATTTTGTTAAATATTTTATTAAATGGCGTATCTTTTCCAAAAACGGCTGTTAAAAAATATTTGGGTTTACTATGAGCGAGTTGCCACTCTAAATCACTAAAGCTGCGTTCAGCTATTTTTTCAATTAGTGAGCGGTCTTGCAATAAAATTATTTCTATTTCTGGAACTGCTATAAACACTTTATAAGGTATGCCAGGAGAGGCTTGACGGAGTAGATAATTAAGTGAATCTAATTGTTCACTAACAAGTGAATTATCTTCTGTATCTGCATCAGTAACTAAAGCAACAGGAATTGATCTAGTAACTAAAAGTGTACTTGCTAATGATCGCGCTCCATACTGCCCTGAACCATCTACAAATTTAAAGTTAATGTCTTGACTAACAAATTTAGGGAGCAATTGCTTTAAAATTTCTATATCTTTATTTCCTTCTGTAATAATATAAGCTAGGGTCATACCTGCGTCCCAACCAGGAGTATCACCTGACTCAATTTCTGACCACAGTTGGATTAAATCATCCCAGTTATAGTTTGCAATTTTAGCTTCATACTCTTTATCTGTAGCCATGATTTTGTTTTACTTGTAGTGCTGCTGTTCTGTATTTCAAGAACATATACTGAATAATTTACGTTATTTATGTAAAATATAGAACGTTAGATAAAACGTATTTTATCAACAAAATGCGATCGCTCCTTTCACTCCAACTCTTCTACATCAACTTCCGACTCAACAGGCTCAAAGTTTACCTTGTTATATAAATCCTGCAAATAAATCTCAAAGGGTACGCTTGCAAGTGCGATCGCTTCGTCTTCTTCATCATATTCACGAAGCGCCCATTGCTTTTTTCCAGTTTTGGAAAATTGTTCTACATGAATCCGAGTTTGGTCAATTAATAGATATTCTTGGAAAGTGGAAATAGTCCGGTAAGCCTGAAATTTATCTTCGCGATCGTACCCTTTGGTAGATTTTGATAAAACCTCAACAATAATCTGTGGATTCAGAATTATATCTTTTCGGTTGTTAAAAAACTCTGGTTCACCCGCCAGAATCATTACATCTGGATAGGTATAGGTACGCTTTTGGACTATCCATAGACGAACATCACCCATAAAAACTCGGTAGTTCCGCTTTTTAAAAGCGAAATTTAACTCAGTACTTAAGTTGAGTGCTATTTGATTATGATTTACTGTTCCGCCCGCCATAGGAATTATTTGCCCATCAATGTATTCACTTTTGTACTCAGCAGTTTCTTCTAGCTCTAAATATTCCTCTGGGGTATAGTATCGCTGTTTTGTTATTTGCATAATTTTATCAGGTAGCAATGTTTAACGATACGGAGCGTCTAGTGACCTATATTTACTGAACAGTTTAACGTGGTTAGAGAGAGATATTATGTGCTTTGTAGAAAGTGAGCGTAGGCGCAGCACAACTTAGGCATCGCTATCTCAATTCACAAAGTCTGTTAGCGTCTTTTTCTATTGATAACCGGCTGCTTGTAACAAAAACAATTTGGCATAACGTCCTCCTAGCTGTAATAATTCTTCGTGAGTTCCCTGTTCTATAACTTCGCCGTTTTCTATTACTAAGATTTTGTCAGCCATCCTTACCGTCGAGAAGCGATGGGAAATCAAAAGTACCATCTGATTATGAGTAATAGCACGAAAATGATTGAAAATCTCAAACTCAGCTTGGGCATCGATTGCCGATGTTGGTTCATCCAATACTAAGATATCTGCTTGCGATCGCATAAAAGCACGAGACAAGGCAATTTTTTGCCACTGTCCCCCCGAAAGTTCTTGTCCTCCCTTAAACCAACGACCAAGCTGAGTCTGGAAGCTTTGGGGTAATTGGTCGATAAAAGATTGTGCCATGCCTTTTTGAGCAGCAGTTTGCCAAAGGTTTTTGTTTTCGAGATGTTCTACATCGCCGACGCCAATATTCTCACCCACAGTGAACTGGTAGCGGACAAAGTTCTGAAAAATCACACCAATGCGACGCCGCAACACATCCACATCCCATTCCTGCAAGTCCAAGCCATCTAAAAAAATTCGCCCAGAGTCAGGGGTGTAGAGTCGGGTAAGTAGTTTGATTAAGGTAGTTTTACCGGAACCGTTTTCACCGACAATTGCCAGTTTCTCTCTGGGTTTTAAGTGCAGCGAAATGTTTCTCAAGGCTGGCTTGGAACTTCCCGGATAAGTAAAAGATACGTTCTCAAAACGGATACCATCTTGGGGATTTAAACCAATGGTTGCCTTACCCCAAGACTTTGGTACTTTCTCTTCGAGGAAATCGTAGAGATTTGATAGATATAGGTTGTCTTCATACATCCCTCCAATAGAAGTGAGGGCATTAGAGAAAGTGGACTGTCCTTGGCGAAACACAGTGAGATACATTGTCATATCTCCCAAGGAAATCTTACCTAGCACTGTTTCCAGCACGATCCAAGCGTATGCTAGGTAAAAAGCACCAGTACTGACTAAACTCAGGAGATAGCCCCATAATCCTCGCCGCAGAGTCAAATCGCGGTCTTCATCATAGAGTTGATTGAACAGGTTGCGGTAACGTCCTAGCAACATCTCTCCTAACTGGTAGAGTTTGACTTCTGTGACAAAATCTTCCCTTGCTAGCAGATTTTCTAAGTAGTGCTGTTGACGAGTTTCTGGGGCACGCCAACTAAACAAGCGAAAGGCTTCCCCAGCAAACTTGGTTTCCGCAATAAATACAGGCATCGCTGCCAAAATTAGTACCACTACCGCCCAAACTGAAAAATTTACTAGTAAAATACCGTAGGCGGCCAGGGAAAGGGCATTTTGCACTAACCCAAAGGTGCGGTTTACTAGGGAAAGGGGACGAACTGATGCTTCTCGTCGGGCATTGGTCAATTTGTCATAAAATTCTGAGTCTTCAAACTGCCTAAGATCCAGTGTTAACGCCTTTTCTAAGATCAGCACATTCACGCGCTGACCCATTAGTGCCCGCAATAACGACTGACAAATAATGATTCCCCGCTGACTACCTGCTAGTAAAATGACAGCGATCGCTTCTAATCCTACATACAACAGAGAGGGATAAATATTGACAGCAGCATTGTTTTCTGAGTTAACTTGAGAGGCAAATACTACCGCATCAACAATTAACTTACTGATGTAGGATATTGCTGCTGGTAAAAGACCAGCAACTAAAGTTAAACTAGCCAGAAAAATAGTCAGCGATCGGCTAGTAGTCCATACTAAGCTTACAGCCCGTCCACTGTAACGGAAAACCCTCAGTGATTGGCGTAGGGTATTTCTTTTTTTTTAATTTTCATCTTTCTTTGCGCGAGATACCCCTGGTTGGGCGGATCTTCCTAACTCTATTTAATCTTTATAAATTTTACATTTTTATCCCCACAATCTCCTACCTGCCTTCCCGCTTAATCTCTGGTGAGCATCTGCCAATAAAGTTGGAATATCTAAGTTTTCTGGACATCTTGGCAAACAGTCACCACATTCTGTACACCGATTAGCTTTCATTCCAGGGAACCAATGATCGGCATTTTCAAACATTCCGTAACGGTATCGTCCATAGTCAGCCATATTATATGCCACGGCGAGATTACGTAACCGCAATACCTCTGGAATATTGATATTTTCTGGGCAGGGCAAACAAGCATAACACTGGCTACATTTATCAGTTGCTAAAGCAATTTTTTGCTGATTTTCTAATCGCTCAAATGCAGAAATTTCTTCTAGTGTGAGTTGATTATCTCGCTCAGCAACTTGCAGAGGTTCGATTAATTCTTCTGGGTTGGCTGGCCCTACGCTCAAAGTAGTAATACGGTCGTCAGCAAGTAAAAATCGATAGTTTAATTCTAAGGGTGAATACGGCTGACACAAATCTTTAAGGGTTTGGGGTGGCGTGTAGAGGCGTCCTCCCTTATCGGCAGGGGAAATAATGAAAATCCCCATATCTTTTTCGGCTGCTAGTTGAATCGCTGGGGCGTGCCGTTGGAAAAAATAGTAATAATGCAGATTGACAAATTCAAAAAAATCTGTATTTATAGCTGCCTGAATTAGCTCTAACGAACCGTGGGTAGAAAAACCAACGTGTCGCACTCGACCATCAGCAATAGCTTCGTCTACGGCTTGCATACAGCCATTTTTGGCCTGCACCCACTCCAAATGTTGCCAAGTATTCAAGCCATGAATGCCTAAGCAATCTAGATAATCTATTTGTAATTGTTCTAGGGATTCATCGATGCACCGACGCATGGTGTCAGCATCTGCTGTGGCTGGGATTTTGGTAGTAACGTGCAGCTTCGTTCGGGGTACTGATAAACCAGCTTTTAGCGCCCTACCAAGATATTCCTGACTTTTGCCGTAACCTTTGGCAGTTTCTAGATGATTAATTCCTAAGGCTAAGGCTTGTTCGATGGTTTGCTGGGCATTTTCAAAATCAGCCAGGTAGCGCATTGTTCCCAAGGAAAAAACCGAGAGGCGCAAATTTGTTTTCCCAAAGCGTCGGTATTGCATCGTTAAGAGAGTTAGAAGTTAACAGTTAGGAGTGAGGAGTGAGGAGTGAGGAATTGAATAATGTAATTGATAACTCCTAACTCTTAACTCTTAACTCTTAACTCTTAACTTTTCTAACTGTCGCCATTACCAAAGCGCTTGATCAAATCCTCAGGGCGGAGATTGGAAACAAATTCACGGAAGGCTTGTTGTTCGGCTTCATCTGCATCGCGGTCAACGGGGATAGAAGCATCAGCGATGACTTCTTCCATTACCCAAATCGGGGTATTTGTACGGAGGGCGATGGCGATCGCATCGCTAGGACGGGCGTCAATTTCCTTTTTGACATCACCTTGCTGGACAATTAAGGCTGCATAAAATGTATCCTTTTGCAGGGAATGAATAATCACCTTCTCTAGAGTCATGTTCCAGGTTTCTAGAAGATTGACCATCAAATCGTGGGTCAAGGGTCTGGGAGGCTTCTGATTTTCCAGTGCGCCCATAATTGCCCTAGCTTGTTCCTGACCGATGTAAATTGGCAAAGCCCGCCGATCTGAAGAATCTTTCAAAAGTACGATTGGGCTACGGGTTATGGCATCTAATGCTATGCCAGCGACTTTCATTTCAATCATTGGCTAAGCCTCTACAATTTTTTGAGAGCCTTGGATGCTGTGTAACAAATAGTACCCTTTATCGGGCGGTTTGGCGACAGTAATAAACATAAGCATTCGTTCTCTATAATTGCTTCTATTAAACTCCGAACTTGTGGTGAACACCAGAGTAAGTCAAACAGGTCTGCTTAAACAATAAGCTTCTTACCCAAGTATGCCTTGTGAAGGATGATAATGTGTTAATATTCCTCATAGAAAAAAAGTCAGAAAATATACTCAAATATTCTCAATTTCTGTGACAATTACCAATTCATTTGAGCCAAAATTAGGCAATAAATAGAGTTAGTTTGGCAAAAAAGCGGTGTTTACAGGATTAATCCAAGCTTTAGGAACAATGAAACCCTTAGGGGGCGATTCTTGGCAAATTACTTGTGTTGGCCAGTCGGGTGAAGTAATTATGCAAGATTTGGCTTACGGTGACAGTGTTGCGGTAGATGGCGTTTGTTTGACGGTGGAAAAAGTTTTAAAAGATGGATTTATCGCCACTGCTTCACCGGAAACGCTACGCCGCACAAGTTTGGGAGGAGAGCAAACCCAGCAGCGATATGTCAATTTAGAAGCGTCGCTCAGAGTTGGCAGCAAAGTCGGCGGTCATTTTGTCATGGGTCATGTAGATGGCATTGGGCGATTGTTAGTGGCAGAACAAACGGCTAGCTCTTGGGAAATGACCTTTAGTGCATCAGAGGCGATCGCACGTTACATTGTCCCCAAAGGTAGCATCGCCGTCAATGGCATCAGCCTCACAGTAGCCGCATATGAGCCAGAATTTTCCCAATTCACGGTAGCGGTAATTCCCCTCACTTATGCTGAGACAAATCTTCGTTATTTGACCCCTGGCAGTTTTGTAAATCTAGAAGGAGATATTCTCGGCAAATACGTGGAAAAATTCATCTATTCTGGCAAACCACAGACCACAGACCCTGATAACAATAGTATAAACGACATTACACCCGCATTCTTAGCAGAACACGGGTATTTGTAATTCAAAAAGTTGGGAGTTAGGAGTTATGAGTTAGGAGTTATGAGTTAGGAGTTATGAGTTAGGAGTCTTTAATTTAAAACTCATAACTCTTCACTCCTCACTCTTAACTTTTTTAACTTCCTGGTTCCTGGCTTACCTGAGCGGTCTGCAAGCTTCGCACTAACTGGGCTAGTCCGCTTTGTAATTGCACGCCTGGGTCAGTAGCAACCCACCCATTGGGTGTTAGGTGGCGGACTTCAAAGTGCAGGTGAGGGCCTGTAGAGTTTCCTGTACTACCAACTCGACCAAGCATAGTCCCTGCCTGTACCCACTGACCGGGTTGAACAAAGATTTCTGACATATGACCGTAGAGAGTTTGTTCAGCAGATTTGTGATTGACGATAACGGCTAAACCATAACCACCCAACCAGTTAGCAGTTTCCACGCTTCCAGCAGCAGCAGCCAAAACTGGTGTTCCCATAGGCGCACCCAAGTCTGTACCAGCATGGAAGCGTTGGTTACCTGTGATGGGATGAATTCGCCAACCAAACACAGAGGTAATGGAAGCAGGAATAGAGAGCGGGTACATCATGCCACTACCGCCATAGGCGATTCTAGGACTGTAGGGGATTTGCGGCAATACTGATGCCAGTGAAAAGTCGTAACTTACACTGCTAGGGCGGGGTGCAATGTTACCATCTGCCATTGGTGGGGGCAAAGTACCACCACTAGGGGCGATGGGAGTTGCACTCACTCTGGTGGTGCCGAAATCGCTGGGATTAGGAATAAACCTATTTGGGCGGAATGCGGTCTTGTTGTCACCACCAGAAACACTTTGAACAGGACGCCATCTGCTATTGTTACCAGCGCTTGCAACCTGTCGCACTGGTGGAACAACTGGCAACTGGGCGTTTTGACTTCTTCTGAGCCAACTAGGTGCTGATTTACCATTAGAATCGGCTACACGCCCTGTTTGGGGTGCTTTAGCGCAAACTCCACCTGATACGCCTTGCCCTGAAGGCAAAACGGCTCGGCAACCGCTAGAGCGTTCTGTGAGAATTACGGAATTCGGTGCTTGATAAGTGCCCGTTGCACCGGCATCATAACTATTGGGGTCAATATAGGCGTTATTATAATCCTTGGTTTTCTCCGTCGTTGCCCTGACGGTGTTGTTTGAATTATTTGCTGGTTGAGCAACTTCTGGCAGTTTTTCAGGCAAGGAGCGGGGAGGGGTATTAGGCTTTTCCTCTCTTACCCTTGCAGGAGTAACCTGAGAAGTTTCTGGCTTGGGCTTTGACTGTCTGATAATCACAACAGGTTGAGCAGCTTCGATTTTGGGCTGAGACTGCCTAATTGGCTCTTTTGATTGAGCAACTTCTGGCTTGCGTAGTCTCTGTCTGAGTCTGGCTCGCCGTTGAGCAAAGTCTGGTTGTGTTTGAGCTGTTTCGGGCGCAACAGTCTGTTTTTTAACTGGGTTTGTAAACACTGTTGGTTGGGAACTTTCAACAGTGGGAACAATATTGTCTATTTGTGTTTCCGTTTGGGCAGACACGAAGCCGCCGCTCAGGAGACTGACGCTGCTTAGCCAACAGAGACTCTGTGCTGGTAGCGTCGAGGCAAAACGTTTTTTTGTCAGACCTCGCTGCCATAAGTAGTGCAAACGATGATGGGCAGAATTTTTGCGCTGCGTCATTTGTTCTCTCAGTTGTGTGTAATTAGCCTAAAGAGATGATGCTAGTGGTTTGTCTTGCCCGAAGAGCGAAATTTTGAACAAACCTCAAATTTAAACGGAAGATTTATGGTATCCCAAACCGATTGTACCGGGTTCAATATAAATTTCCGGTGTGATTAGTTCTTTTGTGCCATAAGTTTCTAAATCAACTCGTAAATTTCCTTGAGGAGTCACCCCGACTACAGTACCTGAAAGATTATTGACGTACACCTTATCGCCCATGTTTGTAAGCAAGTCTAAATAGCGAGATAAGAGTATACTTATTCCTTCTTGGAAGAGGCACTGTATACCGGATTCTATTCCTAGTAAAACCTTACAGGTGAGCATTTCCAGACAAGAAATCGGTGTGGAATTTTGGGAAGCTTGCCACGATTCCAGATTAATTCCTGTTTCTGGTACTGGGTTAGCCCAGTTAATTCCAACACCAATTACTGCTTGCGTAATTTGTCCTTTGTTTACTTTGGTTTCTGTCAAAATGCCGCCTAGCTTGCGACCGTTTAAAACTAAATCATTGGGCCATTTTATCCCAACATTCACGTTGTGCTGCCGCAATTGAGACGCAATCCCCCAAGCACTAGCGAAAGTTAGCTGGTAACTCTCAGTAGCTTCTATTTTCTGGTCGAAAGAAATTGCCAGCGAAAGATACAATCCCCCAACTGGAGAAATCCATTGGCGTCCCCATTGTCCGCGTCCAGCAGTTTGTGATGTTGCAATTACTACTGTTCCTGAATTAGCCCCAAGGTTGAGCATGTTCCAGAGGGTTTGGTTGGTTGAGGAGACACTTTCCAAAAAATGCAGGGAAAATGGTAAATATGGATACTTGCGCCCTGCTTGCAAGGCTGCTTCTAAATTTTGCAGATCTAATCCCACAGCAGTAACCCAAATTGCATTGTTCAAGTTAGCATTAATTGGCTGATGAGTGATTTTCTGTTTAGGTTTGGTTGAAGATGCACACTTGGCACTGGCGCAATTGGGAAGGACTGCCTTATTTGACTTGCAGTATTCTGGAAAATTGGCATCACGGTTTCTTTACTGGGCAGTTTTGGCCGCGATCGCCACAAGACCTGACACTAATACTGCAACCAGAGGCATCAGTCTATCGCTTAAAGCAGGTACATGGCAATACTGTTCTCACCCCCCAAGAAGTTGCTACCAGCACTCTTGAGGATGGTTTAGCATCGGCAGATGGTTTAATTAGCGAACAGCCTCTACAAGCTGTCTGGGTCGCTAGTGCAGATTGTACACCCGTGCTAATTGGCGATGTGAAAACCGCACAAGTGGCAGCAATACACGCCGGATGGCGGGGTACTGCCAAGAAGATTGTCCCCCAAGCGATCGCCCGCTTACAATCCCAAGGCAGCAAACTTCATGATTTACGTATTGCGATGGGGCCAGCGATCGCTGGTGAAGTTTACCAAGTTTCTTTAGAGGTAGCTGCCGAAATCGGAGCCAGCATTATACCATATAACGACGACCAAAAAATTGTCCAAGCATTACAAAATTTGCCGAATTCACCTTTATTAGAAGACCCCAATCCAGGAAAGGTAAAACTTGATGTCCGGCGAGTAAATGCCTTACAACTGGAAAACTTGGGAATTAGTGCAGAAAAAATTGCGATCGCTCCTTATTGTACTTTCCAAACCCCAGAACATTTCTTTTCTTACCGCCGCGAACAAGAAAAAAAAGTTCAATGGTCAGGGATTGTCAGCGGTAAAATGAGTCAGTAGTCTATATTCTCATCACAGGATAGTGTTAATGCTATCTACCATTTCAAGGGTTAATATTCCTTTTGGTTTATTAACGATCAGCTGCATAGTGTCCAGCCACAATGAACCGATTATGGTATCAGGAATTTCATCTCCAACATGGACAGGGATTATGACTTCAGTTCCATCTATGATTAATTTACCTTCATAAATATCGAATCGTGCTTCCCCTCGTGCTGTTCGCATTTCAATTTGTGCGGCCATCAATGACCACCCTAATACTTCCAAGTCTTGACTATTAATAGCTAACCACCCATCTGTAAACCCAGTATCGAGTAAAGCTTCAACGGAAAATTTCTCATCATTAGCAGCAACAAGCTGAATTTCAAATAATAACTCGCCATTATCGCCAAATGAACCTGCAATCATAAACTGCCGCAGGTTCCCGTGTCGTTGAGTCTGAATATGGTAACTTTGACTTTGTTGATGTTGCCGTAAGTATCGTGGATTTTTTGCATTATTCCCAAGAGCGTTGGGTCAATAAGGTACTGTTGTGTTTCAGGATCGATGGCAATATGCCAGTTGTAATGTGTTTCGATCAAAGTTGGATGTAAGCGCTCGAAAATAGCACGACACCGCATAGCAAGACGATCGCGTTGTTTTTTACGGTTACGTACTTCTTCAGGTGCTAATGATGCTTGTAGAATGCGGGTCTGTCGTCGATGGGATACCTGTTTCATATCAATAAAATGTACGCGCTAGTGTGGTCTTGATTATAGGGTCATTAAAATCTAAAATCAGTTGACTTTTAGTCAGGTTAATGAATCGTACAAAACTTCACGATGCATTAAGGCACGATCCACTAAAGATTGTATTTGCTCAGGTGATAACGGATCGCCATTAGCATAATGCTCCATCCAAGTTAGACTAATCAAATTGGGGTCATCTGGTAAAATTGCTAAATCCCAGCCAGGTATTGCCAATTCTTCCATGAGACGATTTACCTTAGGATCGTAACTGAGAGCAAAACAGCGACAACCTTCAGCAGCAGCCATAATTAAACTGTGTAGGCGCATACCAATTGCCATTTCGACACCGCGAAACACACCTTTTAAAAGTTGCGGATCTTCCAGAGACAAAATCTGGCTAACATCTTTAAGATGGGGTTGAATAGCTTGGGCAATACTTAAATCTTCACTTTTTTGGAATGGCAGCAGTAAAATAAACGCTTGGGTGGCTTTTTGGAAATCCACCAAAGCACGAGTCAAATTATCTAAACGTGCTGCTGTAAGTTGGGGATGCGATCGCAACGTTACCGCAACTCTGGGCGCCGGTAAATCCCAAAGTCCTGGTACTGGTTTAGATTCCAATGCCCAAACAGGGTCAGGAGCTATGATACAAGGAATTTGCCAATCAGATAATAAAGCAGCACTGGCGCGATCGCGGACGCTGACTTTGGTACAATTTCTAAAAGTTTGCCTTGCTAAGAAGCGAGTTTGGGGACGCACCAAAGGGCCGATACCCTGTGCCCAAGCTACAGTTTTCAAACCCAAATTCTGTGCCAATGACATCAGTCCGCCATAATAAAATGGGCTAATAATACTGGTAACGTCTTGAATCAGACTCCCACCACCCCAAATCAAGGCATCGCAAGAGCGTAAAGCTTGGATAACAGGTAAAATAGCCATGCGATTGTGGGTTTCTACATTGTAGCGATCGCGGGTTTCCTCTGGATTACCCGAAAGCACCACAGGCGTCACATCAGGTGGTAACATTTGCAAAAGCGTTGCCAACAAAGCTTCGTCACCACCATTACCCTTACCGTAATATCCAGACAATAACGCCCGCATCTTTGCCATTTTGGATTTTAGATTTTGAATTTTAGATTTTGAATTTTATTGAGAATTCAGAACTCCTAACTCCTAACTCCTAACTCCTAACTCCTAACTCCCCACTCCTAACTCCTAACTCCTAACTCCCCACTCCCCACTCCCCACTTCTATGCACGTTCTTTCAATTCCCACCTGGATTATTCATATTTCTAGCGTTATTGAGTGGATTATTGCCATTTGGTTGATTTGGACTTATGGCGAACTCACTGGTAACCGCAATTGGTGGGCATTATCCATTGCCATGTTACCAGCTTTGGTTAGTGCCATGTGTGCTTGTACCTGGCATTATTTCGACAACGCCGAATCTCTGGAATGGCTGGTAACGCTTCAAGCTACCATGACCTTAGTTGGTAATTTTACAGTTTGGGCAGCGGCGTTTTTGATTTGGCGTTCCACGAAGTCTAGTAAAGCTGTTGCACCCCAACCTATTAAATCAAAGCAATGATCTCTAAAGAAACCCTGTTTGCGCTTTCACTGTTTCCCTATTTGGGTTTCTTGTGGTTTATCAGCCGCAGTCCACAAATGCCGCGTTTAGCGCTATATGGATTTTACGGTACTCTTGTATTCGTTTTCGTCACCATTCCCGCAGGAATTTATGCCCAATTGCATTATGGCAAGTCTCTAGCCAATGTAGATTGGTTACACGGTGGTGCAGAAGTATTTTTGACGCTGACGAACATCTTGATTGTGTTGGGTTTTCGGCAAGCAATCAAGGAATTGAAAAATAGGGAGTAGGGAATGGGGAGATGGGGAGA
Organism: Desmonostoc geniculatum HA4340-LM1; assembly: GCA_019359545.1. GTDB lineage: Bacteria > Cyanobacteriota > Cyanobacteriia > Cyanobacteriales > Nostocaceae > Nostoc > Nostoc geniculatum. The sequence continues at coordinate 60,211 of JAHHHB010000025.1, read as the reverse complement.
TGGGGGGACGCGGGGACGCGGAGAATGACCAGTGCCCAATGCCCAATGCCCAATGCCCCATGCCCCATGCCCCATGCCCCATGCCCCATTATCTACATCTACCGCATTGAGTATGAGGACAAGTAAATGGATGTAATTCCAGCAATAGATTTACTAGAGGGTCGTTGTGTGCGACTGTATCAAGGAGACTACGATCGCTCGCAAGTTTTTAGCGAAAACCCGGCTGATGTTGCTAAACAGTGGGTAGATGAAGGTGCCACCAGACTGCATATAGTTGATTTAGATGGTGCCAAAGCAGGTAAAGTAGTAAATCTCCAGGCAATTGAAGTGATCGCTCAAGTGGTATCGGTGCCCATTGAAATTGGTGGAGGATTGCGCGATCGCACCAGTGTGCAACAAGTGTTTAATCTAGGCGTACAATGGGCAATTCTCGGCACCGTCGCCGTAGAACAACCGCAACTAGTACAAGAACTCTGCCAAGAATTTCCCGAACAAATTATTATCGGTATTGACGCCCGCGATGGCCGCGTAGCTACTCGCGGTTGGTTAGAAACCTCGGAAGTTTTAGCAACCCAACTCGCTGTCACAATGCAAGAATTGGGGGCAGCAGCTATTATTTATACAGATATACACCGTGATGGTACATTGATAGGGCCGAATTTAGAAGCTTTGCGAGAAATAGCTGGTGCAATTTCCATACCAGTAATTGCTTCTGGCGGGGTGAGTTCTGTTACCGATTTGTTGAGTTTGCTGGCGTTAGAACCACAAGGTGTGACTGGTGTGATTGTCGGACGTGCCTTGTATACTGGGGATATTTTACTCAAAGAAGCATTACAAGCGATCGGTCCTGGACGGATTCAGGATATACCGCCCAATTTAGGTTTTTCTAGCTTCGCTTGATATTTTTTTACTAAGACTTTAGGGACTTCCAATCAAAAAAACATCCCATCGTAGGGGCGAACGGCCGTTCGCCCTTACAGTTATCTGTACCTCACAAAGTTGCAATCTGCTATAAGTCATTAAAATTTCTTCTTACAGCGACTTGTTTTGTTATAAATTTTACTCAAAATCATGTATTCTTACTAACTAAATAGTTACATAATCAATATTTATAGTTTTTATAAAAATATAAATCATAGCTTATAATTTATCTATTTTTATTTAAACTTAAATTTTTTCTCGTAGATTTCTGTAATCGACAATACCCGTAATGTAGATAAAATAGTAGTAGAATTCAAAATTTAGTATTATGTCTAGTCAAGAGCAAAATTCTCATCAAGCATTTAATCAAACACAGGCTAATGGAACAAAGAAAAATAAGAAACTACAACCACCTCCAGACATCAAGAAACCAAAGAAAACCGAATAAAAACTGTGAAAATTTGTTGTAGAGACTTAAATTTATTAAACCTCTACACATAAATTATCTAAGGATAAAGGCGTTAGTCCTCAGAATCCAGAATGACTAAAAAATCCAGAGTGTCATAGCTTCTTAAATTTCTTCAAATTATTCTGGATTCTGAATTGTGAATTCTTGCTTATTTATTTTTCACTTGACTCTTTGCCTGTTCTAAAGCTATTTCTTTCATTGCCTGATATGAATTCACATTGGAAGTACCTTCAATAGCTTTAACTGCCAAATCTTGAACTTGTTTCAGGGCAGATTCGAGTTGTTTAGAAAGATTTTGAATACGTGTATCTTGATTAGTAATCGTCTGTTCTAGAGATTGCAGTCTTTGTTCATAAAAGCGCTTTTGCCCTTCTACTTCTTTAGAGTATAAATCTGATTTGACCTTAGCTTGGTAGTGGGCGATGCCTTTGCCTTCTTCTGTAGCTTTTTTGATGGCTGCTTCTTTTTCTTTCGGAAAAGCCTCTACCTTAGCCTTCAATTCTTCAAATTGTTTTTCTCGTTCAGAAATTGCTTTCTCCCGTTCGGCCCACTGTTTTTCTATTTCTTGGAGTAATTCCTCTAGTTGTTTATATAATACTTTCTGCCCTTGTTCGTATTCACCACTATCTAGTTGCCGCTGGAGTTCCAAATTATACTTATACTCTGATGCATCGCGTTGGCGAGTTTTGTTCAGGCTTTCATTCCGTTCTTTTATCGCTCGTTGATGTTCTTCTTGTTCTTTTCCCCAAGTATTTCTTTGATCTAGAATTTCTTGCAATAACACTTCAGAACGCTGGCTATACTCATCTTGATAAGCTTTAGAATTATCTTCATACGCTTGGATAAGAGTATCCAAGATATCATCAGAAATTTCTAAATTATGCAACTGTTTTAATTGTTGAATTTCTTCCTCTAAAGTTTGCCTGATTTCTTCTAATTTAGAAGCCTTGGTTGTCAATTGTTCGGATAATTCATTAGCAGCGCTACCAAAACCTAATTGAATTTTAGCTAAGCTTTCAATTGTATTATTCATCTTTTGTTGGACACTAGAAAGCTGATTCATAGGTGTTTTTTGTTCTATTTTAGGCTGTTCTTTCGTTACAGGCTGGCTTTCTTTAGCAACTTTATCGAGTTGCGATTTTAGCGCTGCTTGTTCTTTAGCTAACTCCTCATACGCCTGAAGAATTTCTACTTTAGTATTCTTCTCAGTCGGTTTTTTCACCACTACAACAAACCTCCTCTTCAGGAATTGAAAATTCAAAATAATTAAGACGCTACAGACTAATAACTATTAGGGACTAGAACTACCAAAAGCCCTCATAGCTAAATCTTGCGCTTGTTTTAATGCAGTTTGCAATTGAGTAGAAATACCTTCTATTTGCTCAGTTTGTTTTTTGATTGTTTCTTCCAGAGATTGAATTTTTAATTCGTAACTCTGTTTTGTAGATTCCCATTCTTTCTCAAATAAATCAGCCTCAATTTTAGCTTTTTGGCTGGTTTCTTTAATTGCTTCTTCTCTGGCTTTCTTAACGGCTTCTTCTAGTTCATTAGGAAATGTGGCCACTTTTTGTTGATAATCCGCAAATAGCGGTTGATGTTGAGTGAGTATTTTTTCTCGTTCAGTCCAATCTTTCTCTTTCTTTTGAGAATTTTCTTGTATTTCCCTTTCTTGTTGACGCTTAATTGCTTCGTAACTGTCTGTATTCAGCTTACGAGTTGTTTCTAATTTATATTGATATTCTTCTTCTTCTTGCTGGCGGTCTTTGGCTAATAAATCATTATATGCTTGGAGTTTTTCTTCATACTCTGCTTGCTCTTTTTGCCATTCTTTCCGCCTGACTGTAACTTCTTTCTCTAAAGCTTCCTTTTTGCTAATAGTATCTTGTTCTAGGGTTTTGAGTTTTTCTTGATGTTCTTGACTTAAAATATCTAGAGTATCAGCGACAACTCTAATTTGCTGAAGTTCTTGTAGACGTTGAGTTTCAATTTCTATTGCTTGATTGAGTTCATCTAACTTGGAGTTTTCCTGAGCTAGTTTTTCAGATAATCCATTGAGAATACTGCCAAACTCTAATTGTAAATCTGCTAAGCCTTTGACAATACTATCAACTGTATATGTCGAAGCTGCTTGCAGAATTTCTTGGCTTTTGGCCTTTTCTGCTTCTTCTTGTTTGGTTGCTATTTTAAATTCCAGCTTTTTCCTTTGGATAAGAATTTGTTGAAATGCTTGCATTAGTTGTTGTTTGCTGTCCTTGACCCCAACTGTAGTCATATTCCAACTCCGTTCAATAGGCAATAATTTATCGGGTAGCAAGCCATACCAATGACTACCCTATGCAGACATCAGAGTAGCCTTTACATCATATTTATAGTGCAGTGTAAACACTGAAATAATCAACATCCGATACTGAGGACAGTACGAGTTATCCACAGTTGTGTCTTTCTGTTTTCCTCAGTATATTTTTCCCTTTGGGTTGCTATAGTATTTTTGTACTAATAAATATAACCAGCCCAATTTGCCCTTGTCAAGAGAAAATTTCAGATATTTCACTAAAAAGACTATTGGCAGCTTTGAGCCACAGCGTTTTATAATTCTTAATAGGGCGCTGTGACATATGTAACCTTTTGTAAAGGAAATCTAAAAGAATTAACTCTAGTAGAAGCGCGGTTGCACTCAGGTTAGATAATAGATGTGATCATCCTAATTGATACAAGGACAGTCCTAGACTCTTGTGATATCAATGTATACCACTGAATCGACCAAGTATTCTGCCAGAACGGACATTGGGCAAACCAGCCGGATTTTGGTAGTAGAAGATGAAGAATTAATCCAGGAAATGCTCGCTGTAGCCCTGGAAGAGGAGGGTTACGGGGTGATAACTGCCCCCGATGGGCGGTCTGCTGTAGAGTATCTCAAAAGTTTTGAAACCAACTCAGGGGAACTTCCCTTTGACTTAATCATCCTTGATTTGATGCTGCCTCAGATCAATGGTTTAGATATTTGCCGTTTACTACGTCACCAAGGAAACCCAGTACCGATTTTAATGCTCAGTGCTAAGGGCAGCGAAACCGATCGTGTTTTGGGGTTAGAAGTAGGAGCAGATGACTACCTAACCAAACCCTTCAGTATGCGCGAGTTAGTGGCTCGTTGTCGGGCTTTACTGCGACGTCAACGCTTAAGTAATTTGCCACAACTACCAGTATTAAAATTCAAGGATGTGACCTTAAATCCTCAAGAATGTCGCGTGCTGGTTCGCGGTCAAGAGGTGAGTCTTTCTCCGAAAGAGTTTCGCCTGCTGGAACTGTTTATGAGTTACGCCCGTCGGGTGTGGTCACGGGAACAATTGCTAGACCAGGTTTGGGGTCCAGATTTTGTTGGGGATAGCAAAACCGTAGACGTTCACATCCGTTGGTTGCGCGAAAAATTAGAGCAAGACCCCAGCCATCCCGAATATATTGTGACTGTAAGAGGTTTTGGCTATAGGTTTGGATAATTAGTTTAGATAGTTGTTAGTTTTGAGTAATCACAAAAAAACTAACGACTCAAATGCTCTTATTGGGATTTTTTCTAGGTTTAGCGGTAGGCATTGGGTTTTGGGTTTGGCAACAGGTTCAACTTAACCGCTACCTGAGACGCGTATTCCAACCGTTAACCTCGCATTCTGACAAACTGGGACTGCCGCTGATTCCTGGGTTACGGCAGGAAATTATGCTTTTAAGGCAGCAGCGACAAGATTTGCAACAGTCGCTGCAAACTTACCAAGACCTGCTGGAATTTGCACCAATAGGATATTTGCAGGTGGATGAAGAAAATCAACTGTTGTGGTGCAATCAGCAGGCGCAGGAAATTTTAAATTTGCAAAGGTGGCAACCAGGACAGGTGCGCTTGTTGTTGGAGTTGGTACGGTCTTATGAACTCGATCATTTAATTGAAAAAACTCGTGATTGGCAAAAACCACAGACGAAGGAGTGGGTATTTCACCCATCTTGTGATAATGCCGCAGAGATACCGACAATCAAATCTTTGACTTTGCGGGCGTGTAGCTTGCCTTTACCCAATGGACAAGTAAGCGTATTTTTAGAAAATCGTCAACCCCTATTGGATATAAATCAAGCACGCGATCGCTCTTTTTCTGATTTAGCACACGAACTCAGAACGCCCTTGACTTCCATTCGCTTGGTTGTGGAAACTTTACAAAACCGCTTGGAACCGCCTTTAAATCGCTGGGTTAACCGCCTCATGCAAGAAGTTGACCGGCTGATTAGTTTGGTGCAAAGCTGGTTAGAACTCACCCAAATGGAAGCAAACCCGAACATGCAATTGCAAGCCGAAGCTGTGGAATTGCGATCGCTAATTGCATCTGTTTGGGAAACCCTAGAACCATTAGCACAGCGCCAAGATCTGTCTCTGAATTATTCTGGGCCAGAAAATCTTTGGATTAAGGCAGATCAAGCCCGGATATACCAGGTTTTTCTTAACTTACTGGACAACAGCATTAAGTATAGTCTTCCTTCTACTTCCATTCACGTCCAGGCGAAAATCCTATCAACGAATAATAATGGCGGCAATGCTGGTTCTTCATCCCTCGAAATAAATCTTATTGATTCGGGAGTAGGCTTTTCCCAAGCAGATTTGCCCCATGTTTTTGAGCGATTTTATCGGGGAGATAAAGCCAGAACCCATTCCCCCCAGGATAATAATTCTATAGGGGCGATTGTTGGCAATGGCTTAGGTTTAGCGATCGTTCAACAAATTCTTCTCGCTCATGGTGGTTCAATTAAAGCAATGAACCATCCAGAAACTGGTGGGGCGTGGATGCAAATTCAATTTCCTCAAGTCATGGCAAACTCCCTAAGCCAAGACTATAGTTGAAGAAGAATACAGAATACAGAATACAGAATTCAGCAATCTTTTAGTGGGGGATTCAGACCCACCACCAACTGTAGACCACCAAATTGAAAATTACGCGCGAGTGTTCCACCGTTTATTCATCCACCAGTCACACAGAACTAATTCTGAATTCTGACTCCTGACTCCTGAATTCTTTCTTGTTAAAAATATCTTCACGTTTGAGATTACAAGTGTGAAAGCTGTCCGTTACAGTCCCAATTCTCAGAGACCCCAACTGGCACGCGGTATTAGGCGTTTAGAACGGGATGTATTACGCATGGGAGCTTTGGTGGAACAATCATTTCGCCTCAGCCACCAAGCGTTATTTGCTCGTAACCTAGCAGCAGCTGAGGAACTTCCCCGATTAGATAAAAAAATCGATCGCTTTTATAGACAAATAGAGTCAGACTGTACAGCGATTATGACGCTGCAATCCCCTACGCCACAAGATTTGCGTTGCTTGAGTGCTTTTATGCAGCTAGTGCGGGATTTAGAGCGCATTGGTGATTATGCTAAGGATTTAGCTGAGATTGCGATTAAAATCTTTCCTTATGCGCCTCACACGTCTTTACCAGATATTGAAGTCATGTCCCGTCACGCCCAGGCAATGTTAGCAACTAGCTTAGTGGCTTTGGCAGATTTTGATGAAGCCGGTGGGCGGGGTTTAAAGCACTTAGATGATACTGTAGACGATGCCTACGATCGCGTTTATCAGACTTTAGCCCAACAACGTGATGTACCAGGCGTCGTTGAGCCAATTGTACTGTTGGCACTGGCGATTCGTTGTCTTGAACGCATGGCAGATCATGCCACTAATATCGGTCAAAGGGTAGCATATATCGTCACTGGTCAACGCTCTTAATCAAATTCAGTAATACATCCATTGGTCTCAACTTAAGCTCAAACCTTTGTCCCACAAACGTTCTACCCCCACCCCTCAATCCCTTCCCCTTTCAAAGCCTAAGGTGTACACACAAATTGAATTACCCCCCTTAATCCCCCCGATATATTGGGGGGAAACAGGAAATCTAGTTCCCTCCCCTTTATAAGGGGAGGGTTAGGGTGGGGTAATTCGAGGACTGATAGTGATTCGATAACTTGTGTCTACACGGTAGCCTTTCAAAGGGCAGGGGAGGTTTTGCGTCAGTAAAGCCAGGGTGGGGTGACTCAGGATTGATTGGTAACTACCTTTTACCTCACGAAAGGGAGAAATGGTATAAGTTTTAAGAAAACACCAAAAAATTAAGTTAACTAAACATTTTACAAAAAGCTTACCTTTTCTTAAACTTGCGCCATTAAAGTAACGGATAAACAGCTAAACAATTTACTGTTATCTCAGTAATAGATGGCTCGAACCAAAAGCTACTCCCATGAGAAGGTTTTGATTTAGCTGCTAGTTGTTGAAATCTCAGGATAGATAAATATTTAATATATAAAATATTAGTTTTTTTTAGTAATTTAAGCAGCAATATTCTCTCATAGTCCGTGTGGCTACGGTTGATTATGTATTCCACAATTTCCACTCCAAACTATTCTCGGCTGTCAAACAATTCTGCTGTAGAAGGACAGGTATCACAACACTTATTTACCCGTCGGGAAGTAATTCCGCTTCGGAATGATATACTTTGGCGCATTGAACATGGAGCAGTTCGTACCCTAACTTGGGGCGAAGACGGAACATTCATCACTCTCGGTTATTGGGGAGTAGGAGATCTGATTGGCTATCCTTTATCTAGAATTAGACCATATCAGATCGAATGTCTCACAGCTGTAGAAGTCAGCATTGTGCCTGCTCACTTGTGGCATCAATATGTTGACGCTTTATTGTCTCACATTCAACAAACTGAAGATTTATTGAGCATAGTGCATCGTAAACCAATTTCCTTACGTTTATGGCAATTTTTGCTGTGGTTAAGCGAAAAATTTGGACGTGATATAGATAAAGGCAAGCTAATCGATCTCAATATTACCCATCAGGATATTGCAGAAGTCTTAAACACTACACGAGTTACAGTTACACGACTTCTACAGCAGTTCGAGGAAGAAGAAGCGATTTTACGTCATAAGCGTCGCATTATTTTGCGGTTACTAAAATAAATTAATTTAGCAATTTTAATTGAGCAGTATATTAATTTGCTTGTATTAATCACAGGACATAAGGTATAATCGGTGCTGTGATTATGTGTGAAATAACCCAAAAGTAAAGTGTTTTAAGCACTTTACTACCCTTGGATTAGTAGGTGTGAGTGAAAGTAAGAACATGACAAAACAATTCTGGAATTTGATTAAGGTTAGTCCCGTTGTTCTAGCTGCTACATTTGTAGCTGCGAACAGCGCCTTAGCTGGTGAAGTTAACGAAAAGATAACAAATGTTGCCCAGTTATCTCAAGCTCAAGAGTCTAACAACATCGATCAAGTAACATCTGTTTCTCAGTTTTCCGATGTGCAGCCCACAGATTGGGCATTCCAAGCTTTACAATCCTTGGTTGAGCGCTACGGCTGTATTGCAGGTTACCCCAACTCAACTTATCGCGGTAACCGTGCTTTAACCCGTTATGAATTTGCCGCAGGCTTGAATGCTTGTTTAGACCGAGTTAACGAACTGATTGCTACAGCTACCGCTGATTTGGTAAGCAAACAAGACTTGGCTACCCTACAGCGCTTACAAGAAGAATTTTCTGCTGAATTAGCAACTCTGCGCGGTCGTGTAGATTCCTTAGAAGCCCGTACTGCTGAATTAGAAGCCAATCAATTCTCCACTACTACCAAGTTAGTTGGGGAAGCAATCTTTAATGTAACTCAGGCTTTTGGTGATACACAAGCCGTCGTGGGTGCAGGTGAAGATGACGATAACCCCGACCTAGAAAGCAACACCACTTTTGCTAACCGCGTTCGTTTGAACTTGTACAGCAGTTTCACTGGTACAGACCGATTGCAAATCCGGTTGAATTCCGGCAACATTGTCAACAATAGTGGGCAAACCGGTACCAACATGACCCGCTTGGGTTTTGAAGAAAATACTGGCGATAGTGGTAACAGCGTTGAAATCGATAAGGTTAACTATGCTTTTGACTTTGGTGATGCAATACGCGTAAAAGTTGATGCTACTGGCGCTGAATTGTACGAAAACGTCAATAACTTTAACCCTGACTTTGCTAGTTCTGGTAGAGGTGCTATTTCTCGCTACGGACGTTTTAGCCCCATCTATCGCCAAGGTGCTGATGGCGCTGGTTTGACTGTTACTTTCAATCCTAAAGGTGTCATCAGTTTGACTGGTGCCTACTTAGCCCCAAATGCTTCAGATCCTAGCGCTAGTAATGGGCTGTTCAATGGTGATAGCACTATCTTCGGTCAATTAAGTTTTCAACCAAATCCAGCGATTGGTGTTGGTCTGACCTACGCTCGCAGTTATGTGACTGGAGGAGATGCCATATTTGGTAACACTGGCAGTTTCCTAGCCAATGATGCATTTGAAGGCGCTCGCACTGAATCCAACCACTATGGTGTAGAAGTTACATTTAAACCGAGTGCTAAGTTGGCTATTGCCGGTTGGGCTGGTTTCAGCGACATTGAAGCTAGAACAGCTGGTACTAACGTAGCTGCTGGTAACAGTACGGATGTGTTCTACTGGGCTGCTAGCCTCGCTCTCAAGGACTTTGGCAGAGAAGGTAACTTGCTTGGGTTTATCTTTGGTCAATCACCCAGAGTAACTGACAGTAATGTTGCTGATGGTGTTGGTGGAACTATTGAAGATCTTGATACCGCATATCATGCAGAAGCGCTTTATCGGTTCCAGGTCAGCGATAACATTGCTATTACCCCTGGCTTGTTAGTGATCTTCAATCCGGATCACAACAATAACAATGACACCATTTATGTAGGTACTTTGCGTACTACTTTCTCCTTCTAAAATCTCAGAATTAGATAAACAAAACCCCGCCTCAAGGTGGGGTTTTGTTTTGTTGGGGAAAAAATTGGCTATGTAGGATTATGATCTGGCTGATTGGATAGATCCTTTGGGCGGCGATCGCTACTCCAAGCCCACCACACACAACCACAGTGACAAGAATAGAACTCTTGCCATTTACGACGACGGTCTTCTGTAAGCACAGGCGATCGCCGATTTAACCAAACTTTTTCAGCTTCGAGGCTACTTGAGGAGCAACTAGGACAGCAAAACTTGTAGGCATGTATTGCCTTATTTGTCCATTCAGGTGCAAGGGGAGCAAAAGCGTCCATGATTAGGACAGGGAGTAGGGAATAGGGAGGAGCCACTGCGGTCTTGGGGTTTCCCCAAGTGGAGCAAGTGGCGTTGGGGAGTAGTGTAGTTCAATCTGAAAAACACTGTAAAATGAGTGAATCAATATTCTTAAGAGTTTGTCTATCCTATTGATATGTCTGAATCTATAGAAGCTTTCAACAATAGAACACTTATTTTTTAAGAGTATTAACAAGACATTACAAATCAAAGACTAACACAAAAAGTTTATCTTTTTCATATCTTCCACCAGTTTTCAGGTCAGGGTAGACGCCCACCCCACAAATCTAGATTATTTTTGTGGTATGGGCATCTTGCCCGTCCTACTATTCTCAATTCTGAGAAATTCAATATTTTAGGAACTAGTCAGTATGCACATTATGGCTAATAATTAAAATTATGGAGCCAAATGTTGAAATTCGCCGTTTATTAGATGTGATGCCTGCTTCTGGTCGGATGACAACAAAAATTGTTAGCAAGCCGGAGCAAGCAAAAGTAATTGACGCCTCCTTTCCTCAACCCTGGAATCAGGCGCGACCAATATACATTAATTTCGATTTGTGGCGTCGCCTGACAAAGCCACAACGAGACTTACTGCTGTTGCAGGTGGTTAGCTGGTTGACGGGTGTGAAGTGGTTTAAACCCGACATTTATCAAGGTGTAGTGCTGGTGGGGTTGTTGGGTGGAGTATTGGAAGCAGCGCAATCAGATGTGGTGGGTGTAGCCGTAGCTGTGGGGTTAAGTGCGATCGCCTTTGTTCGCATCTGGCGGACTAATAAATCTCAAGAGTCAGAGTTAAACGCTGATACAGCAGCAATTCGGGTAGCACAACGGCGCGGTTATTCAGAAGTTGAAGCAGCACAGCACTTGTTATCTGCAATTGAAGCGGTGGCCAAAATTGAAGGGCGTTCCAGTTTAAATTTTACCGAATTGATTCGTTGCCAAAACTTAAGAGCGATCGCTGGTTTGTCACCAGTGAGTATGCCAGAAAATTATCAGTAGAAATGAGTCATAATTCAGGAGTTGGGAGGCAGAAAGTAAAATCTGCTCAGTTAAATCATTTCATTCATTTAAATTTTACGTTTTATTATGTCTACCTACTTAAAAATTATAAATTTAGAATACCTACCCATAAATGGATAGAGTTTTAATAAGCAATAATGTTTAATTTTTTTTGCCCACAAGGGACAAGATTTTAAACCAATATTTCAGACGCTCACGGACACGGCAAATAGCTACTCTATCACTCATTTAGACTCCAATTAATGCTGAATCCTCACTCGTAACTTATTCTTTATAAATTTCATTTTGCATTAACAATGTTAAACAAACAAATCATCAATTATACTTCAAGATTACCTTTTCATTCTCCTTGGTTTATTATAATTATTTTCTCTATTCTTGGTTTAATAGGTATTCTCAACCATTCGATGTGGCGAGATGAACTAAATCCCTGGCTTATTGTCAGAGACAGTGAATCTTTTGGGGATTTAATTGCAAATATTCGTTATGAAGGTCATCCTATTCTATGGTATTTTTCCCTGGGAATTCTGAGGAAAATAGTTGACAATCCTATTATTATGCAAATTTTTCATTGGGCAATTACTGTTGTTTCAATTACTCTTTTTTGCTTATATAGCCCTTTTAAATATCAACAAAAGTTTCTATTTTGCTTTGGTTACTTTACTTTTTACGAATATCTTTTAATTTCTCGAAACTATGCCTTTAGTGTGTTGTTTGTTTTTGCATTCTGCACAATTTTCTCATCCAGAAAAATAACTTATGCTTATTTGGCAATTTTATTGGGCTTACTAGCAAATAGTAGTGCTTATGGTTTATTGGTATCATTTTCTTTAGTATTAACTTTGCTAGCTGAATTTTGTTTTGATAGTGAACATCGCAAACAGTATTTTAATCAAAGTCAAAAATATGATTTATTTTTAAGTACTCTAATTATCATCTTATCTTTTATTTTATCCATTTATATTATTACTCCTCCAACAGATAGTTATCTTTATGGCGGGTTAAATAATGGCTGGGTAATGCAATTAGATTTCCGGCATTTCTTGAGAAGCATAGGTAGGATATTTGGTAGTTATTTATTAATTATTCCTCAACATAAAAAATGGTTAGATTTAATTATTTGTGCGATAATTACTTTATTTATTGCAATTTTAACCTTCATTAAATTATCTAAAAAGCCAGTCGCTTTATTTTTATACATTATAGGAAATTGTATAATATTTGCGTTTACATACTTGAGATTTACAGGTATGCCTCGACATTTTGGACATTTCTATCTAATTCTGATAGCGGCTTTATGGCTGGGAAGTTATTATCAAGATTCTCTAGTTTTATTCAATAAGTTTTCTCTTCGCCCAAATTCAATTGCATTTGTTCAAAAATGGCATCATCTGGCTTTGATGTTAATTCTTTATGTCCACTTTTTGGGCGGTATTTATAGTTTTTCCAGAGATTTAGTTCTACCATTTTCTGCAAGTCGGGAAACGGCTCAATATATTCAAAAAGCTGGGTTAGATAATGAGTTTATTGTTGCCAGTAGAGATGCGAATATGGCTCCTTTATCAGGTTATCTGAACCGAAAGTTTTACTATCCTGAGCTTCAAAAAATGGGAAGCTTCACCCTATTTAACAAAGGTCGTCAAGATGTTGAACAAGTTCAGATATTAAGCCAAATTAATTCTCTATTGAAAAATCAAGATGAGGAAAAGAAAATTTTGCTGATTTTAAATCAAAAACTTAATGTCAACCGCAACGATTTGAAGATTGTTCCGATTAAAGATTTTCAGAGAAACTGGGTGGATAGTGAACGATATTATCTTTATTGGGTAGATGAAGCATAAGAATAATGCACTACAGAATTTTGAAGTTATCAAGCAGATTACGCCAGTCCATAGCAGAAGATATTTCATTAAAGCTACAACAAGGAACTAATCCTGCTCTCTTAGGCGTTTTACAGGGCTGTTCTGTTTTGGAAACTAAAGGCTTGATTGTCCTACAAGGAGAATGTACCGCTAAAACACCCAAAAATCAAGCTTTTACATCGTTAGACTAGCTTGCCACTATCGACAACTAGCTGTGATGGCTGAGGCTACTTTACACTGGAATAGGAGAATGTGTCGTTAATTAACTTAGATGTCACAGACTCAGGAGTTTATTCATACCTTACCGATGTTGGTTATGAACTACTTACCTCGTGTGGTAAAACTTAATTTAAATTTTGTCAGTTACTAACGGAGTTGATGAGAATGAACTTTATTGTTTTTGTCTTAGTAGTGGTTTATGTAGGCGGCGTTTGGAAGTTTTGGAATGGGTTTGGACGGACTAATTTTAATCCAACTTTGACCAATCGCATTGGTTTATCTTTGCTATGGCCAGCTTTGTTTATTACTAACCAATCCTATCGTCGAAACTTTAGAAAGGCATTAAAGGGCTAGATTTTACTATTAAGTTATTTGAACTTGATAGTCATATGCAGCAGAATTCAGGAGTCAGAATTCAGAATTCAGAATTAGAATAGGTTTTCTACCTAGCTTTGAGATCTAGATAGTGTACTTTACTAAGTTTGAATCTGCTGTAAATGTAATCCGCCAACCCCCCTTTCCTAGTAGGAAAGGGGGGTTGGATCTACTCATCCTAAAAGAAGATAAATTAGGGAAGGAATAAGTTCCTAAGGTTTATTTGCCATTGGTGAGGAGATGGATTGCTCCACCTACGGCTGCGCCATCAATAGCATTGCCAAGGGTATCTTTGCGATCGCCAGTAATTACACCAGTCAATGCGCTAGCGCCCGCACCAACACCGATATCTTGACCAGCGTTGCGGTGACGGCGATCGCCTCTGAGTCCATTTGCACCGTTCACGGCTGCACCAGTGGCACCGCCTTTAACAGCATTACCTAAGAAACTACCATTTCCCCTAATAGCCCCGGTTACCACATTGGTAGCAGCCCCAATACCGATATCGCGTAGTACTTGATCGTCAGCAGCAGCCGGTTTAGCGGGTACTAGAGTAACACCAGCTAAGCTTGCAGCCATGAGGCTTGGTAAAAGTGTGCGTTTTAGGATTGTATTCATTATTTTACCTTCTCAAAACATCAAACAATTGAATAGAGTTCAAAGTTACTGGGGTCAGACAAAATCTGATTTTTTCGTTTGCACAACAGCAACTATTTATTGTTTGAGAACACATACATCATGACATTTACAAAGTCATAATTACTTCTACTCAAAGCATGAAGTTATATTCAGTCTAGAGAAGGCCTTGGCTATTTATTCGCTCATTCTGGCGACTACATATTGACAAAATATATAAAATATGTATTAGGGTTTTCGGGACATGAAAGTTTGATTTGTGATGCTAAACCGCGTAGTGTTTACCGTATCTATCTAAAGATAGTTGGCAAAATAGTTAAGCTAACTCGTCAGGGTTAATATTTAATTCTCTGAGCTTAGCAGCCAAGCGTTCCGATCGCTCCCATCCTGTCTGTAGCAAATTACCTTGATTATCCCACCAGCGCAGCCAAGGTAATTCTAGATTTTGATAGCGACCTTGCCAGATTCCCAATTCTACACCTATTGAATCAATCGGATAATGTCCGCGATCGTTGGCAGGTATTAGCTGATATTCACCTCTGAGCAATTGATACACCTCGACACTGGCTTTCTTCACTTCATAAATGCCATAGAAGGGAACTCTAATTGCTTGCTCATAAACCCAAAACTTACCTGTAATTGGTGTTTTGTCTCGTTCTTCGTCACCATTCCCAGAGACAAATTCCAAAACAATCAGCGGCGCAACGTATTCTTGCCACAGTACATAAGAACGGCGTACTTGACCATTTAAAGTCGGCGGGACATTTGGCACATAAAACCAGTCTGGTGCTTCGGCGCCTCTTTCCGGTGGTTCAGTAATTCGCCAATAGATACCGCTATCTTGACCGATACAATATAAACCTGTTCATCCTTTATTTGATCCCATTCCTGTAATAATTTTGAAGACAAAATAAATTCTGGGCGTTGATTTTTGTCAATAATATTCAATATTTTTGCAATGACACCACCGCCTTTTTGCTCATTGAAAAATTTTTCTATTTTATCTTGAAGTGTAGTAAAATTAGTATCCGCAGACGCACCTATAATATATCCATCTTCTAACTCAGATATTATTTCTATCTCGGAAGTTCTTAAATCATCTAAATCAAAAGTTTCTGGGTCAATAAATACAAGTCTCAAATTGGTTGCAGTTTCGCCTAAAAAAGACGATACCATTGCATCAAATCGAACCTTCAGCAGTGGTAAACCAGTATTCCAAGCTAGATATTAAATTATGTAAAACAAAAAACATTCTTCTGGTCACAAAATTAGCATATCTAGCCATAAGCTGTTGCCTTCATATCTATATCATCTTCCCCTTCAATTAATAACAAAGTCATCAGATGTCCCTCAACAAATCCTGTTAATTTGAAATCAGACATAGCTTTTAATTCCTCCATAGAAACTTTCTCGGAAAAATATTTAAATATCATTTGAATTGCTTTATCTTTATTTAGGTAATACTGATAGCTAGTATCCTTTTGCATCAAATGTTCTACTATTTTTGTAATCCGGGCTAGAAGTTCTTCTTTGTCCCTCGAAATTTCCTCCATAGCTTCCTCCCAATGATTTACTAAATTACTCCAATTATAAACAATTCCCCTCAGCGAACCTCTGCGTTTGCCTTGGCGCTCCTCTGCGTTTAAAAAACAAAAAAAGGGCGGGCAAGATGCCCACCCCACAAAAATTTGAGAATATTCTGTTGCTATTAACCCAATAATTGCTTAGCCTTGGCTAACACATTATCAACGCTAAAACCAAACTTCTCTAGACAAACACCACCTGGCGCGGAAGCACCAAAGCGATCGATACTAACAACGTCGCCTTCAGTACCTACGTACTTGTGCCAACCGAAACTGGAGGCCGCTTCTACAGCCAAGCGCTTGGTGACAGCTTTCGGCAATACAGACTCTTTGTAAGCTGCATCCTGGGCTTCAAACAAATCCCATGCAGGTAGGGAAACAACACGAACTTTCTTACCTTCGGCTGTGAGTTTCTCGGCTGCGGTGACGGCGAGGCTCAATTCTGAACCAGTACCGATTAGGATCAATTCTGGTGTACCGTCGGAATCCACCACTGTGTAACCACCCTTGGTTACGCCTTCAATGGAAGTACCTGCCAAGTTGGGGACATTTTGACGGGTGAATGCCAACAAAGTTGGCGCATTTCCCTTAGCCCTTTCGATCGCCACCTTATAAGCACCAGAGGTTTCTGTTCCATCCGCAGGACGAATCACCGTCAAGTTAGGAATAGCCCGTAGGGAAGCTAAGGTTTCAATGGGTTGGTGGGTTGGGCCATCTTCACCTTGTCCAATGGAGTCGTGAGTCATCACCCAAATCACCCCAGCTTGAGAGAGGGCGGATAAGCGGATGGCAGCACGCATGTAGTCTGTGAAGATCAAGAAGGTAGCACCGTAGGGAATTAATCCCGAACCGTGCAACGCAATACCATTACAGATGGCGCCCATAGCGTGTTCCCGGACACCAAAGTGGATGTTGGGGTTTTGGTATTGCCCTTTCTGAAAGTCGCCTTTGCCCTTGATTTCAGTCAGGTTGGAGTGGGTCAAGTCAGCAGAACCACCGATTAACTCAGGTAAAACTGCTGCTAGTTTGTTCAGGCAGGTTTCCGAGTGTTTGCGGGTTGGCAGTCCTTTGTCTTCAGGAGTGTAAGTGGGTAGTACTTTATCCCAACCATCAGGTAGTTTGCTGCTAACATAGCGTTCAAATTCGGCTGCTTCTTGGGCATACTTAGCTTTGTAGTCAGCAAATGCTTTATTCCACTCAGCTTCATAGCCTGCGCCGCGTTCAACAGCTTTACGTGCATGATTGAGGGCGTCTTGGGGAACTACAAAAGGCTCGTATTCCCAACCCAAATTTTTACGTGTCAATGCTATTTCGTCTCCACCCAAAGCAGCACCGTGAACGCCAGCGGTGTTTGCTTTGTTGGGGGAACCGTAACCGATGGTGGTTGTTACCTTAATAAAAGAAGGTTTATCGGTGACAGCTTTGGCTGCTTCAATGGCATCAGCAATTCCTTCGAGGTCAGTATTACCTTCTTGAACGTGTTGGACATGCCAACCGTAAGCTTCAAACCGCTTAGAAACATCTTCAGTGAATGCCACATCTGTGGAACCGTCGATAGAGATGTGGTTGTCGTCGTACAGAGCGATGAGTTTGCCTAATCCCAAGTGTCCTGCGAAAGAACAAGCTTCACCAGAAATGCCTTCCATGTTGCAACCGTCACCCAAAATTACGTAGGTGTAATGGTCAACAATCTTAGCATCGGCTTTATTGTATTTTGCGGCGAGGTGTGCTTCGGCGATCGCCAAACCGACTCCATTGGCAATTCCTTGACCTAGTGGGCCAGTTGTGACTTCCACACCTGCGGTTTCAAAGTTTTCTGGATGTCCGGGAGTTTTAGAACCCCATTGACGGAATTGCTTGATATCTTCAATGGTGACGCTATCGTAGCCTGCCAGGTAAAGTAGGGCATACTGCAACATCGAGCCATGGCCGGCGGACAAGACAAAGCGATCGCGGTTAAACCATTTGGGATTTTTGGGGTTAAACCGCAAAAAGCGATCCCATAGTACAAAGGCCATGGGAGCCGCGCCCATCGGCAGCCCTGGGTGTCCCGATTTTGCTTTTTCTACGGCGTCAATAGCCAAGAAGCGGATCGAGTTAATACAAAGTTCTTCGAGGGATTGGGTTGCAACAGCCATAATATGATTGTTTTTAACGACGGGTTAGCACTCTTTGAGCTTCTCACTCTTTCTGGGGTTATTTTTCACAGTTAACAGTTAACACTTTTATTTATTGGGTTTGAGTTGCCCGCATCAGTTTGGTAACTGAATCGGTGATAACTGAACAGTGATTAAAATTTCCCACAGTATCCTCATCATCCCATTCCCGATTGTCGATGGACAAGCGGGATCTCCGGAGTTTCTGGTGATAAATCAAGCTGATAATTGGGTCATGCTGAACGCTTAGTTTATATCAGAATGATATCTATGGTACTTTTGGCACTGGGCGTGGCAGGGGGCAGGGGGCAGGGGGAGATGAGGGAGCAGGGGGAGAAAAATAACTCCTAAATTCTGAGTTCTGAATTCTGAGTTCTGAATTCTGAGTTCTGAATTCTGACTTCCGACTTCCGACTTTTTTACAGGTATTTCTTAAAGGCTAGTGTGACATTATGACCGCCAAAGCCGAAAGAATTGGATAGTGCCACTTCAACTTTTTGAACGCGGCTAGAGTTTGGTACGTAATCTAAGTCACACTCTGGATCGGGATTTTCGAGGTTGATTGTTGGGGGAATTTGGTCATTAGCGATCGCCAGTACTGTTGCGACTGCTTCAATACCTCCAGAACCGCCCAATAGATGGCCTGTCATGGATTTGGTGGAGCTGATTGCCACTTTATAGGCATGTTCTCCCAGAGCTTTTTTGATGGCTGAAGTTTCAGTGGAATCATTGGCTGGGGTGCTGGTGCCGTGGGCATTGATGTAGCTGATTTGTTCGGGAGTTAGTCCTGCATCTTTGAGAGACAGTTCTATAGCTCTAGCTGCGCCTAGTCCACCAGGTACGGGGGAGGTGATGTGGTAAGCGTCACAGGTCATACCATAGCCGATCATTTCGGCATAAATGTGAGCGCCGCGACTAATGGCGTGTTGCAGTTCTTCTAGAATTAAAATTCCTGCACCTTCGCCCAAAACAAATCCATCGCGATCGCGATCAAAGGGACGACAAGCATGAGCTGGGTCGTCATTCCGGAAAGAAAGCGCCTTACAAGCAGCAAATCCAGCCACCGACAATGGTGTGACAGCCGCCTCTGTGCCGCCGCAAATCATTGCTTGGGCATATCCCCCTTGAATTAAGCGAAAAGCATCTCCAATGGCGTTAGAGCCAGCGGCGCAGGCTGTGACAGCGCAGGAATTTGGGCCTTTAGCACCAGTGTGAATTGCTGTTAGCCCTGCTGCCATATTGGCAATCATCATCGGGATCATGAATGGACTACAGCGATCAGGTCCGCGGTTGAGGTAGATAGTTTGCTGATCTTCTAGTACTTTGATGCCACCAACGCCAGAACCGATCATGACACCCACCTGTTGAGCGTTTAAGTCATTGATAACTAACTGCGCGTCAGATATAGCTTGTTTTGCTCCTGCAACCCCAAATTGGGCAAATCGATCCATGCGCTTGGCGTCTTTGCGCTCCAAGTAATCATGTGGATCGAAGTTTTTCACTTCACCAGCTATGCGGCAATCATGGCGAGACGCATCAAAAAATGTGATGTAGTCAATGCCATTGCGTCCACTCAATAATCCTTCCCAATATTCTGTTGCTGTGTTACCAATAGGTGTAATCGCGCCAACACCAGTTACAACAACGCGTTTACGTGTAAAATCTGTCATGATTCAGTTAAAGGTGGCGAAAAGGCAGCAGGCAAAAAATTCGAGATTAGCAACTAGGTACTGGTGACTAGGTGCGGGAGAAAAATCTTCCCAATCCCCAATCCCCAATCCCCAACTCCCAACTAAGCTGATGTAGCAACTTTGTTGCTAATGTAATTTACAGCGTCTTGAACCGTTAAAATTCCTTCGGCAGCTTCGTCGGGAATTTCGATATCAAATTCTTCTTCCAAAGCCATTACTAATTCAACGGTATCTAAGGAATCAGCGCCTAAATCTTCCATAAATGTGGATTCTGGTTTGATTTCGGTCTTCTCGTCAACGCTAAGTTGTTCGGCAACGATTTTTTTAACTTTGTCAAAAAGTTCTGTTTGGCTCATAGATATAAAGTCCTCAACTAATTGCTAGGATCTGCTCATTATAGGAGACATTTTTTTGAGCATATACATCTTATCGTCAAGCGCGATCCCCCGTACACTGCCAACGGTTTTTCTGTTAGAAAACTCTTGCTGTTTCTCAAAAGAATCGCTCAGTTTTCTTTGGACAGTTGAGCAGTAGGGCGTGGTACGCCATTCTCGACACCGTATAAATGCTTCTGTTTTCCGATTGATTTTTGTCTAGAGCGATCGCTCTAATCCAAACTATAGTTATATGCTATCTCAGACACTAAAATACGCTTACTTTCCTGGCTGTGTTGCCCAAGGTGCATGTCGGGAACTTTACCAGTCAACTCAAGCCCTCACTCAAGTGCTAGGTATTCAACTGGTTGAACTGAAAAAAGCTGCTTGTTGTGGTTCCGGCACCTTTAAAGAAGATTCCCAACTGCTGGAAGATACAGTCAACGCCAGAAATATTGCCCTAGCAGAAGAATTAAATCTGCCGTTGCTTACCCATTGCAGCACTTGTCAAGGTGTTATCGGTCACGTCAACGAACACCTCAAGGAATGCCAAACTACTAATCCTGCTTACATTGAACAAGTCAATGGCTTGCTGCATAAAGAAGGCTGTTCGCCTTATCGCGGCAGTACTGACGTTAAACATCTCCTCTACGCCTTGGTAACAGATTACGGTTTAGAGGAAATTACTAAACGTGTGACTCGGAAATTAACTGGATTAAAATGCGCGGCTTTTTATGGCTGTTATCTCCTCCGCGCTCAAAAGTCCATGCCCTATGACGACCCTTTCAACCCAGAAGCAATGGAAAATGTTTTTCGGGCGGTAGGTGCAACACCAATTTATTACCGGGGTCGGACACAATGTTGTGGTTGGCCGCTTTCTAGTTATGCCACTACCCAATCTTTTAAGATGGCGGGGATGCATATTCAGGACGCCTTGGCATCTGGTGCTGACTGTATTGTTACACCTTGTCCTCTGTGCCACTTAAATTTAGATTCCCGCCAGCCAGAGGTCGAAAAGGTAATTGAACAAAGGCTAGGTTTACCAGTGTTACATTTACCCCAGTTGATTGCTTTGGCTGTTGGAGTGAGTCCAAAAGAACTGGGTTTAGAACGTCACGTTGTTTCTACAAAGCCAGTGTTAGAGAAATTGGGCTTTTTTTAATTCTCCTTTGTCAGTTGTCATTAGTCATTAGCAAAAGACAAAGCGCAAAGTATTAGCGAGGGGAGCTCTTGAGCAGGGGAGCAGAGGAGAGTTCAATGTGCCTTGTTCTTTCTCCTCTGCCCCTCTGCCCCTCTGCCCCTCTGCCCCTTCCCTCAAGCTTGTGAGAAATGCGGGTAATGACTAATGACTAATGACTAATGACTAATGACTAAATACTAGCTATTGTTGAGTTTACGTTGCAATTCTTTTAACGATTGATAGATATCTGGCAGGCGATGGTAAATAGCAGATGCCTTGAGATACACTTTATGGGGCATTGCGGGAGTTCCTGAGACAATTTCTCCTGGTGCAACATCACTGAGAATTCCAGTTTGGGCAGATACGATCGCCCCATCTCCCAACTTCACTTGATTGGCGATTCCTGCTTGTCCAGCTAAGATAACGCGATTCCCCAGTTTGACACCCCCAGACAAGCCAGCCTGACCTGCAATTGCACAACCAAAACCTATTTGGCAACCGTGGCCTATTTGCACTAAGTTATCAATTACTGTATTCCGGCCGACCCGTGTTTCTCCCACGGATGGACGATCAACGGCACTGTTGCAGCCGATTACCACACCATCTTCTAAAACTGTATAGCCGGATTGTTCCATTTTGAACCAACCAGTAGGGGTAGGAACAAAACCAAAGCCTTCTGCACCGATAACAGCGCCACTGTGAATTACGCAATCTGCACCAATCTGGGTGCGTTCGTGGATGGTGCAATTGGCGTGTAAGATAGTGCGATCGCCGATTTTGACATCTGGATAGACCACCACATTCGGATGGATAATTGCACCGTTACCAACTTCCACCCCTTGTTCAATGACAACATGGGGGCCAATATAAACATCACTACCAATTTTAGCCGTGGAGTGAATCACAGCACTCTGATGAATTTCTGGGACGGGGCGATATGGTTGGTAAAAAATTGCGATCGCTTTAGCAAATAACAGTCGCGGTTCTGGAGTGCTTAGCCAGACAACACCACGTTCTTGTGCAAGCGCCTGTAACTTTTCGTCTTGGGGCAAAATTAAAGCACTAGCGTTGGTCTTACCGATAAAAGATCCAAATTTTGCTCCCTCCACATAGCTGAGATTACCATCAGTAGCTTCATCAATAGCCGCTACTCCCGTAATTTCTGGGTCATGGTTTGGATTGACACTCAAGCTATGAACCGTAGCTGCGTTGCCGAATTGGTGTAAGATTTCGCTGAATTTCATTAGTAAAAACGCAAATTAAAGTTCTAGGGTTATTAGATCACTAACACGCTAAGATACCATTGCGTTTCTCAATCAGCGATTCTACTGGAAAAATCTCAAAAAACCACATACTATGACGGGGAGTAGGGAGTGGGGAGATGGGGAGTGTGAGGAGAGAGGGGGGAAAGATTTCTTCCCCGTCCTCCCACACCTCCCACACTTCCCCGCCCCAATCCCCAATCCCTTTTTAGCTTCGTAAAGCTAACGCTTCTTTTTCCAGGTTTGCATCCATCCAAGAAAACATATCAGCAATTGATCTAACCATATCTTGAACTCCATCACGAAAGAGTTCAACATCTTTTTCTGACTTGGTGTACAGTTGGGTTACTTGAATCAACTCATCTGTATGTTCTGGATCTAAGTGGCAATGGAGATGAAAATATTCAATTGTATGGTCATCAATCCCCTTAAATATTTTGCGAAGCCCTTCAATATATTTGGTGAAAATTCCAGGTAAAACTTGTTCAATTGCAGCAAATCTCCCTAAGGAACGCACTATAGGTTCATCATCACAAAACTCAAATTTCTTAAAGCGTAATGCTGGAATTAGAAATGCTCCATCGTCTGCATTTACATCAATTTTAGGACAACCAATGCCTTCCATAAAGCGCATAAAAAGCGCCACATGGGCAAGGTCTGGCTTTAGTTGTCCATGCTCTGTAAAGGCATTTTCTAGCATAATGGTTCTAGCGTAGTAACTATCCATTTTTGACGCAACTTTCAAGAAAGCCATATTGAATCGATTTGAGCCAGGTAGCATTTTCATCGCAAACTGGCGGATTGCGTCTTGTGAAAATTCTCCCTTAGCAAAACGTTGAACAAAGGGATGTAGAGATAAATCCTGTGCAGTTGTTATCTCTAATAAAACTTGGTGCAGTTCCTTGGATGCCTGAGTATCTAAAGAAAGAGTCGTAGCCATTACTTTTGCTGTTAGGTAGATTGTTGTTGATGCTTGATTGTCTAATTTTGTGTGAATTAGGAATAATTACTCGCGCAGTTTGCATAGCAAAAAATGCATATGTTTTTTAACTATGCTTTAGGCTTTATTTGCAAGCGATCGCAAAAAATTAGAGATTTTAGAATTTTGGCAAGTATTAAGATTGACATTACTTCTCCGTAATTGGGCGTAAATCTCAAACTTTATACTCCCCAAAAATCCAGATTTTTGGCTAACTAAACCGTATTGCTAGCCTTGCCGAGCAATTTGCTACGCCTATATATAAGGCAATTTCAGTATAAGCTCGGTTTTATTCCTGAATGAGATATTAGTATTTATTCTTTTTATACGCAAGAATAAAAATATCTGTTGACAAAATCTTTATTTTTTGAAAGTATTTATTAATTTTGTATAAAATTATCAGTTAGTTTCTGTATTATGACAGTTTTTTCAGTCTCAAAATACTCTGAAATTAACCAGAAAGTCCAGATATTGAAGAAAGTTTGGCAAGGTTGAAAGATATACTGCAACAGGACATAAGGTGTAGAATGTAAGATTTATGCTTACTCAAATATACTTGAATTCTGGCATTTTTTTTGGACTCGCTATAACTGGTCTAAATAATTCACATTAGTGCCAAACTTGTGGGTGCAATCTCAGAGAGATAGTAAAAATATTCACTTTAATTTTAATATTTTGACATTTAATGAATAAAAGAGAGTAAAAAACTTTATATCAGCAATATTTCCGAGCTTTTACTAATGTTAACTTCAGATATTTGCAGTTTTCTCAACTTGTAACGAATCATGGTTTATGCTGCAATGAGTGAAACACACGTTCAATGAGCATACCTCTTAAGATTTTGATATTCCCATAATCTAGGTAAAACACGCTTTCAGGTATTAAAATTGAAACATAGAGGATTGCTTATTGCGAGGGAGGAAAAGGAACTGCTCTTAATCTTGACTTAGACAACTTTTCTACTCGTGTCTAACCATTTATAATTGTCTGGTGTGATTACAGCAATCGGTAAAGAAGCAGACCGCCCAATAAAGCAAAACCAACCAACAACTACAACATGATGTTATGCAACGTCAGCATATAGATAAGTTGCTACGTCAAGCTCAGGAAGATTTAGAAATACGAGTTGAAGAACGCACCGCTGAGCTTTCCCGTGCGAATGCCCTTTTGCAACAGGAAATCCGTGAACGGCAAGCTGCGCTACGCGAACGCCAACGTGCTGAAGAAGCATTGCAGCAAAGCGAAAAACTCTATCGTCAGCTGGTTGAGAGTCAAACTGACGTGATTGTGCGGACAGATTTGCAGGGAAAGCTGACTTTTGCTAACGCAGTGGCGTGTCAAACATTCGGCTCAGAGTTGGATGAATTGCTCGGTCAGTCGATATTTAATTTTTTTCATCCA
Organism: Desmonostoc geniculatum HA4340-LM1; assembly: GCA_019359545.1. Taxonomy (GTDB): domain Bacteria; phylum Cyanobacteriota; class Cyanobacteriia; order Cyanobacteriales; family Nostocaceae; genus Nostoc; species Nostoc geniculatum. Next base: position 34,931 of record JAHHHB010000025.1, on the reverse strand, counting down.
GATGATTTAGCTCAATCGGTGGAAAACATGGCAAGTTTAGGATCTCCACCTTATTCCTTGAAGGTTTATGAGCAACGTGCATTGACGGTTAAAGGTATTCGCTGGTTTCAATGGAATGTTACCGCAATTACAGGCGATCGCGAACAGGTGACTGAAACTCAAGGTGTAGCAAGAGATGTCACCGAGCGCAAGCAGGCGGAACAAAAAATCTCCGAACAAGCAGCTTTACTAGATATTGCTACTGACGCGATATTAGTTCAAGATTTCCAATTTCAAATCTTATTCTGGAACAAAGGTGCAGAGCGTGTCTATGGTTGGCAGGCTCACGAAGTGATTGGTAAAAACCCTGAGAAGCTTTTATACAAAAAAACTTCACCACAGCTAAAAGTAGCTCTCCAAAATGTGATTGAGTCTGGCTCATGGCACGGTGAGTTACATAAAGTTACGAAATCTGGTAAAGAAATTATCACAGAAAGCCGCTGGACACTGATGCGTGATGAAGCGGCGCAACCCAAATCCATCCTCACTGTTGACACCGATATTACTGAGAAAAAACAACTCCAAGCTCAATTTCTCCGCGCCCAGCGTTTGGAGAGCCTTGGCACTCTGGCTAGTGGTATTGCCCATGACCTCAACAATATATTGACGCCGATTATGTCTTCGTCTCAAATGTTGGCGCTCAAACTTCCCAATCTGGATGCACGTAATCAACAACTGCTAAAGCTTCTTGAAGATAACTCCAAACGTGCAGCTGATTTAGTCAAGCAAATTTTGACGTTTGCACGTGGAGGATTTGAAGGCAGGGGCGTTTGTTTGCAAATTGAATATCTGCTGTTAGAAATTGAACAAATAATTAATAGTACGTTTCCCAAATCGATCAAAATTAGCAAGAATTTACCCAAGGAAAATCTTTGGACAATCTTGGCAGATCCGACTCAAATACATCAGGTATTAATGAATCTCTGCGTCAATGCTCGTGATGCAATGCCCAAGGGTGGCATACTATCTATTTGTGCAGAAAATCTTTTCGTCGATCAAAACTTTGTCAAAATGAATTTCGATGCTCACGTAGGCCCATATGTAGTTATAACTATCAAAGATACAGGATTTGGAATTCCGCCGCTGATTTTAGATCGAATTTTTGAACCTTTTTTTACAACTAAGGAATTAGGCAAAGGTACAGGACTAGGTTTGCCTACTGTGATTGGCATTGTCGAAAAACATGGCGGTTTTGTAAACGTGCAGAGCGAGGTAGGCAAGGGTACCCAATTCCAGGTTTATTTACCAGCTATCAAACAAAGAACAACGCAGCAAGCAGAGAAATTGGAATTACTCAATGGCAAAGGAGAGTTGATTCTGATTGTAGATGATGAAACTGCCATCTTAGAAATTACCAAAACTTCCCTAGAAGACCATAACTACAAAACTTTGACGGCTAGTAATGGCATTGAGGCAATCTCATTGTATGTAGAACACAAAAATGCAATTAGTGTGGTGTTGATGGATATGATGATGCCCTCAATGGATGGGTTAACCACTATCCGCATCCTCCAACAAATGAATACACAAGTTAAGGTTATTGGCATTAGTGGCATGACATCAAATAGCCAACTTGCTGAAGTTACCGAGGCTGGCATCAATGTATTCTTACGTAAGCCCTACACTTTCCATGAATTATTACACGCCATTAGCAATGTCTTGAGCAAGTTATAGCTTTGAACTTTTAGCCGGTGGTATGCTGTCAGTGCGTCTGGTTTTGGGTTTAGATTTTCAAGAAAATGTTACGACTTTATCATTTACTACTAGGTTTTATTTTGCTGTTATTCATCCCGGTGGGAGCAAAATTTTTTTTACCGCAATTTTCTGCAAAGAAAGCGCCAAATCCCCCCACTGTGGCAAAACATCCCAACTCTGATGAGGGAAATATCTGGCGGAAAATTCTGGGAAATACTGCTGCACCAACTAACTGGCAAGTTGGTGCTTGTAATGGAAATGCGCCTTTGTTATGTGTTTCATCTAAAGGAGAAATTTTGGGTACAGTGGAGATGAAGGTTTACCCACTAGAAAAGATTCAGGATTTTCAAAAGAAACTTGTAGCTGCGGGTATTCCAACTGGTTCTCAAGCTGACTACCAAAATTCTAAATACCAAACTCAGGTATTGACAGCACTCAAGGCTTGGGTCGCAGACAAGTATGCTACTTTTACAAAAGACCGTGAGGGTAAATATGGAAGGGAGATTAATTTCTCGGACTACCCAGTGCAAACAGTAGCAATTGGTAAGCTTCAGGGAATCCGCTATGGGTTCGCGGGACTTAACCAAAAAGGTGGAGTAAAAGAGCAACATATCGGTCATGTTGCCTTTGATGGCACTAAACTTTACGTAATTACGACTGCCTTTGATTCAGATACGCAAACAGGTAAGTTTGATAAGTTGGAAAATTTGGCGATTTTTCAACCTTATTTATACGCGATCGCCGCAGATTTGCGTTTACCTTAGTAAGCATGAGGTTTTGTGCGTAAGTCCTAAACTTTTCCAAGTTAGTGGTCTATCTCATTAATTTTGATGGCCATAGGTGTTTATAGTAAGAACTTTAGTCCTTGATTTTCAGGACTTACGCAAACAATAGCCAAAACCCTTATTTTCACGTAGGGGCAATTCATGAATTGCCCCTACAGCGTGTACTTTTGCGTAAGTCCTAATTTTTTAAGCACTAAAGTGCTTACTACGAATCTCTCAAAACTTTTGCAATAGACTACTAGGTAAAACTTAAAAAAGCTTCTTGCCTACTCACTACCTGCTCAAAAGAGTATTCTTCCCTTTGATAGAAGTTATAAGATAACAGGTTTTTCAAGATTTGAGTTAGGACTTACCCAGCGAGGCGAGAAATCTACATGACTCAAGATATCTTTGAATTACCCGGTCCAGAAGGAAATTCTATTGTGGGTAGTCTGCTTGATTTTGGTCGCGATCCTTTGGGGTTTTTAACGAAGTGTGCTAATGAATATGGTGATATTGTACCTATACGTTTGGGATTGACACCAGCTTGTTTGTTAACTAATCCTAACTATATTGAGCAAGTACTTAAAGACACAAAATTATTTGTTAAAAGTCGTTCTTTACATGCTCTCAAAACTTTATTGGGTGAAGGACTTCTCACTAGCGAAGGAGATTCTTGGTTTCGCCAACGACGCTTGATACAACCTGTATTCCACCAGAAGCGCATTGCTACCTATGGCGATATTATGGTTGCCTACACTGAACAAATGCTGGATACTTGGCAAGATGGCGAAACTCGTGATGTTCACCGAGATATGATGCGCTTGACATTAAATATTGTGATGAAAACAATATTTAACCGCGACCTCAGCGAAGGACAAGCACAAGATGTTGCCCATGCATTAGATGTAACATCAGATTGGTTTGAAAGTAAACGCCAGCAAAATTTTATCTTTTTGGAATGGTTCCCTAGACCAGAGAATATTCGCTACAGAAATGCTATCAAGCAGATGGATAAAACTATTTATGAGATGATAAATCAACGGCGTGCTAGTGGTGAAAATCCCGGAGATTTACTCTCAATGTTAATGGCAGCAAGGGATGAAGAAGATAGCAGTCAAATGAGCGATCGCCAATTGCGTGATGAAATCGCAACTCTAATGTTAGCAGGACATGAAACTACATCTAATACTTTAACGGGAGCATGGATACTTTTATCTCAGTATCCGGAAGTACGTACTCAATTATTAACAGAATTACAACAAGTTTTAGGAGGGCGTTCTCCTACCATTGCAGATCTACCAAACTTGCGCTACACAGATATGGTTCTCAAGGAGACAATGCGAGTATTTCCTCCTGTTTATAACATGGCACGTAAAGCTGCTCAGGATTGTGAAATTGATGGTTATCAAGTGCCGGAAGGTTGTATGATTATTATGAGTCAGTGGGTAATGCATCGCAATCCTCGCTATTTTGAAGACCCAGAAGTATTTAAACCAGAACGTTGGGCTAATAATTTAGAGAAAAATCTGCCTAGAGGAGTTTACTTTCCCTTTGGTGATGGGCCGCGGATTTGTATTGGTAAGAGTTTTGCTTTGATGGAAGCGGTTTTATTATTAGCAACTATCGCCCAAAAATTTGAATTAAATCTTGTGCCAGATCATCCAATTGTTCCCCAAGCTTCTATTACGTTACGCCCTGCATCTGGGGTGAAAGTAACGCTGAAGCAAAGTACAGGGGTTAGGAGTCAGAGTGTAATTTAAGTGCTTTCTTGCTAAAAGATTACTTGTTTTTTTCTCTCTGCGCCCTTGGCGTTCTTCTCTACGAGACGCTGCGCGAAGGCGGTTCGTCAAAAAAAGGATGATTTATCTCACGCAGAGGCGCAGAGGCGCAGAGAGAATGAGGAGTTAATGGATAAATTTTATTGTTTGTTTGTGCAATGCCAAAAATTAGGTGTAGTTGTGGTGGGATAACAGTGGTGTCATAAAATTTTGACATTATCGGGGTAAAATTCTGGGTTTTTCAGGGGGATTTTAGGGTTAATTGAAAACCACGGTATTTCCATCGGATTGGGATGCAAAAGACAGATAAATTTTAGAAAATTGGTTTCAAAGGCTGACGAAATAAGGATTGTCGTTTTTATAAGATTGCGATCGCCATTCTCTGAATTTCAGAAATTGGACGCTGAAATTAAATTCCACCTTTTTCATGTGCCTATGTGGTTATTTGTGCTAATTCATGCATTTCACAGGTTTCAAGAGGCGTAGTTTTCAGTTTATTTGGCGTAAATTGATGAGTAGAAAGCGGCAAGTTAAACTCATACGTCTTATGAATAACAGTATTTTTAACCTAACAGTTTCTCCAGTTACTATTGCAATTATTGGTGGTGGTTTTAGCGGTTCTTTGGTTGCGGCTAATCTTTTACGTCATGCAACTACGCCATTAACTATCAAATTAATTGAACGAAATTCTGAAGTGGGAAGAGGAGTTGCTTACGGTACACCAGTGGATTGTCATTTGCTAAATGTGCCGGCTGGCAAGATGAGTGCATTTCCAGATGAACCTAATCACTTTCTCAACTGGCTGCACAGCAACGGACATCAACAGGTAACTGCATGTACCTTTGTTCCGCGTCGGGTTTATGGGGATTATGTCCAGGCGACTTTAAAAGCAGCACAGGATAATGCATCGGCGAATGTGCAGTTAGAAAGAATTATAGATGAAGCGATCGCCATTGAAACAAAATCCTCTAACACAATCATATACCTCAGCAGTGGTCAGTGTTTGGATGTGCAAAAGGCTGTGTTGGCTTTGGGGAATTTTCCGGCAATTCTACCTAAACCAATTGCGAGTTTAAACAAGCAATATGTCAAAGATGCTTGGTCGAGTAGTGCGATCGCTAACTTAAATCCAGAGGATGCTATTCTCTTGGTGGGCACCGGTTTAACAATGGTGGATACCGTAGTTGCCTTACGCCAGCAAGGTTTTCAAGGAAAAATCCACGCTGTCTCGCGTCACGGATTAATGCCTTGTCGCCACAAATCAACAATGCCTTGTCCCGCATTTATTGATGTGGAAACAGCACCAAAAACTGCGCGAGGTCTGCTACATATAGTACGTCAAGAACTGCGATCGGCACTTAGTCAAGGGCAAGATTGGCGCAGGAGTTACTGAAATCCCTCAATTATCATGCTACTGCTGTGGAAGGAAACCTATCATTCACGTTGAGGAAACCTGTTATGCTATTTCGTCAACTGTTCGATAAAGAAACGAGTACTTATACTTACTTGATTGCTGACCCAGAAACGAAAACAGCCATCCTAGTTGATTCTGTATTGGAACAAGTTGAACGCGATTTAAAAGTTTTGCGACAATTAGATTTGACTCTGCGCTACTGTCTGGAAACTCACATCCATGCCGACCACATCACTGGCATAGATAGACTCAGGTCACTAACAGGTTGTTTAGGTGTTGTGCCTGAAAATTCAGCGGCTATCTTTGCAGACCAATACATTGGCGATGGTAACATCTTGCAATTGGGAAGTGTGCAAATTCGAGCGATCGCTACTCCTGGTCATACTAACAGCCACTTGGCATACTTAGTCAACGACACTCATCTGTTAACTGGAGATGCCTTATTTATTCGGGGTTGCGGTCGTACCGACTTCCAAAACGGCGACCCAGGAGCATTATATGATGCCGTTACTCAAAAGCTGTTCGCATTACCAGAAGACACCTTAGTATATCCCGGTCACGACTACCAAGGGCAGACAGTATCCACCATCGGCGAAGAAAAGCGCTGGAATCCCCGGTTTGCTGGATACAGTCGCAACCAGTTCATCGAACAAATGAACAACCTCAACTTACCCCAACCGAAAAAAATATTGGAAGCCGTACTCGCAAATCAACAATGTGGCAGAGTTTTACTAGCACTGGACTATCAAATCTAACAATAATTAATAGTTATATAGGTCATTGATCCTAGTCAAAAATAGGACACTTATACGATGCGTTCATTAAGGCGATCGCTGTAGGATATACTAATCCAATAATTACAGCACTTTTCATGTATTTGAACCACATCTTTCGTAGGGGCACAGCAATGCTCATTGGTGTCAACTTAACGTGAAACCCTTGTCAAGACCTGATATTGAGTTCATTCACTTACCATTACTCACCGCATTACCCCACCCTAACCCTCCCCTTGTAAAGGGGAGGGAACTAGATTCTTTTTTCTTCGACTTGATCAATTCTTCGCTGCATTCCAAGAAGAGCCTTGTAAAGGGGAGGGAACTAGATTCTTTTTTCCCCCCTTTCCAAGGGGGGATTAAGGGGGGTAAAAAACCTACAGAATGCCAAAAAAACTTATAATCAACTACAATCATGACCTCTTGCAACGAATGACAACACAAATAGTCTTAAATAAAAAAGTATCCTTATCTCCTACCGTTCTGACTCAAGACTTAGCAGGGGAGTCAGTTTTGTTGAATCTGCAAAGTGAAGAATATTTTAGTCAAAACGAAGTTGGGACAAAAATGTTCTTTACGCTAACTGAGTCAGATTCTATCCAGACAGCTTACGACACCTTGCTAAAAGAGTATGATGTCGAGCCAGAGAAATTAAAACAAGACTTACTCAAATTTATTGAGAACCTAGTCAAAGCTGGACTCGTGGAAATTACAGATTCTTAACTTGAAGCAAATAATCAAATCATGCGTATACTAATGATTGGTGCTGGAGGCATTGCCTTGACACGACCCTTAGATTGGGCAGTCAAAGCAGGTTATGAAGTTTGGCTACTAGGTGATGCAGACCCCTATGAAACCGAACCTCCTAAAAACTACCGCTATTTCCCCACTGTTTGGCCAAACTATGCAGAAAAATATACTAATACCTATCCTTATGAAGACCAAATGGCGGAGGAAATGGCAGAGCCGTTACGTCAGCTTGCAGACGAATTCCAGCCTGATATTATCCATGTTCACGCCATTGGCTGGCACGCCTACTGTTGTACCTTAGCAAATCTTAAACCTCTTGTTGTCTCTGCTTGGGGCTTTTTAAATCATTTGCTACAACCAGAAAAGGAATCCAGCAAGCATATAGATATGGTTAGCCAAGTATTTAAGAATACAGGTGTGCTGATTGTAGAAACACCCAATTTGATAGAAAAATCTAAAGCACTACTGAACCCTGAACAACGGGTAGAATTAATTCCTCTAGGGACAAACCCTAAACATTTTCGCTCTGGAGTCACAAAAGATTTACCAAAATGGCGACGGGAAATCTTGAAGATTGATGAAGAAGCCACAATTCTGCTTTCGCCCCGTGGTTGGTCTCAAATATATAACCATGAGCAGATATTTACAGCCTATGCACAGGCTTTTCCCCAATTCACCAAACCAACGGTACTCGTCTTTTCAAAGCTAGGGCGTGCCGGTGGGGAAGAAGCAGTAGTTATTTACGAAAGCATCAGCAAACAAGCAGAAGAACTTGGCTTATTAGACAACCTGCGCTGGATGCCTGGCCTACCTTATATTTTCATGCCTACAGGCTACAACTTAGCCGATGTAATTATCAATTATCCTACCAGTGATGCCTTTCCTTCGACACTCATTGAAGCAGTTGCCTGCGAACGGCCAGTAATTAGCTGTGATTTGCCAGCTTACCGAGGTACTTTTATTGAGGAATTTTGTACTTTGGTAGAATCTGAAAACCCAGAAGCTTTGGCAAAGGCAATGATTAAAGTTGTCAATCAACTTCCCCAAGAAAGAGAATCACATCTTGCAAAAGCACGGCAAGCGATCGTCGAACAATATGATGAGGCGAATTTACAAAAGCGACTATTTCAAATATATGAAGATTTAGCATCTACTACTAAGCTAATCTCTGCCTAAATTTTCCATAATTAAGTTTGATTATGTCTTCCCTATAAATATAAATGACGAAATAACTAACCATAAAATTCAAGAAATAATGATCTTCTAGGAGGTGTTTAACATGAAATTATATTTATATGACAATACGCTTCACTTAAGTAGAAAAGTAGGTTAGTTAAGTGATAATATAATGCAACCAGACAAAATCTAGAAAATGTTAGGTTATTCTAGCAGTTCGCCTAGTATTCTTGTAGATTATCCTCAGAGGATGTTTGAAAAGTCCTCTTGTCTGTAGCAAAACGTTCTAGATCCCCCTAAATCCCCCTTTTTAAGGGGGACTTTGATTCCGGTTTCCCCCTTTTTAAGGGCAGGGCTGTTTCATTCCCTAAAATGGTTAAAATTGCAAGAGTCAAAGAAATCAAAATTTAGGGCAAGCGTACAATTAGGGCAAAAAATTTTGCGTCTTCAAGCCCAAATAATGTTGTTTTTCTTTGCGCCTTTGCGTCTTTGCGTGAGAATATCCCCTTGACAAATCTCACAGACTAGCGAATGAAACGGACCTGCTTTTTAAGGGGTGTTAGGGGGGATCTAAACGTGTCCAAGATTACAACGAAACACTTTTCAAACAACCTCTTAACCGAACGTTATTAATTATTATTTTTGTAAATAATTTTTATTGGTTAAAATCTACAAAAATTAGTTTTTTATTTGCAATTCTTAATAAGCAAAAATAGCAAACATTTTACACAAACTTTATAAAAATAACAACGTGAGAATTGTACTATATTTATAATCTGATAATCCCAAATCGGGAAAACACAAAAAATAAGGGTTACTCAAATGTCTCAATCTGAAAACGCAAAAAAGGAATATTCTGAGCCAGAATTAAAAGCTCACGGCAAAATATCTGGTTTTACACAACAAGTCGGTGGTAGTGGTGGTTTTAGTACTACAAGACCCGTACCCATCACGGGACTTCCGTAATAAAATACATTTTCTTCCGCTGGAGGAAAATTATGTAAGTTTTACTTTTCAAAAATTCCCGACTTATTTAAAAAACTTACGGCAAAATATCTGGTTTGACAGAACAAGTCGGTAGTAGTGGTGGGTATGAGTACAGTTGTAGTACTCATACCCACCACCGAATGATTTGGTAATCATTTTTGATTCACCATTCTAATTCTAATTAGAAAAGCCAGAAGTAATTAATTTTGAATTGCTTTTGAATAATTCCAAATCAGGAAAACACAAAAAATAAGGGTTACTCAAATGTCTCAATCTGAAAACGCGAAAAAGAACTATTCTGAGCCAGAATTGAAAGCTCACGGAAAAATATCTGGTTTGACACAACAAGTCGGTGGTAGTGGTGGTTTTGGCACTACCACCGGCTTCCCCATAAGTACTACTACTGGAGTTTTTCCTGAATAAATCAGTATAAAAAAAGACAAACAAAATTAATCAACTTTACGCATGTAAATTCCCATTTTTTCATATCAAGTGAACAAGTTTTATAGCGGTGTGCAGTTAAGTGAGATACAAAAACTTTACTAAAATGCTTGTATAGTAAGGAATTTAGTGTTTTCATAAAATCGATAACCGCTATAACAACAACACTAATATCAACCAATAGTTGAATTAGATGTCCTCGTAGCCACTGTAGCCAGTGGTTACGAATCGTATTTTCACCCCGTCAGGTTGTCGATCAACTAAATGTCGATTAAAAACGATAATTATTGCTATCAATTTTATGGACTCAACCTGTCTATTAATAGACTGCTCCCAGGGTTAGTTACTGTTAACAGTTCTGCACCGATAGATGTTGCTATTCACCTAGTTGGTGAACAGCAGAGTCAACCGCCATTACTCGACCAAGCTTTTTGGAATGTGCCGCTTGAGTGGTATCAACAAACAGGCTTCCATTTGTGGACAGCGCATCGGGATGACGGTATTTACTGGAGAATACGCTCTTTTGATGGGGTTGATTGCTTGGAATTCATCTTGAATCCTGATGGTAGTCAAGTTTGGGGTTTTTGGTCTAGAGATGCACTATTTACAGATGCGGTATCTTTGCTGCTGGGTTGTGTACTTGGTCATCTGTTACGGCTGCGGGGAGTGACTTGTCTTCATGCCAGCGTGGTTGCGTTTGACGGCAGCGCCGTTGCCATTTTAGGACAATCAGGGGCGGGTAAATCAACCACAGCAGCAGCGTTGGCTAGCCGTGGATTCTCCGTATTGGCAGATGATATTGCCGCACTTATTCTTGATGAAAAAAGGTTTTGGGTACAGTCTGCTTATCCTCGTCTACGCCTGTGGCCTAATTCTGTAAATGCCATTCACGGCTCAATAGAAGATTTATCACTAGTATCAACTAGTCTAGATAAACGTTTCTTAGATTTGCAAATAAAAGATAGAGAACAGTGGCAGTTTCAATCCCAAGCTTTGCCACTACTTGCTGTGTACATATTAGGAGAACGTGACTCAAATCTCACAGCACCTATAATTAACTCTCTTTCTCTGCCTGAAGCAATGAAGCATCTAATGTTCAATTCCTATGGGCGTGCTTTCCTCACTTCTCAACAGTGTAGACAAGAGTTTCAAGAATTAGGTCAGTTGGCAAAGACTGTTCCTGTGCGGGAGTTATTACTTCCTGATAATTTGGGAAGTTTGGGGCAAATTTATGATGTTATTTTAGAAAACTTACGCCTGATTCATACTTTGATTTAGCAATACCAGTAATTTGAATATCTGCCTATATTTACTAAGCAAATTTTTAAACATGCAAGCTTTTAAGCCAGCCGTCAGTGTTATTATTCCTACATATCAGCGTGGCCATCTTGTCAGTCAGGCAATTAACAGCGTTCTGGCACAAACCTACGAAGACTACGAAATTATCGTCATCAACGATGGTTCTCAGGATAACACTCCACAAGTGCTGGCTCAATTTAGCGATCGCGATCGCATCACCACGATTCATCAAACCAATCAAGGACTTTCTGCGGCTCGTAATACTGGCATTTACTCTGCTCAAGGAAAGTATATCGCTTTTTTAGATGACGATGACCTCTGGGAACCTCAGAAGTTAGAAAAACAAATTCCTATCTTGGAAGCAAATCCACATCTTGGTTTAATCTATTCAGATTCATTCTTTTTTTCTGATAAAAAAGATTTGTTTCTAGATTCGTATAATACAGTATTTCCTACTCCTCATATTCAGGTATCATGGACTCTTTTCCAATATAATTACATTCCAGTTTTGACGGTTATTGTGCGTCGAGACTGTTTGAATCAAGTGGGATTATTTGATGAGACTCTGAGGTCGTGTGAAGATTATGATTTATGGTTACGGCTGATTGAAAAATTTCCGATTTATTTTTTAAATGAGCCTCTAGCACGTTATCGCAACTCATCAAATAGTCTTTCTAAAAATCAAGAAATATTTCTAGTTAGCTACCTGCGAGTTAAAGAAAAAGTCATTGAGCGCAATCCAGAATTTCTAAAAATCTCTGCTCATTTTCTCGATTCCTGCTTTTATGATTTCTACCTTACACTTGCCCATCTCTATATTCAAAATAATCAAATTGACAAAGCCCGTGGAGTTTTGCAACGTTACCGAGAAATGCGGGGTGAAACTGCCAATTATGAAGAATTGCAATTATCTATATCTACCAAGCAAATTTAAGATCATGATTTTTCTTGTGACTGGCGGAGCCGGATTTATTGGCTCTCATCTTACAGAACAACTATTATCAGAAGGTCATCGCGTCACTGTAGTTGATAATCTGTCTACTGGACGCTTACAAAACCTATCGAAACATCCTCGTCTCACGTTTATCCAAAAAGATATTTTGATATGTCAACCAGAAGATTTTACAGAAAAATTTGATGGTGTTGCCCATTTAGCAGCTATTTCCTCAGTGACAGAATCTTTATTTCGCCCTCTAGAAGCTCATCACAATAATCTTTCGGCAACTCTGGCTGTAATTCAACTGTGTCAAGCTTTAACTATTCCTAAGTTAGTGTTTGCCAGTTCCGCATCTGTATACGGCAATCTCACTCAATTACCAATTTCAGAAGAGCAAAAAACCTCTCCTATGTCACCCTACGGCTTACAAAAACTGGTGAGTGAACAATACGCTAGTATGTTTGCTAAACAACTAGGTTTTTCATTTGTTGGCTTACGAATTTTTAACGTATTTGGCCCTAGACAAGTTCCTAATTCAAGCTACTCTGGCGTAATTTCCCGATTTGTTGATATTATGCAACGTGGCTTACCAATTACTATTTATGGCGATGGTAATCAAACCAGAGACTTTATTTATGTTAAAGATGTAGTAAAGGCTTTTGCTCAAGCATTAAAAGCGAATATTACTCCTGGCTCATCCTTAATTTGCAACTTAGGAACTGGAAAATCTACTTCTTTAGTACAGTTGATTGATATCCTCAAAAATCATTTCCCTCAATGGCAACCAGAGATTAATTTTGCTTCTCCACGTTTGGGAGACATTCAACATTCACAAGCTGATATTTCCAGGATATCTTCATGTTTAGACTTTCATCCTCAGTGGTCAGCAGAGTCGGCTATTAATTTTTTTATTGCATCATCTTTGAAAAAAAATGATAATTATTCAAAACCACGGTTGACTCTATCTGCTTAAAATTTAAAAAATAAGAACTGAATATTTAAGTAAAAATGAAGCATTTATCTAAGTTTCTCAAATTAGATTATCAAAAAAAACAACTTTTAATTAAAACTTTTATTGTATTGACATTAGTTAGATTAGGTTTGTGGTTGCTGTCATTTAAAACCTTGCATCAACTTCTATTAAGGCTAAGTAACACCAAACCTAAATGCCAAGAAAAATACCACGTCTCTATTGACAAAATCATCTGGGCTGTTGAAGTGAGCAGTCATTATATGCCTGGTGTCAAGTGTCTGGCGCGTGCCTTGACTTGCCAGTTTTTCATGAGTCGCCACGGTTATAAATCTAATCTCTGCATTGGTGTTGCCAAAGGTCAAGAAGGAGAGTTAAAGGCTCATGCGTGGTTAGAAAATCAGGGACAGGTTGTAATTGGCGATGTTGCAGACCTTTCTCATTTTAGCCAACTGGCATCTTTTACAAAAGAGCATCTTTAAAAATATGAAAGCAGGCAAAACTTTAAGATATAAAATCCAGCAAAGCTTACGCATTCTGCCTGCGTTGCGCCTAGTTTGGAATAGTAGTCCTCGTTTGACTATTGCTTTGGTTGCACTTTTGGTTATTCAAGGTTTATTGCCTCTACTCTCTCTTTACCTCACCAAACTCATCGTAGATACAATAGCCGCCAGTGTTAATGTTGCCGACAAAGGAGCCGCCTTTAATCAAGTATTACTTTTGCTTGGCTTCTTTGTTGCTATCACCCTGGTAACTAACCTGTGTTCTTCCCTGACTGAACTGGTGTATGCCGCCCAATCTCAGCAACTAACTGACTACATGCAAAACGTCCTCCATGCTAAATCAATTGAGGTAGACCTGGAGTATTACGAAAACTCTGAATATTATGATGCTTTGCAACGAGCGCAAAAAGAAGCTCCTTCTCGACCAGGGCAAATTCTACATCGTTTGGCATGGCTATGTTTGAGTAGTATCTCTTTGGTGGCGATGCTGGGGTTGCTACTGTCATTGCATTGGGCAATAGGAGTTATCTTATTTGTTGCCGCGATTCCGGCCTTGGCAGTGCGGGTGAGATACTCCGGCATCATGTATCATTGGCAGCGCCGAAAGACAGCCCAAGAACGCCAAGCAGGGTACTTGAGTCGGATACTGACTACAGAACAACACGCTAAAGAAATTCGCTTGTTTGATTTGGGTTCTTTCTTTAGTGAGTGGTATATGCGTATGCGATCGCAACTATACCATGAAAACATAGCCATGATTAAAAGACAATCTGTAGCTAATCTTGGCGCTCAAGCAACGGCGACAACTTTAGTTTTTGCTGCCTATGGTTTCATTATTTATCAAACCATGCAAGGCACTATCCGTTTTGGTGACTTAGTACTCTATTACCAAGCATTGCAACGGGGACAAAACGACTTAAAAAGTCTCTTGGGTGGTTTGTCTGGTTTATATGAAGACAACCTATTTCTCGCAAACTTATATGAATTTTTAGATTTGAAACCAAAGATTGTAGAACCGTTACATCCAAAACCTTTTCCCATACCAATGCAACATGGCATTGTGTTTAATCACGTCAGCTTTCAATATGCAAATACCAAGCGTCAGGCACTTGAGGATATTAATCTAACTATTCGCCCAGGAAAAGTTGTCGCGTTGGTAGGAGAAAACGGTTCCGGCAAGACTACTTTAATTAAGCTTCTCTGTCGCTTATACGATCCCACTTTTGGAAGTATTACCATTGATGGCATAGATTTACGCCAATTTGAAATTGCTGCCCTCCGCAGTCAAATTAGCGTCATTTTTCAAGATTATACAAAATATCATCTGACTGCTAAAGAAAACATTTCGATAGCAAATATTAATCTGCCATTTGCCCACGACAAAATCATCGCTGCTGCCCGTCGTTCCGGTGCTGATGATGTCATCAGTAAGCTACCTCAAGGTTATGACACCATACTAGGTAAATTGTTTGAACAAGGGGAAGAATTGAGCATCGGTCAGTGGCAAAAAATTGCTTTAGCCAGAGCATTTTTGCGAGATTCACAGTTAATTGTGTTGGACGAACCAACTAGTGCTTTAGACCCTAAAGCCGAAGAAGAGGTGTTTCAGAATTTCCGCCAACTTATTAAAAATCAAGCTGCTATCCTCATTAGCCATCGCTTATCAACCGTCAAAATGGCTGACTGTATCTACGTAATGGCAAACGGTTCAATCATGGAAAGCGGCACTCACGAGGAACTGATAAATCTGGGTGGTAGCTATGCAGACTTGTTTGAAACGCAAGCCCAACACTATAAGTGAGTAATTTATGATTACCTTAAACCAGCCTATTATTCAATTACCAATAAAGGTTAAACGTCCAGAAATTGAGCTACTTCTGTGTTGTACCCGAATTGACATAGACTCCGAAACCGCAAAGCGAATTAAAACTTTACTCCAGCAAAACATAGATTGGACATTGCTCATAGAAATAGCAACATATCATGGAACAATACCACTCTTATACCAGAGTCTCAATACCACTGTCAAAGAAGCTATTCCCCAAACAGTTTTAACTCAGCTGCGGAATCGCTACCACGCTAATGCTAGCCGCAACTTATTTTTGAGTCATGAATTGGTTAAAATCCTTAAACTTTTTGAAGCTAATAAAATTCCGGCAATTGCTTTCAAAGGACTTGTTTTAGCTGCTTCTGTTTATGGCAACTTAGCGATGAGACAGTTTAGCGATCTAGATATTTTGGTAAAACAAGAGGATATAGTCAAAGCTCAAAAATTATTGATTGCTCAAAAATATCAACTACAAGCTGACTACTATGGTTGGCAACATACTTTTGTCCATAGCGAAAAACCAGAAATAGTGGTGGATCTTCACACCGAATTGACTCCTTTATCTTATTTTCCTTTTAAACTTCCTGATTTTGAAACTTTGTGGCAACGAAGCAGGTCTTTATCTCTCAATGGTGAATCTATCATCGATTTATCTTTTGATGATTTGTTGATTATTCTTGCTGTACAAGTTGCCAGAGCCGTTAATGAAGGTAGAGAGTCTTTGGCTCAAATTTGCGATTTAGCTGAATTATTGCGTATTCAACAGACATCAGATTGGGAAGAATTATTGCACAAAGTAAAGAGTCTGGAACTTAAAAGACCATTCTTTATTAGTCTGTTAATAGTTAATACTCTCCTGAATACGCCTTTACCAGACCAACTCAAGCAGGCTATTCAACAACAGATCCAAATCGATCCAACAATTGTAATTTATGCTTTACGAATGCAGAAACAGCTTTTCACTGAAGTTAAAACTCCACGGTTGATTCAACTTTTTTTTCAACACTTGATGATCGATGGCCCACTTAGCAGAATGCCAGTTCGTGTTTATCTAGTGTGGCAATTTTTGAGTTTTACAACCAGGCTGGTAATCACTAATTCTAATCAAGCAGACCGAGAAGTTTTCCCATTGCCATCTGGTCTTTCTTTCTTATACTACTTAATCCGACCAATACGCTTGGTAAGTAGATACATAACCAATAGTACATATAGGTAAACTACCAGAGCAAACGCATCTAAATATTGAAATACGAGAACCATAGAAGCGATCGCTTCTAACGCTGTATAAAAAAGCACGATGTCTGCGGCGGTAAACTACGCATCCTGGAATGCTTGTAAAGCATCCGCCCAGATTATATATAATTCTCTCTTTGTATAAAAATATGTATAAACTTTGATCTTATCAATAAAAAATTTGATTCGAGATACGTCTAATGATAGATATATTTTATGATAAGAGAGTTTAGATTTGTAACAGGTTACACAGAACTAGGTAAAACACATGGCCAACATAATTGACACTGCCACTAATAATGGTTCTTTCAAGACACTAGTTGCAGCAATCGAAGCGGCTGGTCTGATAGATACACTAAAAGGTGATGGCCCATTCACCGTCTTTGCACCCACTGATGCAGCATTTAATAAGCTTCCAGCAGGCACAGTAGACGCGTTACTCAAAGATATTCCAAAGCTCAAGAAAATCTTGACCTATCATGTTGTCTCAGGTAAAGTACTAGCTGCTGATGTGGCGAAACTCAAGACAGCTAAAACAGTTGAAGGTTCAGATGTAAAAATTGATGCTTCTAACGGTGTCAAGATAAATGATGCAAAAGTTGCAACCGCAGATGTTGCTGCTGATAACGGCGTTATCCACGTCATTGATACAGTTTTGATTCCTGCATAAGCAAACGTCAAACAATTTTGGATTTTAGATTTTAGATTTACTGCATCCACTCTTGGGTTGCAGCTTGGGGATTTTAGATTTATTCCGCCCACAAGGGGCTTACTCGAACCGAAAGAATAATCCAAAATCCAAAATTTAAAATCTAAAATTCGGAGGGTCGAAATAGCAAATGCTATTTTTGGGGTGGTGACTATCTATCAGTTCCTTCTCCATCACTGTTTGAACGTTTTTTAGTAAAAGCCAGCTACGAATAAATCCATCTAGATACTGTCTAGATGGATTTATTGTTTGAACTAGTGGAATCAAATTTTCAGTTTTGCCAAACCCAAGTAACGGATACCTTCGGGGGAAATATCAAAACGGCAAGGTAACACTTCTAAACCAAGAGCGATCGCTTGCCGCAATAATTTACCATATACTGGGTCAGTGCGATCGCCAGGGGAAAATTCTGTACAATCACTGCGATTGATAAAATAAAGCATCACCGCACGCGTTAAAGGCAACAGCGCCATTAATTCTCGCAAGTGCTTTTGTCCTCTGGTAGTTTCCGTGTCCGGAAATAAAGCTAATCTTCCCTCAGAAAAAGTTGTATTTTTCACTTCTAAATAAATTGGGCGTTCCTCGTCACTTCCTGTCAAGAAAAAATCCACCCGACTTTTTTTATCTAGTCCATAAACTACTTCGCCCTTAATTTGGCTATATTCGCCCAATTCCGGGAAAAGATATTTTGCCAAAGCTAACTTTACCACCCGATTGGGCAAAACAGTATTCACACCTACCCAAGTCGGCTCGTTGTCATGTACCTGAATTAGTTCTAAGGTATAAGCCAACTTGCGGTTTGGGTTATCACTTTTAGAAAGCTGTACCGCACTTAGAGGAGTTGATACTCCAGTCATCGGCCCTGTATTCGGACAGTGTGCTGTCACTATCTCGCCAGAAGCAAGTTGAACGTCTACAAAAAACCGCTTGTAGCGTTTTACTAGAATACCCGGATACAAAGGCGGGTAGCGATAAAGCCAATCAATCATTATCAAACCTTCTATAATTTTGGATTTTGGATTTTAGATTATTTCAGTTCATAACAACTGTTGGCGAATCAGATATTATACCCCACACTCCACAATTTTTCCCTATTCAAACAGATGTAGAGACGTTGCATTGCAACGTCTCTACACCCGATGATGGAATTTGGCTTTCTCTATCATAGATTGTCAATTTTTGTAGTCAAATTTACGACACTTTAATAAAAAGTAGCATATACTAGGTGTCATAAGCCTCCCATAAAGAAAAATCCGGGAGAAATTCAACGTGCAAGGAGGTAAATCCTATGCAAAAAGTGTGGACAGCAACGGAATTAGAATACGCTTTTCTGTTTACTTTAAGAAAAGTTAATTCAATTAATGTAGAAGGTTTCAAGCCATTTTTTAGGAATATGCCTATCGATCCTTACATCAAAGGCAACTATCGTTCGAGAAGATTATCTCGGTTTATAGTTGCTGAGGATCAGTTAATTAAATTACCTCATGGCTACCTATTTCAAAGTAAAGAGTATAATCCATTATTGGGCGATATCAAAAGAGAGTTTGCAGAATTAGAAGATGCACTTATTGAACTTGATATTTTTAGACATCTTGTCTTAGCATTTTATGATTCTTGTAAACTTCATCCGGAAGCAGAAATCGGAGTTCATCAAATTAGAACTATTTGTTCGCCAGATAATTTAGGTAATCCTGCACCTGAAGGTATCCATCAAGATGGTACTGATTTTATTGGGATTTTCTCAGTAGATAGAGATAATATCCAAGGTGGAGAAACACATTTGTATGCTGCAAAAAAAGAAAAGCCTGTATTTAGTAAAATTCTCAATTCTGGAGAACTTTTATTAGTCAACGATCATGATTTTTTTCACTTCACCACTCCCATCAAACCAGAGATTGCTGCTCAAGGAAGTAGGGATGTGTTTGTGTTAACTTCTCCTAGCTTGCTTACTGAATAATTTTAGTATTTCAGATAAATGAAGTACACGGGTAGGGGCACAACATGTTGTGCCCCTACGATTATTTGTACCTCACTGAATTCTTCTTCAAAAAGAACATCTTCATTTTGCTTCTGTTAAGTTAGTCTAAATAGAAGTAATCGGAGTATTTGTTATGAAACTACCAGAGAGTCCACAAACTCCAAAATTTATACAGTTGCTTCAGTGGATTTTTAATCCTTTGAAACTGATGGAAACATCTGCAAAGGTGTATGGCGAATGTTTTTCGCTACAGCTAACTGGTAATAACCCACTTGTGTTGTTTAGTAATCCCCAAGCAATTGGGCAGATTTTTACAGCTCCACTTGAGCAGCTAGACGCTAGAGGTTCAGCGCAACTTTTAAAATCTTTGTTGGGTGAAAACTCGTTAATATTGCTATCTGGTACATCTCACCAACGGCAGCGGCGATTATTGACGCCGCCTTTTCATGGCGAACGCATGAAAGCCTACGGTCAAATTATCACTAATATCACTCATGAAGTCATCAGTAAATGGAAAATTGGCGAACCTTTTTCTATCCGTGACTCGATGCAGGAAATCTCCCTGAAAGTAATTCTCCAAGCTGTATTTGGTCTAAATCAAGGAGAACGTTTAACAAAATTGCAAGGACTGTTGCGTTCCGTCTTGGAGTTATCCGGTTCTCCCTTGCGTGCTTCTGTAACATTTCTTCGCGCACTGCAAGTAGATTGGGGTAACTGGAGTCCTTGGGGAAAATTTTTGCTTCAAATGCGGCAAATTGACGAACTCCTTTACAGCGAGATTCAAGAACGCAGAGATCGCCCCGATGCTTCTCGTAGTGATATCCTTTCATTAATGATGTCGGCGCGTGACGTGAATGGCGAACCCATGACTGATGTTGAGCTGCGCGATGAGTTAATGACTTTGTTAGTCGCCGGTCATGAAACCACCGCTTCAGCTTTGACATGGGCAATTTATTGGATTCATCATTTACCAGAAGTACGAGAAAAGCTACTAACCGAGTTAGATAATGTTAACGAAAATCCTGATTGGAATGAAGTTTCTCGCTTACCTTATCTAACTGCGGTATGCCAAGAAACACTCCGGATTTACCCAATCATCATGCTTACTATCCCTCGCATAGTCAAGACACCAATAGAAATTATGGGCTATGAATTTCAACCGGGGACATTGCTAACAGCTTCTATATATTTAATGCATCACCGCGAAGATTTATATCCAGAACCAAAGCAGTTTAAGCCAGAAAGATTCTTAGAACGCCAGTATTCTCAGTATGAATATTTACCCTTTGGCGGCGGTAATCGTACCTGTATTGGTATGGCGTTTGCAATGTTTGAAATGAAGTTGGTATTGGCAACGGTGTTATCAGAAATGAATTTAGCATTAGTTGACAATTATCCAGTTAAACCGATGCGTCGTGGCATAACTTTAGGTCCTTCTGGCGGTAAGTGGTTAATTGCAACCGGTCAGCGGCAAAAGGTGAAAACACCTGTCGGTGTGTAATTAGGGCAGAATTCAGAATTCAACTTTGAAGCGATCGCCTAAAATAATTCTAGAAAGTGCGTAGACGCAAAGCGGCTTGTCGCCAGACATCGCTTCAAAGTTTCACTAGACCAAGGCTGATTTGAATTGCTCTATCTACCTGTAAGATTGTTTCTGGGCGCAGAATTCCCAAAAGTTTAATCAGCCTTTGCTTATCAATTGAGCGAATCTGATTGAGAAGTACAACCGAATCATCCTCTAAACCACCTTCTGGTACTCTAATCAGCACTTCGGTAGGATACAAAGGTTCTGTAAACTTTGAGGTGATAGCAGCTACAACTGTAATTGGACTATGTTCATTAGAAACATCATTTTGCAAGATTAAAGCTGGGCGTGTTTTTTTAATCTCTGCACCAATAGTTGGATCGAAATTGACTAAGTATACTTCACCGCGTTTGGGATAGTTTACTTTTCGTTTTTGTGCCACAATTCTTCTTCCAAGTCAAACCACTCTTCAACTAAACCCAAATCACGTTCGGCGCGTTGAATAGCTCCCTGTTTTAACTGTTCTCGAAGATTGGCTAAGGTTTTTTGAGCAATATAATATTGCACAGCTTCGTTGATGAATTGACTGCGATCGCGTAGCGTCTCCTCTGGAGAATCGCCTTTTTTAATGACTCGATCGATTAGTTCAATTGTCTCATGTGGCAAGGTGATGTTAATCCGGCGATGCATAATTTTTCGCTCTATTTTGCCTATCAGTCTTAGTATACACATCTAAAGTGTGTATAGTTGTGTTGAAACAGCGTAGTTTACGCCGTAGCGATCGCTTGAGATAATTTGAGAGATGCCTATCGCTCTAGTATTTAAGCATTTGCACCCAGAATAGAAGAATCATAGTGGTGTAGCAAATCTTCTGGATCGTCTAAATTGCGATCGCTTGGGACAGTTGTTCATCGCTAAAGCCACCGCAACGCAAAGCAATCACACCTACCCCAGCTTTGCCAGCAGACTCAATATCATAGGGAGAATCTCCTAGCATCACTACTTTATCGGGTGTCATTTGCCCTTTGTTTAAAGCGGCTTGTACAATGTCAGGAGCAGGTTTAGAAGCTTCGGCATCATCGGATGTAGTGACTTCCGATAGCAAATCATCTACTTGGGCAATTTTGAGCATGGTGTCGAGTTCTTGAGAACTGGCTGAACTAGCAACAACCAAATGCAATCCCGATTTTTGCATCTTCAATATTAACTTTCTGCTACCATTGGCAGCGGTAATTTGCGGTATGTATTTGTCAAATAATAGTTCTTTGCGTAGTTGTGCGATCGCTTTGCCAGTTCCTTCCTCACTATTTAATTCTGGCACTACTTTGGGAATCAGTTGATCTCCACCCATGCCCATGAGTGGTCTGACTGTTTCAAATGGCACATCCAAGTCATAAGCGTACTATTAGGGACTATTATGTTCCCGGACGAGAGCGAATATCATCCGGTATATGATGGCGATCGCCTAAGATTTCGAGCAAAGGACCATTCACATCAAATTTAACCATACTTACCGACGCGACCAAAATATTCACCCGATAGCGATAGCGTCCTAAATCAATTCCCAGTAAACTGCAAAGCATAATCCGAATCGTGGCTTTATGGGAAACTACTAAAACATTACCTTGGGGATGTTTTTCTTGAATTTCAGCAATTACAGGCATAGAACGGTTAGCAATATCTACCGCAGTTTCTCCACCTAGTGGGGCATTCCAAGCGGGTTCTGTCAACCATTTTAAATAGTTTTGGGCGTAATTCTCTTGGACAAACGATTTACTATACGTTTCCCATTCGCCGTAGCTACCTTCTCTAAGTCCGTCACGCAACTGCATATTTATGCCGGTACGATCGCAAAATGGCTTGGCAGTTGCAATTGTGCGCTTCATCGGGCTAACATAAACACCCTCCCACTTCAATTTTTGATAAACATCGGCAAAACTCTCTGCCATCTGCATCCCTTCTCTTGTCAACTCCGCATCAGTTTTACCGCAGAAATTACCACTTTGACTAAAAGTAGTTTCTCCATGTCGCAGTAAATATAAATTGAGTGTCATAGCTTGTATCGGAATTGGGATAAAAGAGTTTGTCCAAAAATAAAATATCATCAATCTCGCAATCGAGTATGTGACACCAGAACAAAGTAATCGACCAAAAAAGTCAATTCCCCCACAAACTTTTGAAATCGAAGACAAAAGTAGCAGTTTCAGCATTTGTTATATATAAACGTTTGAATAATTGCAACAAACGTTTGAACCTAGCTTATGATCGTTGAAAAATTTGCGTTGCTTGGGTTTTACTTGATATCGTCGCACAGATGGCGATCGCTCTGGCTCAAATTCGCGTTATTCTTCAGATAATCACGTAACCAACCACAGCCATGCGCCAGTAAATCATCTAGCTGGTCTAGAGAATCTAGCTGCTGCAAATGCCACAAAATCACAGTATTATCAGCACTGCCCAAGGCTAGAGTTTTGTTATCAGGTGAAAAACTGACACTTAATATCTCTGCGCTATGCCCACTAAGAGTTCTGATAAAAGTACCATCTAGCTTCCAGAGTTTTACCGTTTTATCATCACTGGCAGTGGCAATGATTTGATCGTCTGATGAAAAGGCTACACTTTGGACTTCAACGTTATGTCCTCTCAATTTTTTGGAGAAGCGAAACTCACCTTTACTGTCTTGCTTCCAAAGGATGGCAGTTTTATCATTACTGGTTGTGGCAATGATTTTGCCATTATGTGAAAAGCTAACACTATAAACCCAGCTTTTATGCCCATCTTCTACCTTATGCTCATCTTCTACCTTAAGGGTCTTGTAAATTTTAAACTTTTGATGTTTTTGCAGTACTTCTCCTAAAGCATTGATAAATTTTGCTATTAAGTCGGGACGATTTGCTTGTTCAAATACCTCTAGACATTTTTGATAATAATCTTTAGCTTGTAAGCAAGCAGGTTGCTGTTTTGTTAAATGTTGCACGGCATAAGTACGCCACCATAAACCCAAATTGTACAGTACACATCCTTGCTGCTCTAGTTGAGAAATCTCCTGCCAAAGTGTTAGACTGCGTTCATAATGCTGGCGTGACTGTTCCATCGAAACAGCATCTCGACCGAGAACAAATTCTAAACTGGCTTCTAGTTTTGCGTCTAACTTCACACCCCGTGTTTGTAGTTCAGCTTGTGCTGATTCCAGTTCCAGGCGGTGCGGCGAACCAATTGCGAGATTGAGTGCGGAATTATCAACAAATTTGCCAGCACCAGCATCTAAAACTTGGGCAAAAACGGACTCAGCAGTTTGGTTGATTAATTTAATTAAATCAGTGGTAGCGATCGCAGTAGGAATTATTGTTGACCAATTCTTGAAATCTGCCGCTAATCTGATCAGTTTTTGCAGAACTTGGTCATTAACTAATAACACCACCGGGAAGGGAAAATTTTTTCTAAATTCCTCCCGTACTTGGTTAGCTGAAGTGAGAACTGTATCGATATCTTTAACTGATTCCAAACCAAAAACCATTAACGCTGATGGTTGTTCATCTCCCAGTTCTTCGCTTGATGAAAAACGCTGTAAGGTATGAGACGCGATAAATCGCCGTCTCTACAAAAGATTGCAAAAGCCTATTCTAATTCTGAATTCTGACTTCTGAATTCTGAATTCTACTGTAAAACCACAGCTTCTTTTAACACTCTTTCTTTAATGCATTCATGTAGAGTTTCGGGTTCAGTCACATCTACCTTGCGCCCTAGCAACTCTTCCAATGATTGCATTAAAGCAATTTGGTTTAATAAAGTTCGTTGTGGTTCAAGTTCTACTAAAAAATCTACATCACTATCTGGTGTTGCTTCGCCTCTAGCAACTGAACCGAACACTCGCACATTATATGCTCCATGCTTGGCAGCAATCCTCAGAATTTCTTCACGATCGCCTTTGAGTATTTCATCAATTCCCATAAGCTATCACCTCAAATAATTCTGCATAACTTAATCAACTAATCATCTTCTCTAAAGCAATTTGCAAATCTTTAGTTAATTCGCTCGCAGCTTGCCTAGTGGCGTGGCGTAGTTTACCGCCGTAGGCATCGCCTTGACATTTTTCCCAACGTTCAGTAACTGAAATTGGCTCTCCCACGGTGATTTTTGCCCGCCGCAAACCTAAACGAGGTCGTCCTGGAAGTGTGGTATCTTTAATTCGAGAAAGCATATCAAAAATCAACAAAGTTGTTTCCGCAAACTTTTCTGCTGTGGGCTTTTCTTGAATATAATTTGCGGTGACTGCAACGAAACTTTCGACTATCCGCATGTGCCGCATTCGCAAGTCTGCTTCTTGGGCAATCCAATCTGCCAAACCGCGTTTCAGGGGTGGTAAATTATTAATATCTGGTAAATCTTCGCGGTAAATATAATTCCAACCAGCTTCTTCTAAACGGCGACAACGGTCAATGAAATTTCCCTGTGGTTGAACTCCAAAATATTGCTCGGTAACTGCTAAAGACTTATCTAGTAGGCGATGGAGTCGAGCAATTAACACTTCATTAGGACTAGCAGATTCATCAATTGAGATGGTTTTGGGAATATCTTGATGATAGAAACGACGATAAAATTCTTCCATTTTTGTAATTAAATATTCACCAAGACGATAGATGCGTTGATAATAAATTTCTTCGCCATCGCCTTGAGTAGTTTCCATTACAGATAAGCCACTATCAGCTTCCAATTTAGTTAATAGCCAATCCAATTTTGACCAAGGCGGCTTGTCATAGGAATATTGAATGGCGATCGGCACAATTAAAACTGTCTCAGAACGGTTGGCTTTTTGCAAATCTTCGACACACCAAAACCCCATTTGGGAAACACCAGGTTCCAGTGGACTAACAATGCCACTATGACCATTAGTACCGCCTTCTGGTGCAACTGCGATCGGCAGTTCGCCATTAAGAAACAACTCCCGCGCTGTTTGAATTGCTTGGCGATCTAGTCGTCTACCGCGATGAACCGGCACACCCCCCACCCGTGAAAACAACCAACCCAGCCAGTCTCCAGCCCAAACCGTCATACCGCGATCGTAAAGAAAATAGCTGTGAACGGGGTATTGCAACTCGATATTTTTTTGACGTGCAACCTGTGGCACAATCCGCGAAAGCAAATACAGCATACACAGCGGATCTTCCACCTCTGGGTGGCGAAATGCCAACAAAAAGCGAATTTTTCCAGCCTGGAATTGTTGATAAAGTTCAGCTAATACCTCAACATTCTCAGCCTCAATTCCGACGATACCAGCTGGTAACCAAGGTCGAGTCCGGAATCGTAGCACTATTGGGAGTAACCACCGAATAATCTGGAGTACCGATGGGTTAAACCGTTGAGGAATAAATTTCAGTGGTGGTTGAGTAGATTGAATCGATCTAGGCAAGTCGCTTTCCAGATTGTATTTTTAGCGATTGTACAATATTTAAGCTAACAGCGATTTTATAACAATCCTATGCCAGTTATGAAAATTACTAATTAAAACGTGGAATCTTGAATTCACGGCAAAATAGAGGAAACCACAAATTATTGAAGCACACATAAGCGTAGACCCAACTGTTCACCACGGTACTCCGGTTATCACTGGCACTCGTGTTCCCATCTCTATCATTATTGGTTCCCTTGCAGGTGGTATGAGCAAAGAAGAAGTTATGCAAGAATACGAACTTACCCAAATACAGGTTGAAGCTGCTTTGGCTTATGCTACCGAGCTTGTCAAGCAAACTCAAGTTATTGCCTTGGGAGAATAAGTTTTGAACTTTTTGGTTGATGAAAATATGGCTCATGTCTGCGTTGCTGCTGAGACTCCCGTATTTAACTCTGGGTGACAATGGAGGTTAGCGGACTCGAACCGCTGACATCCTGCTTGCAAAGCAGGCGCTCTACCAACTGAGCTAAACCCCCGTAAAATTAAAATAGCGAGTAACTTTGTTTGCCGTTGTTATTGTAACTTATCTTGTTCAATTACTAAAGGGATGAAGCCAGAAAATATTCAGGTCGTCGCAACACTATATAAATTCGTCAAGCTGCCAGATTTTGCCGATAAACGAGAACCTCTGCTATCTTACTGCCAAGGGCAAGGTGTCAAAGGAACAATTTTGCTGGCAGAAGAAGGAATTAACGGTACGATCGCAGGTTCGCGTCAGGCGATTGATTCTGTTCTCTGGTTTCTGCGTTCTGACTCCCGTCTAGCCGATCTAGAACACAAAGAATCTTATACCCAAACTCCACCTTTTGAGCGGATGAAGGTGCGGTTGAAGCAAGAAATTGTCACTTTAGGGTTGCCAGAAATTGACCCAAACGAACGAGTCGGCACCTATGTTACTCCCCAGGAATGGAATGATTTAATTTCCGATCCGGAAGTAACCGTGATTGACACGCGCAATGATTATGAGGTGAATATCGGTACTTTCCAAGGAGCAGAAAATCCCCAAACTGAGTCATTCCGGGAATTTCCCGATTATGTACGCCACCACCTCGACCCAACGCAACACAAAAAAGTTGCTCTATTTTGTACAGGGGGCATTCGTTGTGAAAAAGCCTCATCCTTTATGCTTGCCCAAGGCTTTGCAGAAGTCTATCATCTCAAAGGCGGCATTCTCAAATATTTGCAGGAAATTCCAGCCCAAGAAAGTTTATGGGAAGGGGAATGTTTTGTTTTTGATGAACGGGTAGCCGTCAATCATGGGTTGGAGTCAGGAAGTTATGAATTATGCCTCTGTTGTGGGCGTCCGATTTCTGAGGAAGATAAAGTTTCGCCCAAGTATGAGCAAGGTATCTCCTGTGCCTATTGTTTCGATAGCCTAACCGACGAGAAAAGAGCGCGTCAGCAAGAAAAATGGCGACACTACCAAAGCCAAATTGCTAACAAAAATCAGGATCTTAGGTAATGGGTTGGGTATTTGTCATTTGTCATTTGTCATTTGTCATTGATTATTCCCCGCGTCCCCGTGTCCCCGTGTCTGTGCGTCAATCTAAATTATAAGTCTTTCAACGGACATGATATCACCACTTATTCAGACGCTCGCTCCTGCGTCGCTCTAAGCGAAGCTATGCCGTAGGCTTTACGCTGCGCTATCCGCCAGTCATACAGAAAACATTGCTGAATTCTGACGATTGACTCCTGAATTCTTTCTTGTTAACAAAGATATTTATATCTGAGTATCTACACTTAGATACAGCAAATTGCAACAGGCGTGAAGTACAGATAATTGTAGGGGCACAACATGTTGTGCCCCGAAGCGCGTACTTCATTGACCTGAAATAGGCTGTATGATACTGTGAAGCGCGATCGCAGTTGGCAGATATCATTGCTAAGAAACTCCGAATCAGCCGTTGCGATCGCTAGAAGCGATAGCCCAATCCTGCTTGGAAGCTCACAGCATCAGCATCACTATTTTTATAAGCGTCAATGCCCCACTTCGTATCACCAATTGAGGCGGGGTGGGGTTCTTTTTTTTGATTTATGCAAGAAGTCTAGTGGATGCGATCGCTACCTGAACCATCCTCTGAGAATTTTGCTGCAATGGAATAAATATAGAATTGGTAATCACCAGTTGTTTAGAAAGTTCCACTTTACTCAAACTTTATCTTTCTTGGAAGAATTTTCTAAAACGCTCTTTATTAAAAGAATCAATAATCATATAGCGATTATTCATAAATTAATTAAGTAGCTATGCTATATAAATAGGTGAATATCATCAATAATCATGCCAGTTTTTACTGAGATTATTATTTGGTGATTAATTATTAATAGGTAGAGGACTTGACGAAGTATTGAAGTCGAGCAAAGCTGCCAAAAATAAGGTTTTTTATTCGATCAAGCCCTGGCCGCAAGGTACAGTGGGCTGATTTTTTAATCAGCTATCCCCCGATGAAAAATTAAATTTCCACAGAGAAAAACAATAAATGAGTCAAAGTCTAAATATTCAGGAAATTGCTATTGCGATCGCAGCCAAACAGCACAATCCAACAATCTTAACTCCAGATTTTCTCAAGTATAGTGGCATGGACTTTGTAAAGCAGGGGGCTGTTCAAAAATCCCACTGCACATGATACCGCAATTTGCGGGGAGATTGGTGTTTGTGTGGGAAAAAAGCAGCATCTATTAAACAATTGGGAGATTATTGATGAAAGATATTGACTTGATAGTGTCTTCTGTGACAGCTCCACTGTATCTGAATTCGGGTGAAACGATTCCACTTTCACTGTCTTGGACAGTCACAAATCAAGGTACAGTTTCTACCTCAGGTTACTGGTATGACGCAGTTTACATTTCCGATGACCAGTTCTTAGACTCTAGCGATCGCTATCTCACGGAGCGATATACAGGAGAGGATACGCCTCTAGCATCTGGGAGTAATTATACAGCTACCCAGGACATATTTCTTGACTCATATATAGCAACAGGCGATCGCTACCTGTTATTTGTTGCTAATGGACGAGGATACTTTGACAAGGGAGCAATGCGATTTTGTGAGATGACCCACATGAGGGGATGAATATTGCTGGTGTCAAAGGGTTAACCGACGCGACGATTTTGACGCTGCAATCTTTGGGTGCAGTGGGTTAGCTTTTTTTTGCTAGATTGCTGGCGATATCTAGTGATATCGTGTCCTTCCAGTTCAATGGCGAACATTATTGGCGTTGGCTTAAGTTTTGATTTAGCAGAAAAAATTGATTATCAACTACCGCTTATATAGTTAATACCGCGATATTTAAGTTGAATTGGTTGTGGATTTTTAGCTCTTTTACCCTTGGTAATCTTGTAACTAACTCCACGATACTTTGCAGTTGTCAAATCCTGTCGCTGAGGCAATTGTGGAGTGATATTTTCGGAGGTTTCGTAGTAAGAACCGCGATAAGAGAGTTGCATAAGTCAATTCTTGTGTGTGAATAATGTTTACTGTGATTACAGTAAAACTTCCCCTCTCTTAAGTCGATACATAAAAGTTATGTATTTGTTGAATTAAGTTCAACTTAATTTTTCATCAACTGTCATTTTTTGGGAATTACAGCAGTTTTCATGTAATTATTTCCGATTTGGAGGACGCGAAGGGTGAGATTTTAGGAAAAAACAGTAATTTTTATTGCCTGAAAGCGACATCAAAAGTTTTTTGCAGTACCAGCAACTGGATCGAATTCAAATCGCTGTTCGTAGTTGGTTTCGCCATACAAATTGAAGCTAATAGTCGGTTCCTCACCGAGTGCTTCAATACTATGAATGGCATCTGGCATTAAGCTAATAATTTCTCCTGGAGTTAAGATAATTTCGCCGACTTTCTCAATTCCACCATGATTATCAGTCCGTCTCCATAGGGTATTTTTTTCTTCTCCACTAATCAGTGCTACAATCCCCCAGGTAGCGTGATTATGAATGGGCGATACTCTTCCTGGCAACCAAGCAACTGTCTGCACTGTCAAGGGAAAATCAGGTTCATCGTATAGGGTGAGTACTGACCAACCTGTTTGGGGGTCGGGTTCAAGATATTCACCTTGCAACCATGTCGAACTGGTCAACAACCGCCTTACTAAGGGACAAATCGCTTGCAATCGGTAGCGATCGCTCTGAAATTTATGCAGAATATCTTCCAGATCCGTTAAAAATCGATACAGCCGATATTGACTTGTGGATAATTCTAAATTAACCGCCAGCTTTGCCCAGGCTTCATACTTGCCATCGTCTGCCACTAACCAATCTTGACTTTCCATAATTATACAACGCCGGAATTTTTAGCCCCAGAGCAACAAGTTTCAGACATTTATTCACCTGTTTTAGAGTGCAGATTGAATCTGTGTCTGCATACTGTTTTTTCGGTTTCAATCCAGCAATCTGTGCTAGTGTTTGCTGCTGTTTAACTAATATTACTGTTGGTGCGCTTCTGACACCATAGTTAATTGCTAACTCAGGTTCTTCGCTCATGTCAAGTTCAACCAAATGCACTTTACCTGTGTTTTCCTCAGCTATTTGATGTAGCACAGGTTTAAGTGTTTCACAGGCAGGACAGTAGGGAGCTACAAATTTAACAATGATTAGCTGAGTTGCAGTTGAGCGCGTCCCGCATAGATAGCGGCGGTATAACCAGCCCGGCCAGAACCAATAATTACCAGATCCTCGACCATGATTTAACCTCCCACGAACCATTGAGTACCGGTAAACAGATAATATGCCCCAGTTAGAATCAGTGCCAGACTACCAAAGCGGATAATTCCCTCGGAATGTTTCAACAACTTCTTACTCTGTTTCGCCAATCCCGTAAATAAACTCGCCAAAAAAATCAAGATAGTATAACCAAGTGCATAGCTAACCATCGTCAAAGTCCCCAATACCTGCGAACCTGTAGCCGCCGCCGCCGCTAGTACACCAAACAGCACCGGACTAGCACAAGGAGAACTCACTAAAGCAAAAGTCAAACCCACTCCATAAGGCCCAGCCTGGGGGAGATTCACATTCATCTGCGGTAGGGGCAAATTTACCACACCCATCAACCACAGACCCATCACAGCCATAATCAATCCAACAACTATATTGATATAGCCTCGATACTCCACCATCACCGCACCAGCAAAAGATGAGACTAAACCAAACAGACTTAAAATCGTCACTGCTCCCAGCACAAACAAACCCGCCTTACTAAAAGCATCCCAACGGGATTTAATTTTTAGTGTGCCGATGTAACTGAGGTTAACTGGTAAAAGTGCCAAAATACAGGGAGATATACTAGCCAGCACCCCACCGATAAACGCTAAAGGTAACAACACAACGGGATTTGCTGTGTCCTGTTGATTAAACCACTGTTGATAACGGTTTTCGACAATGGAAATCACTCGTTCAATCGGATGACTGATTACAGGCCCCAAAGTCAGAACTATAACAAGGGAGAGCAATCCCAATCCACCGTAAACTAACCATTTTTTCGAGACTTGGAAACGGCGAGAAGAGGGTTGCTCAGTTGACGACTGAGATATTGGTTTCATGAAATTAGCCTTAAGTGATGAAGAGATGGAGACTAAATATTCGTCAAAGCAGAGTCAAGGATTTTGGTGTAGTCAGCCTTGTGAGGATTATTTTTGAAGATTGTTAAAATTTTGCCAGTAGCCGGGTCAACGATCGCCACTGTACTTGTTTGACTCTTATTAGCTTCTAAGAATTTCCCCAAGCCTAATTTTTCGGCTTGAGCTTGTGTCTCTTGAAGTTTGGCTTTATCTGTTACATCCAAAACCACAAAGTTGACCTTACCAGAATATTCCTGTTTCAATTGGGACAGGGTAGGAGCAATATTTTTGCAGCCAGCACACCAAGTAGCAAACACATCTACCAATACAGGTTTACCTTGAAGTTCTTGAGCTAGAGGATTTCCTACAGAGGTTAATTTAACAGCATCTTTACCAGCACAAGGGTTTTTAGCTGCACAGGGATTTGCAACAGCAACATTCGTAGTTGATGGAGCTTGATTTTGAGAAATATTATCTGATTTCGTTGGACTGCATGATACTGTCAAAACCAGACCACTCAAGCACAGTAGGCTCAGAAAAAATTTGTTTTTGTACATTGGGTTTCTCTTCATACTTTAATTGTGTAATGCTGCCACAATCAGTCTTGGCGTACATTTTCACTCAGATGGGTGTTGGGTAGTTCACTGAAATTCAAAAGCTAGCTTTGCCCCTAAAGATGAGGCCAAGCCACAATTTAACTACTTTTTCGCCAAAGCGGTTTCAAGGACTTTGGTGTAGTCAGCCTTATTAGAATTATTTTGGTACAGGGCTAAAATGTCACCAGTAGCTGGGTCAACGATCGCCACTGTACTTGTCTTACTCTTATTAGCTTCCAAAAATTTACCTAAACCTAATCTTTGCGCCATTGCTTCGGTCTGTTTGAGCTTGGCTTTATCGGTTACATCCAAGACTACAAAATTTACCTTACCGGAATATTCCTGTTTTAATTGGGATAGGGTGGGGGCAATATTCTTACAGCCAGGACACCAAGTCGCAAACACATCCACCACGACTGGTTTACCCTGAAGTTCTTTAGCTAACGGCCCGCCTACAGAATTGGCTTTCGCAGCGCAGGGATTTTTACCTGCACAGGCATTTTTATGAGCAGACTTAGTAATTGATGATTGTGTTTCAGTTGCAGAAATACTAGCTGAGTTGATTGTTACCATCGATGCCGTAAAAACCAAGCTACTCAAACAAACTTTGAGCAAGAAGTTCGCATGTTTGTTCATAAAATTCTTCCTCTTCTCAGACTGAAAATGTTTAATTTGCCATATGCTGCCACAATGCCGACCTGAGACTGATACTGGAGTGGTCAATTGTGGCGCATCTGTTTATAAGACGACTGGAAATCAGGATTGGATTTAAAATGATTTTTTAAGATCGAAAATTTAGAGCGATCGCCCTTTGACACATATCTCAATCAAGCATCCAATCCAATTTGCTTTGCCAGTCGTCATCAAAATAGATGGCATTGTCTTGAGGAAAGAGTTACTGAGTTGAGTTTGGGAGAGAGGTGATGAAAAAAAGTATATCCTTAATTTGCTCCTTTATGGGTTTAAACCTGTTTTTGCAACAGTATGGAGCCTAAACTTCCCCAATCAAATACGAGAGATTTTCAGGATGCTACAGATGAAGCTTTATTTGTGGCACTTAAAAATGGTGATTCTGCGGCATTAAGCGTTTTGTTCAATCGTCATGGTCGCTTAGTTTATGGATTAGCTCTGAAAATTTTAGCTGACTCTCAAGAAGCCGAAGACTTGACTCAAGAAATTTTTCTGACGCTGTGGCGCAAAGCATCTAGTAATCCTGATTGTCGCTATTTTGTACGCTATTTGGTGACGATCGCGCGATCGCGTGCAATCGACAAAATTCGCACTCGGACTAGACAACTCAAACTTGTGGAAAAAGTGGGAACGATGAGTAATGAAATAACACCAGAACCAACACCTATTGAACAGGCCAGTTTTGCCGAGCGATCTGGACGAATTCACAACGCTTTAGCACAACTACCCGAAAAGCAACGCCAAGTAATCGAACTGGCTTACAACCAAGGATTAAGTCACTCAGAAATTGCAAAACAAATTGATATACCTCTGGGTACAGTCAAAACCTGCACCCGTCAAGGATTACTAAAGCTCAAGCGCATCTTACTAGATTCTGATTTATCAATGTATGAATAAATCTTTCGATCCTGAACATATCAAAAACTTAGCGGCGGGCTTTGTCGTGGATAATCTCACCCCAGAAGAAGCCCACGAGTTTAGGTTGTTACTTGATAAACATCCAGAACTGATTAGCGAAGTTGAGGATTTACAGGAAGTTCTGCGACAAGTGCTAGATGGCTTTACAGATGTAGAAGCACCAGCTCATTTACTGCCCAAAATTTTGGCACAAGCTGAAAACTCAACTACACAGACTCCTGTGGTTAAGCAAATGCCACGACGATGGATAACAATTGCTGGTAGCATCGCCGCACTGTTTATGGCAATTTTAGGGGTTGATAACTATCGGCTACGTCAAAATCTCAGCGTTGTCACCGCAGAAAACCAGGGTTTACAGCAGGATTTTGCTCAAGCCCAAGCCGTTAAAAGCCTACTCCAAAATTCCCAAACACGATTGTTTACCTTTAAATCAGTCAGATCGAGCAATAACAGTTCCGGAAGTATAGTCATCAATCCCGAACAACAAAAGGCAGTAATGGTTTTCCAAAATCTTCCCGCCCCACCCCCTGGTCATGTCTATTTCTTATGGACAATTGTTGCCAACGAAAAGTTACCCTGTGGTGAAGTCAAGCCTTATTCTTGGGGAACTGCTTCCTTGGAATTACCATTCACTCCTCAAATGTACCAAGAATTTTCTCACCCACAATTTTCTGGGTTAATTGTGACGCTGGAGACAAACCCAAATATCTCTCATCCCACTGGAACTGTAGTGATGCAAAGTTCCCAGCTTTAATCATCAATTGATGAGCAATTATCTGATATAGGACTATGATTTGATTTCTGAAAAAACTCCGTACATCTGGAGAGACATAAAATCAAAGGTAGTGTTTCGGATAAACCACTCAAACATCCACTTTAAATGTGAGAATGTGGGAAGCAAGGCAC
>JAHHHB010000024.1 GCA_019359545.1 Desmonostoc geniculatum HA4340-LM1 | reverse complement strand
TTTTGACTGTCCCACAGAGAGTTCTTCTCTGGAAGAATAACTGTAAAAAGCGGAGAACGATGGCTTTAGCCTCGTTCGTAGCATCAGTTTGAATCACCGTGGCTTTAGCCCGGTGAGAGTCAATGATAACAAGAAAGACTCAAGCTAAATCCTGGCAATACATCTTCACCCGATAATTGTGTGGGCAGATTTTGCACTTCCACATCTTGTTTTTGGCGATAAATTTCCACTTGCTGCTGTTGGGGATTTATCAACCATGCCAATTGCACCCCTGCATCCATATATTCTTGCATTTTGCAACGCAACATTTCCAAATCATCTGTTGCTGACCTTAATTCAATGACAAAATCGGGTGCAATGGGGGAAAATTTGCGTCTTTGTTCAGGTGTAAGTGCTTGCCAACGTTCTCGTTTAATCCAAGCGGCATCTGGGGAAAGGTCAGCACCATTGGGTAATTTGAATATAGTAGAAGAACTGAAGGTAAAACCAAGGCCAGTTTGCCGATTCCAGATTCCCAGATCAATAATTAAATCTGCTTCTCGATTCCCGCTTTCACCTCCAACGGGAGACATGATGATTAATTCTCCCTTGGTAGTGCGTTCAAATTTTAATTCGCGGTTATTTTGACATAAGTGATAAAATTGTTCGTCACTTAAGTCAACGGTGTCTAGTTTTAATGTCAAAGGACTCATAACCTAGACCTAGACTAAATAGTTGGAAAAATTATATCATGCCATATCTTAACGGCTGTAAGATTCTGCTTGAAATCCGCGCACCACACAGGTTCAAAAACTAGGATACCTTTTTAGTCCCCACAAGGCGGACAAGAGTCTGTGTGGCCGCGATTTATAATCGCCAGGTGGTTTATAAACAAATTAGAGATTCTGCAAAGGGATTAAACGATGCGACTATCACAAATGTTATTCGTTACACTGCGGGACGATCCAGCTGATGCTGAGATTCCCAGCCATAAATTATTACTCCGTGCAGGTTACATTCGTCGCATCGGTAGTGGTGTCTATGCTTATCTCCCGCTGATGTGGCGGGTACTGCAAAAGGTTTCCCAAATTGTGCGCGAAGAAATGAACGCTACAGGCGCCCAAGAATGTCTTTTACCGCAATTACAACCTGCTGATTTATGGAAGGAATCGGGACGTTGGGATACTTACACCAAAGCTGAGGGAATCATGTTTTCCCTCATTGACCGCCGCGATCAACAATTAGGATTAGGCCCAACTCATGAAGAAGTAATCACAGCGATCGCTCGTGATATGATTCGTTCCTATCGCCAGCTACCTCTGCATCTCTACCAAATTCAAACCAAATTCCGCGATGAAATTCGTCCCCGCTTTGGTTTGATGCGCGGACGCGAATTTATCATGAAAGACGGCTACTCTTTCCACGTCGATGAAGCTAGCCTCAAAAAAACTTACCAGGATATGTATCAAGCCTACAGCAATATGCTGCGGCGTTCTGGTTTAGCTTTTCGGGCAGTGGAAGCTGATTCTGGTGCAATTGGTGGTTCTGGTTCCACAGAATTTATGATTTTGGCGGAAGCTGGTGAAGACGAAGTTCTCTACACTGAGGATGGTAAATACGCCGCTAACGTAGAAAAGGCTGTTTCTTTACCAATTGACGCCGAAACCTCACGGTTTACAACCTACGAGAAACGCGATACACCTGGAACAGAGACCATTGAAACAGTCTCGAAATTCCTCAAATGTTCTCCCACCCAAGTGGTGAAAAACGTTCTGTACAAGGTCGTTTATGCTAACGATAATGTTTTACTCGTTCTAGTGAGTATTCGTGGCGATCAAGAAATTAATGAAGTTAAACTTCTTAATGAATTAGCAAAAGTAGAAGATCAGTATGGTCGTACTTCAACAGTTTTATCTTTAACTATTTCTGATACAAGCGATCAGAATATTTGGGCAACTAAACCTTTACCTCTTGGTTATATTGCTCCTGATTTAGCTAACGATTATATTGCTAATCGTACATTATTTACAAGGCAAGAACTGCAAGAAAAACTGGAATTAAATCTGGATGAAATTAATGAGATTCTTCAAGATTTACCATTGTCTTCATCGTATAGCTTGCCCGATGTAAGAAAAGCAATTGAGAAAAAATTTAATGAGTCTAATACTAAGTCTCATTCTCCTCAAATTAAGACCCTGTTGAAGGCACTTGAAAAAACGAGACAATTGAAATTACAGTATCCAAATCCTAAATTTCTGCGGTATTATGATAAAACAGTTGTTGACTTAAAGAACTTTGTCACAGGCGGGAATGAAGTTGGATATCACGTAGTTGGTGCTAATTGGGGCGAGCAATTTAGTCTAACTGACTGTTATGAAGTAGATGTTCGTAAAGCTAGACCAGGCGATCGCGCCGTCCACAACCCAGAACAACTCTTACAAAGCGCCAGGGGAATTGAAGCAGGTCACATATTCCAATTAGGCACTAAATATTCCCAAGCGATGGGAGCAACTTATACCAATGAACAGGGTGAAGAAAAGCCGCTATTTATGGGTTGTTTTGGTGTAGGTGTATCGCGTTTAGCCCAAGCCGCCGTAGAGCAATCTTACGATAAAGATGGGATTATTTGGCCAGTAGCGATCGCACCTTATCACGCGATCGTCACAATTCCCAACATTAATGATGCTCAACAAGTCGAAATCGCCGAAAAACTTTACAAACAACTCAATCAAGCGGGAATTGAAACCCTACTAGATGACCGCGATGAACGTGCGGGAGTGAAATTTAAAGATGCTGACTTGATTGGCATACCTTATAGGATTGTAACCGGAAGGGCGATCGCTAATGGCAAAGTCGAAGTTGTAGAAAGAGCGACTCGTAAATCCCAAGAAATCGCCATTGATGAAGTGACAACAACACTTAAACAGTGGGTTAATGAGGGAATAGGGAGTAGGGAATAGGGCATTGGCCAAAAAGGGTATTGTGAGTGTGCGAGGAATAGGAAGCTTTTTCATAATCTCGCCACACTTCCCCCTCTCCCTCATCCCCCTCATCTTCCCCATCTCCCCACTCCCCATTCCCCAAAATTTACATAATTGGACGGTGACGGACTAGAAGCGCAAACTCTAAAATTGAATTAGGGACTTGCAGGATTAAAAATAATCGGATTTTGAAGCATCGAACCTCCTCTAAGTTGTAGGAAACTCTCCACTTATAAGTATCGTCTTTAACCAGGCTGCTCCTCACATAACTACCATCTCAGCCCTCAGTCAGGAAGGTTTTGAACATGAAAGACCAACAAGGATCTAATCGTATTTCTTCAGGTGTAATTGCATCTGTGGCAGCAGCAGTTGTAGCGGTAGGTGGCGGCGTGGCTTGGTTAACTGCACAATCTAATAATCCTCCCACACCAACGAAACCTTCTCAAGGTATCGACCAGCCAGTACAGCCATCAACTAGGCAGCCAGCTAATGAGCAAACTGCTAACGTTTATTGGCTTAGACCAAACGATAAAAATATTGCTTTGGTTCCCCAGCCTGTAAGAGTCGCTAGAGCAACTGCTGTAAGACCCAACCAAGTTTTAGAAACAGCTTTACAAAGCTTGTTAGCAGGGCCAACAGAAGGAACAGATTCTACAACTATCCCCAAGGGAACCAAATTATTGGGGCTAAAAGCCGATAACGATGAAGTTCGCGTTAATTTATCTGAAGAATTTACCAGCGGTGGCGGTAGCGCCTCAATGATCGGTCGCGTGGGACAAGTTGTTTATACTGCGACCACTTTAAATCCAAAAGCCAAAGTGTACATTGACGTGAACGGTAAACCTTTGGATGTTTTGGGCGGTGAGGGTGTAGAGTTACAACAACCGCTAACTCGTGAAAGCTTTGATAAAAACTATCCACTTTAGTCATTAGTCATTGGTCATTAGTCATTAGTCATTAGTTTTAGACAAAGGACAAAGGACAAATGACAAATGACAACTGACCTACCGTTTGGTGTTCAAGACACGAAAATTACGGGCTTGCTGTTCTAACCTTGTGGCGAGGCGATCGCAAACCCGATTACACAACTCAAAAATCATTTGATCTTCTACTCTATAATAGGCGCAAGTTCCTTCACTGCGGCGGCTAAGGATTCCTGCTTGCCACATTACCTTCAGGTGTTTGGACACATTTGCCTGAGAAGTCTGTGTTGCCTCTACCAACTCTTGCACGCATTTTTCTTCATCCCGCAGTAAGTGTAGCAGCCGCAGGCGCATTGGCTCACTTAACAGGCCGAAGTATTCAGCTACTTGTTGCACCACTTCTGGTGGTAAAGGCAACGTTTGTTTCATCAGGATTAACCCGTAAGGATTGAAAGTTTTAACGACAACTCACTTCATATATAGATTAATACTTAATCAGGGTTAATTCGCATCAAAGGTTGACCATATTCTACTGGATCGCCATTTTGCAGGAGAATTTCCATCACTTGCCCAGAAACTTCGGCTTCGATTTCATTCATCAGCTTCATGGCCTCAATGATACAGACTGTTTGACCCTTGCGGACGCGATCGCCCACTTCTACAAATGGTGCTTCACCTGGTGCAGGAGCGCGATAAAATGTTCCCACCATCGGAGAAGGCACTTCTACTAATCTCTGGTCAATGGTTGAGGGGGTATTTACTGACAACTGCAATTGTGTTCCAGTTGCAGCATTCTCAAACAGGCGACCTGTCCCTACTTCTGTTACCTGACTTGTAGTCACCTGATTAGGTAAACCAGATGATAAGCCCGAACCTACCACACCGCCTAAGGTCGCTTGACCTACCGACAACATATGATTGCTGATGCTCACAGCCTTACGTACTGTTAGTTCAAAGTCATCACTTTTAAGCGTGACTTCTGCAATGTCAGTTTGTGCAATAGTTGCCAGTAGCTGGCGGATTTCATTAAAGTCCAATGGCACAGTTTTTATTACCTCGACCTATCCGTAAATTAGCATTTTTAAGTGTGGCAGGGATTTAATCCCTAAGTAGGGATTTAAATCGGGATTGTTTGAGATCGAAATCCAAACTTATTCCCTGCCTAAATATTTATCATCACGGGTATCAATTTTGATGCGTTCACCTTGGGAAATAAACAAGGGAACCATCACAGTTGCACCAGTTTCAAGAGTAGCTGGTTTAGTACCACCTGTTGCAGTGTCACCTTTTACACCGGGATCTGTTTGCACAACTTCTAGAACTACAGAGTTGGGCAGTTCCACTTCTAGAACTTGTTCACCCCAACGAATGACGTTAGCTTCCATACCTTCCTTGAGGTATTTTACGCGATCGCCAATTTGTGCTGCACTCAATCTGCCTTCTTCATAGGTTTCCATATCCATAAAGACAAACTCATCGCCTTCTTTATAGGTATGCTGCATCGTACTTTTTTCTAAAGTAGCTTGGGGTACTGTTTCCCCTGCCCGGAAGGTTTTTTCCACCACACTCCCATTCTGAACATTTTTCAGTTTGGTTCGTACAAAGGCAGAGCCTTTCCCTGGCTTAACGTGGAGGAATTCCACCACTCGCCATACAGATCCATCTAATACAATTGAGACACCAGGTCGAAAGTCGTTGCTGGAGATCATGAAACTTTCAAATTTTGGAAGACAATCGGCATTTATTGTACCCTTCAAGCGGAGTAATTAGCTATTTAGTCATTGGGCATGGGGCATTGGGCATTGGGCATGGGGCATGGGGCATTGATTATTCTTTCTCCCCCTGCCTCCCCTGCCTCCCCTGCTCCCCCTGCTCCCTCATCCCCACTCCCCACTCCCCCATTTTTTCACTCATAACTCAGTACTTAGCACTGGGCACTCCTACTGTGGGAAGATTATTGATGGGTTACGTCCAGTTAACAATATCAATGCTGCATTTGAGTTATTCCATGCTTAACTTATTAAAATCCTGGCTGAAGAACAGCCTAATGGCAATACTGCTGGTAACAATATTTTTAGGCATAACTACAGCTGGGTGGACTCCCTCTAGTAGCGCCGCGCTGCCAGCTGGCAACGCAATTACCGACGGTAATGCTTTGTTGCGGTATGCACTCCCGATAGATAACAAACCTGTGCGGCAACTACAAGCCAGTTTAGAGGACATTTCTGCCCAACTGCGGGCAAATCGACGCTGGGGTGCCGTTTCCAAAGACATCAGCCAAGCATCCCGCATTCTCGATAAACCCTCCCAAATCCTAGCAAGTGTTATCGAAGAACGCCAACCCCAAGCAGAAGCTTGGATTAACGAGTTGAAATCTGGCGTGGCTAACCTCCAAGAATTGGCAAACAGCAAAGATAAACAAGAAA
This sequence comes from Desmonostoc geniculatum HA4340-LM1, assembly GCA_019359545.1. Lineage (GTDB taxonomy): Bacteria > Cyanobacteriota > Cyanobacteriia > Cyanobacteriales > Nostocaceae > Nostoc > Nostoc geniculatum. Next base: position 66,624 of record JAHHHB010000024.1, on the reverse strand, counting down.
TTTTGCAACAGAGAACTAAACTGTTGAATCTCATCACTCAGCTAGAAGAGTCAATGGTGAAGGAATTTCCCTTTGAAGTCCCTGCTGAGTATAGTAACCTCCCACAACTTAAAGGTCGTGCCACCGTGGAATTAAAAACCAACAAAGGCGACCTTACCCTTGTAGTGGATGGTTACAGCGCTCCTATTACTGCTGGTAATTTTGTAGATTTAGTGCAGAGAGGTTTTTATAATGGCTTAGAATTTAGCCGTTCTGAAGAATCTTACTTTCTGCAAACTGGAGATCCCGTTGGAAAAGAAGTGGGTTTCATTGACCCAAGCACAGGCAAATACCGCTCCATTCCTTTAGAAGTCTTGGTTCAAGGTGACAAGGAGCCTACCTATGGCATTACCCTAGAAGAAGCTGGTCGTTACATTGATATGCCAGTTCTGCCTTTTTCTGCTTTTGGCGCAGTAGTTATGGCTCGTCCCGAAAGTGAAGTGAATGGAGGTTCTTCGCAATTTTTCTTCTTTCTGTTTGAACCAGAACTTACTCCCGCCGGACGCAACCTATTGGATGGTCGTTATGCCGTTTTTGGCTATCTCACTGAAGGCAAAGAAGTTTTGGATAAACTCAAGGCAGGTGACAAAATTGAATCTGCAACAGTAGTTAAAGGCATAGAAAATCTGGTTGTAGCCCAAGCAGCTTAGGAAGGATGAGCGGCTGGGGACTGGGAGATGAGGGAGATGGGAGAGTGAGGGATAAGAATTAATAACCAATGCCCAATGCCCCATGCCCCATGCCCCATACCTCATACCCAATACCCCATGCCCAATGCCCACTCCCCTAACTGAGATTCCCAGCGGTAAATATCCGATTAACTGCGATCGCCATTTCTGGAAAAGTCCGCGATCCAATTTGCTGGTCGCCACTAAACACCGTCTCTTCGTAAAATCCTTCTTCCAGCCACAGCACTGAAATCTTTTCTTTTAGTGGGTCTACAATCCAATATTCTGGCACTTCAACTGCTGCATATTCAGATCGCTTATAACGATAGTCCCGCTTGATAGAATCTGGATTGACTACCTCTACAATTAGTAATGGTGGTGATTCAAAGACTGCTGATGCATCGATCAATTCTCTTGCTTGCTCGTGCGTCACCACAGACAAGTCAGTTAACCTAGACTTATTTTTCCCCGTCCTCGTCCCAGTTTCCCGAAAAGTTAACCAAGGTAAACTCAAGCGCTGAATTTCTGCTATGAATGCGGTATCTAAAAAAGCGACAATCAAGAAATGTTGAATTGTAGGGGGATTCATTAATTCCAGCCTGCCATCTACTAGCTCGTAGTGAAAACCACTGCCATCATCATAAGTTAAGTACTCTTCAAATGTGAGCTTTGTTACTGGTGTAGAGACCATTCCAACATCCCCCTAGACGATAACTTTATCGTAACTTGGGGGAGTGGGGAGTAGGGAGTGGGGGAGTGGGGGAGGCAGGGGGAGAAATGACTAATGACTAATGACTAATGACTAATGACTAATGACTAATGACTAAAGTCAAAGATATTGGCGAACAAGGTCTTCTAGCAAAATTACAACGTTTTTGTCCCCCAGAAATTATTGGCGATGATGCAGCAGTATTGGTGGCAGCACCAGAGCAATCTTTAGTCGTCACAACAGATGTGCTGGTTGATGGTGTGCATTTTAGTAACCTCACCACTTCCCCAGAAGATGCAGGTTGGCGTGCGGCGGCTGCTAACTTGTCAGATTTGGCAGCGATGGGTGCTTCCCCATTGGGTATCACTGTCGGACTCGGACTTCCTGGGGATTTGAGCGTGAATTGGGTCGAAAGGCTATACCAGGGAATGACAGAATGCCTGCAAAAATACAATACCCCAATTGTCGGGGGTGATGTGGTGCGATCGCCTGTGACTACTTTGGCAATTACCGCTTTTGGTCAAGTTCACCCCAATCGAATTATCCGCCGTTCTGCTGCTGTTGTGGGAGATGCGATCGTCGTTACAGGTGTTCATGGAGCCTCCCACGCGGGCTTAGAATTGCTCTTGCATCCCGAATTAGGACAAAACCTCAACGACGCACAAAAGACGGCTCTAATCCTCGCACATCAGCGTCCCCAGCCACGATTAGATGTCTTATCCATCCTCAAAAAAATCTTAGCATCCCCAATGCCCAATGCCCCATGCCCCATGCCCATTGCTGGTATGGATAGCAGCGACGGTTTAGCAGATGCTGTAATCCAAATTTGTCGTGCCAGCAGCGTTGGTGCGGTGTTAGAACTGAGACAAATTTCCTTACCAACAGCTTTTAACCATTGGCTGACACCAGAGCAAGCCCTGGAATATGCTCTATATGGTGGCGAAGACTTTGAATTAGTGTTGTGCTTAGCACAAGAGCCAGCATCAGCTTTAGTAGAATATCTTGGTGAAGGTGCTGCGATCGTCGGCAGAATTACAGCAGGTACAACAATACTATTACACGACGACCAAAAAAAATTCCCCGACCAAGTTCTCAGTCTTAGCCAGGGATTTCAACATTTTGGTGATTAGTCATTTGTCTTTTGTCCTTTGTCATTTGCCCAAAACTAATGACTAATGACTAATGACTAATGACTAAATTTATTGCCACTTCTCAGCTACCAATTCCGCCAAATCCAAGACTCGTTGGCTGTAGCCCCACTCGTTGTCATACCAAGCCATAACTTTTACTAGGTCATTGCCCATAACTAAAGTTAAGCTAGCATCAACAATTGATGATGCGTCAGTACCTTGATAATCAGACGATACCAGTTCTAGTTCGCTGTAGTCCAAAATGCCTTTGAGTGGACCTTCAGAGGCATCTTTGAGAGCTTGGTTAACTTCTTCAGTAATAGTACGCTTCTCAACTTGAACTACGAAATCTACCATTGAAACGTTCGGGGTAGGTACACGCAAGGCAACGCCATTCAGCTTGCCTTTCAAATCTGGGATAACCAGCGCCACTGCTTTTGCTGCACCAGTAGAGGTGGGTACAATGTTGATGGCTGCGGCTCTCGCCCGTCGCAAATCTCGGTGAGAAGCGTCTAGTAAGCGCTGGTCACCTGTATAGCTGTGGGTGGTGGTCATCGTACCTTTGATGATGCCGAACTTATCATTCAACACCTTGGCGATTGGCGCCAAGCAGTTGGTAGTACAGCTAGCGTTACTGATAATGTGGTGTACGTTGTGGTCATAGTCATGATGATTCACGCCAACCACAAAGGTGCCATCCTCATTTTTACCAGGAGCGGTGATCAGAACTTTCTTGGCTCCAGCATTCACATGCTTGAGCGCTCCTTCTTTGCTGGTAAATACCCCTGTTGCTTCGATAATTAGGTCAATTCCCCAATCTTTCCAGGGCAAGTTTTCTGGATTGCGATCGGATACGCACTTAACGGTTTTACCGTTAATGATGATGGAGTTATCATCGGCAGTAATGTCAACACCCTTTAACTTCCCTAGCATTGAGTCGTACCTCAGCAGGTGAGCATTGGTTCTAGGGTCTGATGTGTCATTGATGGCTACAAGGTCTATCTTGCTATTCTCTCTACCCACCCAGCAACGCGCAAAGTTACGTCCAATACGCCCGAAACCGTTGATTGCAACTCTAATCACAGTGTCTTGCCCTCTGTATATATGCCTATATGTTGATATCGTTGACCCCAATCATATCGCAAAGGGGGGGATCACTTATAACCATAAAGTGTTAGATCAATAAAAAAACACATAATTTATTCAGATTTATTTGGAGTAAAGATTATTGTTCGCAATATACGATCTTACGGACTCTGGGACTAGATAACGAATTGACTGGCGTTCGCGGCAAAATTTCCGAATTAGACTTGACGAAACTCCTACTAAAGGTATATCCAGGAATTGCCAATCAATGGTATTCGAGTGTTTGCTTAATTGTTCCTGGACTTGCTTGCAGATTAACTCGCTTTGAGTTATAGTCTCACCACCTAGCAGTCGGGGTGCGATTAACCAATTACACATTTGTGCTAGTTCGCGTCCACGATACCAATGAGGTAAGGTTTGGAAAGTATCCAAGCCCACAATCCAGTACCAGCGAGTATTTGGGTAACAAGCAGATAAGTCCATCAGGGTGTTAATGGCATAGGAAGTCCCAGAGGGTTTTCCCTCCACTAGTGAGACAGTAAACCCTGGGTTATCTTTTGTAGCTAATTGCAGCATTTCTACACGATGCTCAAACAAAGCTGCTTCTTTATGAGGAGGATTTAAAGATGGCACCCAAATTACCTTTTCAAGGGATACTTGATGCAAAGCTGTCTCGGCTACGAGCAGGTGTCCCCAATGAATTGGATCGAATGTGCCACCAAAAATTGCTAGTTGCTGCATCCAGTTACGCCTGGGTTTTATGCAATTGAAAAATAGTTTCATTACCAATGTACTATTGTACTCAATTCTCGCGTAGACTTGATGCAATTTAAAATCAGTTTCACTAACTATGTACTATCGTAGTCAACTACAGCAAGGTAGCTAAAAATATGTATTTGTCATTACAAGAATTTCTGTCCCGATGCGGCCAAAATTTTGCGAATAATCTTAAAAACAGTTCAGAAATAGCAAAAACCTCCAACCAAGGTAAAATCATTCTGAACTCGCAAAACCAGAGCAGAAAAATCATCCGAGCGTCAGGCATGAACATAACACAGGAGTAATTATGGTAAATATCAAATTCCTGTTATGATACGCGTGTCATTTGTGATTTATGGTGTGGTGTGGTGTAAGAGGAGCAATAAATGAGTAATTCTGTAGATTTTAGTGGTAGACCATTTCATTTCATTGGCATCGGCGGTATAGGTATGTCTGCTCTGGCATACGTTCTCGCTAAGCGTCAATTTCCAGTATCAGGTTCGGATCTACGTCCGAACCACATTACGCACAAATTGGAATCTATCGGCGCTCATATTTTTGGTAAACAAGAGGCAAGTAATCTCGAATTCTTTCGACCTCAGGAATTGACTAAGGTCGTAGCATTAAATTCACCAGAAAAATTAGCTGCTGCTACTAACTCAAAACTGCCTCAAGTCATTTGTTCAACAGCAATTAACACGAATAATTTAGAATACAAAGCAGCTCTTGAATTAGGTTGTCCGATTTTACATCGTTCAGATGTACTGGCAGCGCTGATTGCTGATTACTATAGTATTGCAGTCGCAGGAACCCACGGCAAAACCACAACCAGTAGCATGATTGGTTATATGCTACTACAAGCAGGTCTAGACCCAACGATTTTAGTAGGTGGCGAAGTCAATGCTTGGTCTGGCAATGCTCGACTGGGAGAAAGCCAATATTTGGTAGCCGAAGCAGATGAATCAGATGGTTCTCTAGTAAAACACGCTCCAGAAATTGGCATCATTACCAATATTGAACTCGATCATCCTGACCACTACGATACATTAGAAGAAGTAGTTGACATCTTCCAGACATTTGCCAAAGGTTGCAAAACTTTGATAGGTAGCATTGACTGTGCTACAGTGCGCGATCGCTTGCAACCAACAATCACTTACAGCTTACACTCAGATACTGACGCTGACTACACCGTTACTAATATTGACTATCGTGCAGATGGCACCACAGCTTTAGTTTGGGAAAGAGGCAAAGCCTTGGGCGTCCTGAACTTGCGCCTGCTGAGTCGGCACAATCTTAGTAATGCCTTAGCAGCAGTGGCTGTTGGTCGTGCCTTGGGCTTAGAATTTGGAGAAATTGCCAAAGGAATCGCCACCTTTGAAGGAGCAAGACGCCGCTTTGAATTCCGGGGTGAAGTCGATGGTATTACCTTCATTGATGACTATGCTCATCATCCCAGCGAGATTCGCGCTACTCTCGCCGCCGCACGTTTACAGGCAAGACCAGGACAAAGAGTGGTTGCCATCTTCCAACCCCATCGCTATAGCCGTACACTTACCTTTTTAGAAGAATTTTCCCAGTCTTTTAGCCATGCTGATTTGGTCGTGCTGACCGATATTTACAGTGCAGGCGAACCCAATTTAGGGCAAATCAGTGGTGAGCATCTCACAGGGGAAATTGCCAAGCAACATTCCCAGGTAGTTTATCAACCAACTTTATCCTCAGTAGGCGAATTCCTGCTACAAACACTGCGTCCAGGAGACTTGGCGCTGTTTTTGGGCGCTGGGAATTTAAATCAAGTCATTCCTGAAATCATTGCAACACTCCGTGAGCCTGCTAAAGCCACATCCTAAGTGGGGGCTTTGCAAAGTTCCATTTCTGACCAAAGCGCCCCTTTCGTAACGGTTTGATGTTAAGTCTAATACCGTAGTTTTACGGTAAATAAATGTAAAAAAATTACCAATAAAAAGTAAAAATGACCATTTCCCAGGCAGTAGGAAACGTCTGCACAGCTTCTGCTTTGAATACAAAGAAACAACAAACAGCTAATTCGGTGGAGAACGAGGTAATTTACTTACCCAATACTGATTGTGCGATCAAGTCCCAGGCTTTCTTGTCAGCATTTACTTCCTATAGAGTTGGGGGAGCAGCCCAATGGTTCGTTGCCCCTCGAAATTTAGAAGCACTGCAAGCAAGTCTTAAATACGCAAAAGAACGCGATTTAAGAGTGACAACACTGGGAGCGGGTTCTAATTTGCTGGTGAGCGATGGGGGTATATCAGGCTTAGTGATTGCCACTCGTCATCTCCGCTTCAGCCACTTTGACCCACAAACAGGGCAATTAACCGTTGCGGCTGGAGAATCAATTCCCAGCTTAGCATGGGAAGCCGCATCATTGGGATGGCAAGGATTAGAGTGGGCTGTTGGCATTCCTGGCACAGTCGGAGGCGCTGTGGTGATGAATGCAGGGGCACATAATAGCTGTATCGCAGATATGTTAGTTAGCGCCCAGGTTCTTTCACCCGATGGAACGCTGGAAACTCTTACCCCCAATCAACTAGGTTATAGCTACCGGACTTCATTATTGCAAGGTGGCGATCGCATAGTCACCCAAGCCACCTTACAGCTCACACCAGGTGCAGATCCAGCACAAGTTGTGGCAATCACCAAGGAACACAAAAAGCATCGCCTAAGCACTCAACCATATAACTTCCCCAGTTGTGGCAGTGTGTTCCGCAATCCTAAACCTTACAGCGCTGGCTGGTTAATTGAACAAACAGGTCTCAAAGGCTACCAAATTGGTGGAGCGCAAGTAGCACAACTCCATGCTAACTTCATCGTTAACCGTGGTGGGGCAAAAGCTAGTGATATCTTCTGTCTGATTCGCCACATCCAACATCAAGTACAAGAACGTTGGTCTATTCGGTTAGAGCCAGAAGTCAAAATGCTCGGAGAGTTTCAAGCTGCTTGTGGGTAGAAATGGGGAGTGGGGAATGGGGAATAGGGAATGGGGAGGATAAGGAGATGGGGAGAAAATTTTACTCCACCCCTCCCAAACTCCCTATTCCCCACTCACTACTCCCTACTCCCTATTTCCGAATGCATTAATTATTGGTAAAAAAAGAGGCAAATTACTTACCGCATCTATAATTGAATTTGATTTGTTATTCAACGCACACGCGTAAAACTAATTATGACAGGTAAAGGACAAGGATTTGGCTTTGGCTTGGGAAAAATGAAAGAATTAGCTGAAGCTTTTAAGAAAGCACAGCAAGTTCAAGAAGGCGCAAAGCGACTCCAAGAAGAATTGGAGCAAATGGAAATTCAAGGAGAGTCTGGCGGTGGACTGGTCAAGGTAATTGTCAGTGGTAACCAAGAACCCAAGCGGGTGGAAATTTCTCCAGATGCTTTAGCCGAAGGTGCAGAAGTACTTTCCGATCTCGTAACAGCAGCAATGAAGGAAGCTTACAACAAGTCCACAACCACAATGCGGGAGCGTATGGAAGACTTAACCAGTGGACTGGAGCTTCCTGGATTTCAATAGTCATTGGTCATTAGTCATTGGTCATTGGTCATTGGTCATTGGTCATTAGTTTTGACAAAGCAAAAAATCTGAGCTAGGGCTTCCTTGGATCAGACGCCACTGAAGGAGCCGGGAGATCCGTCCAACGCAGTGGTTCACGCCAGTTCCTTTAAGCGGGGGAACCCCGCCAACGGACTGTCTCAACTTTGTAAAAGAGGACAAATGATATAGGACGAAGGACAAATGACTATTGACAAAGGACAACAAATATTTATGCCTTACAAACTTTTGTTTGTCTGCTTAGGTAACATCTGCCGATCGCCATCGGCAGAAAATATTATGAATCATCTGATTGAGCAGGCTGACTTGAGCGAACACATTGTTTGTGATTCTGCTGGTACATCTAGTTATCACATTGGTAGCCCACCTGACAGACGCATGAATGCTGCGGCTGGTGCAAAGCTGGGAATTAAACTGCGTGGTCGGGCACGCCAATTTCAAAAATCAGACTTTCAAGACTTTGATTTAATTTTGGCGATGGATCGAGAGAACTATGAGAATATTCTTACTCTTGACCCAACTGGGCAGTATCATCACAAAGTGCGTTTGATGTGCGATTTTTGCTCTAGACACAACCTCAAAGAAGTTCCAGACCCCTATTATGGCGGGCAAGAGGGATTTAATCAGGTGATTGATTTACTAATTGATGCTTGTGAAGGTCTGCTCACCTATCTTACCACCCAAAAACCAATAATCTAAAGTGAAAAGTTAGGAGTCAGAATTCAGGAGTCAATTTTTGAACTACTCACTCCTCACTCTTAACTCCTCACTTTTACTTTTATTCGACTAGACCATGTTTAATTGCAAAACGGACTAATTCTGCTCGGTTGCTAGTTGAAGTTTTTCTCAATAAACTGCTAACGTACTTTTCTACTGTTCGAGGACTCAGATGTAGCTGATGACCCATTTCGGCATTAGAAAGACCATGAGTTAATAGTTCTAAAACTTCCTGTTCTCTATGAGTTAGAGATGAGTGCAAGTGAGATTTTTGAATTTGAGTGGACAGAGAATTATGAGCATCCAGCGTTTTTGTAGAGGGGGAAATGTCCAAACTATCTTTATGAGAAAAACGGTACTCAGATTGAATAATTTGCGATCGCTCCAAAAGATTGCGGATTGCTGCTGCTAACTCTTCCAGTTCAAAAGGCTTGGGCAAGTATAAATCGCACCCTGACTGGTAGCCCAAAATTCTTTCTTGGGTCTTAGTTCTTGCTGTTAATAAAATTACAGGCAATAAACGGAACATTGGTTGTTGACGCACCCGGCGCACTAGTTCATAGCCGTTCATCTGTGGCATGACGATATCCGTAACAATCAAATCAGGATGATACTCATCCACCATAACCAAAGCTTCTTGACCGTCATTAGCCGTAATTACAGAGTAGCCAGACAGTTCAAGATAGTCACTAACAGACAGACGAGTGCCCAGATCATCATCCACTACAAGGATCTTCAAGGGCATGGACAGTACACCCCTAGCATTTTTTTACTTAGAAATTTGCTTTTACAGCTCCGTCAGTGAACACAGGTAAAAATAGTGTTCTTATGTTTCATACTATGACAGGATTACCAGCTAATGACTGCCTCAGGGTTGATTTATAAAGAAAGTATTAAATCCTTAGGAAGGGTTAACGAAGTGTAACTTAGCTTCGACTCCCTATCCTTGCCAGGGATAGACAGCTTTGTAATTTGTAACAACTCATTAATAACTCAGAGTGAATGCTCATCATTGTGTAAATTGATATTGATTTCATAAATAAATTAGTCATTTGTCCTCTCTTACAAAGTTATGTACCCTGCGGGATGGCAAAGCCACAAGCTTGCGGATACGGCTTAGCTAGGCGATCGCCAAAAGCAAGCTCAGACTTTGCCCTTTGTCATTTGTCCTAATCCCCAGTCCTGTTATGTTAATGCCCCATGACCCATATCCGATGACCAATGACTAAAATCTAGGTAACTTAAAGTTACCATCAAATTTTTAATTACCAACTTAGAAAAGCTAAATTAGTAATATACATCTGAGCATTTATAGAGGTTATAAAATACACCTTATAATTTATAAATCAATCCCAATAATTTTTTAGGTACATTTAAAGCACATAAATTATCAATGAGTGACAAGAACGAAGGTTACAAAGTTATTAGTGACAACCGTCAAGCCCGTTATTTATATGAAATTCTGGAAACTTACGAAGCTGGAATTCAGTTGACAGGAACCGAGGTGAAGTCGATTCGTGCCGGTAAAGTCAATCTCCAAGATGGCTATGCTTTGCTTCGGGATGGTGAAGCATGGTTAATTAATGTCCATATTTCACCTTATACGGCTAGTGGGCAATATTTTAATCATGAACCACGCCGTACACGCAAATTGTTGCTCAATCGCCAAGAACTCCGCAAGCTAATTGGCAAAGTAGAACAGCAGGGTTTGACTTTAGTCCCTTTGAAAATGTATCTCAAACGAGGTTGGGTAAAAGTAAGTATAGCCCTTGGTAAGGGTAAAAAGTTGCATGATAAGCGAGAAGACCTAAAACGCCGCCAAGACCAGCGTGACATGCAACGGGCGATGAAAAACTATTAAGAGTCAGTTTTGCCAAACTACCACATCAGAGTGATAAATCCATTACTGTGACCGGTATGTTGTATATCTACAGCGTGAGTTGTGAAAATCCTTACTTTATAGCCGCAGATTGATTCTCCTAATGTTCGGACTCGATACATTGGTGAGTAACTTTGGATGGCACGAGAGATTTTCAAAATTATGAAAAGTAATTTCATTACAGCTATTGGCGCTGGCGTTCTCAGCTTGAGTATGGGAGTTTTGCCTTTAACTCTATCTGCACAAGCTCAAACAACTACCGATCCTGGAGTTAATACTGCTCCCAGGACGGCTACTTACGATCGCAACGATTTTGATTGGGGTTGGTTGGGATTAATTGGTTTATTCGGTCTAGCTGGTTTGGCTGGAAGAAAGCGTGACGACGAACCAGCCCGTTACCGCGACCCCAATGCTCCTGGGGCTACTAGCTACAGGGAGTAATAGGATTTTGGATTTTGGATTTTGGATTGGGATTCAAAAATTGTCAGTTGTTTTCCTGATAACAACTGACAATTTATTTGTGTTAGTTTGCAGACAATTCTGAGTTCGGTAGACTTCTTGCAAAAGTCCTTATTTTTACCTTATTCTTTGCGCCTTTGCGCCTTTGCGTGAGATAAAAACTTATTTATGCAAGAGGTCTGGTGAATTTGTCTGGTTTTGAGCTAAAGGTGTCCAATAGCTAGCAATTAAGGCAACTATTAGCCACCAGAGGGTATTGACTTCAGGACGATACCAGACAGTATCTACGGTGCCGTGAGCTAGCATACCCAATAGAATAGCGATCGCTCCAATTAACCAAAATCCCTCTACATTTGTGAGTTGTCGCAATCGTCGCATTTGCAAAAACGCTACATTCAATGTCACAATTATTAGCCAGAGAAAACAGGCTAAACCAACAAAGCCAGTTTCTACAGCCACCTCCAACAAAATCGAATAAGCACTCAAAGCAGTGTAACGAGGGCGTTGGTAGAGGGGGTAAACTTTATTAAAAGAGTTGTGACCGGGACCAATACCGATAATGGGGCGATCGCCAATCATCTCGAAGACAGCATCCCATACATTTCGGCGAAAATTATTACTGCTATCTTGGCGGTCAGCAAAAATACTAAATACCCGCAGACGCACTGGCTCTACAAATATCACTGCTAGCAGCAACGCCCCTATCAAGCTTCCTAAGACAATCGGTAGCGACCAAGTACGCCAAAAACGAGGCATTTCCACGCTCTTCCAATAAACTAGCAATGCCATCGCAGCTAAAATTCCCACCACGAGTCCAATCCAACCGCCACGACTAAAAGTCAGAATTAAGCAAGCAGTATTGACAAAGAACATCGTTAATGATAAAGCTTTTTTGAGCCAGCTTTGCCATGCGAAAATTGCCACTAAGCTAAAAATTACTGCTGGTAGTAGGTATCCAGCCAACAAGTTGGGATTGCCTAAATAACTGTAGACCCTTGTAGTCTTAGACAAAGGAGATTCTGGATCAACCCAAGTTGCTAGTGCTGTGGCTCCAAAAAACCATTGGCGCAAACCATATACACTGACAATTAACGAGACGTGCAGGTAAAGGATAATAATCAAAGACCGGAGGCGAGGCGACCTCAAGACCCTGGCACAAAGGGCAAATAGTAGCAAATACAGGCTTAAGGTTGCCAAATCATTAAGGGCTGCCTTTTTGACTGGTGATAGCGCTGTTGCTACTGCGGCAATTGTCCAGTAGAGCAATACCAACAGGTGAATAGGAGTGACTGACGAGACATTTGTTGTTGCTTCATCAGATAAAGTCAATAGCAGCCAGAATACTGCACAAGCTACCAGCAACAAACCAATCAACGTACTCGAACTAAAAGGTGCAAGGGCATATACTGAACACAGTAAAGCAGCTGCGATCGCATCTCCCCACTGTATTAAGACGCTGGTTTGCCGCCAAGAACCCAATAGTCCGACCAGAGAACGGTGTACGTAACTGGTAGCAAGATATTCTTTGACCGGAAAAGATGATAAGGTAAATCGTTGCCAGACTAAATTCATAAAAAACATTGCGATCGATTAGTCTGCCTACGCAGAACTTGGAATCGATCATAATGCGTATAGCCATAAAAAGGTAATAACGTAGATTACAAATTAGTGATGGCGTTCTTATTCACAGCCATCAGTTTCACCTTTAATTCCAAAACATTTCAACTAATACTAAAAAAACCTAGCTGTTGATTAACCCTTGATATATTTCACCGAAAATGAATTGATTGGCAATATTTATTTCCCAATCTCTAGTCCTGAATGCTCATTGCTTGGCATCAAACATCGTTAATTGCTTGTGAGGAAGTCACTAGTTGCAATGGCAAAGAAAGTACATAGCGATATCCTGATTCTGGTGAACCTTGAACCAAAATTTGTCCGGCATGTAACTCTGCCAATTGACAACTTAGCAACAGACCCAAGCTTTCACGAGAAAGACTTCCATTTCCTTTAGCTAAATTTATATCTGAATTAGGAGCAAATAAATTTGAGTTAGAATCACTCAAGTTTTTTAACTTGTCCACTGCTACCGGTGAAATATCTGGTTGCTCCTGGCTTTGTTTGCGAGAATTGTAACTTGCTACTTCACCTGTCAGCTCCAGTAATGATAAAGAATTGAGGCGGAAGTAGGGATCAACCTCAGTGATCCCATCTCCCAGCCAAGGATGGGAAACCCAAATAGTAACATTGAGGGTATCTTCCTTATAAGAGACGTGAATCCGAACAACACTACCTGTAGCCGAAAGTTGAATCACGCTAAAAACCAGGTGATAGAGGATTTGCCGCACTTTGTCTTTATCTAAAGGACAAATGCGATTGCGTCCCGGTTCGATAGACAACCGAATATCTTGATCTCGGCGATTAGCTGCTTCTTCTAAAGTATTAATAGCTTGTTGACAGAGCATTTCAATATCTACAGGAGCTAGATTTAGCACATTTGAGTTGTCATCGATCGCTCCTAGTTCGGTAATTTCGTTGACTAGGGAAAGTAAGTACCGACCACTGTGTTGGATAATTTCCAAATATTCTCTCTGTTTACCCGTCAAAGGCCCATAAATTTCACGTCCTAGAACACTTGCCATGCCAAGTACGGATGTTAAGGGTGTGCGTAACTCCTGAGTTAGCTGTTCGAGAAGTTGCAGTTTCAGTTGCTTAGTAGAAACAGAGTCACTTTCTAAACTGGGTGCCGTGATTTTAATCTCAGTGTTACGTTCGTCGTTGAGTAAAAATATAGGAGCTGGGGGAGTGCTTGATTCGAGTTTCCCTTGCAGGAGTCGGTTACGCTCAAATTCACTCATGCTCCAACGAGCTATGATTTGCAAAAACTCAATATCTCGGTTTGTAAAACTGCGCGGTACTAAATCCATCACCGCCAATGCACCCAAACAATGTCCTGAAGCATCAATCAGTGGCGCTCCCAAATAAGCACGTATACCATAATCCTGCACTAACTTACTGCTAGCCAATACTGCATCTGTAAGTTTGTGAGTATCATTAATTACAAATATTTGAAAGTTCTCCACTACCTGGGTGCAAAAAGATTCTCTGCGTGAAAGTTGGCGGCTTTGTGCCAAATGATTCATTAGTCCCAGTCTAGATAAGCCCACTGCTGACTTAAACCAGTGGCGTTCTTGATCCACAAATCCCAAAATGGAAATTGGTGCTTCCAAAAAGTGGGCAGCAGTTTGAGTGGCTTCTTCAAAAACCGGAATTGTTTCTGGTTGCCGTAAACCGAGATCTGACAAAGCTTTAAGACGTTGTTGTTCTCTTGTTTCCTGAGAAGTCCAACCATCCTTTAGGGCAAATAATTTGTTTTCAGGCTCTACCATTGCCACTGCTACCTTAATAATTTCTCGATACTGTAAATTGATATATGCCCTATTTCTGGGTTATCAATTGCTATTTTTAAGCATTCCCTAATTTTGCCTCTGACAAACAAGTTTGAGGCAAAAATTTTTTACCTCTTCCATTAAGTCGGCTACGGAGTCTGTGCCAGTTACTATTTACTGGTAGTGAATGTTCTTTATCGATCGCTGGTGTAGTCTCTATTACTTCAAATTTTGCAATCAGACTACGTTAGATTTTGATTCAGCCAGGGTAACCTAGCCTTAAGGATACAATAAAGGGTCTGTGATTCTTGATGTACAGAAGGGAAAATTTCTGTTAATATATTTAGCGTAATTTTACTTAAGAACAGCTAAAATAATGTAATTTTTGGTTGCAAATTTTACTGATAACAGCTAGTATCCCTTCGCCGAATTGAAAATTCAAAATTTATCTGAGAAAGTTGAAGCACTGTGTTGGAGAGCCAGCAAGGTATTTTGGGTTCCACAAACGAGCTACTGACATCGAGTCTTTTGGCTTGGCATCTGAATATTTTTCAACTAACCCACCCTGCTTTGAGGAAGCTACAGACTTTCTGCAAATTTCAAAAACTTCATGTTTTCTGGTTTGGAGAGGGTTATTTACACAAAAAAATACAATATAGTTCCTACAAATACATTAAACCTCTTACTATATTAAAAATTTGGTGGTCAACAAGAAAGTGGCGGGTCTAAATCCCCCACTAAAAAGATTGCTGAATTCTGAATTCTGAATTCTGAATTCTGGTTTAATTTTATTTTGTAATCAACTACAAATAAATACAAACAAATAGCGAATTTAAGGACAACCGATCGTGAATAAAATGGCCATTAGAGTTCCTTTTGTAGACTTGAAATTACAACACGAACCAATTCAAACGCAATTGCAAAATGCCATCCAATCTGTTTTGGAACAAGGGGATTTTGTTTTAGGGCAAGCACTCTCAGATTTTGAAGCCGTGTTTGCGGCAGTGTCTGGGGCAGAATATGGAGTTGGTGTGGCATCGGGAACAGATGCGATCGCCTTGGGATTGCAAGCGTGTAATATTGGTGCTGGGGATGAAGTGATTTTACCAGCAAATACTTTTGTAGCAACGTTGATTGGAGTCTTACGGGCTGGTGCTAAGCCAATTCTAGTAGATTGCGATCGCCAAACAGCTTTAATTGACTTAGAGGCAGCAGCAAAGGCAATTACGCCTCAAACTAAAGCAATTATTCCTGTGCATCTCTATGGGCAAATGGTATCACCAAACGATCTATTCAACTTTGCTGATACCTACAAAATACTAATTTTTGAAGATGCAGCACAAGCACACCTCGCCCAAAGAGACGGATATCACGCTGGTTCAGTAGGAATAGCAGCAGCTTTTAGTTTCTATCCCAGCAAAAATTTGGGAGCATTTGGAGACGGGGGAATGTTGCTGACACGAAATTCCGATATCGCCCAAAAGATGGCACGCTTGCGAAATTATGGCGCATCCCAAAAATATTTTCACACTGAACCAGGTACAAATAGCCGTTTGGATACCTTGCAAGCAGCTATCTTGCACCAGAAACTACCATATTTGCCAGAGTGGAATCGCGATCGCTTGACTATTGCTCAAGAATATGATATGCAATTAGCACCTTTGGCAACTGCTGGCATTATCCCCATCGAAAACCAAAGTGGCGCAGGACACGTCTATCATCTTTATGTGATTAGAGTTGATGATTCTTGCCCCATAGAACGCCAGCAACTCCAAGAACAGCTAACAGCAGCGGGAATTCAAACTGGTATTCATTACCCAATTCCTTGTCATCTCCAGCCAGCATTTACCTACTTAGGTTATCAGCCTGGAGATTTTCCCCAAGCAGAAAAATTATCAAAACAAATATTATCATTACCTATGTATCCTGGTTTGAGCAGTAGCCAAATCAAAGAAGTTGTAGCAGCGATCGCCAATGCAGTCTCAAAAAATTCTCAGCAGTCATTAGTCATTAGTCATTAGTCATTAGTCATTGGTCATTGGTCATTAGTCCAATGCCCCATGCCCTATGCCCCATGCCCAATAATTAATTAAAATCATGGCACTCCAGCAACAGATTAGAAACAGAAACGTGTCAGGCTTGTTAAATTTAGCCATTTTAGGCGTTTTGCTGCTGCTTTATGCTCCTATATTGCTACATTGGCTGGATGGTTGGCTGCACAAAAATATTAGTACAGAACACGAATATTTCAGTCACGGGATTATTGGTTTACCATTTGCTGGTTATTTGGTGTGGCTGAACCGGAAACAGTGGGTACGTTTGCCAGATACTATCCATCCTTTGGGCGGTGTTTTATTGTTATTAGCAGGAGTCTTTTATCTTAGCGGTGTTACAGAGTGGGTTAACCTTTCGTTGCCTGTTATATTAGCGGGGTTGTGCTTGTGGTTTAAGGGAATATCAGGTTTGCGATCGCAAACATTTCCCCTGCTACTGATATTTTTAGCAACCCCAACTTCAGTACCCTACCTGATTGCTCCCTATACCTTGCCTCTGCAAAGCTTCATCGCTGGCACCGCCGGCTTTATACTGAATCAATTTGGTATGGAAGTAACTGTGGATGAGATAAATCTCTACGTGGGAGGACGGATTGTAGAAGTTGCCCCCTACTGTGCAGGGCTAAAAATGTTGTTCACTACCCTCTACGTCGGCTTGATGTTGCTTTATTGGACAGGCGCCTTATCTTCACGCCGGACAACTGTATCGTTTTTATCTATTGCTGTCATCGTTAGTATTACTGCCAATATTATTCGTAATACCTTACTGACTTTCTTTCACGGCACAGGTCAAGAAGGGGCTTTTAAATGGCTCCATGATGGTTGGGGTGGCGACGTATACTCTGCTTGTATGCTCGTGTCATTAGTGCCCTTACTGAATTGGATTAATAACTATTTCTCGGCATCTCCAGAAATTGGGGATGAGGCATAGGGAATGGGGCATTGGGCATTGGGAAAGAGTGGTTGTAAGTTTTCTCCTTGTCTCCTTGTCCCCTCATCTCCCCCTGCCTCCCCTGCTCCCCCATTCCCAATGCCCCACTCCCCAGCCCCCAGTCCCCGCATAAGTCCTAAATATTACTGAACTCATGGTGTGATTTTTTAAAGTAAAATTTTGCGTAAGTATTGCAAATTTTACTGATGATTTCCTTCTCTAAGTTTTTCAAAGAAAACCGATTGAGTCAGGTGGCAGCACTTGTTTTATTACTAGTACTGTTGGCCATGGGAGGGGTTCCCGGATACCTCACAGGACGCTGGCAATGGAAACAGCCGCCACCTGTGGCTAATCTCAAGGAATTAAGAGAAATCCGCAAGACCGGGTTAACTATTCCTGGTTGGCAAACTACTGACCAAGCAGAACAGCAAATTGGCGAACATAAATGGTCTTTGCAGGTAATTAAAAAAGAAGGCTCCGAATCTCAGGCAATTTTACTTTTGCTGCCGCAAAACGGGCCGATGGATCAACCAGAGGTGGAGTGGACGGAGGTTAACGGCTGGGGAAGGTCACGCTGGGGAAAATGGGATGTAGCTCAATATCGTGGTGCTGAATTTACTGTCAAGCCGTCTGGTAAGTTAGCTTCTAATGTGGACACGAAAGTAGAAGCTAGGTTCTTTCGTGCCTCCACACAACAGCAAACCTTCGCTGTCTTGCAATGGTATGCTATGCCAAACGGCGGAAATCCATCACCATTAAACTGGTTTGTGGCAGACCAATATGCACAGTGGCGTAAGCAGCGCATTCCTTGGGTGGGCGTCAGCATTCTGATTCCAATGGAACCGTTGGGAGAAGTAGAAAAATCTTGGCCTCTAGCCCAATCTATTGGAGAAACGGTGCAAGCTGTATTGATGGCACGTCACATGTAGAGTGAGTATGTGACAGCTACATTTGTGCAGAGACTGATGAGAAGTATTTGTGCGATCGCTCTATGACCTAAACTCAGTTAAAAGATGTTCAAAATATGAAGTTAGAAATTAAAGTTGACACAATTTTTCAGCTTTTTCCTGGTAAATACTTGCAGATAAAAGAGACATCTAGGACATTTTTAGGGTAAAATAACGAGTCGGCGCGACCAATTCTTACATGAGCTTTCCTGCACCGATGTTGATAACTCCCAGTTCTTATATGCGTGCATTCAGCGCCCTGTGTTTTGTCAGTCTTCAAGTAGGGGTTTTCTTAATAGCACCTACCCAGCTGGTTCTGGCTCAGCCTTTCCCGTCTCAAGGGCAACCCCCTTCCCCTGTGCCAGGTACTGAGGATGTTGTACCTCCAAGTGCAAATGATGAAATTTCGCCTCAACTCAGCCGCTATCTTTTGGGACCAGGAGATGCTGTTGGCGTTTTTCTTCAGCGTCCTCCTGGTCTCTATCGCTTGGGAATCGGAGATGGAATTAGCGTTTCGGTTCAGCGCTTTCCAGAGTTAAGCTTTCAAGCTGTAATTAATCCAGAAGGTAACATTGTGGTGCCCTTACTGGGAACAGTTTCCTTGCAAGGTTTAACTTTGGAGGAAGCTCAAGCAAAAATTCGTTTGGGTTTAAATCGTTATGTTGTCGATCCAGTAATAGTTTTAGCCCTAGCAACCCAGCGTCAAGACTTGAGTTTTCAAGCTTTAATTAGTCCAGAAGGCAACATTGTAGTGCCGCAAGTGGGAACAGTTTCTTTGCAAGGTTTAACTTTGGAAGAAGCTCAAGAAAAAATTCGCTTGGGTTTAAGTCGGATTTTTACAGATCCGATTGTCGTAGTATCCCTGGTAGGAGCGCGACCAGTTCAAGTTACCATTAGTGGGGAAATACTTCGACCAGGAATTTATCCGATTAATTCACCAACACCCCGCGTTGCTGATGCTTTATTAATATCTGGTGGTTCAAGTTTGAATGCAGACCTGCGACAAGTGCAAATACGCCGCAAGTTAATGGATGGTTCAGTGATTTCGCAAACTATTGACTTGTATGCAGCACTGCAAAATGGTGGTTCAATCCCTAATTTGCGCTTACAAGACGGAGATGCGATCGTTGTGCCTCGTCGTGAAGTCGGCAATGATGACGGTTATGACCGCAATTTGGTAGCACGTTCAACCTTAGCCACACCACAGATTAGAGTCCGAGTTTTAAACTACGCAGCAGGAGGTATTTCCACTCAAGCGCTGCCCAATGGCAGTACATTTATCGATGCTTTGGGAGGAGTAAATCTCGATACTGCTAACCTCCGGAGTATCGCCTTGGTTCGCTTCGATCCTGAACGAGGTAAAGCTATTACCCAAAAACTGGATGCGAAAAAAGCTCTCGGAGGCGATGTATCCCAAAACGTGCCACTTCAAGATAATGATGTTATTGTTGTTGGTCGAAACCTCGTCGGTAGAATTACTAATTTACTGAGTACCATTACCCAACCGTTCTTCAATGTCCAATCCTTTCTCCGATTTTTTGACAACTTCGGTGGTGGTTCAAATTAGGAAATGGGGAATGGAAAGTGGGGAGTGGGGAGTGGGGGAGATGAGGGAGATGAGGGAGATGAGGGAGATGAGGGAGATGAGGGAGATGGGGACAAGCAGAATAACTCTTAACGGGCTAAACGCCCCGCTACCGCTAAAAGCACTCCCAATGCCCCATGCCCAATGACAAATAACCGATGAAAAATGACAAATGACTAACTATATGCCCCTGCTATGACCCCACCAATTGTTAAGCGCTATCTTATTGCTTTTGAAAAATACAAATGGATTGGACTAGCTAGTTTTTGTTTAGTTATAGCGGGGTCAACGGTGGTGGCTATGCAACCAGATCCACCTCCCACTTACATAGCATCTGCTGCCCTTACCTATAGTGGTCCACCAGTTTCTTTCTCTGCAACTGGTAGTGAAATCCAACAGCAAGGAAAGGAACTAAATGAGGAAGTTTTACTATCAAACCAGATAATTGCAGCAGTCGCAGAGAAAGTAAATATCAAACCGAAACAACTCGGTGCAAGTATTGTCCTTTCTCTACCTAAAAAAAACCCCAGGACTGGAGACTTTGAAACTACTACCTTTGAACTGAAATATGTAGATAGTGACCCCAAACGAGCTATAGAGGTGTTGGCGGAATTGATGCAATCAATGGTCAAGTTGAGCAGTGACATCAATACTGGACGATTACAAGCAATTATTCAAAAAATTAACGATCGCGTACCACAAGCTAAACGAGAATTGCAAATTGCTGAAAAGAGGCTGGAACAATACGATCGCATCGAGCGCACAGCAATATTAGCAGCTGAAAATGGCAGTTTGCTCAGCGCCGTTACTGCCAGCCAAAATCTCCAACGGCAAATTCAATTAACTATTTCCGGGGTTGATGGTCAAATTCGCAGTTTACAAAATAAGTTAGGCTTAACAGTCGGACAGGCCTATGTTTCCTCTGCTTTAAGTGCCGATCCGATTATTGCCAACTTGCGAGCGCAAATTTATCAAGTTGAGTCGCAAATCGCTTTGCTAAGGAAAGATTTACGACTTGAACACCCAACGATGATTCAGTTGCTGCGTCAGAAACAAGCTGCTGAAGAATTACTGCAACAACGTGCCGCTGAAGTGTTAGGTGGTAATGGTATAGCGGCCCCCCTTCAGGGTAATGTTGCTAATATTCGCACCCAAAGCAGTTTAGATCCAGCACGCCAACAACTGGCAAACCAAATGGTGTCTTTGCAAACCCAACGGGAGACACTCCAACAACAACTAAATCAAGAAATCCAACAAGAAGCGCGACTACGACAAGAGTATTCTTTGATACCAAATAAGCAATTAGAGCGATCGCGTTTAGAACAGGAAGTTGGACTCAAAAAAGCCATCTATGACCAAATGCAGGCCAAACTAACGGATGCTAAAACCGCAGAGGCAGAAACAACCAGCAGTCTCAGCGTTGCTAGACGCCCGACAGTTGCTCCTGATATCAAACCCCCTAAGAGTGTACCTGTTACCCTAGCCGTGGGTGCTTTCTTGGGCGTATTAGTCGGTGGTGGGGTGATATTTTTATTGGGATCGCTGGAAGGAACTTTCAAAACCAGAGAAGATATCCGCGAAAGCCTCAAGCAACGGGAAGTGGCACTATTGGGAGAGTTGCCTTTAATGCTAGTTGATGATTTGGATCGAGAAGCAGTACCAGTAGTACTTTCTCCAGATTCTCCCTATTTAGAATTTTATGAAAAGTTCCGTAGTAATCTGCGGCGAATTGGTGGTAAAAACTTAAAGGTGGTGTTAATTACTAGTACCAGCAGCCTAGAGGGTAAAACGGCTAGTGCGTATAATTTGGGTATTGCTTCTGCCCGTGCTGGGAAAAGAACCTTGATTATCGAAACAGATTTGCGATCGCCTTCTCGTTGTGCGTCTCTGAAAGTAATTCCCGATCCTGAAGCCACCATTGAACCCCTGCGTTATTACGCTGACTTAAGTGAATGTATTCGTTTAGTTCCTGATGTCGAAAATTTATACATTCTTCCCAGTCCCGGCCCAGTGCGGCAATCCGCTGCTATTCTAGAATCTAGCGAAATGCGGCGGCTGATGGATGATGTCCGCGAACGTTTTGATTTAGTGATTTTAGATACTAGTCCATTGAGCTTATCCAATGACCCATTGTTAATCCAGCCCTACAGCGATGGCATGGTAATAGTGGCACGACCACACTATACAGAAGAGAATATGCTTGGTGAAGCGATCGATCAATTGGTTGAATCGGAACTAGGGTTATTAGGAGCAATTATTAATGGTGCTGATATCGTCGTTTCTTTACCTGCACCAACCTTTTCACCCGAAGTAGAAGCAGAAAATGTTGAAGAATCAGAAGAAGTTTCAGCCGGTGCGAGTAAAACGTAGAAAAATGGGGCATGGGGCATAGAGAATGGGGTATGGGACATGGGGCAGAGAAACAATGCTAATTCTCTGAAGTTAGGTTTGCTAATTTCCTATTTATTAGCTGCGTAACAGCTGATGAATGACAATTTATGACTAGATTTGTCTACATATTGGGCGAAGTTTTACAATACTAACTCTTAACTCCTCACTCCTCACTCCTCACTCAGCACTCAGCACTCCCAATGCCCAATCCCCATTAGTCACGTCTAAACAACCCAAATAAAGGACCAAGAATCATTCCAAAAACAAAACCACCGATATGTGCCCAGTAGGCAACTCCACCAGTTTCCACACTCATTTGAGCTGCTGTTTGCAGGCTTGCAAGACCAGAGATTATATTTTGCACAAAGAAAAGTCCAATTATTACTAGTGCTGGAACTCGGATGGTAGTGATGAAAATCCCCAAAAAGATTAAAGTCATCACTCTAGCCTGGGGAAAGCGAATAATATAGGCACCCAAAACACCAGAAATTGCGCCACTTGCTCCCAAAGAAGGAATCTCAGAATTGATGCTAATAAACCATTGGCACAATGCAGCTAAAGCACCACATATCAAATAAAAAATTAAATATTTAAAATGACCTAAACGATCTTCAATATTGTTGCCAAAAACCCAGAGAAACACCATATTTGAGATTAAGTGCCACCATCCGCCGTGTAAGAATTGCGACGTAAATAAGGTTATCCATTCCGCAGACAAATTGGTGGTTAACTCTTGAGGGATTACTGCATACTGACTTAAAAATTGATTCAATTGTGCATTTGGCAGGGTCACCTCATGAAGAAAAACTAAAATATTCATGCCAATTAACCCGTAGGTGAAATACGGGGTAATTCGCGTGGGATTTTCATCGTAGAGAGGAAACACAGGTGTTTTTCCTAAATTATTGACTAACTGCAATATAGCTTGTATTACGCGCAGTTGTTGAGTTTAGGTATTTGAACTCAGAGTAATTTGGCAAAAAGACAGCATTCAGAATTCAGGAGTCAGAATTCAGGAGTCAGAATTCAGGAGTCAGAATTCAGAATTAGAATAGGTCTCTGCGCCTACATTTTAGACTTTGATGGTATGTGGTGGTTCCCAATCACATGAAGTACATAAATTTGTAGGGGCGCATAGCCATGCGCCCCTAACTTGTACCTCATGAAAGCGAGAAATTTGATAACTTCTACAACCAAGATTCTTCTGGGGATTTATCGCTAAATAAGCCCAACAGTGGACCAAGAATTGCCCCAAAGATAAACCCGCCTGCATGTGCCCAGTAGGCAATACCGCCGCTTTCCATACCGATGTTTGTGGGTGTTTCAAGGCTGACAAGTCCGTAGAAGGCTTGTTCGAGAAACCAAAATCCTAGAAAGAAGTATGCTGGGACGCGGAAAGTGGGGAAGAAAAATCCTAAAGGTACAACGCCAATAACTTCAGCTTTGGGAAAGCGAAGGATGTACGCTCCCATGACACCTGCGATCGCACCACTAGCACCCAACGAAGGAATGCTAGAATCTTGAGCGAAATACCACTGGGTTAATGATGCCAAAACACCGCAAGCTAAATAAAACAGCAAATATTTGGCATGACCTAATTTATCTTCAACGTTATTACCAAAAATCCAGAGAAACAACATATTGCCGGCTAGGTGCAACAAACCGCCGTGCAAAAATTGTGAGGTAATCAAAGTTGCCCACTCTGGCACTGGTTGATGTACAGAGATACCAGCAAAGCTTAAGGTAAGTTCACGGGGAACTACAGCTGCAAGGTGGAAAAACCCATTTAATGCTTGCGGGGGAAGACTTGCTTCATAAAGAAAAGCGAGGACGTTAGCAGCAACTAGTCCATAAGTCACATAAGGGGTAATTTTTGTAGGATTATTATCTCTAATGGGAACCACGGGCGTTTTTCCTGATTTTCAGACACAAACTCTACATTACTGAATTGTGCAAGTAGTTTCTTCTACCTCGTGGATAAATTTGGCTTGGAAACTAAGATAATAACTCCTAACTCCTCACTCCCTCACGTTCCTGGCAAATTTCGCAAACGCTCATCCAAATGAGTACGGTCTGCCAAAGCCTTTAACAACGGACCATGTGAGGTAAATTCTACAATACTTACCGACCCCACAGGACATCCCAAACGAAACCGGAAGCGTCCGACATCAATTCCCAGCAAATTACACAAAATAATTCTGATAGTTGCTTTGTGGGAAACAACTAAAACATTGCCACTACTGTAATTTTGCTTAATTTCTTCAATTACTTGCATAGCACGATAAGCAATTGTAACTGACATTTCTCCGCCAGTAGGCGCATTCCAAGCCGGATCTGCTGACCAACGAATATAATCATCGTGATAATCACGGCTAATTACTTCTGGGGTTTTTCCTTCCCACTGGCCATAATTAATTTCCTTCAAACCATCCCTAAGTTCTGGTTCCATTCCTATGGTTTGATATAAAGGTTTTGCTGTCTCCACAGTTCGCTGCATTGGACTACAAAATATTGCTGTCCAAGGTGTAGAACTGTATGCAGCGGCAAAACCTTTTGCCATTTCCAAGCCTTCTAGGGTCAGTTCTGAGTTTATAGAACCACAAAAGGAATTATTACGACTACATTCTGTCTGTCCGTGACGGAGAAAATAAAGAGTTAGGCTCATAATATATTCTCATCGATTATGAATTCAAGAACGCTAACAATCACATCTAGTTGAAGATAGTTAATGCCTGTGGCATATTACTACAATTTTTGGATCGTAGAGCAGAATTCAGGAGCAAAGCCGGAGACACCCGCCCTCTGGTCAGAATTCAGAAGGGAAATTAGGCAAAAAAAAGGTGGGCTATGCCCACCATACTTTGTTACGCAACACAACAAATTACAGTTCTTCCCACCATTTTGAACGGGAAGAGAGTAAGAATTCAGAATTTATTTACGACTACCTAACCACTTAGCAGCTGCAACTCCGATAATTCCTGCCACTACAGGATTACTGAGAAATTTGATAATGGCTGGTTGATCTGCCAATACTTCGCGGAAAATATCTGGGTGATTATGATAGACGAAGGACGCGAGTTTGCTAACATCATCAGCATTCATTCGGCTGGGGTGATGTGTAGAAAGACCCAACTGTTGTTCTAAATGCCGATCGTCTAGTCCTCTTTCCTTCAAGTGTTTGAAAAAAGCCCTTGCTACATCATCGCGTTCATTGGGTTTAATTTGGGCGATCGCCTTTTGTAATTCTGGCTCCATTTGGCTAGTAGGAATTCGATCCGGATGTAAAGATCGACCAAACAACTGCCTACGTTGATCTGGTGTTGTGCGTTGGGCAAAATCATCAAAGTTTTGATATTCTGCCGTTGATTCGGTTGTAGTATCATCCAAAGATTCAACATCACCCTGAGCCAAATCTTTCATTATTTGACGTTTGTACTGTTCGCTGCTTGCCACTTTACTTATCTCCTTTTTTCGTCAAATTGTTTTGGTGGCTGGTATTTCCAAGCCATAATCCCAAATTTCAATTCATCAAAACTTCTTCAATTTTTCCTTGCAAATACACCAATTAGCTATACTTGACTTGATTGGTTTGAACGTCATACTCAGTAGTCAAAATCAATTTCTTATCAGGCGCGTAAACCAAAACCTTTAAGTCTTGATTGGGAAAGTTTTTCCGAAAACCCTGAACTAGTGACTTTGCTAATGGTCGCACTTCGTTAGGACTAACTTTAGAAGAAATCACAACACCTAGTTTGTTGTTATCACGTACATAAGCATCCTGAATTAATCCTTGAGATGTTTGCACAACCCAGTTACCAAAAGATTGTCCTCCTGGGGTATTGCCTCGCTCTAATTCTGCATAAGCGACATCTCGGCCAATTGCTGGCGGGGTTGTTGTGCGGTCAACTTGTGACACCGTACCACCGCCACAAGCAGTAGTTATCATCAACACTAAAATTAAAACGAAAGTCGCCAATATTTTGCGACTTTGTTGAAGTAACATCATTTTTTCGCTCCTAATAAAATACCTTGAATAACGAACTAAATAGCTGGTATATTCCAGTTAATTAAATTTCTAAGGTTTTAATTTTTACAAATGAATATTTCGAAAAAATGCTCTGGCAAGTGTAGAGACGTGTTTAATCACGTCTCTACATGAGTTCTGCAAATCAAGCTGATACCCTTTTTTATCCCTGATTTATGGAATATAAAGGGAGTTGAACTTGGTTATTGAACATCTGATATTTATTTTGCAAAAATTTACTGATGCACCCCAGTTATATTTCTAGGTTTTTGCAAAATAAATGTCAACTTTAGTCAACCTTTTTCTTGATATTTTCTTTCACGTCTTCGATCCCGTGACGCACTTCACTTTCAGCTTGCTTTGCTTTCCCTTCTGCTTGGGCTTGTGGATCTCCAGTAACTTTTCCTGCTGCTTCTTGGGCTTTACCTTCGATATTTTTCGCAGCAGCTTTAGCGCGTTCTTCTAAACTCATTTGATACTCCTGACTATTTGATGAAAAGTTTCTTTCAAAGCTACAAACTGAACTTTGAAATCCTTTGTTATTACCCTTACACGCTAACTTAAAGTTTTTGGTAAAGCCTTCCACCACAAGGCATATAAAAAAATCAGAACTCTGAATTCAGAATTCAGAATTCAGAAAAGTAATTGTAGTAAGCATCCTAGCTATTGTTTAAAGGTAAATTAAAGTAAAGAAAGCTAAGTTATCTATGCTAAAAGACATAGAACAAATACAAATATCTTTGGATTTTTGAAACTAAAAAACCCAGTTCCGTAGAAAAACTGGGTTAATAAAGTTATGGGGATATTTTTTCGGTCTAATCTAGAAAACCCATAAGGTTTGCAGAATCATCAATTTCATTTGATGCTATTGGACGGTTACCAAATACTGAATAACTTTCGGCTACTACTAATGAACTTGAGCTAACTGGACGAATTCCAGAGAGGTTAATACTTTCAACAACTTGGAATGTATTAGCGCCAATTGGACGAATACCCATTGAGTTGTATGTTTCAACAACTTCCAATTTACTGATGCTAACGGGACGGACTCCAGCAATAGAAAGTTTTTCTGCAACTTCCAAGTCGCTAGCGCCTATGGGACGAACTCCAGCAATGGCAAGTGTTCCACGAGTTTCTGGCGCTGAAGCTTCACTAACGGACTCGACTTGATTTCCATTCAAGCTCTGGTCTTGCTGATTCTCAACTTCCACTGTAGTTTCCTCTTTTAATTTTGCATTGTTTTGCCGAGAACTGGTTCCCTTGGCAGCGCTGCTAATACTCATAAGCCAACACCTCTGGTTTATTAATTGAATTTTACGATAATTAAGGAAAGATAAATTTTTTCCTATATATGAGAGTTTAACCTTAAAAAACATCATATTGGTATAAGTATCTTTAAAACTTATACATAAATAAATTAAAATAGTTAAATTTTGTAAAGTATTATTGCTATCTTAGTGGCTTGATTAGCCAGCTACAATATATAGAGGGTGAAATCGTCACCATCAGACAGGGTATTTCCAGCAAAACTGTATGACAGAATTTTGTCTTCAAGCTCCCTTTAGTCCGACAGGCGATCAACCACAAGCGATCGCCCAACTCAGTGCTAGTATCCAAGCTGGCAACCGTTATCAAACTTTACTAGGTGCCACGGGAACAGGCAAGACATTTTCAGTAGCAGCAGTGATTGAGAAAATTGGCAAGCCTACTTTAGTCCTGGCGCACAACAAAACCCTAGCTGCACAACTTTGTAACGAACTGCGAGAGTTCTTTCCCAACAACGCAGTTGAGTATTTCGTCAGCTACTACGATTACTATCAGCCAGAAGCTTATATTCCCGTCACCGATACTTATATTGAAAAAACAGCGGCAATTAATGATGAAATAGATATGTTGCGGCATTCAGCGACGCGATCGCTTTTTGAACGCCGTGATGTCATTGTCGTTGCTTCCATCAGCTGCATCTATGGTTTAGGAATGCCAGCAGAATATCTCAAAGCTGCCATCCCCCTCCAGATAGGTATGGAAGTAAATCAACGTCAAATTTTACGAGATTTGGCAAATGTTCAATATAGCCGTAACGACGTAGAAATGGGTCGGGGAAAATTTCGCGTCCGGGGTGATGTTTTAGAAATTGGCCCAGCATACGAAGACCGAATTATTCGCGTTGAATTCTTTGGTGATGAAATAGATGCGATTCGTTATATTGACCCCGTAACAGGTGAAATTCTTAAAAGTTTGGAAGCCGTAAATGTTTACCCTGCACGTCACTTTGTTACCCCAGAAGAAAGGTTAGAAGCAGCTTGTCAAGACATTGCCACTGAATTAAAACAGCAAAAAATAGACTTAGAACAAGCTGGTAAATTATTAGAAGCGCAACGCATAGATCAGCGTACACGTTATGATTTGGAAATGTTGCGCGAAGTTGGTTATTGTAATGGCGTCGAGAATTATTCCCGCCACTTAGCAGGAAGACAAGCCGGAGATCCACCAGAATGTTTAATTGATTATTTTCCCAAAGATTGGCTATTAGTTATCGATGAATCTCACGTTACCGTACCCCAAATTCGCGGTATGTATAACGGCGATCAAGCGAGAAAAAAAGTTTTAATTGAACATGGATTTCGGCTGCCTAGTGCTGCTGATAATCGTCCGTTGAAAGCCGAGGAATTTTGGCAAAAGGTAAATCAGTGTATTTTTGTTTCCGCAACTCCAGGAAATTGGGAATTAGAAATTTCTGAAAATAATGTAGTTGAGCAAGTGATTCGACCAACTGGAGTGGTCGATCCGGAGATTTCTGTGCGTCCTACAGAAGGACAAATTGATGATTTGTTGGGAGAAATTAAAGATAGAGCCGATCGCCATGAAAGAGTGTTAATTACCACACTAACCAAACGCATGGCGGAAGATTTAACAGAATATTTGCAAGAGCGTAGTATCAGGGTACGGTATTTACATTCGGAGATTACTTCTATTGAGCGCATTGAGATTTTACAGAACTTGCGTGAGGGAAAATTTGATGTTTTGGTTGGTGTAAATTTACTGCGGGAAGGGTTGGACTTACCTGAAGTTTCCTTAGTAGCAATTATGGATGCAGATAAAGAAGGTTTCTTGCGAACCGAGCGTTCCTTAATTCAAACTATTGGTAGAGCCGCGCGTCACGTCCAAGGACAAGCGATTTTGTATGCCGATAATCTGACAGGCAGCATGATTAAAGCCATTGATGAAACAGACAGGCGGCGTGGGATTCAAACGGCACATAATCGACTGCATGGGATTACACCGCAACAGATTGTGAAAAAATCAAGTAATGCGATTTTGGCTTTTTTAGATGTATCTCGGCGGTTGAATGCAACTGATTTGAAAGTTGTAGATGAACATCTAGATGAACTACCTCTAGAACAGATTCCCCAATTGATTACTCTGTTAGAAGCGCAGATGAAAGAAGCGGCGAAGAAACTGGAATTTGAAGAGGCGGCAAAATTGCGCGATCGCATTAAGCATCTGCGGGATAAAATGTTGGGACGTTAACAAAAAAGAGTACTTATGCTTGATGAGGCTTTAATTCAACTGTGTTAACTGACCAACATATTGCTGAAGCGTTAAGCCGCGCCTATGTCCGTGCGATCGCCGGACGTGCCGGACTCAACTTAGCTATTCGGGAATATGATTATGGCGTAGATGGTAGCTTTGATGAAGTAATTGTGCGTCAAAATCGCCGAGTCGAGTCTGGCTTTTCCCTCAGTTTTCAACTCAAAGCCTCAACTCAATGGCAACTCGACTCGACCTATGTCATCTATGATCTAGAAGCGAAAACTTACAATGACTTGATTCTCAGGCGCAGTATGAGAGCCGCGATACCCTGTATCCTCATTCTTTTAGCGCTACCCTCTGATTCTGCTCAATGGCTCATTTGCGAAGAATCAGAACTCAGGTTGCAAGGAACTTGCTACTGGGAATACCTCACCGGCAAACTCAGTGAAAATCGCCAGTCTGTCAGAATCCGAATTGCCCGATCGCAACGCCTCACCCCAGAATCTCTGCTAACCTTAATGGAGAATGTCAAAACAGGAGAGTGGTCATGACCCCTGAAGTTTTGTCAAATTACGCCCAAGTTCAGGAGCTTCGTATCGCTCAAGTGGTTAACTATCTCCAGCAAAATCACTGGATAGCAATCAGCCATCCCAATCCACGCTTAATCGTGTTTGAAAAGGGTGTGGACGATCAAGGCAAACCGATTCAAATTGTCTTGCCCAGTCAAGATGACTACGAAGACACGCCCTATTTATTGACTAAAGCGGTGAACCTTTTATCTGTTCTGCAATCCGTGTCTTTCCAAAACATTGTGAATGCAATTAATGCAGATGTACATGCTAGCTAAACCTGAGCGATGTGGCGATCGCCTAAGCAGGCTAACCATTAGTTTATTCTAGGCGCGACGCCGAATAGCCCGTCGTAGACATCGCATTAAACATCTGCGGGATAAAATGCTAGGACGTTAACGTGATTCTTATGCTCACGAATCAGCAATTACCGTCACATAAAGGTTATTACGTCAACCCTTATGTGACAAAGTTTTATTAAGAATCCAGTCACCAGTGCAACTTGATAATTGCTCGGAACCAGAACCAGATGGTCTTGCTATAATGCTTTCAGAATTCTAACTTTTAGTAGATCCCTATGACCTCCCAGCAACTTGAAGAACGCTCTCAACAACTCGAAGCGCGAGTTGCAACTTTGGAGAAAGAACTGGCAGAAATGAAACAGATGTTGTATGGGTTTGTCCAGAAAAAATCTCCTTGGTGGTTAGAAGTCGCAGGTAGCTTTGAAAACGATCCTACTTTTGAGGAAGCGGTTCGCTTTGGACAAGAATGGCGGAAATCTGCTGAGTAGGTTGCTAAGACTGCAAGATGTATATTCTTGACACCGACCACCTTAGTCTCATCCAACGCAATGGACAAGAGGGAAAGCGAATCCTGACAAAACTGGCAGCCGTTGAAGAGAGTGAAATTGCAGTGACTGCGATCACCTACGAAGAACAAGTTAGAGGTCGGCTCAGTGTTATATCTAGGGCGAAAACTCCAGATGAGCAAGTTTTAGCGTATCGAGGGCTACAGCAACTCGCAACAGATTATCGTTCGATTGTGATTGTTCCGTTTAGCTCTAGAGCCGCTCTAGAACATCAACGTTTGCGAAAAGCCTATCCTCGTTTAGGAAATATGGATCTGAAAATTGCCGCGATTTCTCTAACCAGCAATGCAATCTTACTTACCCGTAATTTGTCAGATTTTGGACAAATCATAGAATTACGAACAGAAGACTGGTCAACAACATAGGGTAAATGCAACAGCGTAACCCGTTCTCTCACTGAATACCTTACTTTGATATACGGAAAGTTTCCGCACAACAAATAGTTAATGACTTGCTTCGGCGATCGCATTAAACATCTGCGGGATAAAATGCTAGGACATTAACGTGAATCTTATGCTGACCAATATTCGCCTAATTAGTGTCGAAGAATATCACAAAATGGCGGAAACGGGAATTTTTCATCCTGAGGAACGCTTAGAATTAATAGCGGGACAAATCATCAAAATGTCAGCAAAAGGAACTGCTCACGAATCGGCAATTACCCGCACAGAAAGGTTATTACGTCAACGCTTGGGTGACAAAGTTTTATTAAGAATTCAGTCACCAGTGCAACTTGATGATTACTCGGAACCAGAACCAGATATTTCAGTAGTGAAGCCCAATGCATTAGATTATGAGGATCACCATCCCGATGCTTCGGAAGTGTTTTTATTGATTGAAATAGCTGATTCCAGTCTGAAGTACGATCGCGAAGTAAAGGCGATCGCCTACGCTAAATCAGGTATTATTGAGTACTGGATTTTAGATGTGAATGGACGCAAATTGTATATGTATCGTCTTCCCAGTCCAGACGGCTATCACAGTGAGAGTATACTTGCAGAGGATGTGACAATTTCACCCTTAGCTTTTGGTGATTGCGCGATCGTAATTCGAGAATTATTGCGAAAAATCTAGGGGGCGATCGGCATGTTTTCGCTATCCTAGAAAAGCCAAACACGACTTGTACAGTGAAATAATTACCAGTTTATAAAGGCGATCGCTATTCAACTAATTTGAACTTTGTCAAAATTTGGCATTTCTTCTTAAATTGTATTTTATCAACTTGAATTCCCACTGCTTATGAAGCCACGCGCATACATGCTTATCGGATTTTTTCTGAGTATTTTCCTAAGTTTAGTGCCGTTTTCAGGCAACTTTACCATTGCTGCACCACCAAAAGCCCCCCCACCCGTATCTGCACTTTCATTCACCCAAGGAGTGCAAAAAACGGTATTGGATAATGGTTTAACTGTGTTAACCAAAGAAGTCCATACCGCTCCCGTGGTGAGCGTGCAGGTTTGGTATAAAGTCGGTTCACGCAACGAGGTTAAGGGAGAAAATGGCATTTCCCACCAGCTAGAACATTTGATGTTCAAAGGCACAACCGACCGTCCAGTGCAGTTTGGACGGTTGTTTAGTGCCTTGGGTAGCCAGTTCAACGCCTTTACTAGTTATGACGAAACAGCCTATTTTGGCACAGTGCAGCGAGACAAACTCGAAGCATTGCTGACACTAGAAGCCGATCGTATGAAAAATGCTTTAATTGGTTCTGAGCAACTCACAAGTGAAAAGCGCGTAGTAATCTCGGAATTACAAGGCTACGAAAATTCACCTGAGTATCGTTTGAATCGAGAAGTCATGCGTAATGCTTTCCCCAATCGAGCCTATGGCTTACCAGTGGGAGGTACAAAAGCTGATGTCGAGAAATTCACGGTAGACCAGGTGCGAAATTATTACCAAACCTACTACAGCCCAGAAAATGCCACCTTGGTGATTACCGGGGATTTTGCCACAGAACCTGTACTCAAAGTTGTGAAAGAAACTTATGGGAAGTTCTCACGACAAGCAAAACAGGACACAGTACTCCATGAGGCAAGCTTCTTATATACTTGGTAACCAGGACATTACTAGTCAAGCCAGCCAACTGGGATATAACCAAACTGTGGCCGGGGATTATCATTTTATTGAAAAGTATCTCGCTGCGATCGCCAAAGTTACCCCAGCCCAAATACAAAAAGCAGCGAAAACTTACCTGAATCCTGCTAAACAAACCATCGGTTTCTTTGAGCCGACCCAACCGGATGGTCAACCAGGAACTTCTAGCGCTGGTTCTGGGCGCACCGTGGAAAATTTCAGCCCCGGTAAACCTGTAGACCCAGCAGAACTGGCTAAATATCTGCCACCTGCCACATCAGCTACAGACTCTAACAAACAATCGCTTCCAGAAGAGTTTACTTTGAATAATGGTTTGCGGGTTTTGTTATTGGGCGATCGCAATGTTCCGACAATTAATATCAGTGGCAAAATTGATGCCGGTACTGAATTTGATGGTAATCAAAAAGCTGGATTAGCGAATCTAACTGCAATCAACTTAATGAATGGAACCCAGACTAAAAATGCTCTCACCCTAGCAAAAACCTTAGAAGACCAAGGAGCCGGTTTAGACTTCAGTGCTAGCCGCGAAGGTGTAAATATAACTGCTGAGGGCTTGTCAGCAAACCTGCCAATATTGATTCAAACTCTGGCAGATGTCTTAGAAAACGCCACTTTCCCCGCCGACCAATTAGAACTCAGTCGCCAAAGGGCACTGACAAGTTTAAAAGTCCAGCTAGATGACCCCACAGGACTGGGAAGACGGGTATTTCAACAGGCAATTTACCCAGAAGATCATCCGTTTCATAGCTTTCCCACAGAAGAAAGTTTAAAAAACATTACTCGTGATGATTTGCTTGGTTTCTATCAAAAACATTATCGACCGGATACCACAGCGATCGCAATAGTTGGAGACTTCGATCCAGCTAAGGTAAAAACTTTGCTGAATGAGGAATTTGGTAAATGGCAAGCCACAGGTAAGCCACCTGTTCTCAAAGTTCCATCCGTGTCATTACCGCAAACTTTGAAACGTTTAAATCCAGTAATTCCCGGTAAAGCTGAGGCAGTGACCTACATCGGCTACAACGGTATTTCCAGGAGAGACAAGCGTTTCTATGCAGCATTGGTGCTGAATCAAATTTTGGGTGGTGATACCTTATCAAGCCGCTTGGGTACGGAAGTGCGCGATCGCCAGGGTCTAACCTACGGTATTTATAGTGCTTTTGCCGCCGGAATTAATCCCGGTCCCTTCTTGATTCAAATGCAGACTGCACCCGGAGATGCCCAAAAAGCGATCGCCAGTACTGTTGCTTTACTCAAACAATTACGCGAACAAGGAGTAACTGAGGCTGAATTAAACGCAGCAAAACGCTCAATTACTAACAGCTATCCTGTAGATTTAGCCAATCCCAGCAATGTATCTAGCATCATTTTAGATAATGCTGCCTTGGGACTTTCACGAGCAGAAATTCGAGAATTTCCTCAACAAATTCAGGCAGTTAATATGGCTCAAATCAAACAAGTAATTGAGGATTTAATTAAGCCGGAAAATTTGGTGATTGTCACCGCAGGCCCTGGAGAAACTGTGCCCAAGGGCGGCTAAGGTAACTTCATCTCGTGCATTGAGGAAAATGGGGGCATGAGGGGCAGGGGAAAAGGTTAAAGGGTAAAGGGATAAATTTAACCTTTCCCCATGCCCAATGCCCCATGCCCAATGCAAAATTCGTTGTTAGAATATCACCAGTCCGCTCAATTAAACGAAACACACAGCTTATGATTACTCAAATGATGGTTCAACCCTCATTCTGGGTAGATTCTGGAATCAAACTCAGTAAAGTTAGGGACATATATTTATTTAAATTTACTGAAGAATTGCAGTCTCGACTTGAAGAACTGTCACAGAAGAAAAAAGGCGGATTGCTAACTTCAGAAGAAGAAGCTGAATTGTCAGGCATATTGGAACTGGATAGAATTTTTACCTTGCTCAATGCCAAAATCATTTCTGAGTCATGACAGTTAATGATGCTACGAAAAAATTCGTCAGAGAAAGAGCTAAATTTCTTTGCGAATACTGTCATTCTTCAGAAGAAGCAAGTGCCGCTTTATTTTCTATTGACCATATTATGCCTCAATCTCTTGGCGGTTCAGATGATCGCGATAATTTAGGATTAGCTTGTCAGCGTTGTAATGGATATCGCTATAATTTTACAACTGGAATTGATCCGAATACAGGAGAAATAATACCTCTGTTTAATCCACGGGAACAAAAGTGGTATGACCGCTTTATTTGGTCAGCAGATGGTCTAAAAATTGTTGGCATTACTTCCACAGGACGAGCTACTTGTAATCGTTTAGACCTCAATGATGAACGTTACAACGAAGGGTCTATTCTCAAAGCGCGTCGTCTGTGGATCAAAGGTGGTTGGCATCCACCTGATGAAGATCCACGACAAGTATAAGAAAGTGAAGTTTGAAATAGGACGGCTTTCACCCTCTTTTTTTCTGATATTTAATGCAAGGGATCTTCTTTAGCATTCCAGTGCTGAAGAATACATCCATCAGTATATTGATTAGCTATTTATCTATCTAACGGAGGAATTGAGAAACATAGTATCACGACAAAATAAACAGATATTCCGATCACCTGACGAACTTTAACTCCATATCCCCTATTTCTCTTGAGAAATGGGGAATTTTTTTCCAAAGCTACCAACATAGAATTTAAATCAGATATTTATCTGTCTTTGGGAGGAATAAGATAATGTTGATAAATAATAAAAACTTAAATAGCCCGATTACCCTACCGGACTTTAGTTTTCGCTCTCCCCTTGTTTTTATCTAACACCGTTTCACTTTAATTATGATACAAATACGTTGGTAGGGGCACGGCATTGTCCATTAGTGTCAACTTAACATAAAACCCTTATGAAGACGTGATATTGAGTTCACTCACTCACCATCACTCAACGCGTTACCCCACCCTAACCCTCCCCGTATGTATTGGGGAGGGAACTAGATTTCTTTTTCCCCCTTTATAAGGGGGGATTAAGGGGGGTAAAACGTATGTGGGACTAGGGTTTGAGCTTAAGTTGACACCAATGGGCATTGTCGTGCCCCTACGCGAAATCTATATGTATCAGGGTTTTAGTGAAATGGTATAACAGGGGGGAGTTTATTTAAAGAATTCAGAAGTCAGAATTGAATCAATCGATAAGTAGGTGGGTGGAATTAATTATAAGATAGAAAAACTGCTAAGTTAGCTTGTTATGCCTGCCCCTTTACGCATCATTCTGACCCCAGAGGAAGACCGAACCTTAACTGAACTGCGACTTGCTCAGCACCTTCCTCAAAGAACCCGTGACCGAGCCCATATGTTGCGCCTGAACGCTCAGGGATAGAATGTACCAGCGATTGCAAAGATGTTCGAGTGCCATGCTCATACGGTTAGAGCAACCCTACGGCGATGGGAAAAAGGGGGATTAGGGGGACTGTGGGAAGCCCCAGGACGAGGAGCAAAATCAAAGTGGCAAGCAACAGACTTGGATTACCTAACGAAGTGTTTGGAGGAAGAACCGCGGACTTACAATAGTATGCAGTTAGCAAAGAAGTTGCAACAAGAGCGGTTAGTGGATTTGAGTAGTGACCGATTGAGACGATTACTCAAAAAAAACTATCGTTGGAAACGAACCCGAAGCAGCCATCGTCGCAAACAAGACCCGGTAAAAAAGGCAATTAAGCAGGCAGACTTGGACACTTTAAAGCTAGCCGCGCAGCAGGGGTATATTGAACTCAAGTATCTCGATGAAGCTTTCTTTTTGCCTCTGGAGTCCAGTCAGCTACAGCTATAGTCGCATTGGAGAGCAGAAACGGATGGAGCAAACCCCGAATCGCTATGGCAGTCGGATGAGCATTTTGGGCTTGTGGCAACCGGGCAAACGGTTTGAGTATGCCCTGGCTCAAGGCGGATTCAAAGGCGAGAGCTATATTAAGGTGATGGATTGGATAGCTCACAAAGCCTCACAAACCCTGAATTATTTTGCCTAAATTATCAACTCCCTTTTCCATATCGATCAAGTCGATATACTGCAATTTACCAGATTTCGCTAACTCTTTGGCGCGATCGTCCGTGGCGTTTCCAACCAAAGCACCAACAAGTATATCTGCGGTTCTACCACTACCAGCGAACGCTACAACTAACCTACCAGTATTCACGCTAGAAAACGCATCCTTAAAGGTAACTTCACCACCGTTCAAAAGTACAGTCACTGAAGGTGCGCCACCAGCTAACACCGTTGCAACATCAGATATCCAAGGAGATTCATCGCCCCAATTACTACCAGGAACTAGCAGAAAATGGGTATGATTTGGCTCTAACGGCGTTAAATCAGCAACTTTTAATTCATTGGGTAAAGCCACTTTGCTTTCAGGTGCCACACCAACCAAAGCAAACTTAGCACCTATTTGGGTACGAGCCACACCCATTAATCGCATAACTCCCGCATCCGTACCCCCATCGACGACATAAGCGCCCAAAGTTTCGGCGATGGGGGCTAAAATTTCTACAAATAACCGTTGAATGCGGAGAAAGTCGGCTTCACTGATATTACTTGCACCCCCCACCACCACTAAAACAGGGCGTGAATCACTAAGTCCTATTTGTTTTAGAGTAGAATGGCAATTCTGCTTGCTGATTAACTCGAATAGCTAATGCTGTTTGTCCGCTGTCAAAGGTAAGTTTTAAACAATTTTTCATTTGTCCAAAATGCTGACTGCTTAAGTTTTCCAGAGTAGTGCTTTGCAGTCGTGTTCGGCAAGCGTCGTATTACGCACAGTAGTCAATTAATCATGTTTCTATAACGTTTTTATCCGGGCGTTGCTGAGTAGAAATATGAATTTGGATCGCGCAGAGGCGCAGAGTCGCAGAGAGTAAGAGTTGAGAAGAGTTGATTTTTCAAGGTTCGGGCGAGATGCGTCGATGAGTTTCAACACATCGTTAAACAATAAAATGTGTTATGTGTGCTTGTCAAGTTTTTGATACAAAAGAGTACCTCTTTGAACGTGATGCATAAAATCTCTTGATTTCTCTCTGCGCTGTCTGTGCCTCTGTGGTTTATAAGTTATTTATTTGACTACTTCAGACCTAGAGGACACAGAGCTAAATTTTGGTGAGTAGATTTGCTACTTCGGCGATCGCATTTGTTATTTCGGCGACAGCATTTGTTATTTCGGCGACAGCATTTGTTATTTCGGCGACAGCATTTGTTATTTTGGCGACAGCATTTGTTATTTCGGCGACAGCATTTGTTATTTCGGC
This sequence comes from Desmonostoc geniculatum HA4340-LM1, assembly GCA_019359545.1. Lineage (GTDB taxonomy): Bacteria > Cyanobacteriota > Cyanobacteriia > Cyanobacteriales > Nostocaceae > Nostoc > Nostoc geniculatum. Next base: position 27,961 of record JAHHHB010000024.1, on the reverse strand, counting down.
GACAGCATTTGTTATTTTGGCGATCGCATTTGTTATTTTGGCGATCGCATTTGTTATTTTGGCGACTAAATTTGTTATTTCGGCGACTAAATTTGCTACTTTAGCGTTAGCTCGTTTGTCTGTACACCTATGCAAGCAGGGAGGCGAAGTCCATTGCGAATTAGTATTCATTGGTGTCAACTTAAGCTTAAACGCTTGTCCCACATACGCTTTACCCCCCTTAATCCCCCCTTGGAAAAGGGGGAAAAAAGAATCTAGTTCCCTCCCCTTTACAAGGGGAGGGTTAGGGTGGGGTGACGCGGTGAGTAACCGTAAGTGAATTAACTCAATATCATGTCTTCACAAGGGTTTCACGTTAAGTTGACACCTATTATGCCCCTACCGATGTACTTCATGTACCTGAAAAATGCTGTATATCTGGTATCTAGGCACAGAGCCTATTTTAATTCTGAATTCTAGTTGCGACCATCAAAACTGGGTGATTTGAAATTTTTAATCGGGGCAAAATTACCATGACTGCTGCTGTCTTCTTAGAAAACGTCTACAAGTTTTACAACAAAATACCTGTAGTCAATGACCTGTCATTCCAAATTGAAGCGGGGGAAATATTTGCTCTACTTGGCCCCAACGGTGCGGGAAAATCTACCACAATTCGGATGCTGACTACACTAACCAAACCCTCCCAAGGACGGATAGAAGTAAATGGATATGATGTGGTCAGCCAACCAATGTTGGCAAAACAGAGTATTGGCGTAGTCTTGCAGCAAGTCAGTGTAGATAACGATTTAACAGTTTGGGAAAATATGGAACTGCATGGAAGGCTACATCACATTAGCAACCCGCAGCGACAACAATTAATTAATCAATGGCTAGAATATGTTGAGCTCACAGAAAAACGTCATGATTTGGTCAAAACCCTGTCTGGGGGTATGAAACGACGGTTGCAAATAGCGAGGGCTTTATTGCATGAACCGCAAATGTTGTTTTTGGATGAACCAACGGTAGGACTAGACCCCCAAACCAGGCGACGCCTTTGGGAAATTATTCGGGATTTGAATAAGCAGGGAATGACGATGCTACTAACGACCCATTATATGGATGAGGTCGAATTTTTGTGCGATGCTTTCGGTTCCGCTAAGCCAGGACGCATCGGTATTATGGACGGCGGGAAGCTGATTTCTTTGGGAACGCTAAAACGACTGCGTTCTACTCACGGTGAAGGCTTGGTGATGAAGCAATTAGGTTTATCTGAAGTAGGAAGTGACAGCGCCCTAACTTGGGAATATTTATTTTTCCCTTCATTGGAAGAAGCAAATATCTACTTGAATGAACAGCCCGATAAAACCGGAATGATGGTGCGTCCCTCTAACCTGGAAGATATTTTTGTAGAATTAACGGGACGCCAGTTAGATTAATCTCATCCCCCTAACTGTCGCAGCATGGCTTCTACTCTGTCTACCCCATCTAAGTCATTGCGTCGTTTATACAAGTCACGGGCTTTTTGAAGCGCGGTGTTGGCTTGTTTGGCTTGCCGTCGCTGTTTATACATCGAACCCATCAATTCATAAGTTTGGGCATTATTTTTATCTAAGCTCAGTGCTTGTTCGTATGCCCAGCTAGCAGCAGTATAATCTCCTAGACGAGATTGGGTGACAGCTAAGCCTAAGTAGGCGTTAACATTGTTACGGTTCAGTTGTATAGCACGACGGTAACCTTCTTTGGCGCCGGCGGTGTCTCCCAAGTTAGCTTTGATGTAACCGACAGCGTAATAAAAATCACTATTGTTAGGGTTGATAGCGATCGCTTTACGATAAGCCGTTAATGCCGCTTGATAATTTCCTTGTTGAGCGTATAAGTAGCCAATACCTGAATGAATCTTAGCATTCTTGGGATCTAGCCTACCTGCTTGTTGATAAACTGCGATCGCACCTCCATAATCGCCAGCGTCTACTAACCTCCGTCCTTCCTCTAGCAATTGCTTTAACTCTGGGTTTTTAGTTTGTGCCATTAACACCTGAGCCTGAGTCGGTGCAGGCATTGTAAAGGCAAAACATCCTAGTAACACCACACTAAACACAAATGATGTAGGCTTGTACACAGTAAATTTCCTGAAATTTTAGAGGACTTTTTTCTTGTACATTAAAACAAAAATGTGGACTTTTGAAAACTGTATTTTTTCGCATTCATTAAGATGTTAATAGTTCATTTGCTCTTTCCTTCATAATCATGAGTATGTAACAGAGTTTTTACTGAATAGTGGAGTGTCAGCTCTCAATGAGCAAAGGCAATTATTCTACAGATAAATCTGTAAAATAGAAAAAATAACATTTTTTCTCAGTGCTTATACGTATTAATTAAAAAACTAACAAATATTTGAGTTAATCATCAATAGGCGATGCACCAATATTAGAGAGAGTTGAACATTCATACCCGTTTGTTATTTTATTTAATAACTTGCTGAGTCTGTATCAAATTTTCTCAAATCTTTAGTCCTTAATACTAACTTTAGTAAACTAATATCCAGGCGTTTACATCCTTTTTTGGTCATTACACGATAAGATCAATGCAACAAGCAAAATGTTCCGGAAATTCCTGTTTGTAGTTAGAGAATACTCTCTTAGTAGAATGGCGATCGCTTTTTGAATTGCCTGAGGTGTATTTATCAAACCTCTCTACAACACAAGCTAATTGTCTAGGTATAAATTACTTGTAATCGCTAGTTTAATTATGTTATGTCCATCTACTTCATAAATATCAACATATATAATATTCATGAGGCTAATTTATGATTATAACTACCACTGATGTGATTCAAGGAGCCGTTATCGAATCATATCTGGGTATTGTGACAGCAGAAGTAGTCTATGGTAGCAATTTTTTGCGAGATTTTATAGCCGGGATTCGGGATATTGTTGGTGGACGCACTGGCAGTTACGAGCGTTTATTTGAACAGGGTCAACGCAAAGCACTAGACGAATTAGAACAACGAGCGCAACGTTTAGGAGCAAACGCTGTAATCGGAATTGAAATTGATACTGGCACAATCAATGTTGACCAATCAGGAGTTCTAATGCTGATTACTGCCACAGGTACTGCTGTGAGAATACGTTAACTCCAACTTGTATGCATTCCACAAAAGGTTAATAAAAAGTAGTCACAATTCTAAATTTGTGAAAAACAACATCCCCGACTTCTTAGACAAGTCAGGGATGTTGTTTTCAATGTTTATAATTCAATACAGTTCATAATGAGCAACAAAACCCTCATGTAGAGACGCGATTTATCGCGTCTTCTCTAGACCAATTATCGACACCATTAACCCTTAACCCAAACGTATTGGTTTATAATTATTAATTTTAAAATCCATTAATAAATATTAATATTTTATTAAAATTTCATAATAAATTATCTTAACACATCCCAAGTTGCAAAATTAACAATTGATTCCCGCTGAAGATAGATAAAATATTTATTTCTCTTGATAGATATTAAAATACATAATTAGCAATTTAATTTTAATCATAAGCATAGCCATAAATATATCTGAGACAAAATAACTTTGCTGAATTAGCAAGGGAGAAAATAGACTATGGCATACGTAAATCGAGTAGGTGATGATGTTATTCCCCCTGAGTCTACGGTAGTTGGTAGAGTAACTGAATACCACGATCGTGTTCGCTGGGGTCCAATAATTTCTGGTGTATTAGTTGCTTTAGCTACTCAACTAATTCTGAGTGCTTTGTTTGGAGCAATTGGAGCAACCAGTATTGCAAGATCGGGAGCGCCGAGATCAATTACACCAGATATTGCAGGTAATGTGGGATTTTGGTCAACTATTGGTTTGTTAATATCCTTATTCGTAGGTGGTTGGGTAACAACCCGCGCCAGCGGCCCCATGAATCGCAATACAGCGTTGCTTAACGGTGCAATTTTTTGGGCTACTACTCTAGCAATTAGCTCTTGGTTATTAGCAAGCGGAGTATCCGGTGCTTTTGGTATTGCTGCTTCTAATGCTGGGCAAGTTATCAATCAAGCACAACAATCAGGTACTCCAGTGCCGCGAAACGTACCGAATGTAACTGCCGAAGAAGCCCGTCAAATTGCTGCTGCAACTTCAAGAGCTTTGTGGTGGTTTGTATTTGGTTCATTGTTGGGTTTAGCTGCTGCACTGATGGGAGCTGTTACTGGAGTTCATGCTCCTCGAACTAGCAATTACAATCCTTAAAAAATTACAGGAGAATTCAGGAGTCCGAATCCATAATTCAGAATAAAGCACCTGAAAAAGGTGCTTTTTTTTATTATTTAATAACAGAATTCAGAATTTAATTTTGTATGACTAGTGATTAATTCTGACTTCTGACTTCTGAATTCTGACTTCTGACTTCTGACTTCTGACTTCTGACTTCTGAATTCTTGCTCAAGACTGGCGTTTGTATTTTCCAATTAATTCTGCTGTTGCCAAAACATGACCTTCCATTGCTGCTAAAACTTGGTTTTTGGTAGCACCTGCTGCCAAACCTAAACTTTTATCTAAAGCAAAAAGTTTAAAAAAGTAGCGATGAGTTCCACTGGGTGGACACGGGCCACCGTAACCAAACTTGCCAAAATCATTTTTGCCCTGCACTCCACCATTCGGTAAAGTTTTGACAGTTGGAATATTCTCTGGTAATTGGCGAGTTGTATTTGGAATATCGTAAACAACCCAATGAACAAAAGTTCGTCCAGGTGCATCAGGATCGTCAACAATCAATGCTATACTTTCTGTTCCTATTGGAATTTCATCCCAGAGCAGGGGCGGAGAAATATCTTTACCATCACAGGTGTATTTACCAGGAATTAAATCATTAGCGTTAAAAACATTACTTTCCAATTTCATAATTTTCACTTCCTTCGGTGATTGACTGCTATTGCTGGAATTTATGGGAAGATTACCCTTGTCTTCAGAACTACAACTAATTATAAATAGTCCAATTAACAAATATATAACAATAAGCTTATATACAAAATTTTTGATTTTATGCATTATCAAGTCACCAAAATTAAGTTTTTTATATTTTATCTCTACATAATTTTTTTATAGGAAATAACTACTTTAGTCGTATATCACAAGTTGAATAACAGACTCGAATATTTACTTCTAAAGATTAATGAATATAAATAATTGAAGTAGCTAAATAAAGACAGTCAATAACTGATGAAATCATAAACCGAATTTAAGGTTTTGACTGGCTGAAAAAATTAAAAGCTTTGATTAGATACAAGGAGTACCATCATGGCAGATACAAGCAAACGTGGTTTCGCTTCGATGGATGATGACAAGCAACGCGAAATAGCGAGCAAGGGGGGACAAGCCGCCCATGAGAAGGGCACCGCCCATGAGTTTACATCTGAAGAAGCTCGTGAAGCTGGACACAAAGGTGGTGAAGCTGTAAGTCAGGATAGAGAACACATGGCTGAAATCGGCCGTGAGGGTGGCAAGAGTTCCCACAAGGGTAATCGTAATCAAGATAGTGAGGATGCCGATACTGAAGAAAAGGGAACCCAAGGAGGCACACCAGAACAACATGCCAAAGCAGGGCGGCAAAGTCACAAGAATAAATAGATAGACTCATCGCCTTGAAATTTCTCATCCATCAACAACATACAGCAGAATTCAGAATTCAGAATTCAGGAGTCAGGAGTCGGAATTAAAACAGGCTTTATTCCTCACTTTGAAATTTAGTTTGTGTAATTTACCAACTTAAAATCCGCTGTATCTTATCTATTAATATCCCGCTTTCAAGAAACATTTCTGCTTTTTGAAAGCGGGATATAACGCAATACAGTTCAGTTAAGGCTAAAAATTAAAACTGGCGTAGGCGTAGGTTGGGTTGAGGAACGAAACCCAACATTCTTAAGACTTTGTTGGGTTTCGCTTACGCTCAACCCAACCAACTTTTCTGCTTAACTGAACCGTATTGGGATATAACGCTTCACAACCATATGAAGTACAGAAATTTGTAGGGGCGCATAGCTATGCGCCCCTACCTTGCACCTCACTACAACGAGAAATGCTATATTCTGTGTCGTTATTTTTTAGAACTAAATGAATCTAAACTTTATGACTACAAATCACCATTTCAGATATGAAGCTTCAATTCCCTGCTCACGTCGAATTTTGCCATCTTTTTCAAACCAGGCAATTACTTGTTGTGTCGTCAAATCTTCAATAGCAACACCGTAGTCTTGAGCAATATATTTTAAAAGTTTAAGTGATGAGATTGTCAATCTTGTTAAAAACTTTTCTGGGGAAGACAACAAAGCCGCGTCTACTTGTGCTGACTCTTCCAATGTTAAAAATTGGGTTGAGGGTTGCTGTGGTGCTACATCCATAAATACTGTCTGCAATTTAGTTGATTATTGGGCATGGGGCACGGGGCATGGGGCATTGGTTTTCACAAATGACAAATGACAAATGACTAATGACTAATGACTAATGACAAATGACTAATGACGAGGTTGCACCAAATAACCACAACGGTGTTCGCCGTTAATAATCCAGTGGGTGCGTTCTACTGTACAATCTGGCAAGACAGCGGCAAACATTTCTAATTCATGACCACAAATGGTGGGGAAAGATTCAGCAACGTTGGAAATGGCGCAGTTATGCTCTATAAATATAAAGCTTTCGCCTCTGGAGGAGTCATTGACATCAACAGAGTGATACTCGGCCATAAAGCCTTCAGCTTTTCTCAACTCTACTAGCTTGTCTACACGTTCTCGCAGTGAACCATTACCCAAGCGATCGCAATATTCATGAGCTTTACGTTCCCACTGCTTCTGTAATATGGATTTGAATTGGTCATGTCCCACTGTTTCTGCTAAGGTATCCAGGAGCGAAACAGCAAAATTGCCGCTGGCATCACCAAAGCGATCGCTCATTGTGCGGTGCAAGCGATCGCGTCCCTGACGACTCAGTTGATAAACATGCTGGGGACGCCCCATTCCGGCTTGATCTGATGTCGAAAACAAAACTAGCTCCTCTGTCTCCAAATCTTTGAGGTGGCGACGAATCGCTTGCTTGCTCACATCTAAAACTTCAGCAAGCTCAATAGCCGTTGCTTTTTGGTGCTTGTGCAGATATTCTAGGATTTCTTGTTTGGTTGAGGACTGGTGGATAGTCGCCATCTTCTCGTGTGAGACGCTGCGGGAACGTCCCAAAAATTTCTCTTAAAAATTGACTTTGACAACATTGTTGTTGTTAATTTAGCGTAAAATGGAGATACATTAAACAACATAGCTGTTGTTTTACTCTCCACCACCATTCTAGCAGCCGTGTAACCATTCCGTAATGCGAGGTGGGAATCGGCAACAGAATAGCTTGTCTCCCATCCTTAGAGAGATTTAACCGAACACAAGAGATTATTAGCGATGAGTGCCACTGTCAAAACCTTAGTCAACCAACCTTACAAGTACGGCTTTGTTACCGACATTGAGGCGGACACTATTCCTCGCGGATTGGATGAGGATGTTGTCCGCTTAATTTCGTCGAAGAAGAACGAGCCACAGTTCATGTTGGACTTTCGCCTGAAGGCTTATCGCCAGTGGCAAAAAATGACAGAACCAACTTGGCCGAATGTCAAGTATCCGCCAATTAATTATCAAGATATCATTTATTACTCAGCGCCGAAACGCAAGAAAGAAAAACTCAACAGCTTGGATGAAGTCGATCCAACTCTCTTGGAAACCTTTGAAAAGTTGGGTATTCCCCTATCCGAACAAAAGCGACTGGCAAATGTTGCTGTAGACGCGATTTTCGATAGCGTTTCTGTTGCCACTACATTTAAAGAAAAGCTAGCTAAAGATGGCGTTATTTTCTGCTCGATTTCCGAAGCGTTGCAGGAACACCCAGAATTAATAAAAAAATACTTGGGTAGCGTCGTTCCCATAGCTGACAACTATTTTGCTGCTCTCAACGCCTCCGTATTTAGTGATGGTTCCTTTGTGTACATTCCCAAAGGCGTCAAATGTCCGATGGAACTGTCTACCTACTTCCGCATCAACTCCGGTGACACGGGACAATTTGAGCGGACTTTGATTGTCGCCGAAGAAGGTAGCTACGTTTCCTACCTCGAAGGTTGCACCGCACCAATGTATGACAGCAATCAGCTGCACGCGGCTGTGGTGGAACTCGTTGCTCTAGACAACGCCGAAATTAAATACTCCACGGTGCAAAACTGGTACGCTGGGGATGCTAACGGTAAAGGCGGTATTTACAACTTTGTCACCAAGCGCGGTTTGTGTCAGGGCGTAAATTCCAAGATTTCCTGGACTCAAGTAGAAACAGGTTCGGCAATTACTTGGAAGTATCCTAGCTGTGTTTTGGTGGGTGATAACTCTGTGGGTGAGTTCTACTCGGTGGCACTGACGAATAACATGCAGCAAGCTGATACGGGTACAAAGATGATTCACGTTGGGAAGAATACCCGTAGTACAATTATTTCTAAGGGAATATCCGCAGGTAAATCGAGTAACAGTTATCGTGGTTTGGTGAAGGTCAATCCGACTGCGAAAGGGGCGAGAAACTATTCTCAGTGCGATTCGATGCTGATTGGGGATAATGCCCACGCCAATACTTTCCCTTATATACAGGTGCAAAATAATACTGCAAAGGTAGAACATGAAGCTTCTACTTCCAAGATTGGGGAAGATCAGTTATTTTACTTCGCTCAACGGGGTATTTCTTCAGAGGATGCTATTTCGATGATGATTAGCGGCTTCTGTAAGGATGTTTTCAATCAGCTACCGATGGAGTTTGCTGTGGAAGCTGATAAGTTGTTGAGTTTGAAGTTGGAAGGCAGTGTTGGATAGGGCTTGTAGTCAGCACTTTAGTGCTGGAAAGTCGCTAGGAACTGAGATGATTAACGCTTGTAGTCAGTACTTTAGTGCTGAAAGAAAGCGCTAAAGCGCTGACTACGAACTAAGAAAGAGAAGGGAGAGAAAATGATTATTGAAAATAGCGAAGTTGTGCTGTCGGTACGGAATCTGACGGCTAATGTTGATGGGACACCGATTTTAAAAGGTGTGAATCTGGAGGTGCGATCGGGTGAAATTCATGCGATTATGGGACCGAATGGTTCTGGTAAAAGTACCTTTTCTAAGGTGTTGGCTGGGCACCCGGCGTATGAAGTGACTGGCGGTGAGGTGATTTTCCAAGGACAAAATCTGCTGGAGTTGGAACCAGAGGAACGCGCTAGAAGTGGTGTATTTTTGGCTTTTCAGTATCCGTTGGAAATTCCTGGTGTGAGCAATTTGGATTTCTTGCGGGTGGCGTACAATTCCCGGCGGAAAGCACAGGGTTTGGAAGAAATAGACGCCTTTGATTTTGACGATTTAATTGAGGAAAAGCTGGATGTGGTAAAAATGAATGCCGCTTTCCTCAATCGGAGTTTGAATGAAGGGTTTTCTGGTGGTGAGAAAAAGCGGAATGAAATTCTGCAAATGGCGCTGCTAGAACCGAAGTTGGGAATTTTGGATGAGACTGATTCGGGTTTGGATATTGACGCGCTCAGAATTGTGGCGAATGGCGTAAATCAATTGGCAAGTCCGGAAAATGCCACGATTTTGATTACCCACTATCAGCGGTTACTCGATTATATTGTGCCAGATTTTGTCCATGTGATGGCAAATGGGCGAATTCTCACCAGTGGTGGTAAGGAATTGGCACTAGAGTTGGAGTCTCGCGGTTATGACTGGGTGCTGGAAGAGTTTGCAGCTGTTTCAATCCCTCATAGGGATTTTTAATTCTAGCGCCCCTTAACATTCTAAATGATTTTACGAGTATCTGATGACTATTCAAGTTTCTCCCAGTCCAATTCCTAACTCGGATGCAGCGAGTTTGACGGCTACTCTGTTGGATAAAGATGCGTATTTAATTGGCTTGTTAAATCAAGTCACTGCATCAAAAACAGAAGGGTGGTTGCAAGGTTTACGTGAAGCTGCTGCTAATTGGGTACGCCACTCTACTATCCCCAGCACCCGCGAGGAAGAATGGCGATTTACTGATTTGTCTTCTCTGCGACAGGCGCAGTTTAATGTAGAGACGTTACATGTAACGTCTCTACCCGATATTTTGCCAGAAGCGGCTAACAGTCGTCTGGTTTTTGTGAATGGTGTTTATGCGCCGGAATTATCCGCAGTCGCAGATTTACCGCCTGGGGTGGTGGTGAGTAATTTGGCTGGGTTACCTGTGGGTGAGCAGGAAGTTGTACAACAGTATTTAGCTCAAGCTGAAGGAGCGCAGGAAGTTTTTACGGCTCTCAATACTGCTGGAATAACTGATGCAGCGGTGGTTTGGGTGAAGAAAAATGTGGTAGTTGAGACGCCAATTCACCTGGTGTTTGTTGCAGTTACGGGTAAGAGTGCGACGATTTCCCAGCCGCGTTGTTTGGTGGTGGCGGAAGGTGGTTCGCAGGTGACTTTGGTTGAGGAGTATAGAAACCTGACACAAGGGGTTTACTTTACTAATGCGGTAACGGAAATTTGGCTTGGTGAGAATGCCGAGGTGAGTCACACTAGGGTTGAGCGAGAGGGTGGAGAGGCTTTTCATGTTGGGAAGACTGCGATCGCTCAATCTCGTGATAGTCGATATACTTGTCATGCCATAACTTTTGGTGGAAGGTTATCGCGGCATAATTTGGAGATTTTGCAAACTGGCGAGCAAACCCAAACTACTCTCAATGGCTTGACGATGATTTCTGGCAAGCAGTTGGCGGATACTCACAGTGCGATCGCTCTGAATTATCCTTATGGTACAAGTAAACAGTTGCATAAGTGTATTGTCGGCGATCGCGCTCACGCAGTGTTCAATGGCAAAGTTTTTGTTCCCAAGCCAGCGCAGTTGACAGATGCAGCCCAGTTAAATCGAAATTTGCTACTATCATCAAAAGCCAGGGTTGATACTAAACCCCAATTAGAAATTACTGCCGATAACGTCAAATGCGCTCACGGCGCTACTGTCAGTCAATTGGAAGATGATGAAATCTTCTACCTCCAAAGTCGGGGAATTGATGAAAACGATGCTCGTAAGTTGTTAATTAACGCCTTCGCTGCTGAAATTATCAACCAAATACCCGTCCCCTCTCTCCGAGAAAAATTACTAAACACAGTCAATAGTCTAAAGTCTCTGACTAATGACTAATGACTAATGACTAATAACCAATCTACCAATGACTTTCACCACTACTAAAACCCTTGCCGATAAAGTTCGCGCTGACTTCCCAATTTTGCATCAGCAAGTCAATGAGAAAACCCTAGTTTATCTCGATAATGCTGCAACATCCCAAAAGCCTTTACTCGTATTAAATACTTTACGAGATTATTACGAGCAATATAATGCCAATGTGCATCGAGGTGCCCATACCCTCAGCGCTAAGGCTACCGATGCTTATGAAGGTGCTAGAGACAAAATTGCTAAATTTATTAATGCTGCATCGCGTCAGGAAATTATCTACACCCGCAACGCCAGTGAGGCGATTAATCTAGTCGCTTACAGTTGGGGAATGAATAATTTACAGCCGGGAGATGAGATTATTCTTTCGGTGATGGAACATCACAGCAATATTGTGCCGTGGCAATTGGTGGCACAAAAAACTGGCGCGGTGTTGAAATTTGTTGAACTTACACCAGAAGAAACTTTTGATTTGGAGCAGTTTAAAAAGCTGATTTCCGAGAAAACAAAACTGGTGTCAGTAGTGCATATTTCTAATGCTTTGGGTTGTATTAATCCAGTGCAGGAAATTGCTAGTATTGCTCACAGTTACGGTGCGAAATTCTTAGTTGATGCTTGTCAAAGTGTACCTCATTTCCCCACTGATGTCCAACAAATAGATTGTGATTGGTTGGTTGCTTCCGGGCACAAAATGTGCGCTCCAACTGGCATCGGATTTTTGTATGGCAAGTTGGAATTGTTAGAATCAATGCCGCCATTTTTTGGTGGTGGCGAGATGATTGCAGAGGTGTATTTAGACCATTCCACCTATGCAGAATTACCCCATAAATTTGAAGCCGGTACCCCTGCAATTGGGGAAGCGATCGCACTTGGTGCCGCAGTAGATTATCTTAGCAATATCGGCATGGATAAAATCCACGCCTACGAAGCCGAATTAACAGCTTACTTGTTCCAACAATTAGAACAAATTCCCCAAATTAGAATTTACGGCCCCAAACCAAATGCTCAAGGAGAAGGTAGAGCCGCCTTAGCTACATTCACCGCCGAAGGAGTCCACGCCAACGACTTATCTACATTATTAGATCAAGAAGGCGTTGCCATTCGTTCTGGACACCATTGCACTCAACCATTACACCGCTACTTAGGGCTTTCTGGAACCGCACGGGCAAGTTTATCATTCTACAATACCCGTGAAGAAATTAACGTTTTCATCAAAGCACTCAAGGAAACCTTAGACTTTTTTGCTGAATTCTCTAGTTAACAGTAGACAATATACTGATTGCTGTGAACTGTCTATGGTCTATTGCAAACACAACAAGACACCATAACTATGACAGCAGAACGTTGGATGTCGAATCTGAAATCGTTCTAGCAATTGAGTCAGATCGCATGACCCGGCACCAGAGAAAATTGTGTTGGGTCTTTCTTTCATTGGTTGATATTAGACCTCTTGCAAAAGTCTTTCTTTGCGTTCTCTTCTGGAGCGTCTTTGCGCCTCTGCGTGAAACAAAAAAATATTTATGCTATTATTCCAACTGGAAGTTTTTAAAGTTAATTGGGCAAGTAGTTGAAATTGACTTAGGCGAACATTATATTAGTGACATAGGTAAAATTTTAGGAATTTTATCTAACATCCTAACAGAAGAAGTCTTTTAATATGCTCGTCCAGTCACCGCCTACTGAACAAAGAACAGTCCTAAACAACATTAGCTGGGAAACCTTTGAAGCCTTGCTGAGAGATACAGGTGAAGATAGAGGTTCTCGCTTTGCTTATGACTGCGGCACTTTAGAAATTATGACACCACTTTTTGAACACGAAAATCCTAAAATTCAGTTTGACAGATTGATATTCGCCTTAGCAGTGGAATTAAAAATTAAAATTAGAAGTGCTGGTTCTACAACATTAAAACGTCAACCAATAAGCAAAGGAATAGAACCCGATAGTTGCTATTATATTCAAAATGAGCCAATAATTAGAGGTAAACAAAAATTAGATTTAATAACAGACCCAGCACCCGATTTAGCAGTTGAAATTGATATTACTAGTAGTTCGGTTAATAAATTTAATATTTATGCGGCTTTAGGTGTAGCAGAACTGTGGAGATATGACGGTGAAGTTTTAAAATTTTATCAATTACTAGAAAGTCAGTATATTGAGATTAATCTTAGTATAGCTTTTCCTTTAGTTTCTGTTAGCGATCTGAATAGATTTATCCAGCAAAGTAAAACTATGGATGAAATCGATTTGGTGCAATCCTTCCGCGCTTGGGTGCAGGAGAAGTTAGGGTAAAGTATACTTCATTCACAAATCTAATTAATAGCTTATTTTTCTAAAATATGCTTGTAAAATCAACACCTGCTGAACAAAGAACAGTGCTATATAACGTTAGCTGGGAAACCTTTGAAGCCTTGTTAAGAGAGACGGGTGAGGATAGAGGTTCTCGGTTTGCTTATGACTGCGGTGTTTTAGAAATCATGACTCCACTTTTTGAACATGAAAATCTTAAAAGTAATTTTGGTAATTTTATAAAAGTATGGGTGAAATTGCTTTGCTCAAATACTTTCGCGCTTGGGTGCGAGATAAGTTAGCGTAAACTACACTTCGTTTATAAATTTAACTACTGGCTTATTATTTGTGAAAAAATACTTAACTAATAAATTTATTTCTTATATCAATTCAATTAATGATTGCAACACATCCTTGGGTGAAGACGCGATGAATCGCGTCTCTACAAATTGGTTGTGGGATTTTCTCGGAATTGGCCGTATTTAGTATCACATATAGTATAATTGTACTATAAAATGAAAATAGCACGTAACTGCTCCGCCTTCTGGCGGGGCTTTTTCTTTGAGAACAATTATCTAAAAATTGGTTATAGATTTAAAATAAAAGCCAGGAGAAGATCTGCACAAGATAAACTTGTAGGAAATTGTAAAACTTTAGGTACTTGATTAGGGCGATAAATTTCTACTTATTTATCTTTGCGATTAATTATAGCGTTTCTCGGTCTAATGAAGTACATCCGTAGGGGCGAACGTCCATTCGCCCCTACAACGTGCGATATAATCTTGTACCTCACTTGAATGGGAATCGCTATAACCTAACCAAATTGTAACCCACTTCCTAAGTATTCCTGTATCTTAGATTGAGTATCTTTGAGTTCATCTAATTGCAAACGCAAATCTTGATTAATACCAACGCCTCTTTTGAAATTTTTCATTGCAACTTGGACGTACATTAGCTGAGCATGTACTCCAAATTTGGAGTCTATCTTTGTAATATGTAAAATAGTAATTTTAACCTGACATTATGCCGTCGTCTGAAAAATCCCTCACATACCCATCCAGCCACAAGAGTAACCAAGTCGATAACTACCACGGTACTTTAGTTACAGATGCTTACCGATGGTTAGAAAATCCTGACTCCCAAGAAACAAGAATTTGGATTGAAGCGCAAAACAAAGTTACTTTTGGCTACTTGAGTGAAATTCCTGCTAGGGAAAAAATTAAACAACGCTTGACTAAACTTTGGGATTATGAGAAATATAGTATCCCTTTTAAAGAAGGTGAACAATACTTTTATTTCAAAAATGATGGACTGCAAAATCAAAGTGTTCTCTACACCCTAAAATCTCTCGATGCTGAACCTAGAGTTTTACTCGACCCCAATAAACTCTCAGAAGATGGTACTGTTGCTCTTTCCGGATTGTCCATTAGCGAAGATGGTAAACTTTTAGCATACGGCATATCTACATCTGGTTCTGATTGGCAAGAGTGGAAAATCCGCGATGTTGAAACTGGAGAAGACCTACAAGACCGCTTGCAGTGGATTAAATTTTCTGGCGCATCTTGGACACATGATTCTCAAGGTTTTTTCTACAGTCGCTATGATGAACCAAATGAAAAAACTCAATTAGAAGATGTTAACTATTATCAAAAGCTCTACTATCATCAACTAGGTAAACCCCAATCAGAAGATGTGCTAATTTATCATCGTCTCGATCAAAAAGAATGGGGTTTTAGTGGCGATGTGACTGAAGATGGGCACTATCTAATAATTTCAGTTTGCCTGGGAACTGATTCCAAAAATTTAGTTTTCTATAAAGATTTAACTAATAGCGATGCTGAAGTTGTAGAACTAATTAACCAGTTTGAAGCTGATTACAGCTTGATTGATAATGATGGTAGCGTCTTTTATTTTCGCACCGATTTAAATGCTCCACGCGGAAGATTGATTGCCATTGATACCAACAAACCTGCACGAGAAAATTGGCAAGAAATTATTCCTCAGACAGCAGAAACTTTGGAAAGCGTTGGCATTCTCAATCACCAATTTGTTGCTGATTATCTGAAAGATGCTCACAGCCAAATCAAAATTTTTGACCTCAAGGGTGAATTTATACGGGAGGTAGAATTACCAGGACTTGGTTCAGCAGGAGGCTTTGGTGGTAAGCGTTATGATACTGAAACTTTTTATAGTTTTACCAGCTATACCATACCAGGGACTATTTACCGCTACGATATGGTAACGGGAAAAAGTGAGGTTTTTCGGGAGCCAAAAGTAGATTTTCATCCTGATGATTACGAGACAAAACAAGTCTTTTATCACAGCAAAGATGGTACTAGAGTGCCGATGTTTATCACTCACAAAAAAGGCATAAAATTGGATGGAAATAACCCGACTTATCTATATGCTTATGGTGGTTTTAGTGTCTCGCAGACACCCGGTTTTTCTGTGAGTCTGTTGGTGTGGATGGAGATGGGTGGTGTGTATGCAGTGCCGAATCTACGCGGTGGTGGGGAATACGGCGAAGAATGGCACCAAGCAGGAATGAAGGAGAAAAAACAGAATGTCTTCGATGATTTTATTGGCGCGGCTGAGTGGCTAATTGCTAACAAGTATACTCAGACTGACAAGCTGGCGATCGCAGGTGGAAGTAACGGCGGTTTATTAGTGGGTGCTTGTATGACGCAGCGCCCCGATTTGTTTGGTGCAGCTTTACCAGCAGTCGGCGTTATGGATATGTTGCGCTTCCACAAATTTACCATCGGCTGGGCTTGGACTGCCGAATATGGTTCCCCAGATAATCCAGAAGAATTTCCTGTGCTGTATGCTTATTCGCCATTGCACAATCTCAAACCAGATACAGCTTACCCCGCAACCCTAATTACCACAGCCGATCACGACGATCGCGTTGTTCCTGCTCATAGTTTCAAATTTGCCGCAGCTTTGCAAGCAAATCACGCAGGTGATGCGCCAGTGTTAATTAGAATTGAGACTAAAGCAGGACATGGAGCAGGTAAACCCACAGCTAAAATTATCGAGGAAGCCGCCGATAAATGGGCTTTTTTGGTGCGTACTTTAAATGTTGAAGTTTATTAAAAAAGAACTCAGAATTCAGAATTCAGAATTCTGAATTCTGAATCAATCAGTGGGGGATTTAGCGTCAAGTCAGAGCGGCCGCTTCCACCACTCTGAACTTTACAAGAGAGACTGTACCTTGCTTAAGAGTAGGGGTATGGTAGGTGCAGATAGGAAGATTGAGTTTTCGTAATTCTGGCAACTTGGTATGATTTGGGTTTATGTGGGTTGTAAATTTCTTCAAATCATTACCAAATTAATTTTATGCTGCCAATTATTGAAACCATTCCTTTACGTCAAATGGCTTCTGGCGATCGCTTTTTTCTGCAAATTTACAAATTCATTGGCGCTCAACCGGGTAAAAAGGTTTACGTTCAATCTAATTTGCACGGCGCAGAAATCGCTGGTAATGCCGTTATTCACCAGCTAATTGAGTTTTTATTAACAATAAACGATACAAATTTAACTGGGGAAATATGGCTTGTTCCCGTTTGTAATCCAATGGGAACAAATGAACGCGCTCAACATTTTTCTCCTGGGCGTTACTGCGTTTATGAAGCCAAAGACTGGAATCGGATATTTTGGGATTACGAAAAAGAAGCTGATGATTTAGTAGCTTTTACTAAATCTCAACTTCATAACAATCTAGAGGTCGTTCGACAGAATTATCTAACTATAATTAAGCAAAAATTCGCCAAAATTTTAGAAAAAATTAATTCTCCTAGTGCTGTGCCCTACACTGAGTTTTTTAGCTACAAACTCCAAAGTCTCAGTTTAGATGCCGACTATTTAATTGATTTGCATAGCTCTACCAATCAAGCTTTAGACTACGTTTATTACTTCCGAAATCGAGAAGAAAGTGCAAAATACTTCCTCCTTGATTTGGGAATTTTACTCGATAAATATGATGGTGATGCTTTTGATGAGGCTTTTATCAAACCTTGGTTAGCACTGGAAGCTTGTTTTCAGAAGTTTGGTAGAGAAATCAAATTTGATGTGGAAGCTTGGACACTGGAATTAGGAGCAGGAATGCAAATGAATCCTAATTCAGTTGCTAAAGGTGTATTGGGTGTGAAAAACTATTTAGCACAAAAAGGTGTATTGCAAATTCCTGATTCTTCATCTGAAACAAAAAGCCAGAAAATGAATTTGGTATTCAGCCGCAACAGGAAAAAATATTATGCGATCGCTGGTGGTATGATTCAACAAAGAATTGAATTAGGTAGCACTGTCAAAGCTGGAGAAAAGCTGTATCAAATTCTCAGTTTTAATAAAGAAAGTCAGTTACCTACTGTAATTGATGTCTTTGCCGAACAAGATGGATTAGTTTATGATGTTGCAACTAATCAAGCTGTAAATGAAGGCGAATTTGTATTAGGGGTTATTAGTTAAGACAAGAGACGCGATAAATCGCCGTTTATACAATAATCATCCCCTTGTAGAGACGCGATTTATCGCGTCTTTGCTATTTATCGCGTCTTTGCTATTTATCACGTCTTTGCTCTTCATCGGGTCTTTATTATTTCGTATACCTAATCAAAAATACTTAGACAACAACCAGATAATTATTCCAGTTCCCAGTACACAAATAATTCCCGCCAAACCAGCTAGAGGTTTTTTGTTCTTACCCGTGAACCAGTCAGAGACTTTACCTGTGTAAGTAATCAGTTCTGCTGTGTCTATGGTAGCGATCGCCCATACCCATCCCGCGTGCAATCCCCAAGCTAAACCCAAATTACCGCGATCGGCAAACCGCGCCAATACCAGCACCATTCCCATCAGCCACAATCCAGGTAGTTGAGGTGCAGTTTCCCGTTGCTCCCAAACCAGGTGTAACACAGCAAAAATCAAGCTAGAAATTATTGCTGCTAACCAAACCGGATAATCTTGCAGTAATTCAGTCAACAAAAAACCGCGAAAAATTAACTCTTCTATCCCACCAACTAACAAAGCTATCAAGAAAATCGGCAGCAATATGGGTAGTAGTAACTTGATATTCGAGTTCTGAAAAGAACACCAACCTAACCCAAATTGCCCACTAAATACAATAGCTAAACTCAGTACTCCCAAGCCGAAGCCTAGTGCTAAAGAATTGAGAATTGAAAAATTGCCGACAAAGCCGTAATCTAAGAAAGACCTATTCACCAACCAACTAACTCCCCAGAGAATCAGGGGAGCTAACAGGTAAAGTGACACCAACAACGGCATCTTTTGCTCTGGCTGCAAAAATTTTGTAGGTTGCCAATTCAGCAATATTCCTGATATTGTTACCACTGGTAACCAACACCCTACCCAGCAAATTAAGAATACCATCACTACAACTAGTGCCGGTGCATTTTCCATAAATGCTAGTAAGGCGTTGACCAAAAGCTCAAAAAAATTTGTCAACACGAACAAAAAAACACGATAGACTTCTTGCACTATAGATTTCCTGCTGATTAATCAAGACTCTACTATATTTTCTGACTCCGGCAAGGGGTCTAATCGTATTTTTTACCTGGACAAAATTCTCTGAAGAGCCGCCAGTTTCCTGTTCAGGTAAGGACAAGTTATTCAAGTATTCACCCGAAACTTATCCCTACCATCAGGAAATTTACTCTTCCTCGTCCAAATCTTCGTCCGATTCGTCGTCAGAGTCAATATCTGGTGAGGTTAGTTTTTTATCACTTTCACCAAGTTGAATCAGGTGAATATGCTTGTATCCCAACCTAATTTCAAACTCATCTCCAGGCTTTAAGCCCATTGCTTTGGTATATGTGGCACCAATCACAATTTGACCATTTTGATGGACACTAACGCGATACGTCGGTTCACGACCACGACCATCTTTTGGTGCTTCAGGACTTAGAGGAATTCCTCTAGCCGATAGCAAAGCGTCATAAAAATCCGTGAGATTGACTCGAACCTGATTATTCTTAGTAACAGTGTAATAGCCGCACTGCTTAGCTCTTTCTCGGCGTGGTAAAGTGGAAAGTTCTTTTACTTTAGCAAGTAACGCTTTTCCGGTTAATGGCGCGGTTGCAGTTTCACTCATTATGCTCAATTTTTCCTTACTCTCTCCAAACTGATAAACGATGTAGTTTCATGCCAGTATTCGGCTTTTTAGCATTCGCATAAACCTACTTGGCACTCTAGTCTTACCGATGAATTCCTGCTGAACACAGCCAAAAGCACTTCTATTATGGTTATTCACAACCTATTAGAGGTCATAGTTACCAAAGAGGTTTATTCTGGTGATTTTACGGTAGTTTAAACCATTATTCGCCATTAAAAAGGAAACTATTTTCTCTTTTGGCGCTACTGTAGCGGTGTAAATTTCAGCCACCTTTACAAATTGGCTAGGTTCTACTACAAATATGTCGTAGACCCAAGAAATTGCAGGTTTTTCACTTTTAGTGCTTGCCTTTCTTGCCAATGAGCAAGTACAGATTTCTCTACTCATACTCAAAAGCTGAGGACAGCATAGTATTTCAATAGAGTCCAATGGGTATACACCCTTTTGTCCTGCGAGTAGAGACGCGAATTTTCTTGTCTCTACATTACGAATCAACAAAGCAGTAT
This sequence comes from Desmonostoc geniculatum HA4340-LM1, assembly GCA_019359545.1. GTDB lineage: Bacteria > Cyanobacteriota > Cyanobacteriia > Cyanobacteriales > Nostocaceae > Nostoc > Nostoc geniculatum. The sequence continues at coordinate 7,829 of JAHHHB010000024.1, read as the reverse complement.
TAGCCGCGCTGATACGGCTATTGATTCTGGTTTTGTCAGTTCGTAATTTTATATTAAATACTAGCATGGACTAATAATAGCAAAATAGTTGTTTAATTTTGAATTAAACTTGCTGGTAAATTTTTATTTAAATTACTGGACTTCAGTCAGAAAAAACCAGTGAGGATTTTTCTAACCCTTGATTGCAAGCGTAAGTATTGCCCTATGGCTTTTATAAAAATTTATCTAATTAAGACGAGCAGTTTTGACCAATGAGTGAAATTCAAGATTTTCTTGATTCAGAGGAGCCAAAAAGCAAAAAGTCTCCCTTGTCCAGGTTTCCTGGTGCAAGATCTTTTTTTTGAAAGTGGTGAGGATTTTTCCTGGGTTTATTACCCTCAAGTAAAAAGTCGTCAGAGGATTCTGCACGTCTGTCTAGAGGAAGAATAAATCTCTTAACATATGCCTAGCCCTTGACGATCGCCGACATATGTTGATCGTGCGCTTTCACATTTCTATATAATCAAAAAATTCTGCCTTTGCTCCTGCTTGACGGATTTTGAGAGCCAGTTGCTCTGATACAAGTTGATATACATTTAATTTGGATATTATCGCTAGGAAGGAAATGAACCTAAGTCACTTTTTCGGCAAACCACCTTTGGTTGACACTTCCAAACAGGTAAATTCAATGCAAGGGTATGATGACAATTTTGGTGTTTTAGCTCAAAACTGGATGCAAATCTGTTGTATACCGATGCTACAAGTAAAACTTTAATGGTTATCCTTAAACTAGAATCAGTTACTCTTTTATCATCAGCTTATTAACATCAGGCTTGGAATTCCGGGTAAAAAGAATATGGCTGGCTTTTGGCAACTACCCGCCTTGACCTAACGATTTTAGATTTTGGATTTTAGATTTTAGATTATTTCGGTTCATGCCCCGCCTAAGGGTGGGCGGAATAAATTCTTTCATCCCAAATCCCAAATCTTCAAGCCTTGTCCCCTTGTGGGCGAGGTTAATCCAAAAGACGCGACGCTGGAGTACTCGCTAACGCTCCGCTATCGCAAATCCAAAATCCAAAATTGGTTGACTGATGATTTTTGAGGCTGATGAAGCAATTTTAAAATTTTGGTTAGAAGCAATGGAAGTTATTTTTAAGGTGATTCGACAACAACAAAATTCCTCCCCTGTTGTGCAAACCTATATTGTGGAGGCTCAACCAGGTAATACAATCCTGGATTGCCTCAATCATATTAAGTGGGAGCAAGATGGAACTTTAGCATTTCGCAAAAATTGCCGCAATACCATTTGTGGTAGCTGTGCTGTGCGAATTAATGGGCGATCGGCTTTAGCTTGTAAGGAAAATGTGGGCAGTGAACTTGCCAGACTACAACAAATACCATCATCCGAAAGCAAAGTAAATGCCATTGGTGAAATCACCATCGCCCCTCTGGGCAATATGCCCGTGATTAAGGATTTGGTTGTAGATATGAGCAGTTTCTGGAACAATTTAGAAGCAGTTGCTCCTTATGTGAGTACAGCAGCCCGACAAGTACCAGAAAGAGAATTTTTGCAAACACCCCAAGAGCGATCGCGGCTCGATCAAACAGGTAACTGTATTATGTGCGGTGCTTGTTACTCTGAGTGCAACGCCCGCGAAGTGAATCCAGATTTTGTGGGTCCTCATGCCCTTGCCAAAGCTTACCGCATGGTAGCAGACTCACGAGATAGTGACACCGAAAATCGCTTAGCAAGTTACAACGAAGGTACTAAAGGTGTGTGGGGTTGTACCCGTTGTTTGTACTGCGATTCAGTTTGTCCAATGGAAGTTGCACCGCTAGAACAAATCACCAAAATTAAACAAGACATTCTCAGCGAAAAACAAGCCAGTGACAGCCGCTCAATTCGCCACCGCAAAGTATTGGTAGATTTAGTTAAACAAGGTGGTTGGATCGATGAACGTCAATTTGGCTTACAAGTAGTCGGTAATTATTTTCGTGACCTCAAAGGATTACTCAGCCTTGCACCCTTAGGATTGCGGATGTTATCTCGAGGTAAATTCCCCTTATCCTTTGAACCTTCTCAGGGAACACAACAAGTGCGATCGCTCATTGAATCTGTGCAACAAGAAGAGGGAGTGGGGAGTAGGGAGTAGGGAGTGGGGCATGGGGGAGATGAGGGAGATGAGGGGGATGAGGGAGATTATAAAAAAGCTTCCCACCCCTTCCACACTTCCCAATCCCCAGTCCCCAGTCCCCAGTCCCCAGTCCCCATCTCTAACGCGGTTCCTGGGGTATATTCAACGGTCGTCCATAACGGTCATATACTAAAACATCCCACTGACCGTTGTTACTGGACTCAAAAGCAATTCGATTGCCATCAGCGCTAATTGTCGGGTTGCGGACTTCTGCTTGCAGGTTAGAAGTCAAATTCCGTGATTGACGTGTTTCTTTGTCATAGAGAAAAATAGCCGATCGCCCTTGGCGACTAGCTGCAAACACAACATAACGACCATCTTGGGAAACGCTAGGATGATTGGCGATCGCATCAAAAGAATTTAAGCCCGGTAAATCGACCAAATCACGAGTTAGCGTATCAAACATATAAACATCTTGGCTACCCCGTCGGTCAGTAACAAAAACAATGTATCTTCCAGAGATTTGGGGGTCTAATTCCGAAGCTAAACTATTGAGACTCCGCCCCCCCGGATCGAAAGGATAACTCAAAATCCGAGGGTAGCCAAAACACCCAGTCAATAAACTTAAGCTTATAAATACAGGTATAAAAAGAATACGTTTCATCATAATTGTCATTAGTCATCTGTCGTTAGTCATCTGTCAAGAGTTTCATAACTCCCAACTCCCAACTCCTAACTCCTAACTCCCATCTCCCCACTTCCCACCCCCTACGGAGGCGTTACAGTTGCACCATTAGGAATATCTAACTCTACATTTGGTCCCCGGTCTAGGACTTCAATATCCCACTGACCACGGCTGGCGCTTTCAAAGACAACATAACGTCCATCTGGGCTAATATTGGGTTTTCTGACCCAACCGCGATAGATTGGCGTGAGGATTTGCGACTGTTGGGTGGCGCGATCGTAAAGCGCTACTACTGGTCTTCCTTGGTCGCTAGTAATATAAGCAATGTAACGCCCGGTGTAGCTCAAGCTAGGACTTTCAGCAATGGTTTCCTGTCGGTTTATACCCGGTGTGGAAATAAAAATTTGCCTTTCCAAATCGTACACCAGTAGCTGCTGATTGCCATTACGATTAGATACAAACGCTAAAAAGCGCCCATTTCCGCTCAAGGCAGGTTGCTCCTCGGTGTAGCGACTGTTGAGGGAAGTAGGCCCAATAAGAATATCGTTAGAACCACAAGATACAAGTAAACTTGTAAAACCAAAAACCAGGCTCCAATGAATCGGTCTTTGGAGCCAGAATGTAGGCGTAAATTTTTTCACCTCAAGTGTTTTCCATTGCCCCTAAATCTACCTCACACCATTTCTTTTAAACATCGTCATCAAAATCTGTTGAATTATCTGGCCTCTCATTAGGCTTTTCAATTGGGTTGTATGGTACGTATTCAGTTGGAATCGCGTCATCATCTTCACGGGGTCTTCGAGGAGTCGAGTCAGTAGGTGGACGACGCCTTCTTGGTCTGGAAGCAACATCATCTTCACGGCTTTCTGGTCGCTGGGGTGGGTTATTATTGCGGCGAGACGGTTTTCTCACTTCGCCACCGGAACCTTCCCAATCATCAACTTCCCTAGATGAAGAACCCCAATTTTCATCTTCAAAGCTTTCAGAAGGACGACTTACTGGACGCCCAGAACTACGCCGCCGCGTTCTATCGCTGCTTGGACTCTGCCTTTCATTATTGTTGCTGTTGCGACGTTCTGAACGACGGGGGGGTTGATCCTCGTAGTAGTCATCACGAGTTGAAATCTTATCCCTGCTACCACGAATCCGGCGAGGTTCGGGGCGTTCTTCCTCTTCCTCATAAGGCAGTGGCTCTAAATCTGCATCCATCTCAGCTTCATACTTCCGGCGACTGCGGTTGTAGGAATAATTTCCGCTTACCTCTCGCTCATCATCCACAATGGGAGTGTTACGCTTAGCTTGCTGGGTAGCTATACTCCGTAGTCGAATACTTTCAACTGCAAAAAATACAGTTGTGCCGACTAAAAGTAATTGACCAAATTGTAAAATCGGGTCTAGTCGCCATCCTTGAAAGACGAGAATGAAGCCGCACAACAAGCCCACTGCCGCAAAAAAGATATCTTGATCTCGTGACAGTTCCGGGCGTACAGTGCGGAGAAAATACAGTGCTGCCCCAGCCACAGCCAGGAAAATTCCTAGAATACTGGCTGAGTTTGCCCCAAAATTTACCTGAGCCAGAATACTGGCTGAGTTCAGCCCAAAATTTATCATTGCTGTTTTCCCAATATCAAATCTATGTTAGCGACTCACAATTAAAATCACTACTCTAATTAGTCATCATATATTGAAGCTTCAAAGCCTCTGGCAAAGAAGCTCTGAAGCTATTCACCGAAAAGTAAAAACATGTTTTTCTCAGCTACAAATGCCCCAGCGGCAAAAAATGCTGCTTTTGGTGCAATTATTTAAGTAGATAGCTGAGAAACGATCGCTCCTGAGAGTCTATTCGACAGTCCGAAGCATTATGAACGCTGAATTTTATCTTTTTGGCTAATGAAGATCAGAGCTACTGTAATGGGGATCACAACACCTAAACCACCCCAAAAGAGACTCCAAAGAAAATTTGCTAAAGCGGGCGTCATACTTCTCAACCTTTTTTTACACACTTCATCCTAATTTTAATGGTGTAGTACTTTCTTGAGAAGCCTCTAGGCGTGAACTGCCAAACTTGATGATTGCTTTTTCTCAACCAGTGCTGAGTAAATTCAGTGCCCAGTTGCTCTCTATTGAAATAAAATTGGAATGAGAGTGCTTTACAAAGCTTAAAATTTGCTGGCGTTAGCGAAGCGCGGCTTGCCGTTCGCCCAAGTGTTTTGTTTATTCGCAGATAGTTGCTTAAACCGATGACTGGTGTTGACCTGACTGCTTGGATTCTTGGCCCGGTCTTAGGGCTGATGACATTTTTATTTATATTTCGCATCATTCTCACTTGGTATCCCCAAGTGAATCTGAATCGTTTGCCCTTTAATTTAATAGCCTGGCCCACTGAACCATTTTTAATCCCCTTACGAAAACTCGTGCCACCCATCGGCGGAGTAGACATTACCCCCATTATTTGGGTTGGTATTTTTAGCCTGGTGCGAGAAATTCTCTTAGGCCAGCAAGGATTACTTACCATGCTGGCTCGTGTAAGTTAGGTATTGGGCATTGGGAGTTAGGAGTGAGGAGTTAGGAGTGAGGAGTTAGGAGTGAGGAGTTAAGAGTTATTCGTCCCCTGCTCCCCCTGCTCCCCCTGCTCCCCCTGCTCCCCCTGCTCCCCCTGCTCCCCCTGCTCCCCCTGCTCCCCCCACTCCCCACTCCCCACTCCCCTACCCGTTCATCTCCTGCACAAAATTTGTATAGACATTACCCTGCAAAAACTGTGGAGTTTCCATAATTTTTTGATGAAACCCGATGGTGGTGGGTAATCCCGTAATGGCACATTCCCTGAGTGCGCGTTTCATACGGTTAATAGCAGTAGGGCGATCTGGTCCCCAAACAATTAACTTGCCAATTAAAGAATCGTAATAAGGGGGAATTTGGTAATCTGTGTAAACGTGGGAATCAATGCGAACACCGGGGCCTCCAGGGGGAAGATAGCCGCTGATCCTTCCCGGAGATGGGCGGAAATCATGATCGGGGTCTTCAGCATTGATACGACATTCGATCGCATGACCCCGCAAAACTACTTCGTCTTGGGTAAGCTTAAGCCTTTCCCCTTGAGCAATGCGGATTTGTTCAGCAACCAAGTCTACTCCAGTAATCATTTCTGTTACAGGATGTTCGACTTGAATCCGGGTGTTCATTTCCATAAAGTAAAATTTACCGGATTTATCCAAGAGAAACTCGATAGTGCCTGCCCCAGTGTAGTTAATGAACTGGGCAGCTTTGACGGCAGCTTGTCCCATTTTCTCACGCAGTTCTGAGTCAAGAGCCGGACTAGGAGCCTCTTCTAATAGCTTTTGATTTCGGCGTTGAATTGAGCAATCTCGTTCACCCAAGTGGATGACATTGCCATAGTTATCTGCCAAAATTTGAAATTCAATGTGCCGAGGACGTTCAATAAATTTTTCTATGTAAACGCCGGAATTACCAAAAGCTGCTCCTGCTTCTCCTTGGGCTGCTAGGAAAAGTTTGACAAATTCATCTTCAGAACGCACCAAGCGCATACCCCGGCCACCGCCACCCGCCGTGGCTTTAATCATCACTGGATAGCCGATATCCTTAGCGAATTGTAATCCTTCTTCCTCGGATTCAACCAACCCATTACTACCCGGTACTGTCGGAACTCCAGCTTTTGTCATGGTTTCTTTGGCAGTGGATTTATCCCCCATCAGCCTAATAGCTTCAGGAGTTGGGCCGATAAAGGCAATATCATGGGCAGCACAGATTTCTGCAAATTTGGCATTTTCTGCCAAAAACCCATAACCTGGATGAATGGCAGTGGCATTCCGGGTCAATGCAGCAGCAATGATATTGGGAATATTCAAATAACTTTTACTGCTAGCGGGTTCGCCAATGCAAACCGCTTCGTCAGCAAGTTGAACATGGAGAGCATTACGGTCAACACTGGAGTGAACCGCAACTGTCGCAATCCCCATTTCTTCACAGGCGCGGAGAATGCGAAGGGCGATTTCTCCCCGATTGGCAATTAATATTTTGTCAAACTTCATTTTGGAGTTTCGATATTAGTACCAGTAGATTGACATTTTCTCCCATCTGATGTGCAACAACGCTTTGGCGTTATTTCAAATTATGACAGGAGATTCCCAACCTTCATCTTCACCAAAGTCAAGAATTGGGCTTGCTGCCTCTACGGGGCTTAACTAGATTAACAACATTGCTGTTGCCGGTCTTGGCCAGTTTCCCGAATTAGTTTTTCGCTCAAAAGGCATCACCCTTTAAACGACAGCTTTTGTGCCCCATTGTGCCTCTTACAGTAGCTCTACCCTTTTTAATATCACTTGTGCATCTGCGACATTTCTGTCAGTCTGATACCGCCTTGAGGAAATTTATAAAACGGTACACTGAAATTTTTCCAAACTGAAATTAAGAACTCACCTTACTATAATTATTTTCTTATGCTATAGTCTATATTTAGACAACCTGCGCGGATGTGGCGGAATTGGTATACGCGCACGCTTGAGGTGCGTGTGGCTTTGCCTTGCGAGTTCGAGTCTCGCCATCCGCATTTTTTAGTAAATAGTCAAGGATCGGTAGTCAATAGTTAAGCTGTTGTGCATTTGGCGTTACATATCTAATTGTGTTGACTGTTGAACGCCAGTTGCTTCTTTACGAGACGTTATCGCTAACAAGTCTGGCGACCGAACGCACTGGCTCCCTTACAATAACAGAGACTTTCAAACCTCCATTCCCTACAAGGGAATGGAGGCTGGAGGATTATGTTTCTGGTTCTTCCGCTACTTTTATGGCGAGAATCAAAATTAATTAAATTTTAACAACTCTAATTTAATATAAAAAATTCTTGAAGTTCAGATATTGTAGTAGTTTACAAACTTTCAAGTATTATCAAATATAACTGATGTTACAATATAAATTGTAATCTACCAAAATTTTAGGCGATCGCTATGAAATTTCCTGTGGAGGAAATACTGAATCTTCCCGATATGAAAGTGTTAGATTGTCAAGAG
>JAHHHB010000023.1 GCA_019359545.1 Desmonostoc geniculatum HA4340-LM1 | reverse complement strand
GCTAGATTCTCACGCGTTACTCACCCGTCCGCCACTAAATCCGAAGATTCCGTTCGACTTGCATGTGTTAAGCATACCGCCAGCGTTCATCCTGAGCCAGGATCAAACTCTCCGTTTTGGTTTGTTTCGAGTTTGGTTTTCCAAAAATCTTATTTTCGGAATCCTAGTTATAATTTTTGATTATCTTTAACTTGGGAAATCCCAAATCCAGATTCTCTTGACGAGGATTGGTTATTTCTTAAGCTTTCAAAGTATTGTGTTTTTACGGTTCAGTTGTTGTTGGCGTTTTTCTCTCGCCTCCAGACTTAACTAGATTAACTATTCTCTTAGGGATTGTCAAGGGGGAAAGAGAATTTTTTTTTGAATTGGGTAAAACGCTTGAGCAGTGGTGCTTCTATCTCCATGACTCAAGCAAAACAGAGACGAGATTCTCCAATAACTTCCAAAACTATCTTTCCTTCATTGCCTTCTTAAGGAGGTTGTTGTGGGTGGAAAGATTAAGTTGGAGCAGATTACGCACAGCCTGCTGTACATCGTCATGTTTAACTAAGGTGTCTCCGAGTAGAACAGCATGTGTACCAGCTTCTGCAACAAAGGATAAGTCAGCAGGTGTATACAAACCAGACTCACTGACGATATTAATGCCTAAGGTTTCGATCTGCGATCGCCTGGCTGCCAGCAATTGCCCAGTTGTGCTGATATCAACGCTAAAATCTTCTAGGCTTTGATTGTTGATTCCTATTAAACGTACATCATCAAGCTTTAGCACCCGATCGAGTTCTGCCAAGGTATGGACTTCTACCAAAGCATTCATCCCTAAGTAGTGAATCACCCGCAAAAAATTTTGCAGTTGCCGATCTGATAGAATCGCTGCAATCAGCACCACAGCATCTGCGCCTGCTGCTCGTGCTAAATAAATTTGGCACGGATCTAAAATAAAATCTTTGCACAGTAGAGGTAGCGCTACTCGATGCCTAATGGTGCGTAAACTCTCAAAGCTGCCATGAAAGAACTTGTGATCGGTGACTACAGAGATACAAGTTGCGCCACCACGCTCATAAGCTTTGGCGATCGCCACTGGATCAAAATCTGGTTTAATTGCTCCATGAATGAGAGATGCTTTCTTCACCTCTGCAATGATGCAAGGTCGGTAATGACTTTGTTGTAAAGCAGTGAGGAAATCTCGCACTGTGGGTGCAGCTGTTAACTGACGTTGCAATGAAGCCAAAGACATGTCTTGCTGAATTTGTGCGACTTCATACTTTTTCTGCCATACAATCTCTTTGAGAGTAGGTTGCACTAGATGAGCATTAGGGGTAGTAACTGGGTAAGTCATATTATTTAATGATGACCAAAAAGTATGAATTCTAAAATGTAAGGCTACCCCTACAAGTTTTCTTTTCGATAAGCGTGTGTGAAAACGCCTTTAATGAAAGGAAACTTTGAACAGCCGAAAGTGTAAAAATTTCAGTATTCATCCTTTCTTCTGGAAAATTTATAAAAAACTGCTTTGAAATAGACTCAATTGTTGATATTCATTGACAACAATTACGATTGGATATTTTTTTAATTTTCACAGTTGAAGCCAGGTTGATTTAAGATTCAAACCTTCTACAGAGTCACTGTCATTTTGATTAAGTTTTGAATTTTCAATTAAGCAGTTATTTTTTAGCAGTCTAATGTAGGTGCGGTAGGGTATATAATCTATGGGATTGTAACCAGCAAAACGCAGTATTAAAACACATGCCCAGGAATATTTGCCTGCAATAATTGCTTTGAGTATTTGTTCAATTTGTTCATTATTAATTTTCTTACCCATTTGTGTTTGATAACCAGTAATGTTTTGAGTCATAAACATACACTCTTTTTTTTGGTAAATGACAATTGGCCTTTACTCGGCAGAGACGTTCCTATTTTTTCTGCATTTAAGTTAGTAAATTTTTTATACAAAGATTTGGAAACCTCAGCTATTTTTTTAACTCTCTCACCAAACAACTTATTTTTTGATGTAAATCACTAATACACTTTGAAGAATCACCAGAATTATTTATATGGATTGGTTCATAATTAATTTGTCATTACAAGTGTTTGATGTCGATTTTTATGAATTACATTTTCAGTGAAAATTTTGTTAATACCATTGTCCATACGTGAAGTCCAGGACAGAACAAGACAATATTTAAATAAAATTAGATAAATCAAGGGATTATTGCAAACTTATATTAAAGTAGGGGCGGGTATAACCGACAGAATAAATATCTAGTTTAACCCGCTCTTACAGATGAACCGTATTGCAGAAGCAGCTTCTTCATTAAGCTTACTCAATGTTCGGTAAAGTAGTATATGAACAATTTTTTGATAGACATGTCTATTTTTTCGCTTTTTAAATTTGATTTATTTTACCGAGGATAAACTAATTTGCACTTTATCAAGTTTTATCTCCTAACACTACATGCTTTATAAGACTTCTCTATTTTCCAATTAGACCTTTTAGGAGGTACAAGTACCCTTCGATTACAACGAATAGTATTAAAGAACACAAGCTTACTTAATTTTATCTATTTCTTTTGGAAGATTTTTAGAATCAACACACATAGTGAATACAAAAAATGTATATCTTGTGACAGATGACAGTGTTTATTGTTATATAGTTTAATCCCTGAATAAACAAATCAAGAAAAATTAAATTAATGACAAAAGTTTTACTGATTTAATCTGTGTGTATTAACGCGAATCTATCTAAATATAGAATCTACAATAATTGATGTTATTGTGTAGTCAAAAAACTGACCACTAGATATTATTTTGGATTTTGTTGTTAGATGTAGTCAAAAATGTACAATAAGTAGGTTGTCTAATGCTGTAATTCTATGTAAGGTATTAGATTGATTATTATTTTAATTATTTGAAATTTGTAATTACAAGTAAATAGTTGTATTAAGCAAAATTCTATATCTCTACATTGATATGTAAGAATTGATAGCCTAATTTTGAATTAGGACTGAAAAACTATGTATGACATATAATGTTTATTTATACTTAATAATTACACCAAAAATATCTTTACATTACCATTATAAAAAGAATCACACTTTATTGTTAAAATCTAATTTAAAATCATAATGAATCTCTGATTCTTTCTAATGGATTTTATTTCTGACTAAGGAATGCGACATTAGAGTTTTGGTAAGCTGTGATTAGCAACTCATTAATGGGTATAGTGCCGACTTGTTTGACTGAGTAACTGGGTATATAAATTCTGGCGGCTAAAGGTGAGTTTAATCTAACTTTCCATTGGTGCTACAGCCAGAAGTTCAGTTGAGATTTACTGGTTTCCTGATGCAGTTTTATGAGTTATTAATTAATAACTATATTCCAATCAACACTCATAGGTTTTTAGAAAACGCTCGGCACAAAGTTTGATTGTCATTTCCTGCCACAAAAATCCTATTGATGGAAAAATGATACACGAATCGTCGAAAAAAATTCTTGTAATTGAAGATGATGCTGTCACCCGCAATGTCTTCTTAGAGGTTCTTGAGGCTCAAGGTTTTGATACTATAGGTGCTGAAAATGGCCTAACTGGTATCGAGCAAGCACAAGAGCATTTACCTGACTTGGTGATTTGCGATATTCAAATGCCAGATATGGATGGTTACAGTGTTTTGACTACACTCCGTCAAGATCCTGACACAGGAATTATTCCTTTCATTTTTTTGACTGGTAGTAATACTCAAGCAGATCTTCGCAAAGGTATGGAGTTGGGAGCAGATGATTATCTTACTAAGCCTTCTAGTATAGAGGATTTGCTCAGAGCGATCGCTGTCCGATTTGAAAAGCAAGCTTTATTGAGGCGGTGGTATGCAACTAACTCTCATCAACTGAGCCGAACGTTAGCTTCATCGATTAATTCTGAGTCCATTTTTCCATCTGTTCCTCAATTACAATCAGTTTTCGACTTCATTGAAGATAATTATCGGGAAGGAATTACTTTATCTGATGTAGCTGTTGCAGTTGGTTATTCGCCTGCTTACTTAACCAACCGAGTGGCAAAACAAACAGGAGATACTGTAAATGCTTGGATTGTCAAGCGCCGCATGGCAGCAGCACGTCCATTACTCAAAAATACTAATCAGACAATTGAGCAGATTGCTATTGCACTAGGCTATCAAAATACGTGTCATTTTTCTCGTCAGTTTCGTCAACACCACGGCATTTCTCCAAAAACTTGGAGACAACAGCAACAACTTCTTGAGTCTTCTAAAAGTGTGAAGCTACAATTAATCAAAAATCGTGGTTCGTCGGAAAAACTTGTCTTTTTAGGTTGTTAATTGAAAGCAGATTATCAGTTCTCGCTGCTTTTTGGTTTGGTAAATTGCTGCACTAATAATTGCAGTGTCAAAGCTAATAAACCGATTGCTACTATACCAAATATGCCGCTTCCTAAAGCAACTACACCAACAACCAAGGTACGAACAGCGGAGGTAATTTTGATTACCAATGGATTAATTGAATGGAGGGGTTTGCTAGCAAAATTTGTGGCGATGGAAATCATCAGCGAATACATTGCAAATGCCATTCCTCCGGAAATTACAGCCCCAATTATGGAGCGTAAGGGAGTCGCTGTAACCTGTACTTGAGCATCTGTTTTTGGGGTTAAATTTTGGTCAGTCATACAATTTTGGATTTTGGATTGGGTATGGGGTATTGGTAAAGACGCGATGAATCGCGTCTCTACAAAATGCCCGATTTTTTTAAATTGAAGATGCTACCTGAATACCATGTGTGATTGTTCGAGTCACAAAGAATTCTAAGTCTTCATGAGAAATTGCTTCCCTTACATGCAGCTTAACTTGTTCTGCCTGCTGTTCAGATTCAAAAAGAGCAAATACTGTCGGTCCAGAACCAGACATCATTGTTCCTAAAACGCCTTCTTGATTTGCAAAGACTTCTCTCAGTTGCAATACTTGGGGATAGGCTGGTAATACTACACGCTCTAAATCATTGTGCAGTTTTTGGGCAATTTTTCTTGCGTCTGCAAGGGCGATCGCTTTTACTATTTCTCCTGAGTGGACTGCACTAGCACGCGCTGCTAAATCGTTGGTATCTCTGATATAAGAATTACCAAATTCCTGCCGATAGGTTTTGTATGCCCAAGCGGTGGAAACTTCTAGGCTGCGGTATTTTGCCAATACTATATATATGTTATCCAAACTTGGTAACGGAGAAAGTTGTTCACCTCTACCTGTGGCGATCGCTGTTCCACCCGATACACAAAATGGCACATCTGAACCGAGTGTAGCTCCCAATTCCTCTAATTCTGACTGAGTTAGTCCCAATTTCCAGAGTAAATCTATCCCCACCAACACGGCTGCGGCATTTGTCGAACCCCCGGCTAATCCAGCAGCCACCGGAATTTGCTTGTTGATGCTAATTTCTACACCGCCATATTTAGCAAAAGCTTCAGGAAATTGCCTCGTCATCAGTTCTGCTGCTCTGTATGCCAGATTACTTTTATCTGTCGGTACTTGCGGGTGGTTGCAGTGGACGCGAATACTGTCATTGCTAAGAGAACGGACATCAATGTGGTCTGCAAGACCGATACTTTGGAGTATCATTGCTAACTCGTGATAACCATCAGGGCGGTCGCCAATGATTTCCAAATACAAATTGATTTTAGCAGGGGCAATTAAGCTGTAGGAATGCATTTTGAAAGTTAGGAGTGGGGAGTTAAGAGTTAGGAGTTAGGAGTTGAGAGTTAGGAGTTGAGAGTGTGTGAATTTTGAGTTTTAAATCTAGGCGATGATCTGGCAGTTTACTATTAACTCCTTACTCCTCACTCCTCACTTTTAACTCCCAACTCATTTGCCAGAGTTACCCATTGCTGAACGCTGAGGTCTTCGGCTCTGGCTTGGGGATTTATTTTTAATTGTTCCAGTAATTGGGTCAGGCGATCGCGTTCTACGGCTGATTGCAAATTATTTCGTAACATTTTGCGCTTGGCAGCAAATCCCAACTTTACCAAATTCTCGAACCGTCTTGGGTCAACTGCTGGGATCTCTATTTTTCTCGGACGCAATCGCACGACTGCTGAATCGACTTTTGGCGGTGGATGGAATGCAGCTGCTGGGACTGTGCAAATTAATTCACACTCAGCTAAATATTGTACCCGCACGCTCAAGGCTCCAAAGGCTTTTGACCCTGCTTGAGCGTACAATCTTTCTGCTACTTCTTTTTGTACCAGTAGCACTATCGATTCAAATGGTTCGGGGTTGGGATTAGCGATCGTACCGAGTAGTTTCTCAATAATTGGACCTGTAATATTGTAGGGGATGTTGGCTACTACTTTATTTTGGTTTTGAAAATTAGGAAATGCTACCAATTGGGATGGTAAATCTAAGGTGAGAAAATCTCCTTGCAGCAGTAGGAAATTTTCTCTCTTCCCTAGTTGCTTGGCCAATAGTTGGCATAAGTCGCGGTCTATTTCAACTGCAAGTAAAGATTCTACTAAAGGTAGCAAACGACGAGTAAGAATACCTGTTCCTGGACCGATTTCCAGAATGCGTTCGCCCTTGGCGTTGGCTCCGCCATCGCCTTCTCTACACTCTGCTGCTTTAATAATTGCGTCGAGTGCTTTTTCACTTTTAAGCCAATGCTGAGCAAAGACCTTGCGCGGTCGGATCATTTATATTTGTTACCTGGTATAGGTTTCAGATTTTTACGAAACATGTGTTTGTTAGTTTTTTATAGCGATTCTCATTTTAATAAGGTACATGGGTGGGCTAGCACAGCTGTGCATTGGTGTCAAATTAAGCTCAAACGCTTACCCAACATACGTTTTACCCCACCCCCAACCCCTCCCCTTAGCAAGGGGAGGGGAGGTTTTGGCTTTAGACAAAACCGGGGTGGGGTAATGCGGGTCATGATGGGGAGTGAGTGAATTCATGCATCAGGTCTTGACAAGGGTTTCACGTTAAGTTGACACCAATGACAGCTGTGCTACCCTACGAGGATCTATTTTTTCTGTACCTGACCCATGTGGGAAGCGCTATATCAAGAATAATTCAGGAGTAGAGACGCGATTAATCGCGTCTTTTAGAGAATTGAGAATCAAGGCAGCTTACATATAAATATTGACCAAATTAATTAAATTAATTCGGTACTAGCATAAATATTATCAACTAAGTTTAAGGTTGATGAAACTTATCAGAATCTGTATCTTAGCTCTTTTTGTCGTCCTCTGAAGAACAAAGAACAACTAATTACTCGATAATGCTAAACAATCGGTTTCTGCCCACCAAACATAAATTGGTGTATCGCGGTCTGGTAAACTACCAAAGGTATTAGGTTGTAATACGTTAATTTTGACGCCATTTGTTAATTCCACAATGTAATTAACATGTGTGCCCAAATACATAACATTAACTAGCCGTCCTTCAAAACAGTTTGTTGGCAAATTAGGCGGATACAGTGAAAGCTGTATTTTTTCTGGGCGTACACTTACAACCACCGATTGTGATAATTCAGTTGGTGTATCTTCAGCACGGGCGATGACAATTGAGAGTCCCGTTTTTGTGAAAATTTGCACATCAGAAGAGTTGACTGCTAGGATTTCACCACTAAATAAATTTGTATCGCCAATAAAATCAGCCACAAAAGATGTTTGGGGACGTTCGTAAATTTGGCTGGGAGTACCAGTTTGCTCTATTTTGCCTTGGTTCATGACAGCAATGCGATCGCTCAAGGAAAGTGCTTCTTCTTGGTCGTGTGTCACCATTACAAAGGTCAAACCCAAGTCTTTATGTAAATTTGATAACTCAACTTGCATTTCCTTACGCAGTTTTAAATCTAACGCCCCTAAAGGTTCATCTAGTAGGACGACAGCGGGACGGTTGACTAAAGCCCTAGCCAAAGCAACGCGTTGCTGTTGACCACCCGAAAGTTGATTGGGAAAACGCGATCGCAAACTTTCCATTTTCACTAGTTTTAAAGCTTCTTGGACTCTAGTTTGAATTTCTGATTTACGTAATTTTTTTAACCGCAGTCCGAAAGCGATGTTATCCCACACATTCAAGTGGTTAAATAAAGCATAACTTTGAAATACAGTATTGACTGGTCGGCGGTAAGGGGGCACATTAGTCATAGATTGACCTTGAATTAACACCTTGCCAGCATCAGCTATTTCAAACCCGGCAATTAAGCGCAGTGTTGTTGTTTTTCCACAACCGGAGGGACCTAAAATACTAAAAAATTCCCCCTGTTTAACATCCAAATCTATGCCATGTACTGCTGGTTCTTGGTTAAAAAACTTGAACACATTACGCAATTCAACGTCAAGTTGGTGAAAAGTTGCGATCGCCCTCTGATTCTGCGTCACAGTTTGAGCCATAATCCTCAGTAGAATGCCGTGATTTTACCTGATTTGGTCAATTTATCTACTCTATTGGGCAGACTAGTAGAGAGACGCGATTCATCGCGTCTCTACAAATTTGACACTTTGGTTTATTGTATCCGCCAAAAACATTTGTTTAGGAATATACCCGCCCAATTCTTTTGCACGCAGTACTGGCTATCCTAATATTTACAGATAATCTTAATCAACAAAATACTCTTTGTCTTATGACCTTATTGAAACCATCTCCATTTGGTGGCAAAAAAAATACACGCACAGTCGGACGCAGTTTCCAGCCGATATTTTTAATCGTATTTACTCTGTTGATGCTGACGGGAATCGGCGCTCGTTTAGCATACTTACAAATTGTTGAAGGAGCTAATCACCGCAAACGAGCAGAAGCCAATCGAATTCGCATGATCCCCAAACAACCAGAGCGGGGCAATATTTTTGACCGCAATGGCAAACTTTTAGCTAGTACTCGCTATCCACGCTCTGTATATTTGTGGCCGATGGCACACACTAAACCCTCGTGGTCGGTTGTGGCTCGGCGTCTATCTAAAATTCTCGATGTTCCCCAAGAAGAGATGGAAAAGAAATTAGAAGAGGCTGGTGCTAACTCTTCTTCACTGATTCGCATTGCTCGTGACTTGAATGAAGCAGAAATTACGGCATTGAAGGAGTATGAAAGCGAACTCAAAGACGTGGAAATTTCTACGGAAGCGGTTCGCTACTATCCGCACGGCAAGGGATTAGCTCATGTATTAGGTTATACAAGAGAACTAACCCCCGAACAATTAAAAGAAAGGAAGCAGGAAGGCTACAGATTGGGTGATGTCATAGGTCAAATGGGAGCTGAAAAGGCTTATGAGAAAATGCTGCGGGGTGAATGGGGTGGTCAACAGGTAGAAGTGGATGGTGCGGGTCGGCCGCTGCGGGTTTTGGGTGAGAAACAAGCCAAAGCTGGTAATGATTTGCACTTAACCATAGATTTAGAGATGCAAAAGACAGCAGAAAAAGCTATAGGCGATCGCAATGGGGCGATCGTGGCGCTAGATCCCAAGAATGGTGCGGTTTTAGCAATGGTATCTCACCCCACCTTTGACCCGAATATTTTCTCCAAGCAGAAACTCACCCAAAAAGATTGGGAAACTGTCCAAGGTGCAGAACATCCCTTGGTGAATCGCGCGCTGAGCGCCTTTCCACCCGCTAGTACCTTCAAAATAGTCACCACCACTGCTGGGCTAGAATCTGGAAAATTTTCTCCCAGCACAGTCCTACAAACTTACGGTTTCTTAACCATTGGTGGTACCCGCTTTGGTGAGTGGAACCACGCAGGATTCGGGCCGTTGGGTTTTGTCGGAGCATTACAGTGGAGTAGTGATACCTTCTTTTATCAAATTGGTCGGGGAGTCGGCGGACCAACTTTGATTGAATGGACTCAAAAGTATGGATTTGGTAAAAAGACAGGCTTTGAATTTGCTAACGAAGAAACAAAAGGTTTAGTGCCAGATGAAACATGGAAACAGAAAGCATGGAAGATGCCTTGGACTGTAGGCGACAGCATAAATATGTCAATTGGTCAAGGCGCTTTACAAACAACACCCTTGCAAGTCGCCATTATGTTTGCTGTACCTGCTAATGGTGGTTACCGAGTCCAGCCGCATTTGCTCAAAGACAATGAAGAAGCAAAAAGCTGGCGAGAGTCTTTAAATATGAAGCCGACAACCATCAGTGTCCTGCGTCAGGGGCTGCGGAAAGTAATATCTGAAGGCACCGGGAAAGTTTTGAACAAGCCAACAATTCCTCCAGTAGCTGGTAAGAGTGGTACCGCTGAAGCATGGAAGGGTCACGTTAAACAAAATCACGCTTGGTTTGGTGCCTATGCTCCCGCAGATCAGCCAGAAATTTTGATCGTGGCATTTGCTGAACATTCGGGGGGCGGTGGTGGTAGTGTTGCTGCGCCGATGATTCTACAAATCATGGAGGAATATTTTTCTCGGAAGTATCCAGGTAAATATCAGAAACCAGAGAGTGAAAACCCACCAAACAGCCGACGGAGTTGAAACCATAGTATTCAATAAATATCGTCAAGCAACTCCTCTAGATCAACTTTTATCAAGGCACCTTAGCGGGTTTTAAATTTCGGGCTTTGTAGAATGTTTCGAGGCTATCGCGATCGCCAACGAAACGCCAGTGCCAAGGTTCATAACTCACACCTTGGACATTATTTTTGGGAAAAGACATTTCAAAGCCAAAACGGGCTGCATTTGCTTGTAACCACTGATAAGCTTTGGTATTTTCAAAGTTAGTTTGGAGATTAGTTGCTGGGGCTGCACCGTCTCCAATATCCACAGCATAACCTGTGTGATGTTCGCTATGACCAGGAGGAGCGCTCAGAGCAGCTCGTTCTGCTGGTGTTTGATTTCGCTGGGCACCGACACCAAAAAACAATTGCTCTTGGTCTTTGACTAAACGAAAGCCAGAAATTGGCACTAAAATTACATTTGCACTCCGTGCTGTTGCTACCATCTCCTGAAATTTTTGGGCAGCAGCTTTTCGCATTCTAATGCCCCTATTTCCGGAAATGGTTACTAGTTCTGATTCCGGGGCTTCTGAGTATGCCAAATGCCTTAACAGAGTATTGTTGGAATTATTGGATGCTGCCGGAGTTGGAGGAGCAGAACTAATTGGTGAAGGTTCCAAATTGGCAGTTTTTTTCGGTGTAGTGAGGAAAAACAAAAAACCGCCAATTAAAGCCAGCAGGAAAAAGCCTGCCACTCCCCCAATCACCAAAATTCGGGGCTGTAACCACACCTTAGGTGCTGCAACAGGAGTATCGCGTACAGCCACTGGAATATCATCAGGATCGTGTGATGAGTTTTGCAATTTTTTAGAAAACCCAGCCTTATTCAAGGGAAAACTCCTGTCTTGTGGGATGGCCATAACAGATTTTGCACTGGACAAAAGGTATACGTAACAGGTAGCATTTTACATTTGTGATTATTAGGCGCAATTTTGACAAACCTTTTAGAACTATACGTCAAGCTGGGAGGATTAGTACTGGTAGGTTTTATTTTGGGACGCAAACTACCTGTGACAGTTCCTACCCGTTTGGGACAGTTTCTTTATTGGGTAGGAGTACCCATAAGCATAGTATCTTTTTTGCGTCAATCTACCTTGTCGGGGCAGATTTGGATTGCACCTGCGATCGCTTACCTAGCCATTCTACTCGGTGCTTTTTTAGGTTGGGTAGCTATTAAAGTACAAGCCTATTTTAAAAATACCGTTCCCCAAGCACCAACTCAGGGTAGCTTCCTCTTAGCAGCAATGCTAGGGAACACAGGCTTTTTGGGCTTTCCCATCACCTTAGCAATGGTAGGTAAGGAATACTTTGCTTGGGCATTATTTTACGATTTATTGGGTTCCTTTCCAGCAAGCTATGGCTTGGGTGTCTTACTAGCAGCGCGTTTTGGCGGTGGAGTCCAGAATCATTGGCAAAGTGTTAAAGCCATCTTAATTAATCCAGGCCTGTGGAGTTTCGGATTTGGCTTGCTGTTTCGGGAGGTGGCAATTCCCACCCTTGTGGAATTCTCCCTAGATAAATTAGCTTGGAGTATCCTAGCTTTATCTTTGGTGCTAATTGGAATGCGACTAGCACTGCTCAACTCTTGGCGCAGCTTACCACAAGCAAGCATGAGCTTGGGCATCAAAATGCTATTAGTTCCATTAATCTTGGGTAGCATCCTACCAGTGTTTGGGTTAACGGGTGCCACTGCAAAGGTAATGGTGTTGCAAATGGCCATGCCTCCAGCTTTCGCCACACTGGTGATTGCTGAGACATTCGATCTCGATCGCGATTTAGCAGTTACAGCATTAGCCAGTGGGGTTATAGTATTGCTGGTTACTCTCCCAGTTTGGCTGTGGCTGTTTTGATTTTGAATTTATCCACTGCGGTGCGATCGCTTAAAACCCTTTTTAGCTCAATTTAGCCCCTGACTTCAGGCATGGGGTATTCTGAATTCTGAATTCTGTCTTCTGACTCCTTCTCATAAATTTGCTTTCGGCAGTTTTTTAATTTGCTCAGTAAAGTATGCTTCTTGATGTTTGAGTTGTTGTGCCAGTTCTAACCCTTTTTGAAAAGCTGTTAATGCTTGAGGATATTCTTTGCGTTCTAAATACAATTGTCCAATTTGATCGTAAGCTTGCATCACGGTGTAAAAATTGGCCGCTTGCGTTTGTGTATCTATGAGAATTTGGCTAGCCTCTAAAGCCTCATCTATTTGTCCTTGAGAACGATACAGCGCAATTAACTTTTGCAAAGCTTCACCAGCACGAACATACTCCTGCAATTGCCAAGCAATTGTATAAGCTTCTTGATAATTTTTAAAAGCTTCTACTAGTAAGTTAGGATCTGTCTTCCCCAGAGATTCGTAATCTGAGGCGATCGCCAGCTTTAATTCTGGTACTTTAAGAAGATTATTTTCATTAGTGTAAATTTCTGCAAGTTTGTTAAGTACATTTAATGACTGCTGCGGTTGTTCTGTCTGTGCGTAAATCTCAGCCAATTGTTGCAGATATGCCACCTCGTTTGCAGATTCCCCTTGGGAGGTAGCAAAATTCAACAATTCCTCATAGATTGGTGCAGCTTGGCGATAATCAAACCAACTTAGATGCAGTTCTCCAATTGTCTTCAGAGTTTCCACTAGTACTGCGGTATCTTTTTGTTGTCGCACTGCTAGCAAAACTTGGTTATAAGCTTCCAGAGCCGGTTTCGGCGAACGCAGATTTTGGTAAGCTTGACCTAGCGATCGCCATAATTCCAAATCAATTTCACTAGATTTTTTCTTAGATTGAGTTTGCTTTTGAATAGCTTGCAATCGTTGAGTAATATATACTACCTCTTGGCGGTCATTTTGATTCCAAGCGATCGCACCGACTCGTGATAATGCTTGCACCTCTGCTAATGAACCCAAAAAGCGCCGCAAGCGGAGTTCTCGGTTCCAAATTTCAAATGCCCCTACCCGATCCCCTGCTTGGAGTTTCGCCGCACCTTCTTGGTTTAACTCATCTAATGCTGGTTCTAAATTTTGCCGTTCTTCGGGAGTTAAGGGCTTTTTATCCTTGGGCGATCGTGGTAAAAGTGGATCGGGTGTAGTAAATTCTAGCGGATTAGGAGGAAATTTATCTGGTGGTTTAGGCTTTTGACTCTGTGCTAGCGTCAAAGAATAATTAAAAAATATACTGGCAATAATAATAACAATTAACCGCTGTAGCATAGTAACTTTACCTTGTTGCATTGTGAATTCGGCATTGGGCATGGCGCATTAGTACTTATGTTAATGTCCCACAAGTTACGTATTCCCTGCTTTTAACCTTGCCAACTTGTTTGACGCATAAAACATTAACAATTATCCCCACTCCCCATTCCCCATTCCCTATTACCATTACCAAGGTCTACAATACTTCCAGATAATTTTTAAACAACTACTTGATCCTCTGTAATGACTCATTCTACTGACATCGCCACCTTAGCCCGCTGGATGGCAGCTGACTTTAGCAATCAAGAACAAGCTTTTGAAAATCCGCCTTTTTATGCACACATTCGTGTTTGTATCCGTCCTTTACCCTGGGAATTGTTCTCAGGGGTAAGTTTATTTCTCGAACAAGCTTATGATTTTATGCTCAATCAACCCTACCGAATACGGGTCATGAACTTGATTGAGGCAGAAAACCACATTGTCATCGAACATTACACAGTTAAGGAAGAACAAAAATTTTATGGCGCATCTCGTGAGCCGGAACGTCTAAAAATTTTATCCCTAGACGAACTAGAAAAAATGCCAGGTTGCAACATGGTTGTAGAGTGGACAGGTCACAGTTTCAAAGGTAGGGTCGAACCAGGTAAAGGCTGTATTGTGGTTCGTGATGGTAAAAATACTTATCTTGATAACGAATTTGAGATTGACGCTAAAGAATTTTTCAGTCTCGATAGGGGAAGAGACTTCGACACTGATGAACGTCTCTGGGGTTCTATAGCTGGCCCATTTCACTTTCTCCGTTGGGGTAGTTTTGCTGATGAAGTAAAGGTGTGAGGAGTGAGGAATTCAAACTTATAACTCACGCCTCATGTGAATTAGAAAAAAAGGCGGGAGAAATAAGAAGATCAAAGTTACTAGCTTTTCAACTCAGACTTCCCCTATGACTAGCATAGACTTTGGAACGCTATTAACAACAATCTTTCTAGTGGTAGATGATTGGTATGACAAGCAAGTAAAAAGGACAACACTGTTAAAACGAAGGGTGAAAGCAAGTATGAGCGATAGTGAAATTATCAAATAATTGCTGCCGATAGTGTTTTAGAGATGGTTAACTCTAGTGATATTTACGCAGACAAAGGATTTATCTCTCATAACTTGTTTAGTATGTTATGTCCGTTGCGATCGCACAATCATAATTAAGAGAAAATCATTAACTGGACCACGAGTTACGCAAAAAACCTCTCAAACTCTTATTCCCGCTATACCCCTACGGGGAAGCAAGCTACGCGTAGCGTCTCCCTTAGAAGAAGTTCAGATCTAAGGAAGCCTTATCTGGTGACTTATCACAGTCAGTAGATCGAAAACTTTTGTAAATCGACGAAATAATCAGGGTTTCAGACGACGTTTTTCGGCTGATAATTGCGATCGCTTGCACTGCACTCTTAACCCACCAACAACGCCCATTGCTTGAAAAGCAGAGTCTAATAGGATTGCGGCAATTTGTGTTCCTAAATTCAAATGAACCGCTGGTAAGGGTTCTGGAAAACTTTTCGATCTACTGACAGTGTTCTTTGCGTCCTCTGCGATCGGCTGCGGGAAGCCTTACCACGTCTAGGATTTTACGTTACCTATGCCTAAGTCCTGTGGGTATTTTAAATACTGCATTGGCAAATCCATGATGTATTTGTTGCACTCGGCTAGCATACAATTTGTGGTTTAATAAGAAGCTCGAACATTTATTCAGTTAGAGGATGGCAATTTAGATAAAATATTGGTAATATAATAATTCATGAGTATGGCGGCATAGCCAAGTGGTAAGGCAGAGGTCTGCAAAACCTCCACTCCCCGGTTCAAATCCGGGTGCCGCCTTTAACAAATTATTTGTCACGAACCCTTGTAAAACAAGGGTTTTGCTGTTTATTGTAAAAAATTAAAGCAGCCGAAAACATTAAGTAGGGTAAAACTGGGGTAATTTGCAAGTATCAAAATATGCCAGATTATGCCAAAATACGTCAAAGTATGCCAATCGAGTAGTTACAATTTCAGTGCCAGACATTGACAGTAAGATAGCCGAAGCCAATAGCAAGCTTCGAGCCGCATCCATAAGAGTATCCATTGAGCGGCGGGGAAACAAACTTTGGTTGAGGGCAACCTTGCCACCCAAGCCGCGCATCAATAAACAGCAGCCATACCAGCAGAAAGTATCTTTAGATGTGAACGCCACGCCAGCAGGATTGCAAGCAGCTTTCATCAAAGCGAAGGCAATGGGGCTTGAACTGGACTCTGGGAAATTTTCCTGGGATAACTGGATTGAGACACCAGAGAAGGTGGAAGCAGTATCTGAGTGGCTGCAACGGTTTGAAGATGACCATTGGCAACGCACCAAGCGAACAGACGCGGCACTGACCACGTGGAAGGATTACCGAGTGATTTTTGGGAAGCTGGATGGCGATGCCTTCGGCGGCAAGCAACGCGCTCTCACCCTCGATGCTCTACTGGAAGTAGTGAGAGCCACCGAACCAGACTCTAGAACCCGCAAAAAGACTTGCACCTATCTATATAAACTAGGAAAATTTGCCGCCATTGATGGCGTTGAGGCAATCAAGGAATTGGCTGGTAATTACTCCGCCAGTGCAGTGCAACCGCGAAAATTACCCAGCGATAAGCTAATCGCAGAGTATAGAGAAAGCATCAAAACCCAGTCATGGCAATGGGTTTATGGGATGATCGCCGCCTATGGAGTGCGATCGCACGAGGCCTTCCATCTCGACTTGGAAGATTTCCCAGTTGTGCGGGTACTCAGAGGGAAAACAGGAGAGCGCTTCATTTATCCCTTGTATCCCGAATGGGCAGAGCGCTGGAGCCTGCGAGACATGAGACTGCCAGATATAGACCCCAGCTTCAGCAATGCGAAGCTGGGGTCTAAGGTTTCGGGGTGGTTTTATGACTCTAAGGCTCCTTTCAGGGCTTATGACTTACGCCACTGCTACGCTAGGCGCTGCTTTGAATTTGGACTAGCACCTGACTGGGCATCTGGATTAATGGGGCATTCACTTCAAGTGCATCTCAAAACTTACCGAGCGTGGATTGATGAGGCCACCTACAGAAGGGCTTACGAATTGGTGATCAACCGTCAAGGCAGACCTTTGCCGCCGCAAATCCTTTGACAATTAGGATGCCAGAACCGTATTTACGGATGAATAAATGCCAGTGGGTTTTATCCATCCATCCCTCCAAAGACCTCCCACCCCTACATGGAATCGTATATTCACCATTTTTGGTGCTGACATCAACAAGCCAGTCAACTTGCTTTTTAATCAAAGTCTTTTGGTAGGCGTCTTGTGTCACTGGCGTTGTTCCTGGGTAATCGTTGCAGAAAATCCAATTATTTTGTTTTTCCTCCATACCAGCCATAAACTTTTTAACAACATCATTGGCGGTCATAGTTTTACCTTATTTATATTTACGAAAAGTTTTCGCCACCGATTGACTTACGCCGCTATCGTGCTTTCGTCGTAACTTGAATAATTCTTTACCATCTCCCATTCCCAGGTGGTTAATTCGTCGAAAGGTATATTTAAAAGTTCGTCCAGGCTCACGCATTCCCTCAATACCTGAACTTTCTGCGGTTGGTGCTTGGGTAGCATACCTGCTGCATACTGTTCGCGTACCCAATTAGCGGCTTGACACCACAGCGCGGCGCGATAAATTTCAAACCCCGAAACAGTCACATACCAAGGTTTTTCATGATTGAATGGGTCAATTGGAAGTTCGGCAATGACTCTGCCATTAACCCGCACTTCAAAGTTGTGGTAGCCGTTGTCAACGAAGTCCACATCATTTTCACTGCCTAGCTCTTGCTTGTAACTGTATAGTGACTGGTGCAAGTCAATAACTGCTTCTTGGGGTGTAGCGAAGGTGTTAAAGCTCATGTTGTGGCACCAGAAGCAATTCCAGTCCATAACAATCTCACCCATTAGCTTATCACCTTCTGGGGTAACTCCTAATTCAGCAGCAATTTGTTTGAGTTGTTGGATTGTTAGTTGAGCGAGCGCTTGTTCTGTGTAAATTGGGTATGCCATGATTGAAGTACTTCTAATTTCGTTAGGGGTGAATAAAAGGCGATCGCGTGTCCTGAGAAAACAAAGGCGATCGCCTTTTTGATTAGGCTGCTTGGAGTCGTGAAAAGAGGAACTGTTCAACAGCGATTTGGTGCTTGCACTTGGCGCCGCGCCAGTGGCAGTCGCCACATTCACAGCGCGAGCGCGGGTCTATTTGACCGGGGCGCACTGTGTAGTAGTTGGATTTCGACTTGACCACATACTTACCACCATGTACCTCTGTTACTTCCACGCTTGTTGAGCCTTGGGTTCTTAGCTCGGTGTGGTCAGCTAGGAATGCTGTTTTGCTCAGGAAGGTGGAACATCTAGCGCCAGAGCGCACCCAGTAAGTTACTTGGATGCAGTTGCGATATTCGCGGATGGCTTCAATCTTGGTTGCGATTCCTTGTAACTGGCGGAGGGCGGCTCCTTTGGTGTAGATGGAGGACATGGGTGGGGTGGGAAAGGGGGTGAGAAATTTTCCCTTTCGGTTATGTATCTATAATACTAACTAAATTAGTAAAATGTCAAGCTATATCTGTTATTTTTTGAGGTAATTTCACTAACGGACATTCCAGAAAGTCTTCTATGCTAATAGAAAGCGCTTGACATATAGATTCTAATTTCTCTGTTGAGACTGTTGGTGGTGAATTTCTTTGGCTGGTCTCTGGATACTCGCCACGCTCCAAGTGTTGAATTAGTTGATAAGCGCAGTCAGCACGTTTAGCCAAAGATTGCATAGACTCACCGCCACGCAATGCTTTCAGTTTTGCGCCTAGCTGTTTATTCCACCTGATAGACGCGATTAGACTTTTGTCAATAATCATTAATTCATTACCTAGCTCACCAATAGCGTTAGTAGACATGATACTATTTTAGTTAGTAAAAACAGACAAAGCAATCCATTTAAAGTATGACTGCGATCGCCTGCCCACATTCTCATGCTGGGTAAATTTCCCATTCCATGAACGGTAAATGAAAAATGACTTTAGTATTCACCCAAGACTTAGCAATACATCTGCACAACTCCAAAGAGCAGTTTCCAATCGACTTTGAAGATGCATGGCAATGGTTGGGTTACTCAACTAAGCAGAAAGCCAAAACAAAGCTATTCAACAACTTTGATGAGGATGTTGATTTCAACCTTAACCAAACGGTTAGAGTTCAAAACGAAGGTGGTAGGCAGGTTTCACGTCCGATAGAACAAATCAATCTAACCATCGACTGCCTTAAATCTCTTGGAATGATGGCGGGGACTTCACAAGGGAAAATAATTCGTCGCTACTTCCTTGAGTGTGAGCGCATAGTTAAACAAGCATTGCCACAGCAAGCAACTATGACGCAAACACAGATGCTAGTAGCTGTGGCTCAACAATTGAAAGAGCAAGCACAGCAAATGGCATCCCAAGAGCAACAGTTGTTTAACCACGAAGAACGTTTGACTGCCTTAGTTGCCTCGCGCCAGACACTGGAAGACCGGCTAGACATCATCGAAGTTGAAACGATAGCCAACACAGCAGAGTTGGAACGATTTAGAGACGGTCATGGTCACTGGTACACCATTGCAGGTTGGTGTGCGCTGAAAGGTCACAAGAATAAATCACTCAACGAGCTGTCTGATTTGGGAAGAAAAGCGACTTCTTTGTGTCGGCAGCGCGGTATTGCACCACAGGAAATGCCCGATCCTAGATTCGGTAAAGTAGGACTTTACCCGCAAAGTATATTAATTGAGGTTTTTGAAGAAAAGAATACTCTTTTCCTGCCTCAACAACAACCACAACCACTGGTTACCAATCTAGTGCAAATGACTCCCAGGTTAACCAGTTATGAAAAGCGGAGGGCGGTAAACCGATTTCTGGACTCGATTGAAAATTCACCATCAGACGATCCGCGTCGCACTTGGGGAAGCCGCAAAATCGGTCAATATCTGGGCGTTTCCAATCGGATGGTTCTCTACATCAAACAGGAGCGCTCAGGCAAGAGGCGGCCACCAAAATACGCTCAAGAAGTTTGGAAATAGCAAAAACAACCACCCTCACGCGGATTCTTGATGTTTCCGCGTTTGGGGAGCTACCCCCGACGAATGCGATCGCGTTCACTTTACAGATGCGATCGCGCCTAAATGGCAAGCATTGTCTTTTACCAGTCATGGACTGCTCTAGAGGAATGCGCCTATTTGCATAAATTAAATGCGTTTGCTCGCCCATATCCCATATCTGGGCAGGTTTCCCATTGATCATTTTGCTGATGCTGACAAAATGGTGAATTTGTGATGAGAATTTGACACGGAGAATAAGTATGCCTGAGATTTCACTCTTTTCAAACGACGCAAGTCCATTTGATGGAATTAAGCATATTAACACTGACGGGTCTGAGTACTGGTTAGCTCGTGAATTAATGTCCTTATTAGAGTATGAACAGTGGCGACGATTTGAAGATGCTATCGCCAGAGCGATCGCTGCTTGTAAAAATATTGGACAAGAAAGCGAAAAACACTTTTTGCCAGCTCCGGCAAAAAGTACAGGAGGTAGACCCAGAGAAGATTTCAGATTGAGTCGCTATGGTTGCTACCTAACAGCAATGAATGGTGACTCACGCAAGCCACAAATAGCAGCTGCACAAACTTACTTCGCAGTTAAAACCCGTGAGGCGGAATTAGCTCCACAATTGAAGAGTGAGAAACTATACCAAATCATTGAAGAACAAGGTAGAGCGATCGCACTTCTCCAATCTCAAGTACAAACCCTATTACCTCTATCAACCAATGCTGCACCACCAGGGTGGAATGAGGACGTATGGCAATCCCTACCTCCGCAAGACAAACGACACTTCCGCTATATCTTTCGTCGGCGTGGCTTCAGACCCTCTCACCAAGGCAAGGACGAGCCATTAGCCTTGCCTGCTGTGACTATTGAACAGGTGAAACAGAAGCAATATACCGAGATACAGCATCTGCTTGGTGAAGTGTCACATGAGGAGAAAGAAAAGTTAGAAGCGGCAAAACTTGAGGCGCTAAGAAAATTTTGGCTACAAGAGGAAGATGTTGCTTTTTGATTGCTGCCTGACTAGAGATGCGATCGCAAATAGAAAATTTTCCACCTTGCCGCATAGAACTGAGACCATCGACAGGCTTTATTTTTAGCTGCCTGAATTGCGATCGGTTTTCAACTCTAAATGTCCCAAAAATTTTGAACCCTTTTTTAGGGTTGAAAACTTGAGCATCTCCCCCTGCTTTTATTGGGCATTAGCTTCTTTGTCCAACGACTGAAACTCCTCACCCCAAGGAATCATGCAAATTACTACCACCGCATTAGACAAAGGTACTTGCCATCCACCAGCGGCAATCAGCCGTTGAGCAAAGGGGCTAAATTCAGTCATGATAAAACTAGCTGCAATCACTTTTTCAAGCAGGGGCAGATTTCGCCTGACTTTCAAAAAATCAATTATTTCTGCACAGATTAACTTGTGTAATTCAATTTCACAATTAGCAAGTTTTTCACGCAGCGATCGCACCCTTTCAGATCCCAAATCTTGAGGTGTAATCGCTAAAATAGCGTCATCAATTGCCTTTTTTGCATCATCTGACTTGATGAGTTGGCGGAACCACTTACAAGAAGTATCTATCGGATATCGTGATGCAGCTTGCTCTATTGATTTGTTTTGAATGATAGTTTGCTTCGTTCGACCCTCACGGAATGCGTGTTTAAAATAAATATCCCAAAACCAGCGTTGCAATATCTTGAGTCGCTGGTTTTTAGCTTGCCTTGCTTTACTCTCCAGTTCTTCTTTACTGTAATTGGATACCCTTAACTCACACTGTTTAACAAGTGCTGAGTCTGAAGCTTTGAAGTGAGCAAAATGTGCTGCTGCTCTTTCTGATTTCTGACTCAAAAATACCGGAGACTTGCACTCAGGACAAATCAATCCGAGGCGCTTGTAATCATCATAATCAACATCAACTGACTCTATCAGTTGACCGCCGTAACGAATACTAGATGCAAGTCGCATATTAATTATCTAATTCAAGTAGGATCAAATTTTCTTCAACCTCTGCTGTCGTAGGGCATGTTTCAAAAAAGTCAGCACCATACGCACAGCAATTATTGACGACGACAAGAGGGCAAATCTGCTCTCCTGTTAACACCCATTGATTGATGTAAATCTCATCATCGTCGGTTCTGCGGTGTGGCAAATCAATTGCCGGAGAGTATCCCAACCTTAATGCGGCAATTTTGGCGCGATCGCTGTTTAGTCGCTTAAAGGTCACGGTTCTAACGGGAAGTTCGTAGATAGCAGATCTGCCACCCCATAGACCATCAAAAACGATCGCAATCTCACGATCAACGATTAGGTTCAGCTTCATAATCATTTATCTATAAATCAAATAGTCTGAGCTGTCCGTGATACTCGCGCTTGAGAATCTTTTTGTGTGCCATTGCCTTCAAGTCATACCGACAATGGCATACCGAGCAAAGGGCTTTAAGATTCTCTCGCCTGCAATCTTCAGGAACGTGGTTAAGGTGAGCAACAGTTAAGATGAAGCGAGAAGGTTTTGTATTGATTTCGCTGAGTAAGTTGTATGAGTCCGCACAATGAACCTTCGGGATAGTTCTTTCGATAAAATCGCTCAAGCTTTCACCTACTCGCCTGCACTCCCTACCACACTGCTCGCATTTCCAGTTGGCTTCGGTCTTGATGGCAAGCGCGATCGCGTCCCAATCATCTGGATATCGGTTGCGTTGCATAGGCATAACAAAATTCAGCTTTCATTCATCAGCCTCAACCCTAGTGCATTCTCTGTTGGGAGAACTTTTTGTCATTGATTTGGTAAGTTCCGTGCCAGTCAATCATCTTTTCCCCGCAGGTACTACTCTAAGTTGATTGACTTGTTGTAGATTAATTTTGATGACACGCTTAGAGGAACCCTCTCGGCGATCGTCAATCCAGTGGACGCCCTCTTTCCACTCGCCAGATTCAATGCGCCGCAGAATGCTGCTGCGACTGTAGCCTCTGCCAAGCCGCTCGTGCGCCTCCTCAATGGTGACTAGCTGTGATGGATCAATTTGCAGCAAACTACTACGAGGCATCTACCATCCCTCCTTGGCGAGATTCAAGTAATTCATTGGCATAGGCAATCAAGTCTTGCAAATCCTGATTATCAAAGGATTCCAGATTAATAATTTGCCTCGAGAATTTCTCTGTAAGTGGGACGCGGGGCGCGATACCTTCGGCACGCCTAGCGGCGATCGCACTCCACACCCGATCAATCTGCTCATCTGAAAGCTGCTCGGCCCACAAGTCAACCTCATCCAAACCAGGTGTAGCAAAGGAGTTATCTACCAGACTTGATGGGTCGCCTTCATTGCGCTCAACTTCTGGCAGTCCATTAACGGGTATTCCTAGCTTTTCGGCTTTTTGTTTAAGTTCTTCCTGCACGGAAGTTGGTGCAGTAGCCTGGGAAATTTTCTCTATCTCGATAGGTGCATCAGTTTTTTCCAAGTAGTCTGGGTGGATGTAGACACCCGTTCCATTTGTGGGGACAACAAAAACTCCTTTGCGTTTGTCGAAAGAGTGAATTTTTCCCACCTCTGCATCGGGCTTGACGCTAACCCAATCACCTTCAGCAAACTGAGTAAATTTAAGAGCTAATTCTCGCTCTTGTTGAATGTTAATAATTGTGCGGTAGCCGCTTTCCGTGAGTCGTAGGTACTTTGCGATTACTCGTGCTGACCATTTATTTTGGCAGTTACGACGTTCAGCTTCACTAAGACCAGGAATTGAATCTAGCAAAGAGTGCGATCGCGCCTCATCCAAATTTTCCAAAGTATCCAGGAATAGCTCAATGCGTTTGCGTTGGTCTTTAGGACGCAACAGCAGCCCGTGGTAAGTGTTGGCTTGGCAGCTGTAAAGGATTGCATCAACTAGCTTTCCAGAAAGTAAGTTGACGTAGAGGTTCTCACCAACAGTTATGGCAGCCATCGCCCGATGATAACAGTCGCCGGCGTAAATTTTCCCGTCTGCGGAGAGAAACGCCACCGGCAACGGCTCACGCTTCCACTCCCACAGTCCTTGCTCCATCATTTCTGTATAGTTTTGAACAACCGAGACATTGACGTTGAACAGTTCGTCAACATCCCTTGATTGTGTTCCCTCTTTGAGGGCGATCCACTTCGGATTCAGCCACTGTCGCCCCGGTGCTAATAAGGGAATGGAAATACTTGACTCTTCGGAGGGCAATGGCGGCTTGTTGGGGGATGACAGTTCTGCCGTACACGAATCGGCTTTGAAGTCTTCCCCGTTGTTCGCGTTCTTCGACTCCGATAGGCACGCCGTCCAGTTCAGGGGGAATCCGGAGATTGCAGCCATCATCTCGATGCTCAATGATTGGGAATCGAATATCAGCCCTAGCTTCCTGGCAGTGCGATCGCACTTGGTCGAGCCAGACGGACGGGAAGTTTTGCCACTGGAGGCTGTTAAGGTAGGCAACGACAAAAACTCGTGTCCGGTGCTGGCAAGCTCCAATTTCCTCTGCTTGTAGGAGAATCGGATCGTCCCAAGCGTAGCCTGCCATTCTGAGTCCTCCAAGGATTGCTCGCAAGCCGCGATGAAGGATGCCTTCTGGCTGTTCGATAACGACGAATTGAGGTAATCCCTCAACAATGCAACGGAGTGCTTCCAGCCAAAGTCCTGATTTTTCTCCGAGCAGTCCTGTTCTGTCGCCGGCGTTACTTGTGTTGTTGCAAGGGAATCCGATTGTGTAGAGGTCAGCGGCTCCAGGAGTGGGGTGATAGTCTCGGATATCTCCGTGGTGGATGTGGTGTCCAAAGTTGTCCCTAAGAACTTGGGCTGCATCGTCGTCGATTTCAACTGACTCGACCCATTCAAATCCGCCGACGAGTTGGGCTGCTCTACAGAATCCGCCGATGCCCTCGAAGAGTCCAATGGCTCTAATTGCTTGCCGCATACTGTGAAATCTTCCCGTAAGTCTTCAATCGTGCATTGCAGTTCATTTCCATCGGCAAAGGCGATCGTGAAAACACCTTTGTTTTCGGAACTGATTAACCCGGTGCGCGAGCCGTCAGCAACGTAGCAGCCAGTACTGAAACTTGCTAGCTGATAGCCGTCTTCATGGTTTTTGAAGACAAGCCCCTCTTGCTCTAGATGCCTGAGGGCTGGTAGGTATTGATGAAGTGGTAGATCGAGCGCGATCGCAATTTCTACGTCAAGTACGGGTACTTTGCGAGTCATCAAGTACCCCACAATTCTCTTTTCCGTGTCCGACAACTCGCGCCTTGAATCATCAGAAGACTCTTTCGGCTCTAGCTCTGGAACACTGGCTTGGTCTACGCAGACTTCTGGGAAATTTTCCAATACCCAATCGGGACGAGTCCAGATGATTTGATTCTTGTTGCCAACAACGATAGGAACTTTACCCTTTTGCAAAGCGTTGCTGGGGCGGTTGCTCCCAACTTTGCCCTTTTTGCCTCGGTGGTCGCCTTTGACGATTTTTACTTCTGTCCCTGGTTTCATGTCGCCCTCCCGTAAGCCGCGATCGCATCCCAACTCATGCCATAGGCATCACATAGTTTGAGCATTTTTCCCGTTTTGTAAATAATGAAAACTTCTTGTTGACCATCCGGCGTGGATAGCTTGGTGACGTTTTGAATCAAGCTATCCCTTTGTTCTCGTCCCCAAATTTTTGCAGCCGTATCCCACCAAGTCTGAGGATCAAACTTGGGTATCCAGTTGCGGGTAATGGCGGCGATCGCGCTGGCTATAGGGTTTTTTAGCCCATTTTTAGCTGCTTCTTCTTCTAGCGCCGTGAGGTTTTTATGCAGTCTCTCCTTTGCGTGCTTGGTCAGGAGTTGGCGGATTTGTCCGGTGAGCGGGACATCAAGGGATCTGAGCCGAGTGAAAAACGGGGTGAGGTCGCGTTTTTGCTTTTTGGGTTTTTGTGCGTATGGTTCCTCTAAATCTACGGACTCTAGTTCTTCTGGCTCTGCTGCGGGTTCAAAAATTATCCCCAAAGATTCGCTGAGTGCTGTTTGAATTTCCTCTTCACTCATTTCTTTTTCAGCCACACACTCGTTATGTGGTGGATCAGAAGATGAAAGATCAGTCTCCTGTGGATCTGTATATAAGGTGGAAGTTTCTATTCGGGCATTGGAAAGCTGAACTTGAACCTCGGAAGCTTCACCTTGAGCTTGGGAAGTTTGATTTTGTTGAAGCTTCTCTAGCGCTTGGGACTGGAAGCTGTAGTAATAGGTGTGTATTTGCTTATCCTTGCTGTGCCTATCCTGCAAAACTATCCCTAATTCATCAAGCAGCTTAGCGGCCCTGGAAACAGTTGCCCTGCCGTATAGCCCTCCAAGGTACGCAACTAAATCGCTTATCTTTACCTTGAACCAATACCCTGGTTTCTCAAGAGAAGACCAATTTTTGAACATCCCTAATAAATCAGCGGCACAGCGTCTCAGGTGAGTCGTGATACCATCAATATTCAGAAGTCCAAATAAACTTAAGTCTGTTTTGACAAAGGTGGTCATTTCCTCCCTCCTCTATCAAAAGATATATTTTTGCAATCAACGACTAGAAAAGCTTTCTGGAAATCAGTCATAATCAGACCTCTTATTGGTTGCTGCCCCGGCAAGGGCAGTTTTTTTTGAGTTTTTGACAACTTGATAATTGCTGCGTTTACTTCAACACCAATCCGCTACATCACCCGAAGAAAGTGCTTGCGTGACATTACTTTATTACCTGTGTAATTTATAGTTGAAATCCTAACATTCCCCGTGTAAATTATGGGTAGATTATTCACACAAAGTTTACGGTGACTTGAATATTACACGGGTAAAATGAAGGAGGTCTGGTGGATCGAAATCATGGCGACAAACAAAACCCGCAAGGGAGTAAAGACGAAGCATCACAAATACAATTCGGACAAGAGAGATGTGACTTTTTACCTCACAAAGGAAGCAATCAATCTCTTGGGACAGAAAGCACAATCTCTGGGAATCAGCCGCAGCGAACTTTTGGAAATGTATTCCAGGGGGGAAATTCCGGCAGAGGAGGCGCAATTCTTGGGGGAACCCTTAGCCAGCTAGTCAAGGATTGCAGAGAGCAGATAGCTGGCAATGATAGAGTTATTGACTCTTTGCAAGCAGTCAATAGGTCGCTGGAGGAAAAGGCTGCATACTACCAGCAACTTTTAAATCAAATAGAATGAGGTCAGTCAAGCACTTTTTTGACGGTGCGGTCAATCTCCAGGTCTTCCAGCGCCATGAGCAGTCTTGAAGCTTCACTGTCTGCCTTGACGCCTTGAGATTCTAAATAACGCTCAATCTCATCAAATAAGGCAACTGGCAGTACCACTCCCGCAGCAAGGGATTGCAGGTGTTTCATAAAACTAAGTAGTTCGTCGTTGGTCAGCATTGCAGTGTTTGGTTTGTTGTAGATCAATTGGATGTGCGATCGCACTTGCTCTTGCGACCACCCTAGTTGCTCTATGGTGGAGTCAATTGCCTTCATCAGTTCTGTATAGTTCATGCTTGTTTCCTAATAAGATTGGTAACTTTTTCGGGAACTGGCTCAGCCTTCGTATTGTGGGGTTTGAAGGTGATGAGGCGCTCGTAAGTTGGCTTTCCCTCTTCGTCTTTACCCACGGCACGACTAAACCAGATGGCCGCACCGAATTTGTTGAGCGGAGCGCGTCTTGTCCAAGTATGTCCGCCCCAAAGCACCACGCCGGCGCCGTACTGGTCTTTTTGCTCTATTACCGCTCCAATTGATTCCCAGTCAAAGTTGGCGAAAGCCTCAATCGGGTATTGGTAGTTGGGGGCTTTTGGTGTGGCTGGTGCTATCCGCTCTAGGGCATCGGCGATGCGGAGTAGCGCGGTCATCAGGAGTGTGAATTGGTCATTGTCCATTTCGCCACCTGTCGGCCCACAAAAAATTGATTGCAGCAGCAGCAGCGCACTGCTCGTCTTCTGGTCTGTCCCCCACCATCAGGTAGGTCGAGTTCAAGCTCATACCACCCTTGAGGAATTCCCGAATCGCCAGTTCAATCATGCCGCACCCAGGTTTCCTGAAACTAGCGAATAGTTCCCTGGTGAATTTCTGCACTTTTTTTCTGCTGACGATGTAAGCCGTCTGTCCGTCGTCGGGGCAAAAGCAGATCCAAAAGATATCTCTTGAAATTTCTAAGGTGTATTGCTGCTCTGCGATCGCATCCTCCAAGGTTTTGAATCCAGCAGCTACACCACCTTGGTTGGTGATGCCAATGATTGTCCAATGGTGCTGACGATAATATTCAATGGCTTTGTCTGCACCGGGTATGATTCGCTGGTCTTTGGGATGCTGGATAAACCTCTCGCCACTGGCACTTTCGCGGATTGTGCCGTCACAGTCGAGGAACAAAAGTTTCATGGTTGCTCCTTCACTGGTGTAGCCTTGGCGATCGCAGCACTGCCAGCAATGAAATCCAATAAGCCATCTCTAGTTGTGTCTATCAGATCCGCCGGGAATTCATCGCCTGGATATCCCATTTTCTTGAGGATTTCCAAGACAATCTCTGATAGCTCCTCGTCCGATAAATGCTCGACTTGGCGTGCAGCTTCCTGGGCTGCTTGTTGGTTGGCTAAGTATAATCTGGGTTCTTCGCTCACGTTAAACTCCTGTTTCGGTGAAGGATTCCATACGGACGATTTGCTCTCGCTTGGAAAGTTTCAATACAGCAAACTCATTTTTCAGTTGTTCGAGTTGAATTTCCAAGTGAGAGCGTTTGAAGGAATTTTTAGCAAGGTAATTGTTAAAATCTTCATAATCGCCGCTTTGTCTGAGTAGCTCAGCTTTTTTTGCTTTGCGCTGTTGCTCGTTTTTTAATTCTGGGTCAAAGGCGACTTGCATTTCAAATTGATTGCAGACACGGCTGATTTCTTGGGAAAATTTCTCAATTTGATGGTTGAGATTGAGAATTTGGTATTGGAGGTTTGCGATCGCGCCTGGGTATT
The DNA here is from genome assembly GCA_019359545.1 of Desmonostoc geniculatum HA4340-LM1. Classification (GTDB taxonomy): domain Bacteria; phylum Cyanobacteriota; class Cyanobacteriia; order Cyanobacteriales; family Nostocaceae; genus Nostoc; species Nostoc geniculatum. Next base: position 45,536 of record JAHHHB010000023.1, on the reverse strand, counting down.
CGTGTAGTTCTAGCTGTTGCATATTTTTTCCTTGCGTAGGTGAAACTCTAATCGTGCCCAAATCTCATTGGTGTAATGAATTGCGTCCGCCAAATCCGTTGGGGTTTTGTGATGTACCTCATGCAACCAATCGACTTTTTGGAGTTCCGCTAGGGCGGCATAGGCTGTTTCTATCTGGGATAATGCTTGTTCTGTCGTCACGTCTGCTACTTCCTCGGTGTTGTGGTTCAGGTGGCACTGCTAGAGACAGCAGCAGTGCCAGAAAACATAATGAATTCATGTTTTTGCTCACAGCGAAAAATGCACTGATTAATTTGTGCCGACTCATCAGGGGAGTCGGCTTTTTTTATGCTCTCAGGGGCGGACGCCTATCGCGCACTCCCCGGTTGTATCCAGCCATATACGGACTGGCGTTGTGGGCTGGGGGGCAATGTGCGATCGCATCTTGGTATCCCCGATTGTTGAGTTCTTGTCGTAATTCCCAGTTGGTCAAATCTTCATAGGCGTGGTGGGAAAAGGGGGAGTGGGGAGTGGGGAGTGGGGAGTGGGGAGATGAGGGGGATAGTGCGATCGCTTCTTCCATTACGGGAGCGATTGCTGTTGCTTGTTCGGCGAGCTGCTCTTGGATGGCGCGGTAGAGGTCAGGGAAGATTGCGATCGCATCAACCAGTTTTTTGACTTCGGCTACCAGTTGACCTTCAAAGAAGATGCCGTAGGTGCTTCTTGTGAGAGGTTGAACGAGTAAACCGTAGGTGTTGGAGGCTAGTGCTTGGACTTCGCGGAGGGTGTAGCGTTTTTTTGTTTCAGTTTGTGTCATGATTGAGGTGCTTTTAAATTTAATTTGCACCGCCCTGTCAAGGCGGTATTTTTTTAGGAAGGGGTGGCGCGGACACACCACCCAAGAACGTCTAACTTAAAGAACTTTGGGAATTTTTCCCTTAGCCCCTATAACTAATATATTAGTCGCTACGATTAAAAATGTCAACAGCTAAAGTTAATATTTTAGCCTTAGTGGCTAACACATTAATTAGTGAAGCTTATGGTTACACTTGACTAAAAGCTAGACTAGCAGAGTAAGTGCTGTGAAAATTTCCCAAAGAGCAATGGCTATAAAGTGGCGGTTGGCTGTTTTGATGGCTGATAGAGAAGTTGATTACAAGAGACTCGCAGAAATAACAGGAATGCACCCAGTTACAGTCTCCAAGCATAAAAATTCAAAAGTTATGCCATCAAGATTGGAAAGCGAAACCCTAGAAAAGTACTGCGAAGCTTTAAAATGCCAGCCTGGAGAGTTACTCGTGTGGATGCCAGAGCTAAAAAAGGTAGCAGAAGAACAAACGTCTGTAGCTTAATTGCCTACGATGCGTACGGCGGGCTGCGCCTGCGCGCTCTCTCACCCCCTATTCCCCACTCCCCCTCCCTTTTTTGACTTAGAAAATTTCCCAGAGAGTGCGCCTACGCACTCCCCCATCTCCCCATACCCAATGCCCAATGCTCAATTACCTATGGAAAAAACTACTGCTACCAAATACATCACATAGGTAATCGAGTAACGCGATCGGATAATCATAAAAAAGGGGGCGATTAGTTCGCCCCTCATCAACTTCTGTTGTTTTTCGCAAATCTGATCGCAGTCCTTAAAAGCAAACCTTGTTTTGGCTCCACGGTGTGACAGAAACACTTGCAATAGAAGGGAAATAGTGTTTTAACGCAAATCTCACCATTGCGATCGCATCAACACCCCTTGCCGCAGCAGCACCAAAAAAGTACCCACGCTGTAGTGCAATGTGGGTTTTATTGCTGAAATGGCTACAATGACTCACCACAAACCTGAATTCGCAGCATATCAGGGTCAATTCTGAGTTTGGGATTCAATCTTGTATCCTTGGAGATGAGCAGCACAACCTCGCCATTCTCTACTAATGCTGGAGGCCTTCCCGCTTGTTTGTTGTACGCACCTAACTGCGAATACTCACCGCCATAAGTTCCATATTTATTGAAAATGCTATTTGCTTGGTAGGGACTGCCATAATCACCGTATCGATTGCAAATAGATTCCTGGTCGTACTGGTCGCTGGTTACCAGTCCTAGATAAGAGCCGTCACCGCCCATGATTACCGTCTGAGCATTGGTAACAACAGGTGTGAAGACAGTAGCGAAAATAAGACAGAATGCAGAAAGCTTTTTCATGGAAGGGAAATAGGAAGAATTACTTCCAGTTTTCTCTACGAGTGTTCATTTTGACCTCAGAATAAGTACCTTAGTCATTGTGAAATTTTCCCAATGTTGCGATCGCTCTAATTCTGAATTCTGCTTTCAGTATCTCTCTGGGAAAATTACCCGATTAAAGTATCAGATATTTCTAATAAGATCTCAGTATTTTATGGTATGGAATTAATAGGGGCTTGGCAAGTTAGCGCAGCCAAGCCCTTTAGTTGATATTCAAATCCACGGTTATTATGACAGAAATTCAGACCGCTGAGTTGTCGGTTTTTGAGCGTTTTGGGGTACTAGTAGTTGACTCTCGACTGATAGCCCAAGAGTTGGGCATCCAACACAAGAACTTTTTGGCAACGCTAGATAAGTATATTGGAGAAATAGAAAAGGACTGGGGACAGGTCGCGTTTGAAACGGAGACTGTCACAAATTCAGTTGGGGCAAGCAATTCAGTAAAATATGCTTTATTGACTGAACAGCAAGCAACTTTATTGATGACCTATAGTCGAAACACCGAACAAGTCAGACGATGCAAGGGACATCTGGTCAAAGCCTTTGACAAAGCCAAACTAGCCTTGTCGGATGTGGTGGAATCAAGGGTTGCAGAGCTAGAAAAGAAATTAATAGCTCAAAGCGAAGCGATAGCGAGACTCGAATCTCAAATTCAAAACCTACTGCCCCCATCATCTGACTTTGTTCCTCCAGGGTGGGATGAGGACGTATGGCGGAAACTACCACCACAAGACAAACGCCACTTCCGCTACATCTTCCGTCGGCGTAATTTCCGCCCCTCTCATCAGGGTAAGGGTGAATCGCTGATATTGCCTTTCTCAGATGAAGAAGCCAGACAAAGGCAACGCTCCGAAATCCAGCAATTCACACAAGAGCTATCGCTCCAAGAGCAACAGCGAAAACAAGAAATGTTGAAGCGGTTTTGGGAGGAATCTTAGGTAAGTTTTTCGGCATAGTGCGCCAAGAACGCAAGGATAAAGCAAACCATCAATGTCAACAAGCTTTGATGTCCAAAGATGACAATTGCAACAAGCCAGCACATGAAACAAATGCCCAACACCTGCCAAAATATGAGCGAATCGTATAACTCTTTGAATGCGGTGTAAATTTCTTTGACAATCTTCATCTAGTTGAATCCATGTGTGAGATGCGATCAGCGATCTCAGGTTTAGCTGATACTAGACATTTTTTTCTAAAACTTTACATTTCCCCCAAGCTTTTATCTGGGAAAATTTCTAGCTGTAAGTGCATAAGCATTTGAATGCAAATCTAAATCTGGCGATAAGTACATTCCTCCGATCCAATATGAGCTTGTAAAAATACTAGTTATCGTCCAATCTTTAGTTATGTAATAAGAAATTCCCCCAACTATTGGAGATGAAAACAAAATAGAGAGGTCGTGCCATTTCCCCGATGCCATTGGATTACTTCCTTAATCAACTTTGAATTTGTGTGCTAATCCATCGTGATTAGCGTTTTTGATGGTTTTAACGATTGCTTGTCTTAATTCGGTCAGACGATCGCCCGCACCCAATTCCTTGATAATGAATTCATCTAAATCTAAATACTTGGTGCGCTCTAGTTTGCTAATCAACACTTGGGTAGCTGTACGTTTTTTCGCTTCTTGTTGTTGCTGGAGTGCGTTGTTGGCAGGTTTATTATTGTCGCGGTCGATTGCCGAATAATTGGGCAGCTCTGGCAATGCGTACCATTTTGAATGCCCACCCCAATAAACGGCACGGTTTACGGGAGATTCTTTAATTAGAGTTTCAAGTCGGTCTAAGCCGATGGTTTCCATAGTCGATGCTTTAGCCCACTGCTTAAGCACGCCAGCATCGTTTTGTCCGATAAGTGTTACCCATTTCATTTGACTAGATGATGTTAAATTCAATCCCATCGCGCCAACGTAGGGAGTTTGTGTCATCAACCATACATTTTGTTTGCCAGCGCCACCCAAAGATGAGATGTGTAAAATGAGGGTTCCAATGCGGGTGTTTTTAGTTTTTTTGCAAGCGTCCCCAATTACCATCCCCTCATCGACTACGAGCAAAGATTCCTCTTGCTGGTCAGCCCATTCGATGTATTCGTCTAAAACCCCATCAAGCCAGTCGCATATCTCCTCTGGAGATTTGTTTTTACACGTTTTTCGACGTATCACGTCTACTACACCTTCCAGATACCCATACTCACCCTCTTCGTTTTTAGGGTCAATATAAAAAATCTTGCGGTTAGGAAAATCTTTTTTGATTCTGCGTAATGCATTGGAAACTAGTATCCCTTTACCGCTGCCACCAACACCTAAAATAATGCAGTTTTGTACGGGAGATGCGATCGCCTTAACTATGTCAAACACGTTACTTGTTTCATGAACGGATGATTCCGTGAGAGTTGACTGTTGACTGTTGACTGTTGAGGGTTCATCGTCAACCCTTGACTTTTCTTCCAGATAATCTAAGGCCGTGTCCGAGAGTGAATAGCCTTGTTTATTTGCAAAATTTAATTCTGTTTGTATTGCGTCCTTCCCCACTTGCTGGTAATAGGCGCGGAAATCATCACCGTCCAGCACATGAGCCACGCATCCATACTCCCTAATTGCTGCTTGATTTCGCTGCACTTCCCGCGCTTGCTGCCAGGCGCTGAAAATAGACCAAAGGGCGATCGCTATTCCGGTGATTGGGGAAGTAGCACTAGCAGCGACAGCAGCGACAATTATACCCAGTGCTATCTTCCATTGGATGTTGTTTTCTGTGGTTTGCTTGAAAGCAATTCCCGACCATTCTTCGGGGGATCTCTGGTTTTTTTGTATATCAAATCTCGTCATTTTTACTGTTGCCTAGATTCGGTTTTGCCACAACATCCAGGATCATCTTTGTACGTTGTTGAGCAAAGTCCTTGTGAATAATCATTGGTGCTTTTGCAATTTTCCGCAGAAATATTGCTTGGACGAATCCGTACTTCATCTTCAAAATTCACTGCCAGACCCGAAGTCGCATCTTCCTCGTTGATCATAGGCGCATTGTCGTTGTAGTAATTTTTCATCTTTAATCCTTAATTTTTTGACGACTCTTGAATCGCGTAACTTAACTTCCCTACCCAAATAATTAGGCTGATAATCACTTCAATCGCAAATAACGTGACAAACGCTAACGCAAGATTGCCGTAGTCCAGTTTGCCCCACTGACCAGTAGCAAGAATGAAGAAAAAGTCTGAGAACTTACCACTAGCCACGGGCGAATAAACGGTAATGCAAATCAAAAAGTCTATGGTGTAAGTAAACACCTTGAGGATTTCAAGGTTGCTAATCACCGAAGTAGGAAGCTTGTTGTAAGCCTTTTTCAACATTTTTAAGGTGGGATCGTCATTCTCTTTCAGGTGGTACTGACTGCGACTGTCAGCTGAAGAAATAACAGTCTGCACAAATTTTTCATTGCTGTAGAGAATCAAAGGTAATACTTCAATGATTTGAATAATTCCCCACAGAATTGTCCCCAATATCCAAGTAATTCCCTTGCCGATAATAGCGGCAATGCCGTTGACAATTGGGATTACAGAAATTAAGTAGCCAAAAGCACCATTGACAGCTTTGCCACTAAGCAATGCCACCACTTTCTCATAGGGCTGGATATTAAGGTAGGCAAACCATATAGCAGCTGCTACTAATCCCCAGTACAGGATTCTCAGCAAGGAGTTGGGTTTGTTGCTTTTATCGCCTTGCTTTTTTGGCATTATGAAATTAATCATCACGGATTGCCTCTGTTGTGTCTATTGGTTGGCTGTAAATCCCGCCTCTGAATCTTTTGAGTCGTTTGGCAACCATATCTCTGTTGCCGGTAAAGACTATTTCTCCCACCGCCCCTTTCTCTCCAACTACACCCGTATTCCCGTTGGCATCACACACTCTAGTACCTGTTGGAAGCGTGCGCCCTGTAATCCTATCCGTCAAAACCTGACCTTCAACAATCGTTACGTAACGAATATTCGGGTAAGTTCCAAAAACAATCGGTATGCAACCCTCTTGATATCTAGTATTGGCAATCTTGGCTTGTTCTTGTTCAAAAGCCACTTGCTGTTCTAACTTGGCCTGTTTCTCGGATTGAGATGCAATTTGCTGTTTGATGCTGGAGATTGATTGCATGTTGCGGGAGATATCACCGCTAGAGAAAGCGAGGGAGATAAATACAATTGAGCCAAAAATGATACTGGTTTTGTGTTTGCGCCATTGCCTTGAACTAAGCATTACTCGCCTGCCTCCAACAAAAAAGCATCAATATCAAAATTTTTGTTGGGACTAGGGGCGATCGCTTTGACGACGGTGCTTTTTACTTTGGTTGAATTACCGCGCACTTCGTCTAGAAATGCATCGATATCAACCTCTTCTACCCCATACCCAGCGATTGTCTTATTGAGGCGTGAGCCATCGTTTACTAACTCCTGGATATAATTAGATGTCTGTTGTCCACGACTGAGGATTGATTGGGCGATTGCTAAATCCCCTTGTTGTAAAACTTGTCCCAAAACGTGGGATTTAATTTGAGTCAACGCTGCACCTTGGGCGATCGCTTCTTCGGTCACCACCCGAATCATTGCCGCCATTAGTTGAGGGTTGGAGTGTTGCGAGAATTTAGAGGCAATTGCATTAGCCTCGATTACTGTCAGATCCTCCGATTGCCCCAGTTTCTTTTGGTTGTTGAGAGCCGCGCCAACCGCTTTGAATATCTCCTCCAGTTCCTCGGTGATGTCAAGCGAAAATTGATTTGAGTTGATGTCAATATCCGCCCCATTATCTGCAAGTATTTGCAGAGCGCGATTTACTTGTTCTGGGGTATACCTATCAGCAAAGTATTCATGCAACTGTTCAAGAGTGAACATACTTAATCCATTCCTCGAATTGTTCGCGTTTTAGTTGGGTGAAGTTTATCTTGAGAAACTTAATTCCTTCCTTGTTCGGTCTAGAACGGTTTTCTAAGCCGCCTTTGACTACAAATAAGCAAGCCAAGATAAAACGTTGATAGTTATCCAGGCAATTGCTTCTCATGCTTCTGGAATCTCCAAAGTAGGCGTTTTTAATTGGGGAAACAGATTGAATTATTTCCGATTCCCACCTCATAATTGTCATGCGATGAATTCCTAATACCTTCGCCCACTCTCCACGAGTTAGTAAATTGTCCAGCAATCCATCTTTGAAAGTGTTTTCTTGTTTAATAGTCTCCAAGACTATTAATAAGCTGCTGTTCTCCACTGCTATTTTTCTGTGTCAAAAGCTGATTTTTACTGGCAAATAGGTTGTTTTAGAGGTTGATTTTGTTACGTTGCAACTTTGTGCAAGGGCGTATCGATGATGCCGTGTCACTAAGTCACAATGAGTTTGTTTTAGAAAGAATTTGAGACGCAATTTCCTAAACTCTCAATGTTTGCAATTGAAATGGTAGGTGATTGGGTTTATCTGCAAAGCGTAAATTTACTTTTTGCCCTGCCTAAGCGAATTAGCAAAATCTTGCGTCGGAGCTTCATAAACAGTAGTGGTTTTATCACCTTTGCTATCAGTTTTTGTCTCTGAATATGTAGTGGTTTCGTCGTCAATGATTAGGTTGCTGCTGCTTAAAACGGTGTTAGGTGTGTAAGCTGGATTTGGCATTGATTTATTTTTGGTTGTTGCATTGCTACTTTCACCAATAGATATTAAAAAAGACCGCTGTTTGCGGTCTTCGGTTAGTTGTACGAGTTGTAATCCGTCAGAATGTCGGGGCAAAAATAAAAGGTGGAGGTGTCACTCCATTTGTTGAAAACCATTGGTTGAGAAACCAACAATAGCCGATAACCATTTCTGGTATTTCTGAGCCGCTTTCTGAGACGCTACAATATCGCTCTACCGTTCTTTGATCGCGGCACAGAAATAAGGCTAATTTGGTGTAGCTCAAATTCCACTTTTCTTTGAGTTCGCGGGGTGTCATGATTGGATTGCCTCCTGTAGGGCCTATCTACTGTGGGGCTGTGCTTCCAGTGCTAACGACACTGGGGCACATTCCTTATCCTTTTGAGCGAATTATCGCATAAATTCTATACTTTGGTGTATATATGGAGCAATAACGCGCCAAAATAAAATTTATGGATATTAATAACGTAGATTGGGAAGCGATCGCCGCTAGGTTGCCACAAATAGAAGATACAAGGATACATAGTGCTAAACTGGCAGACATGGATTTTTGGGTACTCAAGGCGGCTGCTGCGGTAAAAAAGCGAGGTGTGGCAGCTGATTCAGCTAGCCTCTTGAGTGCTTCGATACGCCGACTTACTCCTGAATGGTGCGAACTCATAGCATTTCAAGCAGCCCAAGAAGGGATAAGTTTTGAGGAAATGTTTGTCAAGCTGGCGACGGGTGAATAGTGTCCGCGATCGCACTCCTCAATTACCTATGGAATGTTGTACTTAAATCAAATACATTACACAGGTAATTTAGTAACGCGATCGCATCCTTCATATTCTTTGGGAAAATTTCACAGCACATTAGTACCCCTGTCGATGTTTTCGTGATCTAACAGGTGTTAGCTAATGACTAATAACTAATGACCATTGACTATGAACATCCAAGAACTCTTGTTGGCAATTGATGGGCAAGCAACAATAGTTGCACCGGACGGGGCATTTTTAGGGGTATTATCAACTTCAGCTGTTGACCCAAGCTCTATCTCTAATCCAGCAGGAATATATGGCAGCAATGGTTCCATTTACAGCATTAGAAACCGCAATGGCAATTATGGCAGTATTAACGGTCTCTTTAGTCCTTACAACCCCAATTGCATCATGCCACCGACAATATTGCTCCGAGGACAGCCTTTGACATTGCTCACTCAAAACTACGCTTTAGCTTCTCAGCTTCCCAAGATAGACCCAGATTTTGTGCTGTCCTTTTACCAACAAGTTTCCCACTATGATTCTGCCTGTCAAACTCTGCTGGATTCCTACAATCAAAACAGAGCTACAAGTGCATGGTTCATGAGCCAAACATTGCGGTTTTAAAAATTGCGTAGGCGCAGCCCACCGCAGGCATCGCAAAAAAAGAGGTGATTTTCACACCCCTTCGCTTCAACATTCTTTAGGATTGGCTTTTATGCTGCTGTCGGGACGACTAAGCCGAGCATGGCAAGAATTACAAGCTGGGCTTGATATTCTGTATCACACTCTTGCTTACAATCAGTATTGCTTGGTTGGGCAGTCCATTTGCCGTCTAAGTTTTGGTAAAAAGAACCGAGAAAGTGATAACTTTTCCAAAGTCTGTAGAGAGTACCAAAATCTTCATCTTCTACAGAGTCAATTTCAAAGTCGGGGGCAAGTTCTGTCTGTGCGGTAGCTTGAGCGTTGATGGTGAAGAATGTCATAATCATGATCTCCATAGTTTTTGGAATAGAGAAGCGCTTCAGATGTCCAGTCGGTAGCGCTTTCTCTATGTCTATTATGCGTTAACTAGTTAACACCATCAACTAGTTAACATGAAGAAAATCATGCTATATTAGTGCTATGAATTAATGCATGGGAGAAAACTACGTGTCGAGGATTGCAAAACTTAGGGAAGAAAAAGGGTTAACACAGCGTCAAATTGCGGAGACGCTAGGTGTTGATGTATCTACTGTTCGGAACTGGGAAAAGAGCAGAGAGGGCGTAAAAATGTTTGCTAGAGTTGCAAAACTCTGTAATCTGTTTGAATGCCAACCCACAGATTTATTTGAAGAGGAAAAGGTTGGTGATGATTAACCCTTCTATGATCGATCTTATCGCCCTCCCTTCATTACCCTTAGAACAGCGATCGCACGGATAAAACAGCATGACAGACGCACAACTTGAAGACATTAACACTCGGCTAGCCGCACTAACTCAACGGGTAAACAGCCTTGAAATACTTACAGGAACCATAGGGACTTCCCAAGCAGCGATCGCCCAGATATACAGTAGGCTAGACAACTTTGCTGAAACCACCAATAGCAATTTTGCACAAGTTACTAGACGATTTGACCGCCAAGATGAACGGTTTAATAGCATTGACAATGACCTGAATCAGTTAAAAACAGATGTAGCAGAAATACTCCGCATCCTCCGCGATCGCAATGGTGGTAGCGGAATATGATTAATCCTTCACAAATCAACCTCTCTTTTCCCCTGCTTATTCTAAGTGGGAAAATTACCCAAATACAGTATTAAATATTTCTTATAAAATCTCAGTAATTTGTGGTATTGAAAATAATAAGGGGCTGACGAGTTGCGCTGTCAGCCCCTTATATGTTTCAAATTCCACGATTATTATGACAGATATTTACAAAGTTAGTCGAGAAGTTAACGGTGTTGCTGTCGAGCAGCGTGTAGAAGACGGATTCATTAATGGCACAGCAATGTGTGTGGCACACAAAAAAGATGTTTCTGACTGGCTCAAAACCGATGAAACATGGGATTTAGTTGTTGCTTTGGCCGATGACTTAGGTATTAAACCCAATTCGGATAAAAAGCCGAATTCAGATAAGACAAGGGTTTCAGCCGCTTATCCGTCTTTGGTCATTGTTAAACGTGGTTCGCCAGAGAACGGTGGCGGCACTTGGTTGACACCTGACTTAGCGATTCAACTAGCTCAATGGTGTAACCCCTGGTTTGCAATTCAAGTTTCCCGATGGGTGCGGGAGTGGATGACCACAGGACAAAACCCTCTAGCATCATCCAACAACCCTGAAATGCTCTCACTGATGGGTGAAATGTCCGAAGTCATTGAATCACATATTCAAGCATCCCAAGCCCTAAACCGTGCTATCCACACAGCCATACACCAGCAAACCGGCACACTCCGTAACGCCTTTGAAAAAACAAAAGCCTTGCACCAGAGGACACTATCGCTTCCATCTGTTCAACAGCCGCAGCCCCAATCACAACCAGAACCTTTGACCAACTTGGTGCAGTTAACTCCCAGGTTAACCAGCCGGGAAAAGCGAGAAGCGGTCAACCTGTTTCTCAACTTGATAGAAGAACTACCACCACATGACCCGCGTCGCACCTGGAGTAGCCGCCAAATCGGTAAGTATCTTGGGGTGTCAAACAAGATGGTGCTGTATATCAAGCAGGAACGCGAAGGCAAAAGACAGCCACCAAAATACTTAACAAGCGAGATAGAGTGAGAAGATTTCCCAGTGAGATGCGATGCCTACGGCGGCAAGCTACGCACTAATGACCAATGACCAATGACTAATGACAAAAGAGCGATGCCTTCTACCTCATCTCCCCCTGCCCCCCTGCTCCCCCTGCTCCCCTGCTCTCTTCACCGCGATCGCACTCCCTCATCCCCCTCATCCTCCCTGCTCCCCTGCTTCATCACAAACTCAGCAGATTGACCGCCCGCTTCTTCGCCGCATCCCCTCGGCGGTCATACTTGGCAGTGGTCGCCGGGTCGGCGTGTCCCATCAGCTTTTGCACTGTCACAATGTCTACACCAGCATCTAGCAAGTCGCCGGCGAAAGTCCTTCTAAAATCATGCGGCGTAAAATCCCCAATCCCTGCGGCTGCACCACGCGCCAACATGATGGACATTACAGCCTGATCCGAGAGCCGCCGCCACACCACATAAGGAGCTTTGCTGATGGGAAGCAGCAACGGTCCTGGATCATTGCTTCTAGTTGTAACCCATTTTTGGATGTGCGCGATCGCGGCTTCGGGAAAAAACACGATCCGGTCTTTACGTCCCTTCCCTCCTCTCACCTTCACGCTACCTTCTTCAGGGTCAAAATCAGATAAATCCAGATTGACAACTTCACTTCGCCGCAGCCCAACCCGCAACACCATCAACATCGCTGCGTCTCGAATGCCAAATACCGACTCATCCTCAATGCAGACATTGAGCAATTTTCCCAACTCATCAGATGACAAAGCCCGACCTTTTAACAGTCCACTGGACTTCACCCGCTTAATGTCGCTAGCTTTGGCGTAATCCTCCGCCGTCATTTGTCCCAAGCGCTGGGCTTCCTTCAGTACTCGCCGCAGCGCTGCCATCATCTTGTTTGCCGTCGCGGGGGCGTATTTCTCCATCAAGCCAGAGCGAATAGCCATTGTGTGTTGATAGCGCAAAAGTCCCCACGGACAAGTCATCGCGTTGCAAGTTTCATTGGTGGCGAGGAGTGCGATCGCATCCAGTGCCTGTCTCATGGTGCGGCGGCTTCCTTTGCCTAACGACGCCAGATAAACAGCAGCCGGGTTATTTGTCAGTGATGATGCGGTGTTACTTACTTGGATCAAAGCAGCTTCTTCCATACTTTAAGCTGCCCAAGTCCAGTACCTACACTGAGTTATTTGTATAACTTTCAACTACACAATTATGATATTAAAGAATAATTACAAAAGTTATGAAATTAACCGTAAAATCCACTGATGGTAAGGGTTGGGCGGCTATTAGATTAATTACTGCTATTTGCAATAAAAACACAGAAAGCTTATCAAGGCTGAGTGAAGCTTTGACTACCTACTATGAGCAAAAAGAAATTGCTGAAATCTGGAGACGAGCCAAGCTATTACTTACTCCAGAAGATATCTGCTGGCTAGAAACCACACTAAACGGACTGAGTCTCCAAGCGGCAAGCTAGGGCAACTTAGGGTATAGTTCATCACTTATGGCAGTGGAATCCTTTGAGCAGCCCGACCCTGAACAATGTTCATTAACTTGTCCCAACCGCAGACGGGATGATGGCATTACCCTGGTTTTCCAAAAAGATCGAAAAATTCATTTAGACCCATTCGAGATACTGCTGTGGCTTCTCCTTGCCCTTCCGGTAGGCATCACCATGAAGGATGCCTGGGCGGGCAACTTAGCTTTTCGGGAATCAATAGAGCGAATTGCTATGATCTCTGGGTTGGGGGGATTAATCAGAGTTTCCCCAACCGAACAAGTCAGTCATTTCCTTGGTAACTTCTATGTTGGGAAGAAATAGGATGTGGTCAAAAGATGGCTTAAACAGTTACGGCGATGGGCTAGGAAATTATTATTTCAGCCAAAAAGAAAGCGCCGTCTTTATCCAAAAATCCTTAAGCGATGGGACGGGAGAAATTGCGCTGTTCTCCGAATCGAACGCGAAACTTCAGGAGAAGTCGCCACCTACAGAATCGTTTCGATCTACGGACAATTTGATTACCTCATCACGCTTGACCGTTTGCGAGAGTTGCTTTGGGATTTGGTTGGGGAATTCGATGGTATCCCCATCCGCGTTCCGCCTATGGACTATCAGATCAACTCTCCGCTTACGCATCGGTTTGCAGTATTTTGCATCCAACGCAATGGCAGCATTCATCCCATTGGCATTTGGGATGTTGACTTGCAGGGGCTTGGAATTAGAAGTAGCGGACTTGGAGAAGCGTCACCTTTTCGAGCCGTCCTTGGCGTTGCACTCCACACCCTCAGAATTCCTCACGAGCCGAACAAGTCATCATCGCTAACTTGGGATAATCAAGTCGAGCGTGTCGATTGGTTGGGCTTGCTCAAGGAAAGAATTCGGCAGGAATTGCAAAACCCAAACCACAACCTCAAAGCTTGCATCATCCTACGCCAGACTTAACACAGCATTGAGGAGCATTGGCTTAACATCTTTGGCTTTGATGCCGACTGCTCTAGCACCCCGCCGCACCTCCTTAAGTGGTTGATTTTCAAAGAACATCATCTCTAGCAACCTCCGGCTCTTATCGTCGAGATTATCCAGTGGCAGGGTTTCTATCACAGCAGTGCTGTCAATTTGTTTGTCGTTACTTGTCAATTGGAGATCCAGTGACAAGCGAAGTTTTGCTATGTGTGCGTCTTCGGTGCAGGATCTGTATGCATTTCTATTAATTGCAACACTTGGCTCTGTCGCTGTAAGCAAACTGTCAATACTTACATGCTGATGGTTTGTACACGCAGTTTTAGCATCCCGCCATTTTAATTCATCAACTCCCAACGCGATCGCAGTTTGTTTGTCAGTCAAAAGTATCCCCTGCTGCCCATATTCATCCTGCAATTTTCTCCCGTGTTTATACAAAGTCTGAAGACTTCGGGGAATTTTTACAGTGCTACTTTTGTCTCTCAAATAATGACAAATTTCGCCTTTGATATATGGGCAAGCAAAAGAACTAAAAGCATTGCCTCGGTCTGGGTCAAAGCGCTCAATAGCTGTCACTAGTCCCATTGCAGCCAGTTGTATTAAGTCTTCAAGTGGCTCGCTGCAACACACTCTAAACTGGTGGGCAATCTCGCAAGCTAGTTTGTAATGGTGGTTGAAGATGCGATCGCGCAGTTGCCGCGATGGGTTTTGCCGATAGAGTTTGAATAATTCGGTGGTCATAGTCTCCCCCAGATGCTATACCCCTATGATTCCCACCAGTACTGCACTACAGACTCATCGACAGGCTTTATTTTTAGCTGCCAGAAATGAGTATCATTTTCAACTCTAAATGTCAGAAATTTTTTGAGCTTGATTTTGAGGTTGAAAACTTGGGCGTTTCATGTCGCTGTGGAATTGATGACAATAGCCACAGTATTTGTGAATGATATCATTTTGATTATGCGAAATTTTCCCACACTGGGGACAAGAAATTGACGGCTCAAACCTTTGTGCAAAACAAACTATTTCTAGAGGGTAAACAGTTTGCACTTTGGATATAGCTAAAGCTGCTTCACGATCGCCTTCAAAGTTTTTGATGTCTTTTATTTTTATGTCCTCAAGTTTCTGCATCCCTTTTTCGGTCAAATAGATATCTCTACCAAATTCTTTAACCTGCCAGAGCAATATAGCAACTACTAAGCATCTGTCCCCGTATTCTCTTTTTCTTTGCTCTGCTTCCTCTAAGGAATTAAATCTAGCAGCCAGAAACAGATGAAAAACTATTTTGTTGTCCTCATTCAAATAATTACTTTGTGGCGTTTGTAGAACAAATTGCATTACTTCAGCCCGGATATAATTTACGATACAAATCACCCAATTCATTAGGGTCTGCTTGACTCAGAGGCTTTCCAAGCCTGATTTCCATCTCTTCTAAACGAGAGAATATCTCATTATTGGTCATTATCTCCATGCAGCAAGGAGATTTTTTCACAACCGCACCAAGTTTCTTTAGGACTTCAATAACCTGATTGCGAGTCCAGTTATGCAGTATGTACATTGAGTGCGGGTGTTCTAAGGGTGCATAGCCCAAGCCTAAGCGGATATTGTTGACATCTTTAGCGTTGGGAAACCACTCTAGTACCATCAGTTTGTCTGCTTCGCTCATGAGACTAGAGAAAATGATGTTTAAGCATGGGGCGCTGTTAGGCAAAGAAAAAAGAGAATCTTCTCCCTCTACAGCCATTCCGGGATTTTTATCCAACCATGCGATCGCATTGTGATAAGAGTCATATTTCAACACTATTAGTTCTTGCATACCTAATCTATTTGCAAATCCAATGCGATCGCATCACTAGCATTGATCCAAGCTTTTTGGATTGTATCTGGGAGATTTTCCCATTCAGGCATAGGCAAGCCTTGATAGTTTTTTAAATTTGTAGTTTGACCGTAAGCAAAGTATGCTTTTTTAGCTAATTCTTCACTCATAAATTACTTTTGAGAACCGTAGTTCTCAATGGTAATCGAGCTTACGCCGAACTGGGGCAAGTTAGGACAGAACTCGACTTTAATCCATGCCAGGAACCAACACCAAAACCGGGTCTAGAAACACAAACCCCTACATCCAAAGGCTACAAAATTACAGCAATGAGAACCCCGAACGTTTTTTGCAGCAAAAAAACGATCCGTCTCAATTGATGAGGATTGTTGAATCTGCGGCAAATAGAGATGCTTCGAGCCAACAATATTATGCCGAACAAAATCAGCAAGCTTCTTTTAGTCGCCAGCGGGAGATGGCGGCTGCCAGCGCTGCTAGAGACGAAGCGTCCAAACAGAATGATTTCAACCGCCAAATAGAGGCAAGAGACAAAGAGGCTAATCGCTCTGGTGGTAGCTTCTCTGGTTACGAAGATGGTCTCTATGTATACCGGCCACAAATCAAGGGATCTCCATATATGCCCAGGGTGGAGTACCAGCAGACCCTAAACCCAAAAGTAGCAATGATGCGAGAGGAAGCAGAGCTTCAACGGCGGTCTGCACAAGAAGAATCTGGGCGGCAAATGGCACAAGCTGACCGCGATCGCTACAACCAGGAGTTACTGAATCAGCAACGACAAACTAGTGAGCGAATTCAACAAGCAGCTCAGTTGGCTGCTCAAGAAAGATTAGCCCGTATCAGCCAAGAAACCTCAATTGTCGCGGGTAATCCCGGAGAATCTGGTTGGAGGTGGTTTTAATGACGACGATGAGTGCAATTTCTAGCGGGAGTAGCAACACCGCTGTCTTCTCGCTCAATGGCAAGCCAATGAATCTTGCCGAATACCAGCAGTATCTTGCCGAGCAGAACTCCCCTGAAAAAATTCGTGCCACTGCTCAACAACAAGCTGCTGATCGGTTGCAGCAAATGAAAGACCTCTGGAAGGTAGGTTTTGACCAGCGTCAGCAGGAAGCCGAAACCAATGCATCTAGGGCGTTTGGATATCGCCAGCAGGAATCAGAGCGAGATTTTGGGCAGCGCACTACTTTTAGTCGCCAGGATTTTGAGCAGAATCGCACTTTGCAAGGCGATTCTTTTGCCTCTGCCGAACGCCGTGAAGCTGCCCAAATCGCTTCCCGCGAACGAATGCAGCAATCTGGCTTCGGGCAGGAGCGCGATATGGCTTCCCTGCGTAGCAATTTAAAACAACGTGAAAAGTCTGAGGATCGCAGCGCCGCGATCGCAGCTTTCCGCAACAGACGCTAACTCTCACTATCTGTAAACATTTGTGACTAGGAACACCCCACAACACAAGGTGGATCAAGTGCGCTCAATGATGAGTGCCGAACGGCTGCGGGAATTTGACGAGTTTTGTAAGCACAACCGTAACACCACAGCCATTCGGCAACTACTGGAGGAGTGGGGGTTTAAGGTTTCGCAGTCAGCTGTGCAGAATTGGTATCGGGCATTTTTCCCAGTTGGAGATGAGGCGAGAAAATTCAATGCGATCGCAGCAGCATTCTCTGGTGTGGAGGTTGAGGATGCCTTACAGAAATTATTGATAATTAACGCTAACCTCATCGATGAGCTAACCAGTGCTTTATCCGCGCGTGAGGGCTTTAGCGAGATGCGCCTGGAGCAACTGGTGGTGGCGATTCCGCAGTTATCAAGAGAGGTTCGGGCTTGTGCGGAGGCTGTGAATAGCTTTAAGTATGTGCGCGATCGCAAGGCTCTGGAGACGGCGGGGGCATATCGAGCAATTCAAGAGTTAAGACTAATCTTTGCTGATACACCCTTTGAAACAGCGTTGGCAGAGGCAGCCAAGGGTGTGCTTACCCGGCTTGAGGAAGAGTAGCTGTGGACTCCTTGAACTGTTTGCCGGGACTGAAAGCGGGGACAACGGTAGCGGGGACGATCATCTTCTCGTTGGTCTTGGGATTGCGAGCTTCGCGTTCTTTTCTGGCTCTCGCCTCGAATGAGCCAAATCCAACCAGCATAACTTTACGTCCTGTAGAAACCGTCTCAACGATGGCTTCGATTGTGGCATCTAACACCGCTTGGGCTTGCTTTTGGCTAACTCCCGCTTTTGTGGCTGCGGCTTGTATTAATTCTGCTTTGTTCATGGGTAAATATGGCGACAAAAACCTATAAGCAGTATAGAGAGAAAGCTCGTGAAGCCGCCAGATCTGCCACCATTGCAGCGCGATCGCCAGATGCTCTACGAGCCTGGAATGATTTTGCTTACTTCGCTGAGTATGTATGCGGTAAAGCAGCATCTGCTCATCACCTTGATTGGATAACTGAGTTAGTTACCGGGAAATCTTCTCAGGGACTTGAACTAGTTGCCGGTGATAATCTCAGCATTCTTGCACCAAGGGGAAGTGCTAAAAGTACCTGGATTGCCATGTGGGTGGCATGGATTATTGGTCACAATCCCAGCATTCAGATTATTTATGTTTCTTACTCGGAGTCGGTAGCACTTTCGCGATCGCGGATTATCAAGCGAATTATTGAGAGTCCCAAGTATCGGGAAGTTTTCTCAAATGTATTACCTGGGAAGCGATGGAGCGATACCGATTGGGAAATCAGGAAAGATTTCGCTGGGGTTGACAGCCTCGACAGTGATTACACTTTTTATGCAACTGGCATCACCGGGTCAATCACCAGTCGCCGGAGCGATTTGGTGGTTTACGACGACATCATCAAATCTTCTGAGTCGATTGAGAACCCAGAAGTTCGGGAGAAAATCACCACTAATTATTCAGAGGTGATTAGGCCAACTCTCAAGCCTGGGGGACGGATGGTGAATATCGGCACTCGGTTCCGTGCCGATGACATTCACTGCACTGATTTCATAGCTGCTAAAGGCTGGAAGCAGATTATCCAGCAGGCGATCATTGACGACGATGACGGCGAGGAGGCAAGCTACTGGCCCGGACGCTTCACTCTAGAAGAACTGCAAGGGCTGAGGGAAGACAACCCGGTCGCGTTCTCGTTCCAGTACCAGAACTGGGTGATGCGGTCGTCAGAAACTTCCATTAACCCCCTGTGGATTAAACACGGTGAGTTCCCCGATAGGTTTGACGCGTTGTGCATCGGCGGTGACTTGTCAGCCTCACTCAAGGAACGGTCTGATTACACGGTGTTCATCTTGGGCGGTCGAGTTGGCAATCAATTTTACATCCTAGATATCCGGCGGGGTAGATGGAGCGGAAATATTGAAAAGCTCGACCAGATTATTGAACTGTGGCAAGACTGGGGTGAAGTGCCAATGAATTTGTGTGCTGAAGCTGTGGCTTATCAAAGTTCTCTCAAAGGCGACTTTACACACTATTTGGTGAATGAAAAAGAAATTTTCAATATTCAATACCAGCAGCCGACGACTAAGGGGGACAAGTTACAACGGCTGCGGGGTGTGTCGGGATTATTTCAAAATGGGCTTGTCACGTTCAACCAGTACCGGATGATGGGACGGTTGATTGATGAATTAATTAACTTTGGAGCAATGGACAAGGATGACTGCGTTGATGCCCTTGTGTATTGCCTTGTCGGGTTGATGGGGCGACGTAAGCTAGAAGTTACTTAAACACTTGATATAAAAAATTATGGAATGGAGTAAGCATATACCCTTACCAATTCAAGAGGAAATTGGCGACGCAGCGATGAATCAATTGTTTGATTTGCCAGTAAACCTTTTTCTTGAGTGGCATGAGCCTAGATATCTTGAAAGAAGATGGTTCATTGAAGCAAGCAAATATATCCTACATTCCGCACCCTCAACTGTCACAATCGGTTTTTACTGTTTTTTAGAAGAATACAGAGCTAGTTTATATACTCAAAAACCTTGTTTTCGCGGAGAGCAAAAGTTTTATCAGCATAATTTGTAACTTCCAACCTGGAAGAAATTAAGTGATTATGCTGTGTGACACCTTAGGGTGCGGAATGTGGGATATATCGATATTCCACATCCCACCGTAAGCAATCATGCATACGTTAGCCGTTGCAATGGCTATCGCCTGGAGCCAAGTTTCAATCTTTTCGCACATAGGTTGAGCGCGATCGCAGTATCAATACGTTGTCTTTAAAGACCATCTCAACATCCCAAGGTGACACGCCTAGTCTTGCCATTTCCAGAATAAGTTCATTGTGCAATTCGGTTACAAATGCTGGAGGAAGTGGAAGCAGAGTTACGTCCCAGGTGAAGCCTGGTTTTTGTATGGACGGTAACTGTAACTGTTTTTTAGACTCTTCATACCTCTGTTTTTCGTCCATCATGAAGGCTCCTGTAAGGGAGTATCGCTGTAGACCTCCTCAGCGTAAAGCAAGCCGACTGAAATTTTATCTACGATTCGTCCGTAGTGTGCAATTTTCCCAATCCTTTCGATGTAGGCAGTGCGGTAGATTTTGCTTTCTTGAATGTTTTCGAGGAAGTGATAAGCCAGCCTTCGCCTCGCACCTTGTCGTGCCGCTTGTAAACATTGCTCATCCATTTCTGGCGCGATAATTTGTTCCATTGTCAGGAGTAGGGTGACGCCAAACTTTTTGTTGCTTTCCCTTTTGTGTTCGGCAACAATAGCTAGGTCATCGGGATGACCGGGTATCCACGCCCAAAAGCCAGACGGCAACTGTTGTACGCGCATTGTCCGCCTTGTGATTTGAAAGTTTAAGCAAGGATTTTCGTCTAGTGACCTAACCGGCATCTCAGGCGCTTCCGCCCATTCAACACTGTCCCCGTCAAAATGGGAAGCCGCGATCGCTTGGTTGTACGTCGGAAATTCCCGGCAAGCTAAACTCAACAATTCTTGAGGAATCATCTTTAATGAGCGCACTCAACACTCATTACTTAGCACTGTTTTGGGAAGTGGGCAACTTAGGGTATCTATTATGAGATTGTTTTGGGCTGGCTTGTCTGCTCGGAACAGGCAAGCTGGCTTTTCGCTATGACCCTAGAGAACATTATCCAAGCAGTTGTAAATCGTGACGGCAACGGCGGTGGCGAATCGCTGATTGTCGCCAATCATCTTGCTCAGTTAAAGCTGTTTGGTGCTAGAGGAATTGAAATTTACCCAGTCCAAGACCCGACCGGGGAGAGGAAAAAATTCATATCATCCATTTGGAAATACAACCGAATGGACTTGTACCTTGATTACATCTGGGACTTGTACCTCAGCTGCGGGGAAATTCTCTTTTATTTGCGTCCCACTGGGGACAGCTACGAAATTAGCTGGTTTCACGGAGGCATCACCGACCCTAACCCAGAATACAAGGCTTACTATAAGCCAGGGGGACGGGATCTAGAAAGCGTGGTCATCGCCTACCCTTACAAACGCCGTTCTTCAACGGGGATAGAAGAAGAACGCTGGATTAAATTGGAAATTAGCAAGGATAGAATTCGCCAGCATGACTTAGGGACAAAGCCCAATCTCAATGGAATCACCTCAGACATTGACCTGCAAGACCCGAATGTTCAGACTGTAGAAAACACACTTGGGTTCATCCCCTGCGTAGTCATCCCCAATCACCCTACCCGCCCAGGACAACCAGGGACGAGTGAGTTTCACTGGCTGAAAAAGCCAATCGAGCGTCATAACAAGATGCTGACGACAATCAACCGGAACTTGTCGCTGTTTGCTAACCCGACACTTGTTACTACTAGGTCGCGGGCTGAAGTCTTGGAAGCGGCGTCTTTCTCAGGTTTTGTTCCCACAGTCGCTTCACAATCTGGATATTATCCCAGCACAGCAAAATCCGATCCAAAAGAACGCAACCAGTTTGACGGCGGGGAAAAAGTAGCTGCCATCATCGGCGGTATCGGGCCAGATGAGCGAGTCGGTTACATCCAAGTTGACCCGGTGTCCGGCGACCAGAATTTATACCAGCGTGAGTACCGCGAACAGCTGCATACGGCCTTGGGTGGGGTTGACCCGTTGGGCATTCGTTCTGGTGCAACGGCCTATGAGATAAAGGTCAGAAGTGGATCGACGGCGGCGACTGCCAGAAAGAAATGTCTCGCTTTGTATGACTACGGTCTGTGCAAGGTTTTTGAAATGATTTTGTTGGCCGAAGAGAACTTGTTTAAACAGTCGCTATTTGCGATCGCAATTCAACAAGGAAAACAGTTCAAATTTAAAGCACTACTGGTTGATATTTACAAACAGCAGGGAATTGGACTTAAGGGAAAGGACATTCAATTAGAATCCCCTGAAGACATCACAGATGATATCTGCCAGTTGCTTATAGAATTCAATGCTGTCCCCGGTGGTGTAATTGGAATGCCGCCAATGGGCGATCGCACCATGGAGTGGCGCTTCACTAGCGAAATTTTCCCAGACACTTCACGGGAGATTTTGGATAAGTCCATCGTTGGGCGAAATTTGGCTGAAGCTGGCATCAACACCGAACACGTTTTACGCTTTCTGTTTCCTGACAAAACCGATAAAGAAATCGCCTCAATGCAGAGTGGGAATTTTAGTTATAGAACCACTCAAAACAAGGTACAGGCAATCAACCAATTGATAGGACTTTATCAATCTTTTCTGGGATTGCCTGATCCCCTTGACCCGACTATGCCGTTGGGAGTGCGGCTTGATATCACTCCTTTGATAGAACAGGCTTTGTCGTTGGTTTCCCAAGAATTTTCCTATGGGGCAACCTACGACGAAGCAGATCAACTCAATAGCCCAAAAACCAACAGCAGTATTGGCTCGACTTCATATAGTGATGTAACAACAACAAATGGTAGCAGCCCCACAGCTAGCCCCAACCCCGGCATTTATGCCCCAAGGGATTCCCGCAGTTCCACATCTGCCGCAGGTCTCCCAACCCAGCTCCCAGGAGTGGGGACAAGTTACCAACCGCCTCCTGGATATGGTTCAAGGGCGGATTGGAATAGCCCCGTCCCCGCCCCAGGTGGTACAGTCACCAATTCCGGCGCACATCTCGGACAACCAATTCAGTCAAGTTGGAATTTCTATCCCTCAGGGCTTCCAGCAGACATTGCAGTATCCCCAGAGCTTTGGGGCATTTTCGCCCAACAGCAACAGACAGGCAACGGCAAACAGTCTAGGGGTAAGCGCTAGCCAGGCTGCGGAGTATGTGGGCTGGCTAGAGGATGTGGTGCGATCGCAGCAACAAACTTTGGCTATTGCTGACCGAATAACCCAGGCGTTTGCTCAACAGCAACAACAATTGGCTATTGCTGATCAAATTGTTGCGCTGTTTGCAGGGCAGCAACAACAATTGGCGATCGCTGATCAAATAGTCGGGCATTTTTCCCAGGCATTGCGAGCACTGCAACAGCAAGAACAGACACTGGCGATCGCCGATCAGGCGCTAAACGCTTTAGGTCCCTTGGCGACGAATGCAGTAGTCCTGGGGGAATTTAGCGGCGCTCAGGATTTGATGATTCAAAAGCTCTGGGAAATTCTCACAGACCCAGTGCAGTGTGCTGATTGGTACTTGCAGCTAGATCCGCCACAGCAGAGGAGACTAGTTACCCCTAGCGCTCCTGTTCCCAACGCTTTTAGTCGTCCATCATTCCCTGCTGCTCCTCCTCCTGGCGGTGTGGCACTCTCATCAAACCGCGACAAGCTTCAGAAAGCTTGGCAACAGAACCCTGGTATGGCTTGGCAGGTGGTAGATCAGCTTGCTAGTCAGGATATCTCTGGCTTATTTGGTCAGTAATAATCAATGGTCATTAATCAACTAGGAGGAAAAAATATGGCATTCGTCCCAATTGCAAATTCTCTAGGCCGCGCGGCCGCCGGTGCTGCTGCGAATGCAGGTTCGGCTTTTGCTGGGAATTTTGCTGGCAGAGCAGCGACAGCGGGGCGTAATTATGACGACGTTCTCAACCATGCTCAAAGCCTTGGATTTGACCTCAATGAGCTAGCTAATCACGCCTCACGCCGCGCTCAAGAAGACATGCGATTTCAGCAAGGCGTGGGTATGGAGAATCAGTCTTTTGCACGTGGGTTGAACGCTGATCAAATGCGCCAGCAGACTTACAACAACATGGCTCAAAATGAACAGCAAAATCGGTTTGCAGCGGCTCAAGGATTGGTGGATGCTTACAACCAAGCCCGCAATACAAATGCCAACTTCCTCGCTAATACTCTCCGGTTTTAGGGGGTAGGGACAATAAAAAACCCTGGAAGGATTAGTCCAGGGCGTTAATTAACGTATCAATCAGTTCTGTCCTAAGTTGCCCACTTCATAAAAGGACAGATCCTGTGTGGATAGACGATGATTTTCCCAGAATTTTAGGGGCAGAACTTTTAAGACCAGATGCCCAATTCATAGCCAAGTTTGTCTGTCAGCCGCAGGTTGTTTGGGATGCCAGTGCTACCCGTGGCAAATCCGTACAGCTTGATAGATATGAATATTGGGAAGATGACAGCTTCACCCTAGAATCCCGCCGCCGCGCACCAACGCAAACCATTGGTACTGCGAATTCCCGTGACATCCTCAAAAACAAAATCATCATCACGGTTGACGAATATACTGGCCCCTCTGGTGGCGATACGTCAAACCCCAACGCTCCAGGGAATTTCAAAATTCCAATGGAGTCAATCTTGTTAGCTCAAAGGGCTTTGTGGCAGTACAACCCACAGCAAATTCAAGCTTTTCACCAGAGTATCGGCTCGCTCACTCTTTTTAGAGATTATAGAAAGTGGATCGATAGGGTTTACATCAATACCTTGTTGCAATCTCCTTATACTTACAACCCCCAAGGTGTAGCCGATGGTGGCACGTATGCCTCTGGCCCGCCCAAGATTGATGTCAAGAATGATGTTTTAGGAATTGTTGAGGGACTGCGATCGCGTAACGTACCCACATTTTCCGATGGGTATTATTACTGCCTAGCATCCCCTCGATTTATCAAACACCTGCGACAAGATGCTGATTTTCGGGCAGTAGCTCAGTACCCCAGCTTCACACCCGTTAATTATCTGCAACCGGGTATTACGCCGTTCTCGGCTCCCCAAATGCCACCGCCAAATCAAGGCTATGTTTCTGGCCCTAACCAGTTGATTTTTGGAGGGAGCCAGTACGGGCAGGCAACATTCCTTGGGGACGCGATGCCCACAGGGTTTGTGTTTGAGGGGGTTAGATTTTTTGAAAGCAACAACATGCCGACTGCGACGGTGAATTTAAACTACACCGCATCCACTAACGCCACTTTGCACCCCACAGGAGCGCAAAATCGCACTGGGTATCTGGGAATTTTCTTGGGACAACAGGCAGTGGGTGAGGCGATCGCCACTGAAGTTCCGGTCAGCGTTCGTCTTAATAACAGCGACGACTACCAAAGATTTTTGATTGCGATTTGGGCGATGTATGGCGGTTGGGCGCTGACAAATGATCGTTTTGTAACTGTGGCAAGAACCTACGGAGATTAAGATGAGCCAGCCATTACTACCAGGAAATCAAACAAATCTCTTACGGTGGTTTGAAGGAGAGCGCCTAGAATTTTTCCCAAAGATTCATGCCTACCATGCTCTGGGTTACGCCTTAATCACAAGCACTCTCCAAACCTCCATAGACATTAAAGTGCCATCTCACAAGCGGGATGTTGATGATACCTTGCTCATCGTCCCCAGCGGCGCACAGGTCTATTACATCGGCTTCCGCACTCCCAAGGATGTGGCACTTGTTGGGACGACTGGGGAAAAACTCAAGGTGGGAACAGTCCACACAGATACAGCTCCAGTGCTGACTGTAGCCAGTAGTGCGATCGCGGCTAACTCTATCGCTAAATCAGCCGCGACTCCCTACGATACCCTCGCTGCACCCTTGGGAACCTTGGGCAGTGCGACACAGTACAAATTGCTCAATTCCAATGCTGGCAACACCGCAGCGGGGACGGGAATCAAGGTGGCGACGGGAACACAACGGTTGATTGTGGATATCTGCTATGTGTTGGCAGCAGACCCAAGCCGACTTGAACAGCTTGGCTACCCTAGCACTTATTAAGGAGGTGGGAAAATTTCATGGTACTCAAAGTAGGCGAAAACGCTTTTCACAAGGGATTAGGCAGAGAGGTGCTAATTAGCTCAGAATTCTCTACCCATTACCAATGCAAAGACGGAGGCAACACTATCAATGCTTCCAAGGTCGAGGGTGTTGATTTAATCAAACCGCGATCGTTTGAAGTTTTGGACGGCGGGAAAGAGGGAGACGCGATTGAAAAAATCAATTTTAACCAAGTTTCTGCTTCCACCTTGGGTAAGGCTCTACGAGGCTTGGGGCAACTGTCAGCGAAAAAAATTATTGATCGCAAACCAGAGGGCGGTTACCTCGGGGTCGAACAACTCAAAACCCTCAACGCTGACCTCAATGTGAATTGGGAAGCTGTGCTACCTCACGTCGAGTTTTAGTTATGCCAGCACTTTCTGAGCTTGACAAATCCCGATGTCGATTTCATCTCGGCTTCGGCGCTGGTGTTCCCGCTGGAGACCGAGCGCGATTAGAAGAGGCAATGGATTTGTTGCAGGACAACTATGAAGTGCAGCGCATTCAGGAGATTTTAGAGCGGTGCGACAAGTCCTTCGAGGCAACCGAACTACTGGGAGACACTAGCCGCTTCGACACCAAGGAACTCTACACCGGGGATATTAACCGTTCCATCCTGCGGGAGTCTGCTAGGGATTCCCGCGTCTGGTGGGAAAACTACCTCAAAGAAACTGACTTATTGGCAGGGCATCCCCTTTGGGTTCCTAACTACCGCCGCGAAGAAAACTTGAGGTATCGCTTTGCCAGGATTGGGGCGGAGTACATCAAGGCAGTACCAGGGCCTGCCGATACCGCGATCGCAGACCGAATTTTTTTTAATACTAACTACGCATAATGGCAACCAACACCCAACCCAGTTTTATCAAATCGCCCCTGCTGTGGATGGTTACCCTTACCAATGAAGTGGTTAACCGTTCGCCTGGGGCTGCTGTGCCAGTACTTTTGGGAATATCTGGAGCGTCTGGATCGCTTATTGAATCCATCCAGGCTTATCCACTGGGGGACGTCGTGGCCTCGCCACTGAGAATTTTTCTCAAAGCTTCCACGAGTTCAAATTATGTTTTACTGACAGAAACTTCACTCTCCGCTGTTTCTGGGAGTGGGAATACAGCCGCGATCGCAAACTACCCCATTGAAGTACAACTACCTAGAATTCTTTCTCCAGCTTCTCAAACCCCTGCTACTCCCAACAGAGGACTACGGTTGCCTGCCAACTATGCTTTGTATGTTGCATTGGGCACAGCCGTTACTAGTGGAGTAATTGTAACTGCAACTGGAGGTGATTATTAATGGGTAAGAATGGTGATGTTCCACGATTTTTTAGCTTGCCACAAAGTAGCAAGATGTCGTTTAAAGTTCCTGGAAAATCTCGTCGGCGGCGAAAATTGCCCGATGGAAATTATATTCCCGATGATGCGATCGCGCCTCGACTTGATTATGTAGAAGATTTTGAATTTAGCGTTACTGGCGCTCCAAAAGTATTTACGCCAGAGCAAGTTTATAACTATAAATCTGGATGGAAACGATACGAAAAGGGAATGGAGTTAGTAGAAGAAGGGAAAGTCTTGAAAGATAGTGATAGCGATAGTAATTATAAAGTTTTAAGCAGTAAATCCCCTAAAGGGTATTGGAGTGTCAAGAAGAAACAGCGAAATGACAATAAAGTTGCCATACTTTATAGCTATGTGGAGACAGGAAATACCCAGGAAACTTGTAGCTTGCCAAGATGGTTCAACAACCACAATCTAACCGTCGCACCTTTTTGCGGACAACCAACTGATGCTGAAATATATCCTTTTGAGGCTGTTGCTTATAACGAAGAAGACGCTAGAAATTTTGGTATAGCAAGTGTTTATAAAGCAACTAATAGCACTAGTGCTAACGTTGTATCTGCAACTCTAAACAATTCACCATTCAATTATTCTTTTGCTTCCGAATCTTATGGTGGAAGCCGAAATCACTCTGGAACAATTATTCTTGAACCTGAAACTATTTCATGTACACATTTGACTACTGGTGGTGGAGAATTTAAAATTGGTATCCCTATAGGAACATTGGGATATTCAACTATTGTCTCTATAAGTTGTAATTTTTCGTCTGATGGATCGTCTATTGGCGCAGCAGTGGGGGTAAATAAAAGTGTTGTTTACGATGATAGCAACAATAACTTTTTAAATTATGATTATTTATACCCTGATACTATAAGTTTTTCGCAAGAAATTGAAATTGCTTCAAATCAAAGTACAGGCATAACTGTATTACTGAAATCTATTAGCTCATCTCTTGGAGGAGTTATTACCTTCAGTGTTAATCCAGTATATAAAACCAGAAAATTATTTTTATACGATTCAGCAAATCCTGAAGCTGTAGTTAATATCCGCAATATAGATATCAATGAAAACTATGAATCTTATTTAACCTATCAAGACGATGATTTAATATACGTTGACATCAAAGGAGGTAAGGAGTACCCTAGCGCCCCAACTTTTGCAAAGGTTTATCATAAAGATATTATTGATGGAGCTATTGCTAATTCTATAGACGAACCTGTAACTAATGACAATTGGCAAAATGCTTGGACAAGTAATTATGATTCAGAAGAAGCATTAAGTGATGATGCTTGCGCCAATGAATTCATCAACAATGGCAGCAACATTGTTGATGAATTCATTTATTTTACAGATATTGGAAAAATTAAGGTGCTGATTAAAACTCAAGATGTTGAAGTGACGATGCAAATAATTAGCGCCACAAGAGAAAATGAACAATGCAATATCCAGGATACCGACGCCATTAAAATTATTTTGCCTAAGCTTCAATACCCAGATGGCACTAGCTTGGATGATGTGGAATTACTGGCAATAAGTTTTTTTCCTAGTAGTAATGATGACGATGGTGATGGCGATGACGATGGTGATGGCGATGACGATGGTGATAACAATAATGACTGGCAATGTGATTGTCCTGATTCGTCCAAGAAAAAATCTTTAAATCCAAGCGACACATCTGGCAATGAAAACCCATCAAATGACTGGACTAATAGCAACGCTGGGGCGCAAAACGGACAGTGTAAGCATATTTGGGCGGTCAGAATTTTGAGGAATGAGGTTTTGCCGGAAGACGTCCCAACTGATATGCCAATCAGCGAAAATTTCCCTTCAGGAAACAGCGGGGAGCCAAAAGTCATTGGAGGGCAAGGGGGAATCGGCTTTGACAATTGGAATCCGAATAAGAGGAGAAAATAATGCCTAAGGGAGTGACTTATAATCAGACGCAAGCTGGACAAGCAGAAGCGATCGCGGATGCTTTGAAAAATTCCGGCGGGATTCCTGTAACTGGTGGTGGCGGCGATGCAAGTGCCACCAATCAGCAAACGCAGATTCAAAATTTCGGCAACACTTCTGACGCCGCCGCCACCAGTGATACGGGCAGTTTTAGTTTTTTAAGTTTACTTAAGAGACTTTTGTCTGTGACCCTTGCTAAAGGGCAAGCACTCATGGCTAGCTCTATAAGTGTGGTTATAGCCTCCAATCAAACATCTGTTCCCGTGACGCTTCCATCAGCACAGCTAGTACCAGTATTTACGAACACTTCTGCATCAGGAACAATAGCCGCTGGTAAGTCTGCTGTAAGCTTTTACAATTCGGGATCTACATTAGGAACTTTATTGGGAGCGAATTTACCCGCTGGAGCCTCGGTGAACTTTACAGCTCCCGCAGGACAAACGCTTTCATCGATTGCCTACGACGCATCGGGCACCACTTTCTTGATTGGGAGCCTTTGATGATGGGAGTGATAATTTCTGGCAATTCTTCATCTGTCGGGGGGAGTCAAATTTTCGCAACCTCCGGCACCTGGACAAAGCCCTCTGGTATCAGCTTCGTAATTATCGAATGTTGGGGCGGTGGCGGCGGTGGCAAAGGAGGGGGGCAGTCCACCCGTGCGCCTGGGGGTGGGGGTGGTAGTTTCACAAGGGGAGTATTTCAAGCTAGTCAAATTACGGCCACTGTAACTATCACAGTGGGTGCTGGAGGAACTGGAGGTGCAGCAGCAGCAGCAGCAGCAGGAGGAAATGGCACTGTTGGCGGTAATTCTTCCTTTGGCAATTATTTGAATAGTTATGGGGGAGGTGCTCCCACCGGTACCACCAGTGGTGGCGGTGCTGGTACACAATCAGCAGCAAATGGTGGTACCGGTGGGACTCCGGATGGTGTTGCAGGGCAAAGCAGCGGTACCGCTAGTGACAATACTTTTGGTGGTGCTAGTGGTGGGGGAAATGGCCAACCTGGCGGGAATTCTACTTATGGTGGCAATGGTGGTGGTGGTGGTTCTTCTTCGATTGCTAATCCTGGGACGGCTGGAGGCGGGATTAATGGTGGTGCTGGGGGTGCGGTAGGTATTCCTGGTGGGTCTGGCGCTGCTGGCGTAAATTCTACTACTGGTTCTGGTTCTGCTGGCGGCGGTGGTGGTGGTTCTACTACTACAGGTGGTAACGGTGGTGCTGGTGGTTCCCCTGGTGCTGGTGGTGGTGGTGGGGGCATGGGAACTTTGACGGGTGGTAGCGGCGGTGCTGGTGGTCGAGGTGAGGTGAGAATCTATTGGGGGTAACTATGCGATATGCGTTGATCCGAAACGGGAAAGTAATCAACACAATTATTTTGGAAGATCCAGGGGGATATCACGCTGAGGGCTTGCTTATTCAGACAGATACCGCAAGTATCGGGGATAGCTGGGATGGTGGAAATTTTACAAAAGCGGTTGAACCTTCACCTAGTCTAGACTGGGGAGCCTACAACCGATCGCTGTTGATAAACGCAGCTTATAATCGTGTATCCCAAACATCAACAAACCGCGCGTCTGTAAGAAGATTAGAAACCGTTGCGATCGCGGCTGGTGTTTCTGGTGCTGACTATCAAAACATTGACATCATCGTTATGCTGTGGAATGACATGATTGATGGCGTCCCCCTGCTGAGCAAGCCAATAGCCCAGGAGATTGGAGAGTGGAGAGCGATCGCGGCTGCTGCTTTCATGCCTTTCGATTTCGACGCAGATGGGAAGATGGTTTTGAGTTAGTTACAATTTTAGTTACAACTAAAATTGTAATCGCTATAAAGCTTATGAAGCAAAGCTTATAGCGATTCTCTTTTGGTCTGCAAAACCTCCACTCCCCGGTTCAAATCCGGGTGCCGCCTTAAGGTTTTCAGCCTTCTAAGGATAGTAAAAATCAAATAAACTAGGGTAAATAATAGCCAAATTGATGGTCTGGTAACCACCAGCGATCAACCGTCTCGTCCTGGCAACAGGTCTTTGATCCTTTTCCACTGGTCACCCCGTAGAGCATAACGACGGCTTATCATCGCAATCAAATCCTTCTACTTGAGTCGATTGATACTTTATTTTTCTTTACATTAACTGATGGCACGCCCTAGAAAAACTCTTCTTCCCCGCATTTTTCACAAGTTTGAAATGCAGAGGGGCAGAGGGACAGAGGGGCAGAGGGGAAATACTGTTGTCACTTCTCCCCTGCTCAAGAGCTCCCCTGCACAAGGTTTTGAGAGATGTGGTGAGAAATCCGGGCTTCGTCTGCGTAGTTCCCACTCCCCAGCCCCTTTTACACAAAATACAAAAGATGCCCTATTGGTTAAAGATATAATCATTAATTGCTCAATAGTCAAAATAATGAGACTATTGAACATAAGATTGTTTTAAATATCAAAGACTAACTCTAAAGTATTAGATGGAAATTATACCCTAAGTAAGATAAATTTAAAAGGACGGCTATAAACTTTGAAGAAAAATGCCTGTACTTCAAATTAAAGAAAACAAAAGAGCTACTAAAAGAGCTTTATGACGCCAGATAAAGCCAGTACAAAACTTCCTTTTTTCCAGTACCTATATGCGTTGTAGTGGAATTTAGTTGATTGCTGAGCTATGTTACTGACAAAAAATATACTTAGATATATAGTGCGATGTCTTGATATTTTTGCGAAGATCAAAATAATGTGGCTAAATTCAGTGAATCGCTGATTGTAGTATTTCTGAATTAATGGAGCCTCACACTTGAAAAAAAGTTCCTTATGTACTTAAATTCTCCCGTTAATCAGTTTGAAAGTTTGTCATTGACCACAGAGCCAAGCCCAGAGGAAGCTGAAATAGACCCAGTGGAAGTTGCACTTAAAAGTCCATCATTACAACCATCGCTAAGTGAAGGGGCTATCTATCTTAGTCCGCGCAGTAATTCTCTGACACAACAAAAGTCAGAAGAACTGCAAAAAACTCTGCTAGCGCACCGACACGATCGCCAACTGATAATTTTGCAAGATTTTCCTGACCCAGACGCTCTTTCTTGTGCCTGGGCCTATCAATTAATTGCCCAGCAATACGATATCAAATCTGAAATAATTTATGCTGGCGCTTTGAGTCATCAAGAAAATATTGCCTTGGTTAGACTCACTAATTTACCTATCCAACGCTGGACGCAGCAAACCTTAAAAACCAAGGATTTGTCGTGTTATCAAGGTTTTGTATTGATTGATAACCAAGGAACCACTTCTCAGCTATTATCAGCTGTTCAGCAGGCTGGAATTCCGTTAGTTGCGTTGATTGACCATCACAGTTTGCAAGGTGAACTCGAATCCGAGTTTATGGATGTTCGTCCTTATGTGCGAGCGACGGCAACCATTTTTACACAGTATCTGCAAGCGGGATTACTAGCATTAGATAGCAGTATCAATCAACACGTTAAATGTGCTACTGCCTTGATGCATGGCTTGCGATCGGATACAAATCGGCTGATGCAAGCGCAAGAAGAAGATTTCATGGCAGCTGCCTATTTAAGCCGATTTTATGACGCCCAACTGCTGAATGCCATTTTACAGGCGAATCGTTCCAAGCGGGTGATGGATGTGATCGAGCGATCGCTCAAAAACCGCATCGTTCAAAATAACTTTTCCATTGCTGGTGTTGGTTACCTGCGCTACGATGACCGCGACGCCATCCCCCAAGCAGCTGATTTTCTCGTCACCGAAGAAAACGTGCATACCGCTGTAGTTTATGGCATTGTTCACGATGAAGACGAAGAATTAGAAATAGTCATCGGTTCCTTGAGAACCACCAAACTCACCCTTGACCCCGATGAATTCATCAAAGAAGCCTTTGGTCAAGATAGTACAGGCCGCTTTTTTGGTGGTGGAAGAACAAGCGCAGGCGGCTTTGAAATTCCGATGGGTTTCTTATCTGGCAGTAACGAAAATTCCGCCTATGCAAAAATGAAATGGGAAGTATTCGACGCTCAAATTAAGCAAAAGCTACTGAGGTTAGTTAATCCCAGAGATAACCCGATTCAGTCCGAGTAGAGGAAGGTGAGGGAGATGGGGAGAACTCCTAACTCATGTAGCAGTAAAAGTGTGTTTGATATAATATCCCTTCCCGGCTTTTTTTAAAAGTCGGGAATTTGACTTTTATGAACTGATTCGGAATGTAGTTCGTGCCTAATTTTAAGTAAGTCGGTACAAATAAAGTTAACTCCTGCCTACCTATTTATTTGCTAAAAAGGAGCGCCATGAAGTCTATAGAACTTCAAATGTTACAAACCCTGTATGAGCAAGATTTTTGTGCTTGGGTAGAGCAGACCGCAACACTTTTAGAATCGCATCAGTGGGACACGTTGGACTTAGAACACCTAATTGAGGAAGTGGTGGACTTGGGTAAGAGTCAACAGCGGGCGTTGCAAAGTGCGTTGCGTTTAGTGTTGTCGCATTTGTTGAAGTGGAAGTATCAATCTGAACGTCGTAGTCACAGTTGGCAAGTTACCATTACCCGTGAGCGACTGAATATAGATGAATTGCTGCAAGAAAGTCCCAGCTTGCGACGTTTTTTAAACGATGCCGAGTGGCTCAATACTACCTATCAAAGAGCGCGGCGAGAGGCAATGGTGGAAACAGGTTTATTGGGGGACGATTTTGCGATCGCCTGTCCTTTTTCTGTTAATGAGATTTTAGACTTAGACTTTTATCCTAACGCTGACCAATAACTGTAATCAATTGTAGAATTTTCTATGAATGGAGACGTTTTTAACTGGGATTGTGCATCACCTGAATAGGGAGCGGTTAAAAACGGCAGCGTGCAAAACAACTTTTCCATTGCAGGTGTTATTTTCAAATTTGGTAAATATAACATCACTAGCTGTATTATATACAGCTAGTGATGTTATATAGAAAAATTATGTCTCTTTTGAAATCAAGCGATCCTAATAACGATAATTTGCTACAACTGCGTACTGATATCTTGAAGTCCTATGAGCAACTTAACTCCGAAGTATTGGAAAATACTAATGCTTGGATTGAGTATTTAAGTAATCATGAAAATTATCTACAACAGTATAAAGCCCTCTGCCATCAGATATTTAAAGTTCAGCCAGTTATTCAAGCAAGAGAAGAAATTGTTGCATTAATTTTTTACAATAATTTTAACGATTTGAAAGGCAAAAGGATTAATAAAAATTATTACCGTGCCAACCTTTCAGCGCTAATGATTTTTTCAAATGAAGTTATTGATAAAATATTAAAATATCTTTTTAATGAAATCATCCCCCCTTGGAAAATACATCTTTTTTCGTTGGTGGTAAAATCGGGTTCAAGTAGCTTAGTGAAATATGTGCTTTACACAATGAGATGCTCTCTTAATGACAATCAAAATTCTCTTCATAATAAAACTAAAATTCAATATCGTCCATTAATAATTAGTCTATTGGAGGATAGTCTTACTTTGATTAATGACTATCATCAAAATATTGAATACAATAATGATTAAGATTAGGATAGATCAATACACAATGAGCGTAACCAAATAACTCAGCACAGGGTACGCTAATAAAATTCAACATATGGAACTGTATTTAATCCGTCACGGCATCGCCGAAGACAAAGATTTAGGCATCAAGGATGAGGAGCGCAGCCTTACCAAAGAAGGACGGCAAAAAACTGAGAAAGTTGCCCAGCAACTTGTTAAATTGGGTTTAAATTTTGATTTGATTCTCACCAGCCCCTTAGTGCGTGCCCGCCAAACAGCTGATATCCTCATAGCAGCAAAATTAAGCCCCAAGCTAGAGGAATCCAGCCACCTCGCCCCTAATGGTGAAATTTCTAGTTGGCTGGTAGATTGGTTAGAGCCAAGAAATTATTCCCAAAATACCCAACTGGCCTTGGTTGGACACGAACCGGGTTTGAGCAATTGGGCAGAAATTCTTTTATGGGGGGAGGCCAAAGCCAGCTTAGTCTTGAAAAAAGCAGGTATGATTGGGATAAAACTACCAGAAAGTGGTTCTCCTCTGGGTCGTAGTCAGATGTTTTGCTTGACATCACCCAAGTATCTGCTATAACAGTTTTTCAACATTTTCGATTGTTGTTAGAAGGGCTACTGTTATGGCGATAATAAATTTCTGGTAAGTTAACTTGATCGGATATTTCAAAAATAAATGGTGTTGCCATGATGGTGTGCGAATACAAGCCTGGTCTAGAAGGCATTCCCGCCGCCCAATCGAGTATCAGTTATGTTGATGGGCAAAAGGGAATACTAGAATATCGTGGCATCCGGATTGAGGAACTAGCAGAAAAAAGTACATTCCTAGAAACTGCTTATCTCTTAATCTGGGGTGAACTGCCCAGTAAACAAGAACTGGAAGCATTTGAACATGAAGTTCTTCACCACAGGCGAATAAAATACCGCATTCGTGACATGATGAAATGCTTTCCAGAAAGCGGTCACCCAATGGATGCCCTGCAAGCCTCTGCTGCTGCTTTAGGGTTGTTTTATTCGCTGCGGGATTTACATAACCCAGCCTACATTCGAGATTCAGTAGTGCGCTTGATAGCAACCATTCCCACGATGGTGGCGGCGTTCCAACTGATGCGAAAAGGCAACGATCCCGTGCGTCCCCGTGATGACTTAGGCTACTCTGCCAATTTTCTATACATGCTCAATGAGCAAGAACCCGATCCTTTGATGGCGCGGATTTTTGATATCTGCTTGATACTTCAAGTCGAGCATACAATGAATGCTTCTACTTTCAGTGCTAGGGTGACAGCTTCTACCTTAACCGATCCTTACGCTGTGGTTGCTAGTGCCGTGGGAACCTTGGGAGGGCCTCTGCATGGTGGGGCCAATGAAGAAGTAATTCAGATGTTGGACAAAATTGGCTCTGTAGAAAATGTCCGTCCTTACATCGAGGATTGTCTGCAACGTAAATCTAAGATTATGGGCTTTGGACATCGTGTCTATAAAGTGAAAGACCCACGAGCCATAATTTTACAAAGCCTAGCAGAGCAACTGTTTGAGAAGTTTGGTTACGACAAGTCTTATGACATTGCTCAAGAAATGGAACGAGTAGTAGAGGAAAAACTCGCTGGCAAAGGGATTTATCCCAATGTTGACTTTTATTCGGGCTTGGTGTATAGGAAAATGGGAATTCCCACAGACTTGTTTACACCAATATTTGCGATCGCCCGCGTTGCTGGTTGGCTAGCCCACTGGAAAGAACAGCTAGCAGAAAACCGGATTTTCCGTCCAACCCAAGTTTACAACGGTTATCACGAAGTTCCTTATCTCCCCATCGATCAACGTTAACTCAAATTGGGGCATTGGGCATGGGGCATTGGGCATTGGTTATTTCTTCCCCTGCCTCCCCTGCCTCCCCTGCCTCCCCTGCCCCTTTGCCCCTCGACTCAATAGCCAATCTCAATGCCAACCATAAGTAGAAGTTCTTATCTCGCTTCAGGGTGGTAAAACCATCCAAGGATATACTAGGCATGGGAATTGGCAACAAATCTTCAGTCAGACATCATCTGGGCAAAAATTATTAATGTGTGAATTTACAGGTATTAGTCAAGTAATATTTGTAACTCACTTTGACTCATGTCTTAAAGAGCGGAAACATGAATTCAGGAATTGACCTCCAAGGAACTTTTATTGAATCCCTCACGGATTTAGGCGTACCAGCAGGAACAGCCAAAGCAATTTGGATGCCACTGCCAATGGTACTAATGCTGATTGGGGCAACAGTAGGGGTGTTAGTCGCTACCTGGCTAGAGCGGAAAATCTCCGCCGCTGCACAGCAACGAGTTGGCCCAGAATACCAAGGGCCTTTTGGGTTACTAGTGCCTGTAGCGGATGGTCTGAAGTTGATATTTAAAGAAGATATCGTCCCAGCCAAATCTGACCCCTGGCTGTTTACCCTCGGCCCAATTATTGTTGTGATTCCGGTGTTTCTGTCGTTCCTGATTGTCCCCTTTGGGCAGAACATCGTAATTAGCAATGTGGGCATGGGCGTATTTTTATGGATTGCCTTGTCAAGCATTCAGCCCATTGGTTTGTTGATGGCTGGTTACGCATCTAATAACAAATACTCCCTTTTAGGGGGCTTGCGGGCAGCAGCGCAATCTATTAGCTATGAAATTCCATTGGCGCTGGCGGTGTTAGCGATCGCTATGATGTCTAATAGCCTCAGCACCGTTGACATTGTGAATCAACAATCTGGCTACGGCATCTTGGGCTGGAACATTTGGCGTCAACCAGTCGGTTTCCTGATTTTTTGGATAGCGGCCCTAGCTGAATGCGAACGATTGCCCTTTGACTTACCCGAAGCAGAAGAAGAACTGGTTGCAGGCTATCAGACTGAATACACAGGTATGAAATTTGGTTTATTCTACCTGGGTTCCTACGTTAACTTGATACTTTCTTCCCTACTAGTAGCAATTCTCTACCTGGGCGGTTGGGACTTTCCCATTCCCCTCAACCTCATCGCTGGTTGGCTGGGAGTCAGTGAAGCAAATCCAGTGTTGCAGATAGTAACTGCTTCGTTGGGTATCACTATGACCGTGTTCAAAGCCTATTTACTAGTGTTTATCGCCATTTTGTTACGCTGGACAGTGCCACGGGTACGGATTGACCAACTATTAGATTTAGGATGGAAGTTTTTGTTGCCAGTTGGTTTGGTTAATCTATTATTAACCGCCGCCCTAAAACTAGCCTTTCCTTTCGCCTTTGGTGGGTAATGAGAGAGTTAAGAGTTAGGAGTTAGGAGTTATGAGTTATGAGTTATGAGTTATGAGTTATGAATTTTTAATTAACTCCTCACTCCTAACTCCTCACTCCTCACTCCTAACTCCTCACTCCTCACTCCTAACTCCTAATTTTGATCGCCTGAGAGAGTGAAACACAATGCTAAAGTTCCTGAAACAAGTTGGTGATTACGCCAAAGAAACAGTACAAGCTGCGCGTTACATTGGTCAGGGACTTTCTGTTACCTTCGACCACATGCGTCGGCGTCCAATCACCGTACAGTACCCTTACGAAAAACTGATTCCTGGCGAACGGTTTCGCGGTAGAATTCACTTTGAATTTGATAAGTGCATCGCCTGCGAAGTTTGTGTTCGCGTTTGTCCGATAAATCTGCCTGTAGTAGATTGGGAATTCGACAAAGCCAGCAAAAAGAAAAAACTCAAGCACTACAGTATTGACTTTGGAGTTTGTATCTTTTGCGGTAATTGTGTGGAATTTTGCCCAACTAACTGTCTATCTATGACAGAAGAGTATGAACTTTCCACTTACGATCGCCATGAATTGAATTATGACAACGTAGCATTAGGTCGTCTGCCCTATAAAGTAACAGATGACCCAATGGTGACACCACTACGCGAACTAGTTTACCTACCCAAGGGCGTCCTCGAACCCCACGGATTGCCTGCGGATGCACCACGTCCTGGTGCGCGTCCAGAAGACCTTGTAGAACAAACCGAAAAATAAATGTCATTAGTCATTTGTCCTTTGTCTGTTGTCCTTTGTCCTTTGCAAATGACCAATGACCAATGACTAATGACTAATGACCAATGACAATTGACAATTGACTGAGGACAAAAAACAGTGAATCTAGCGGAAGGAGTACAAATTGTATGCCTTGGCGTACTGGGTGTGATGATGATTGGGGCAGCCATTGGTGTGGTACTGTCCTCTAGCATCGTCTATTCTGCCTTTATGCTAGGGGGCGTATTCATCAGCATGGCGGGAATCTACCTGTTGTTGAATGGTGATTTTGTTGCAGCCGCACAAGTGCTGATTTATGTAGGGGCGGTTAACGTGCTGATTTTGTTTGCCATTATGTTGGTGAACAAACGGCAGAATTTTGCGCCATTTCCTAACTCGTGGGTGCGGAAACTACTAACGGGTGTAGTCAGCTTAGGATTGTTTGGCCTTTTGAGTACGATGATCTTAGCGACTCCTTGGGCGTACTCAACTCCTGCTGTGGTCGGTGGTACAAGTTCTATAGTTTTGATTGGAGAGCATTTCTTCACTGACTTTTTACTACCTTTTGAACTAGCTTCGATTTTGCTGCTGATAGCGATGGTGGGAGCGATCATTTTGGCACGTCGCGAGTATTTGCCAGACCTGACACCATCTGAACTACCACAAACCGTCTTGACTTTGCCAGAACGCCCCAGAGAACTAGTATCAACCAGCAGCGAAACAAGAGAGTAAAGAATGCAGAATTCAGAATTCAGAATTCAGAATCACTCTTGGAAGGTGATTGGGACTCATTACCTGGAAGCACCAAATTTTGAATTTGGTGGGCGTCTTAAACACGGTCATTCAGACGCTCCTGCGTCGCT
Organism: Desmonostoc geniculatum HA4340-LM1; assembly: GCA_019359545.1. Classification (GTDB taxonomy): domain Bacteria; phylum Cyanobacteriota; class Cyanobacteriia; order Cyanobacteriales; family Nostocaceae; genus Nostoc; species Nostoc geniculatum. The sequence goes on along the minus strand of JAHHHB010000023.1, from coordinate 6,064 downwards.
AACGCTGCGCTATCTGCCAGTGGGACTCCAATTCCCAAGCTTAATTCTGACTCTTGACTCCTGACTCCTGAATTCTGAATTCTGACTTCTGAATTCTGTTTTGATAAAAAGTGGTGTTTTTTCAGAAGGAATACTCAAATTCATGCAACTCCAGTACTTTTTATTATTAGCAGCAGCTCTATTTTGCATCGGCATCTACGGTTTGATTACCAGCCGCAACGCTGTGCGGGTGCTGATGTCAATTGAGTTGCTGCTCAATGCTGTTAATCTGAATTTAATGGCATTTTCCAACTTCCTCGACTCAACATTAATTAAGGGTCAGGTTTTCACAGTGTTTGTGATTACCGTGGCCGCAGCCGAGGCGGCGGTGGGTTTAGCGATCGTGCTTGCCATTTATCGCAACCGTGATACCGTCGATATGGAGCAGTTTAATCTCCTGAAGTGGTAACTGTGCGTGCAACTCAAGCAGGTAATCATTGCATATAAAGCGCGGGATGCCCGGAGTAAACAATGGGCAGAAATGTGCGCTAAACAACTCGAAAATCGCCAGTGCCAAGTGTTGATGGGACCTAGCGGGCCGAAAGATAACCCTTATCCAGTCTTTTTGGCTTCGGCGGGTCAACCAATCGATCTCGCTTTGGTACTCGGCGGTGATGGCACTGTTTTAACTGGTGCTAGACATTTAGCCCCAGCTGGCATCCCAATTCTGGGAGTGAATGTGGGAGGTCATCTGGGGTTTTTAACTGAGTCAGTGGAAGAGTTTCAGGATACCGAGAAAGTTTGGGATCGACTGTTTGAGGATCGTTATGCTATCCAACGGCGGATGATGTTACAAGCTGCGGTGTATGAGGGTCATGGGTCTAATTTAGAGCCAGTGAGTGAGCGTTACCTCGCGTTGAATGAATTTTGCGTCAAACCGGCTTCTGCTGACCGAATGATTACCTCTATTCTAGAAATGGAAATAGATGGTGAGGTAGTCGATCAATACGTGGGGGACGGATTGATTATTTCCACTCCTACAGGTTCCACAGGTTACACCGTTTCTGCTAATGGGCCAATTATGCACGATGGTATGGAGGCGATTACCGTCACTCCGATTTGTGCAATGAGCCTTTCTAGTCGTCCCCTCGTTTTACCCCCTGGTTCTGTGGTGAGTATTTGGCCTTTGGGGGATTACGATTTGAGTACCAAGTTGTGGACAGATGGAGTCTTGGGAACTTCGATCTGGCCTGGGCACCGCGTTGATGTGCGGATGGCGGATTGTCGAGCTAAATTTATTATTTTGCGCGAGAACAATTCTTACTATCAAACGCTGCGGGAGAAGTTGCTGTGGGCTGGTACAAGGGTTCACTACAACAATAATCACCGTAATTGATTCAGTATTTGAGAGCGCTTTTGTTAGAAATGGCGTTCCCCAAAAGGATTGTCGTTGGCAAAGCCTCTCGTAGAGAAGACATCGCTACGCCCAACCCAAGCATCACAATCAAAATTGTCCCAGCCCCTGGATTCATCTAGGGGCTTTTTGCCTTGATTGTGATTGTTTTTCACGAACTTCCTACTACACATACATGTGTAGGCAATACGGTTTGGTTAAGGGAAGAGACGCGACAAATCGCCGTCAAGACGAAAGATTGATTCTTGTAGAGACGCCGATTTATCGCGTCTTTGCTAGAATTTTCATCAAAAAACCTTAACCAAACCGTATTGCATGTGTAGGGGCGTACAGCTGTACGCCCCTACAACCAAATTTATCTGTATTTATCTGTTGCAAAAATTTTTGGAAATAGTATTACTTGCATTTATACCCTATATCAAAGGAAAATTTTGTATCTTATTGCCAGATTTTTTTGGCATTAATGTCCATAATAAAAACACTGTATCCCTAATTCCAGAGCTTAAAAAAGTTCTCTAGAGGATTTTTTATTGAAAACTCTACCAACCAAACTTCGACATCTTAATACATAATACAAATTTGAAAATAGATTTTTTAATATAAATAAAATTTCAATCCAAACTCTAAAATCCAAAATCCAAAATGTTCTAATTAGGAAGACAGATGGAAGTTTCTGGCCGCAACATCAATTACCCGCTGAATCCTCCTCCGCTTGAAGATTTTCCTGTCCTTCAAACTAAAAAACATATCCTACGGCTTGCATCAACTGAAGAAGAATTAAAATCAATTTTTAGATTGCGTTTTGAAGTTTTTAATCTGGAACTAGGCTTGGGATTATCTACTTCTAATTTTACCCAGATGGATGAAGATAAGTTTGATGAGGTTTGTCATCATTTGATTCTCATCTGCAAACAGACGGGTAAAACCATTGGAACTTATCGAATGCAAACCTATAGAATGGCTTCTCAAAGATTAGGCTTTGATGCTGCTGATATATTTAATCTTAATGCAATTCCTGATTCTGTGCTTCAAACATCAGTGGAAATTGGGCGTGCATGTATAGCGAAAGAATACCGCAATAGTCAGACACTTTTGCTGTTATGGGAAGGGCTAGCAAATTATCTCATCTGGACTAAAAATCAATATTTCTTTGGTTGTGCATCATTACTAACACAATCCCCTTGGGAAGCTAGTTGTGTTTATAATTATTTTCGACAAAATGGCTTGATGCATCCGAGTATTTTAGTTTATCCCAATTCACGATATTACCTAGAATTGCCTCAAAATTGTCCAGATTTTTGTGAAGTAGAAATTCCTAAGATTTTGCAGGCATACTTAAATATTGGATCTAAAATATGCAGCTTGCCTGCCATTGACAAAGAGTTTCAAACTATTGATTTTTTAACTATATCTAATAGTAAAGACTTTCACCGATGGGGTTATCAAATTTTGTAATAATGTAGAGTTGGTGATATCTCATGAACAGACTCAGATATAATTTTTAGCGATGTCTACCACAAGCTAGACTTGGGCATCTCATCCAATCAAGTAAACTGGATTATTTTAGAAAATTTTTTGGGAAATGTACTTATGCGCCATCTCAAATTTGCTCCGAGTTGGTTGCGGCTTTTAATTATTTTTTTGTTGGCGATGGGTATATTGTTTCGCTTTTTTAACCTTGATGGCAAGGTTTACTCCCATGATGAAACTTATACCTCATTGCGGATTTCTGGTTACACGATAACTGAAGCAAAAGAACAACTTTTTAATAATCGTGTCATTGCCAAAGAAAGTTTTGCTAAATTTCAAGGTGCAAATGCACAAAAAACCTTAAATGACACAATTATGTCTTTGGCAAGAGAAGATTCTCAACATCCACCTTTCTATTACATAATTGCCAGGTTGTGGATGGAAATCTTTGGTAATTCGGTGACAGCAATCAGAAGTTTATCTGCGTTTATTAGCTTGCTGGTTTTTCCCTGTGTTTATCGCCTATGCCGAGAATTATTTGATATGCCATTACCAGTTCCTGGTGTAGCGATCGCACTTATAATTATCTCTCCAATTCACCTAGTATATGCCCAAGAAGCACAAGAATATATTCTCTGGTTAATCACTATCTTATTATCCAGTGCTTCACTGCTACGAGCAATACAATTAGAAGCACAAGATAAAGATGAATTAACAAAACAACAACCAGATATTTTCGCTACCTGGAGTGTTTATGTAATCACTTTGACGATTAGCCTTTATACATTTCTTTGGAGTGGATTTGTAGCAGTTGCTCACGGAGTTTATGTGATTGCCACAGCCAGATTTAAGTTGACTGAAACCGTGAGAAATTATTTGCTAGCAACACTAGTAAGTTTCTTAGCTTTTATGCCTTGGATGACAGTGGCGATCGGTGACTTTTTCCAGTTTCTGATTTCTGGAAATAAAGCAACAACACAGTCATCTTTGATACCTACAATTCCATTTTTGCTGATGCAGATTAGCAGGATTTTTTTTGATATAAATTTGACCTTAGAAAATCCTCTGAGCTATTTGATTACACCAATTTTTTTAATTTTTGTAGGATATGCGATTTATTTTCTTTGTCTTACCAGTAACTACAAAGTCTGGCTGTTTATTATTACATTGATTGTAGTCCCAGCGCTGCCTATAATATTACCAGATTTAAGTGGTGGGGGTATACGAGCTTTTACTGAACCATATTTAATACCATCTTATTTAGGAATCCAACTAGCTGTTGCTTATCTACTAACTACGCAACTATATAATGAGAGCTTGTCGCGTCGAACCATTTGGCACATAATCATGGCATTAGTGATTATTTGTGGTCTAATTTCTTCTAAGGCGAGTTCCCAAGCAGAAACTTGGTGGAATAAAGGTATGAATTATGGCAATCCACAAGTTGCCCAAATTATCAATCAGAGTACTAGCCCACTTTTAATTAGTAATTCTTTGGACAATAATTATGGTAATGTCTTTTCTCTGAGCTATCTGTTGGAACCAAAAGTGCGGTTTTTGTTGGTGAATAATCAAAAAATTCCCAAAATTCCTAATGAATTTGCTGATATATTTTTACTCAATACTTCAGATAATTGGCGCGGATTAATAGAAAAAAAGTATAAGTTCAAGACAGATATTGTTTATAGTGATAATTATTATTCTGTTTGGAAATTGACTAAACGTGGTAATTCACGCCGACGCGATCTACCAATTAATAATAAGTTATCTGCTAGTTTATAGTTCAGTAAGTGTTAGATATTTAGCTCACGCAGAGGCGCCCAGGCGCGGAGAGAGAGTTTAGTTATGCGGCATCTCAAAGTTGCTCAAAATAGGTTGCGGTTTTTTATTGTTGTTTTGTTAATGGTGGGGATTTTTTTTCGTTTTTTTAACCTTGATGGGAAGGTTTATTGGCATGATGAAACTTTTACTTCGTTGCGGATTTCTGGATATACGGTAAATGAAGTAAAACAGCAAATATTTAATGGTAGTGTAATTACTAAAGAAAGTTTTGTTAAATTCCAAAGTTTGAATGTGGAAAAAGGCTTAATTAACACAATTAAGTCTTTAGAAGTTGAAGATCCACAGCATCCTCCGCTGTATTATATAATGGCTCGGTTTTGGGTGGGAATTTTTGGTAATTCGGTGACGGCCATTAGAAGTTTATCTGCGTTGATTAGCTTGTTCATTTTTCCTAGTATTTATTGGTTATGTCGAGAATTATTTAGAACACAGTTATGGGTATCTGAGATTGCGATCGCACTTATGGCAATCTCTCCTATTCATCTAGTATACGCGCAAGAAGCACGAGAATATATTCTCTGGATAGTCACTATATTATTATGCAATGCCTCATTGTTACGAGCATTAAGATTGGAATCAACACATCAAGCACCACGTATATTAAATTGGGGAATTTATGCACTAACTTTGACAATTAGCCTTTATACGTTTTTATTGAGTGGATTTTTAGCAATTGCTCATGGAATTTATGTAATTATCACTGCCAGATTTAGGTTAACTGCAACGGTGAAAGCTTATTTTATAGCATCTTTCGCAGGATTTTTAGCCTTCACGCATTGGATGTTAGTTGTAATAACTAACTTTTTGCAATTTAATAGTTCAACAGCCTGGACAAATATACAGTTTCCCCTAGAGGCTTTAATTAAATCTTGGCTTTTACAGATGAACCGGATTTTTATCGATTTAAACTTTGGCTTTGAAAATCCGCTTAGCTATGTAATAACACCAGTTTTTTTAATCTTGATTGCATATTCAATTTATTTTATTTGTCGAACAACTAAATACAAAACATGGTTGTTTATTCTAATATTAATTCTCATTCCTGCACTACCACTAATACTACCAGACTTAATTTTTGGCGGTATACGCTCACTTTCCGAACGCTATTTATTACCTTCTTATTTAGGCATCCAATTAGCTATTACGTATCTATTAGCTAACCAGATAAAAAATGAGAGTGTTATATGCCGAAGAATCTGGCAAACAATCATGGGATTACTAATTATTTGTGGACTATAGCAATCCTAAATCAGTTGTGAAAAATTACACATAACGATAAGCTGGTCTAATTAGTATAAATAAGATGCATAATTGAGCAATGAAAGAATTGATAGATTTTATCCAAGGAAATCCAGACAA
>JAHHHB010000022.1 GCA_019359545.1 Desmonostoc geniculatum HA4340-LM1 | reverse complement strand
TCATTTATGTAAATCCTTTACCATTGTCAAGCGTTTATTTGAACTCGCTGTTGAGCATGAAATTTTCAATTTTCCGAAAATATTTATGTATGATTGATTTTCACAAATGATTTAGGATTGCTATAGATGGTTTACTTAACGCTTATTGAAATATGCTGTATATTCATTCCTCAAATCTTTTCCTAACTCCTAACTCCTAACTCCTAACTCCTAAAAATATAGTTCAATTACTATAAAAAAATCATTAATGCAGATATTTAAATCAGAAAATAAAAAAAGTAACGCCTTACCACTGTTGGCAGTAGGAACATTTGGTTTACATGTATTTACCTTACTGTTACTAATATTTCACGGGTCTATGTTACAACAGTTAGGCCGGCAACTCACACCTCAAAGTTTAGTACAACTTGTTGATGGTCGTGTGATTACAGTAGACCCCCAAGAAAATTTAGAGCGACAACCAGAAACTATTCGGCGCTTTGTTGGTGAAAGCATGAGCTTAATGCTTACCTGGTCACAGCAACAGCTACCAACAACAGTCTGGGAAATTAGCTCCCAACTCGTAGCTGATGATTTTAAGCAAAAACTGAAGTCAGAAGTAACTAATTTAAATCCAGATAGCCAATTTGAAAATGTTAATAGAGGAACTGAAAATGTATTAGTAATTCAAAAAATATCTCAACCGACAAAAATAGGCAATGGCAGATGGAAAGTGGAGTTGCTTGCCAATCAAATAACTTTTAACAGTTATGATAAATTGGGAAAATCAATTTCGTTTAATAAACAAATTTTAGTTAGAGCAATAAATGAACCAGCAACTTCACTACCAAACGCGCCGCTTCCGTCGCACTTTGCAGTTTACCGCCTTGGTGAAGCCAGATTAGAAATTTATAATGTCTGTGAAATCGAAGATAAAAATTGTTCTGGAAATTCAAACTAAGCTTTACCATGACTCAATATTCAATTCCCACAGAAACGCCTCCACCAAGTCTATTGACTCTAGACACCGACGATCGCCAACTAGAAATAGAATATGACGATTGGGAATCACGGATGGCAAGGTTGGTTGGCTTTGCAGAAGAATCTTCTGGCACTAGCGAAGCATCAGAAGAGTCTGCAAGGGAGCAACCGTCCTCTGAACCAGAAGAAGTTAAGACAGAGCAAACCCTCTCATCTAATCCCTTTGCCAAATTAGGCTTAGTAGGTGCTGCTACCTTAGCAGTAGTTTTGGTAGCTGGTGTGTTTTTGTCGCAATTGATGAGTGGTAGTAGTCAAAAGCCCAGAAATAATCTTGTCACTCCACAAGTGCGATCGCAACCAACAAATGAATCAACCTCTCAACAGCTACAAGGTGAAATCGAGACTCTCAAAACGAAATTAGCCCTGACTGAACAAGCACAGTCAGTCAAAGCCGCCCAAGACAAGCTGAGAATGCCAAAACCAGCCCCTACAGTAGCCTTGGTAGAACCATCAGCTGCTTCCACAAGGAGACAACAAGTGATACCAACACCCCCACCAACAGCTTACGTCCCTCAGCCAGTGACAGTTGAGCGCATCGTCAGAGTACCTGCTCCTCAACCTTTACCAAGAACCCAGCTACCAGTTGTCCAGCCAAACACTCAACCTGTAGTCAACATTACTCCACCAGCCCCACCAAACCCATTCGATGAGTGGACAAAGTTAGCAAAATTAGGTAGCTACGGCCAAGTCAATGTCACCGAACAACCTAATAACATTGCAGCAGCTTCCCAACCTGTAAACGAAACACAGCCACCCCAACAGACACCAAATCCCACTCCTGAGCAAACCCCAGAACAGGGAGCTGCTGTAGTCAGCCAAGCACAACCACAAGGACAAAAATCCGTAGCGATCGGGACTAGTGCTAAAGCCGTATTCGCAACAGCGATATTTGGCGAAACTACTAGATCGGGCAATAACAACGAAGAAGAAACAGATAAAAACGTATTTGTAGTGCGATTAAAAGAACCGCTAAAATCTACCGATGGTGAGATAGCTTTACCTGCAAATACCGAATTACTCACGGAAATTCGTTCTATTTCCGAACAAGGTTTTTTGCGGATGAACGTAGTCAAAATTATCTCACAAAATGATGGTAACCTTGTAGAACGAAGCTTACCCAACAATGCAATTGTTATTCGCGGTGTCCAAGGTAAACCCTTAGTAGCAAAGAAATTTCCTAGTCAAAGTTCATCCATAGCATCAATGGATCTAGGACTATTCGTTTTGGGAGGTATTGGTAAAGCCGCAGAGTTATTAAATCGCACTGATGGTCAAGTTGTCACCATCAACGGTGGAAGCACAGTTGTTAACAACACTAACACTAGAGAAAATATCCCGGCTGGAGTTGTGGAAGGCGGTTTGAACTCCGTAGTACCCCAAATTGCCCAACGCAATCAACAGGCGATCGCTCAAATGTCACAACAAACTAACATTTGGTTTTTGGCAGCCGGCACAAATATTGAAATATATGTCAACCAAGTAACGCAATTTTAAAAAAGAATTCAGAATTCAGAATTCAGAATTCAGCAATTTTTTAGTGGGGGATTTAGACCCACCGCTAATTGTAGACCACCAAATTTTCAATTTAGTGGGGGACTTAAACCCAGTTATTCAGACGCGACTCGAAAATACTCGGCTTAGCTGCGCTATCCGCCAATCATACAGAATACCCAACTGAATTCTGACTCCTGACTCCTGAATTCTTTCTTGTTAAAAGATAGAATTTATCCCAATTTGATATTTTCAGTCTCAACTGAATCCTGGCTTTAAATGAACAGGAATATAGATTTTTGAATCGGGTAATATTAATGATTAATTAATATTATAAGTAAGTCGGTGCAATAAAACCAAACTGTGTAAATAAAAGTAAATAAGGCTCAAACTGTTTCTCCCCCTGCCCCCTGCCTTACCCCAACAATAATTATTGACGCCGACCTACTTATTATATTTTCCAACCAGCTTGGAATAACTCTTTTTCTTCACCTTTGATCTCTACCAATTTCCCCATTTGCAACCATGAAAAATAATACTAAGTTACCAGGAAATATCCCAAATAACTCTTATTTCCTACCTATAGCTTCCTTAATTTTCTCGGTTAGTATGTTGTTATTGGTAGGTCGTGCTATAGCTAATAATGCCGTTCTGCGCTCCATATTTTCCTGCCAAGCACAGGGCTTAGGCGGATTAATCCCTACCATCGATATTTCCTATCAGCAAGGAACAAACTTAAGTTTTATTCCCGCTGGAGAAGTAATTAAAAAAGTTTGGTTAAACGATCCATCGCAAGTAACTATAGATTTTGATGGGCCAGTATGTATGCAGTTTGGTCAAAAACCGAATACTACTACTGGAGATTGTAAAAACTCAGCAGCGAATGTCATTCAACTCAGACGAATTCCCAAACTAAATATTCCTGGACTACCTAAAACTGAGAACACACTTTTAACAGTCGTTACCGAAGCACAAGGTAGAAACAAACTGTATACTTTTCGAGTGATATATGGTGAGAATGCTCCAGACTATCACACTCTAGCAATTTATCCCGATCCTCCTTCTGCCCAGCAACCGTCTTGTGTGAGAGTTTCACAATAAGAATTGGGCATGGGGCATGGGGCATGGGGCATGGGGTATTGGGCATTGGGCATTGGGCATAGGGGAAAGGTTAAATTTATCCCTTTTCCCTTTTCCCTTCACCCTTTAACCTTTTCCCCATTCCCCATTCCCTATGCCCCATGCCCAATTCCCACTCAACCATCATCTTTACAAATATTCAGATAAAAAACCAACCACAAATTACAAATTCGTGCAAATATAAAGAAAATCTTAAAAAGTTACAAGCTCATGATCACTGCCAAGATGATGCAACAGCTCTGGGCTGTAATCGAGTCTACCCAGGTCAACACCCTGCTCCAGTTTGACGATGCGGCTTTAGTACAATTACTCCTCCAGCAGTTAAAAGCTAAGCAGGGACTAGATCCTCAAGTAGATAGCACCCTCAATAGTTATATAAAATCTAAACTGCCTTTAATTCGGGATACGGCTGAAGGTCGATTATCGTTAGGGCAAGGTGGCAATCATTAGGACAAGAAACCAAATGATTGTTCACTGCCAACAAGCATACGCTCACAGATCAAATAGTGCAACAGAATGAACCACTGGCTAATAATTGCCCTAGTAGCTTATCTAATTGGAGCAGCGATTGAAGGGGTGAGTACAGTCAGTCAGCTCTCTCATTCTGCGCCAGAACTAGTTAAAAGCACACAAAATCAGTCCTTGGAGTCTGGCAACTCGCCTAATTTGAATTGGCGAATTGTGGCTGCCATTGCCTCGGTAAGTATTTGTGGGGCTTTTTTCTGGCCTTGTCGCCTGCTTCACCGTTTAATTAAAGGAAAAGTTCATTCATAACTAGTCTTAAGATTGGAACTTTTGCGTTAATTGCTCAATTGTTGCTGCATCAATAGCTAAAGGATTTGCAACAGCAATCTGAATCTAGTCAATGTTTAATTTAAAGCATAACTTATGATTCATAACCGCATTGCTCAAATAACGCTGACAACTGGATTAGCGATTAGTTTAATACTGGGTTTATCTTCTAACACTCCAACTACTGCTCAAGAAATATACATTGACAATAACTGCAAACAAAATCAGCAATTAAATGAAGTAAATAAGGCTCAAACTCTTTCTCCCCCTGCTCCCTGCCCCCTGCCCCCTGCCTTATCCCAACGATAATTATTTACGCCGATTTACTTATATCGGCTCAATTTGTCTACACCTTCTAAACCTGCACTCACCAAACTCAAGTCTTGAAGATCGGCACAGTAGTTGCGATCGCCTCATAGTTTTTTGGTAATTTCAGAAATTAAATCTGCCAACCTTTACATAAAAAATAAAGAGGCAAATCGCCTTCTTTTGACGCTTCACCTCTCTCAATAACATCTAATTTTAACTAGCAATTAAACCTGAGAACGGTCAGTCAAAATCTCATAACCAGTTTCCGTTACCAAAACTGTATGCTCAAACTGAGCCGACAAAGCATTATCCACAGTCACAGCTGTCCAACGGTCCGATAATGTCCGTGTATGCCTAGAACCAGCATTTACAATTGGCTCAATTGCCAGGGTCATCCCTGCACGAAGTTTAACATTTGGCAGTTCACGGGTACGGAAGTTGAATACTGAAGGTTCTTCGTGCAAGTTACGACCGACACCGTGTCCAGTAAACTCTTCAACAATACTAAAGCCGTTAGCTTTCACATGGTCTTCAATCGGTCCAGCCAGGTCAAGCAAGTAGACACCAGCTTTAACTTGTTCAATGCCCTTAAATAAAGCCTCTTCTGCGACGCGAATTAGTTTAGCCGCTAGTGGGGTCACCTCTCCAACAGCAATTGTAATGCAAGAATCACCATGAAAGCCTTGGTAATAAGCGCCTGTATCAACCTTTAATACATCTCCAGGGCGGATTACTTTCTTGGGACTAGGAATACCATGTACTACTTCATTATTAATGCTGGAGCAAATAGAACCTGGAAACCCATGATATCCTTTAAAACTCGGCGTTGCTCCCATTTCGCGGATGCGTTTTTCGGCATAAGCATCGAGGTCAGCCGTGGTCATTCCTGGCTTTACTAGCTCAGAAATTTCTTTTAGCACAGTTGCCACAATTGTCGCTGATTGCCGCATGATTTCAATTTCACGCGGGGATTTAATTTCAATTCCTCGACGTTGTTTTTTTGCAGGTGCAGGCTGAGTTGATTGAGAAAGTAAGTTACTGAAGATGTTCATGGGAAATTAATAATTACTGGCGCTTTGCAGCTTAAGTGTCAATGTCTTTCTAGGTTAATTGAGAAATAATATCTATATTTAAACTAGCTTATTTTTAAGCACACACTCTGCCAATTAATTTGTGAATCTGTTTTGGGGTCAATTCCTGCACATTAGGCAAAACCATCGCAGATCCAGCTCTTAGCAGTGTTTCACCATATACCTCACCCCGCGCTGCTGTTTCCTGCACATGGGGCGGTAGAACCCCCACACCAATCCAAGTGCGAGCAGAATCTAAATTCCGTGCTTTCTCTACAGTATACATGTCTGCTACTGTATCCCCCACATACACGATCGCTGATATTGGCTCAGTTCCATTTTCCAATTGATGAACTGTTGCAAAAAGTCCAGTAGGGTCGGGTTTACCTGGTGCATCCTCCATCGCTATCAATACCGGAGATTCCAAGCCCAAACGTTTTTCTAAAACATAGTTAGCCGAAACACGAGTAGCACCACTGAAAAATCCCCAAGCAATTCCAGCTTGGGTAAGTTGCTCTAAGTAGCTAGATTGTAATAATAAAGGTTCATCACAGATATACCCCGTCAAATTATTGGGGTCTGGGCCTCGATAACGCGATTGGAAAAAAGCAACGATCGCATTATAATCTAGTTGCAATTGTTCGCGGGTCTGTCCTTGAACTGTAAAGTAGCGGTAAATTAATTCCTGGGATGCTTCCCAATCGTTATTCCACACGCCTTCGAACTTGAGTTGGTCAATCTCTAGGGGTGTGGGGCGATATGCAGTATTTGTAAAGTATTCTACAGTATCTGCGATCGCTCGGCGATAGGAGCCACTCACATCACGCACAACACCATCAATATCGAAAACAACGGCCGCTTTTGTAGAAGTTTCTTGAGTCATGGGGTAAATGCAGTTCGATAAAATTTAGCTAATTATGCTCAATATTCCTCATTTTTTCAGCTAAACATGAATAATGAAGGAGTTTTGGCGATTTTTTTTGCCTAGAGCTATGCTGATTATATAATCAACACATGAAGCTAGTTGAACGTCATCTCATCACCCAAAACCATAGCTTCTGGTCATCCACTAACCGCAAGGCTTTTTTGTCTAAAAATTTGTTTAACTTAGCTAATAATGTAAACGCTTTTCAGCAATTGCTAACATTTCCTCAGTTAAATCCACTCCAACAATTGTCTCAAACCCCTGCATTTGGGCTAATTTTTCTAGAATTAATCCTGTTCCACATCCGATTTCAAGAATCTTCCGTGCAGACATATAGTTTAAAATACTATTTGCAATTATTTCATAGTTATAATAACCTGACGTCATGATCGTATCGTAGTAGTGAGACATAGGAGTATAGCTGCTCATTTCGTTTATTCTTTTATCCTTTTTATGAATGAATAATAACTAGAAAAATAACTTGTGTTAATCTTTCCAGGCTTCCAGTGCAGAAGTGAGCATTTACACTAAACTGCTGATCTTATAATTTTGAATGAAAATATGCCCGATTACTATAGTGATTTGAAAATTAATTGCATGTTCAAGAGTTTCAACAATTGGCTCCCCTCTATATATTGAATAGGTTGTTATAAATAAATTATTACGCTTAGTTTTGGGTGCTTTGCGCCTTCTCCATCTCTAACAATGGAAATCGAAGCATCATGCCCAAAATACAACCCTAATATTATCATTTAAGATGTTACCTAAACCGAGTACGCACAACTAGCAGCCCAAGGCTACGACCCCAACCTAGAAAACCAGTTGATAGAGCTTGGCGAGCGCATAGACCAAGCCGGGAAGCTAGCGCCAATAGTAGGACTCTCATTATCCAATGCCCCATGCCCCATTCCCCATTACTATTTGGTCATTGATGGGGTATTGCGTTAAAATAAGCGATCGCTATCCTAGTTAAGTAATGCCCGGAGATTCCCGGAGGTGTGATTGACCAAGTTTATTTTGAAAATTCTGTGGTTAGACGAAAACGTCGCTCTAGCAGTCGATCAAGTTGTCGGCAAAGGCACAAGCCCTTTGACCAAGTACTTTTTCTGGCCGAGAAATGATGCTTGGGAAGAGTTAAAGAAGGAACTCGAATCCAAACACTGGATTAGTGACCTCGATCGCGTCGAGTTGCTTAACAAAGCAACTGAAGTGATTAACTACTGGCAAGAGGAAGGCAGAAATCGCCCAATGGCAGAAGCTCAGTTGAAATTTCCGGAAGTTGCCTTCACGGGTAGCGCTTGATATTCAAAAATTAACTCTCGCGCTATTCTACAAGCCGCCAGAGTTTAATAGTCTTGTCCTTGCTGCCACTTGCAATCAGTCGTGCAACTTGACTCACAGCAATGGCAGATACTGAGTCTGTGTGACCAGAGAGAGTCACAATCTCTTCTCCTGTACTCACTTTCCACAGTTTAACTGTCTTGTCCCAACTTGCGCTAATCAGGGTTTTGGCATCGGCAGTGAAAGCTACACTTACCACAGACCAGGAATGGCCTACAAGTGTGCTAATTAGCTGACCAGTGTTCACTTCCGACAATTTAATAGTTTTATCATCGCTACCCGTCGCCAGGATTTTTCCATCGGGACTAAAAGCGACTGTTAAAACTGCCCATGCATGACCCGAAAGGATGCCTAACAAGGTATAGCATGGGCAGTTTTTAAATTCTTTTTGGGAAGTTATCTGCCACAGGCGAATTGTTCTGTCATAACTAGCGCTGGCTATAATTTGCCCTTGGGGACTAAATGCTACTGAATTTACCTGTAATTTATGTCCAGTTAAGGTGCAAATTTGGTCGCCAGTATTTACATTGCAGAGTTTCACTGTCTTATCCCAGCTACCACTAGCAAGAATCTGTCCATCTGGACTGAAAGTTACTGATTTCACAGCGTGCGAATGTCCCAATAAAGTGGAAATTTCTTTTAATGTATTAATGTTCCACAATTTGATAGTTTTATCATCGCTGCTATCGTAAATCCAAAATCTAAAATCGAGTGACCCTCCCGAAAAAAAACATCGCCAAGGCTAAAAATGACACAACTGAGCAATACTGTGCCCCTACTACTGCATCTGAGTCTTTGTCCACTTCTCAAATATAGCTACTCCATTTATGTAAGTAAATTTAACAATGTTTTTTGATAGAAATATTACTTATAGTACTAAATGTAAGACTATATGTTACATTTTAATTTGGTTAGATGCTTTGTATTTGTAATCTTGGTATTGTGGAGATTATCTGCTCAATCTGACCTTCTCAAGTATTGACAAATAAATTTTACAATACTTAACATTTGGCAAAGATGTGTAATTTAGATTAACTATTGCACAGAAATTCTCTGACAATGAGTAGAATGACAAATACAACGACGCAACTACTTCATGAATTAGTTACCCTAGAACTGTAAACTTATGTTTTCAGTCCTAACTTATTTCACGTATTTTGCCTCAAAGGCATACCAGTCAAAACCATACCAAATCCTTCATTAAGAGCTCCCACAAATCATAATGCCTGTGATTGAGAAAAAAAGAACTCGCGATCTGCCCCAAATTAACGAACGAATTCGCTTCCCGAAAATTCGGGTAATTGACACTGATGGCGGCCAATTGGGAATTATGCCCCCGCAGGAAGCACTACAACTAGCAGAAGAGAAAGAATTAGATTTAGTGCTACTCAGTGACAAAGCTGACCCGCCAGTTTGTCGGATTATGGACTACGGGAAATACAAGTTTGAGCAGGAGAAAAAGGCGCGGGAAGCCCGTAAAAAGCAGCACACGGCTGATGTCAAAGAAGTTAAGATGCGCTACAAAATAGAAGAACACGACTACAACGTGCGTGTCAAGCAAGCAGAGCGCTTTTTGAAAGATGGTGATAAAGTCAAGGCTACCGTGATGTTTCGGGGTCGAGAAATTCAACACAGTGACCTCGCAGAAGAATTGCTCAAACGTATGGCAACGGACTTAGAGCCGTTTGGTGAGGTTCAGCAAGCGCCTAAAAAAGAAGGGCGAAATATGATGATGCTTATCTCACCCAAAAAATAATCTTCTAATTTTTCAATAGACAAATTTAAAAATCCCTTGGCTAGAAGCTAGGGGATTTTTTCATTTTGGGGCATTGGGCATTGGGTATGGGGCATGGGGTATGGGGCATTGGGCATGGGGCATCGGGCATGGGGTATGGGGCATTGGGCATGGGGCATTGGGCATGGGGCATGAGGCATCGGAAAGAGGCTGTGCGATTCATATCTTGCAAATATTTTTGTCAATAGTATCAGGTTGTATAAATTTATCTCAAATCGATAGTCCTGAAGGTTGAGTGGGAAAGATAATACTCAGTTGCTCAGGATTTTTGTAATGTCTGGGCGATGGAGGAGATGAGGCGGATGAGGGAGGTAAGAGAGCAGGGGGAGCAGGGGAGGCAGGGGGGAAAGAATAACCAATGCCCCATGCCCGATGCCCCATGCCCCATGCCCCATGCCCCATGCCCAATGCCCAATGCCCAATGCCCATTACGTAAAACTGCATGGAACTGAAAAATCACTGGTTGGCTGTAAATAAAGTTGCTTTACCACGACTGCTACAGTGGGTGAATCTCCGACCGGAGGAGAGCGAACGGACTCAAATGATGTTCGTATTTTACACAATTGTATCTGTAGGATTACGGTGGGCAGAAGACAGTACAGTGGCACTGTTTTTGGGCGAATATGAGACTAATCTACTACCTTGGATGTATGTTGCTAGTGCTGTAATGAGTACAGGGCTGGTTTTTTTATATTCTTGGCTGCAAAAGATTTTTCCTTTACGTCAGGTGATTGTGGCGATCGCACCTTGTATGGTGACGCCATTAGTTTTATTAGTTTTATTACGTTGGGGAACCAATGTTTCCTACCTAGCCGTGATTTCGGTGTTTCTGCTGCGGCTGTGGGTAGATGCACTTTATGTGGTCAATGACCTTAACACCTCCATTGTTGCCAACCAACTATTTAATATTCGAGAGATTAAGCGCACTTATCCACTAGTCAGTAGTGGTCTATTAGTGGCAGATGTGATCAGCGGTTTTAGTTTGCCTTGGTTAGTGGAACACGCGAGACTGAATAAGGTGATCCTCATCGCTTGTGTGGTGATTTTATTGGGATCGGCGATTTTATTTTATTTAACTCATCAATATCGAGCAGCTTTTCCGGAAACTCCACAAATCACAATTCGTGGAGAACAAGCTTCACGACAGCGTTTTCTCAAAAGTCCTTTGAAGCGCTATGTTTGGCATTTATTTGCCTTTGTCGGTTTGTTACAGGTCATTGGATTATTAATAGATTTTCAGTATTTGCGGGAACTCCAATCGAGTTTAGACGACCGAGAACTCGCTAGTTTCTTGGGTTTATTTGGTGGGATGTTGGGATTGTGTGAATTGTTGATTCAGTGGTTTATTTCTAGCCGACTCATTGAACGAATGGGAGTATTTTTCACTGCCACACTTTTACCGATCGCCGTCGGCTTTTTACTACCAGGAGTGCTGGTATTTTTGCATTTAATTCCAGCCACGCAATCCCAAAGCTTTTTCTGGGGTTTAGTAATTGTCAAATTCTGTGATGAACTTCTGCGCTATACATTTGTGATGAGTAGCGGTCCCATACTGTATCAACCGATTCCAGAAGCAATTCGCAGCCAGATGCAGACTTTATCTGGCGGAACAGCGGAAGCGATCGCCACAGGGTTGACGGGATTGGTAATTTTTGTCACTTTATTATTCTCTGGGCACTTTGTACCTGAGCCGCTACAAAAGTGGGTGTTAGTGGCAGAAACAATGCTGATAGCTGGAACGTGTTTAAAAGTAGTTTGCCAATTGCGATCGCGCTATGTTGATTTATTAGTTCTAAGTGTGGCACGGGGTCAACTGAGTGCAACAAATGTCGGTCTAAAATTCTTCAAGCAGGGCGTAGTCAAAGCATTAGCTGAGAAAGGCAACGAGGCAGATAAACGCTCTTGCATTGAACTTTTAGCCCAAATTGATTCCCAAGGAGCTGCGGAAGTTTTAGCACCTTTATTAGTCAAATTAACCCCAGATTTGCAGTGCCAAAGTTTGGAGGTGATGCTGATGGGAGGTGCAAATCCGGTTTATGTAGCCGCTATCCGTCCTTTATTAGAACAACCCCAAGAAACTAACCCCGAAGTTTTTGCCCTAGCGCTGCGCTACATTTGGCTAGCTGAACCAAATCCCAATTTAACTCTCCTCGAAGAATACCTAAACCCCCGGCAAAACTCACTCATCCGCGCCACCGCCGCTGCTTTAGTCTTACGCCAGGGAACTCCCATGCAAAAGGTAGCAGCCACTAAAACCATGCGCCGGATGTTGACTCATAAGCAAGAACGAGAACGAATAAATGGAGTCAAAGCCCTCAGAGAAGCAGTTTATTTGCAAGCGTTACGAATTCACATTCCGAATTTATTACAAGATGAGTCGTTACGGGTGCGCTGTGCAGTATTGGAAATGATCGCAGCAACCCATTTAGAAGAGTACTATTGTGCGCTGATTGCCGCGCTTTACTACAAGTCAACCCGCAGCACAGCAATGTTAGCCCTAGTGCGACTGGAGAACGAAGCCCTAGAAATGCTGTTGCAGTTGGCTACGAATATTTACAAACCAGAAGTAGTGCGGATGTACGCTTGGCGCACCATTGCTCAAATTGCTACTCAGGAAGCAATGGAGGCTTTATGGCAAAACTTGGAAATATCTTGGGGTACTACCAGAGATCATATTCTTCACAGCTTACTCAAAATACACAAACAACCGGGAATTACAGGTTTAGGGGATCGGTTTTATGAAAGTCGAGTAGAAAAATTAATCGAGCAGGAATTACGATTTTTAGGTGAAATTTACGCTGCTTATATAGACTTTCAAAGTCTAGACAAACAAGAAGATTATCAATCAAGTGAGAGGATTTTGATTGTCTCAGAGTTACTGCAACGCTCCCTCCTAGAATTAGAATTGGATGTCAAAGAACGGTTGTTACTGCTACTGAGACTGCTTTACTCGCCAGAAAAGATGCAAGCAGCAGCATTTAATTTGCGATCGCTCTCGGTGGTAAACTTAGCGCGGGGGTTAGAAATCCTAGAACATACCATTACTTTGTCTTCCAAATCCCTATTGCTGAATATTTTAGATCAGCGAACAGAACCAGAAAAATTACAACATCTAGTAGAAGCAAAAATCGTAGAATATGAAAATATGTTAGTTAGCGATCGCCTCCACAGATTGCTGATGCTAGGTAACTTGCTTTCTGACTGGTGCTTGGCTTGCTGTTTTCATTTTGCTCAAGTTGCTCGTATCCGACTGACGAGTTCTGAGATTTTAGCCAGTTTACGCCATCCTACTGGCTTTGTTCGAGAAGCAGCGATCGCATACTTGAATATGGTTTCACAGCGCGTCCTCTTTCAAATCCTACCCCAACTGCAAAACGATCCACACCCTCTGGTAGCCGCTCAAGTTAAGGAGTTGCTCGAAAAATATCAATTCCAAAATTACAATTTCCAAGGACTCGACAACGGGGCAGAGGACAAGGGGAATAACTAATAACTAATGACTAATGAGTAATTCATTTATCAGCCGCAAGTTTAGCAAGCACCCCACTGTACAATGCCATAAATTTTGATTCTTCTACTGGTGCTTCGCTGTTATTCCAAGTAGCAACCACACAGTAATTTTTGCCATTCTTTCCTTGCAACCAAGTTGTCATGTTGATAACACCAGGTTCAGATCCACCTTTAAATGCTACCCGCTGCCAATCTTGAGTCTTGGCAAGACCAGGATTAATAGTCATAACAGGCAAATCAGCAACTTGTTCTATTAATCCACAAAGTTCCTCAGCTGTAAAAAACCATTCCACATCCAGAGCAACTGGATGTGTTAGCTGCAAGTCATTCACATCAGGAAGTGGCTTTTTAGAGAGTTCTTTTAGGATTGCACGACGTTCAGCTTCGTTACTTGTGTGATAACGCTTGAGAAGGTTTTCATTTTGAGAACTTTTCAAAATAAACAATTCACGGGTAGTTAAAAAAGGACGATTACGCGGTGATACCAACTCAATTGGTTCTCGTCCAATAAGGTTAATTAAGATATCTGTGGCTGTATTATCGCTCACAGAAATCATGAAAGCTGCAACTGTTTGCAATGTTAAATATGTTTCGTCTGGCCATGTTTGTAATACTCCAGATGGCAAACTTTTCCGAGTAGGTTGCAGTTCTAGTACATCTTTCCATGTCCGCTTACCAGAGGCAATTTCTGATTTGAGTGCTTTGAGTACAGCTAGTTTGAAGGCCGAACCAACTGCCAGCGGGGTTTTGGTATTTAATGCAGCTTGTATTGTTTTGCCTTCCTGAACTAGAAAACTGACTTTACCAGGTAATTCTTGAAATTTACTAGTGGCTTCTTCTAAATCCGTAAATGTTGTTTGCGGTTCCTCAAACAACAACCTGGAAATTTGCCCTTTGCTATTTAGAACTATTTTAGTTGGCACTGAAGCTTCACTAAAAATAACTAAATAATCTTGTGAATTATTTTGTACGCTTTGATATGTTCCTGATTTATTTTTGAAATCATCAATAATTTGTTGCAGTTTTTCAATAGGAGCTTGAACCAAAAAATCTGGTGCAAACCATGCACTCTCTATTTTTTTACTAGTAAATAATCTTTCTAAAGCTGCTTTGGGAGAAACAGATTCAGTTTGAGTTACCATTTGAGTTAAAGGTTGTAGTTTAGGTTTAACATCTGCTAATGCCATGTGAGAAAACGTGAAGTTTATGGTTAGTAAACTAGTTGATATAAAGATGTAATATTGACGCATTGAAAATTTTTACTTGTCTCATAATATCTCTGATATTATGTCTTTAAATTTAAAAATTAGCATAATTAAAAGTGTAGTTAAACAAAACTTTACTTTGTATGCCGATCTGACAGCATAATTCAGAATTCAGGAGTAAAGCCGGAAATATTCGTAAAATACATAAAAACAGGGTTTAACAATCTTGGTTTTATTAATGAATTGGTGTTCTAGTTCCTGTAATTCCTAAATTATTTGTGAGAAACAAGACCTCGACTTCTTGTAAGAAGTCAGGTATCTGTGGCTTTCAATGGTGGCAAATCAAATTCGAGGCTTTAAGTACCGAGTTATCCTCACACCTTTATTGCTTGTTAGCCTAGAGAGTGAAGTAGGAACTCAAAGAGCATTAGGAATATTCATGTACGTATTAATTGGTGGAGCAGGCTTAGTGGGGCTAAGTTTAGCGCAGAAACTGGTAGAACTGGGACATACTGTTGCCGTTATTGATATTGATCCTACCGCTTGTCGCTATGCCCGTGAACAAGTGGGAGCAATGGCTTTTGAAGGAAGTGCTGTAAGTACAGAAGTATTGTTAGAAGCTGGGATTCGCAAAGCCGGCTCCTTGGCTGCTGTGCTACGCAGTGATGCCTTAAACTTGGCAATGGCGACTCTTGACTGTAGAGGTGTTATCGCAGAAAGTACGGCATCAAAAGCTTTGGGTGGTCGGTTAGCTAGAGGCATAAGGGACTTCCAGAAAATAAACTATCCCAAATTATTTGTACATTTTTCGGGTAGCACAGCTGTGCTACCCTACAATGGAATATTTTTTTGCTTGCAAGTCCCTAAAGCACCCTACGTGTATTTCAAAAATCAAATATGGGTCTTATTTCGTAATTTAATATACGAATGGAAACGGTGCGTCTACTTCTTCAAAGTGGGATGTAATGTTGCCGAGAAGGTCGTCGTAGTTACCAGAGTTGAAATCTTCCTCTGTGTGAGGAAGTTTAATCTGCATGGGCTTTGTGTTATTCTTTAGCTTGTCCGATTTGAGGTCAACCCACCATATATTCGGACTGAGTGCGTCTGCAAAGTAATAAACTAGGTTTTTGTGGTCTATCACCGTACTCCATATCGTATCACTTATGGGATCTTCCTCATTTCTATAGGCTGATGGTGCAGCAGCATTACGAATTATGCTAAAAGTGTCTGCAATAGCTTGTCGTAGTCCTGGTTTATGGCTTTGTGAAACTGTCCATAAGTAATATGAGGCACGGACAAATCGAGGCCCGGGTTGTTTACTCCCTGGTAGTTTATCCTCGCTTTCCCACGAGGGTGGATTACCTATTATATTTTCACAGTTCTTAAGCTGTTCGTGGTAAAAGGGATCATTGGTTAGCACCCGATAATCTTTGCTATGGTATATTTTGAGTTCCTCGTTCTCGTACTCGAAAATTGCAGAATCAGCGTCTGCATCGGAAACTGCAAGGTGAAGTTTAGCAGCTCGGTCTGTGCCAGGTATCTTTGGAGCTGTGATGATGAAATCTTCCTTTTTCATCGCTTCAACAACTTCTTTTACTGTTGCAAAATTATCAAGAACATACTGCGTCCATGCCGCAATTGACATTTTGTTTCTGTCATCACTGGGAAACTGGCTACTATCTAAGACCTGTAAGTTGGCAGCTAAACCTTGACTGTTGATACCATCGCAAGTACATCCATCAGGATTTTTGTTGTCAGCTCTACCAGAGGTAATTACACTACTATATTTAGATTTCCATCTGACAGTTTTGTCACCATAATCTCCACCGTCACGATCCAATCCCGCGGGAAATGCCCACAGGTCTGAAAAAGTGCTTCCCCTCCAGTCCATATTGCGACCAGTCACAACGAAGGAATTATCCTTGGAATCATTATGTAAAATTCTCGTACACATTTGAGTCAAATATCTCCTATTAGAGTGCTAGACGTGAATAAGTATAGTTAATCGCTAAACAACTGTAGTACCGCAATGTACGCAAATAGAGTGTAATTTTCGGTAAATACATTTACTTGCTATTAACAGTTTAATCACACTCAAGTATAGTATTGATCGCATAAGCGTGACTGAGCAAGCCTTCAATCATCAGTTTTTTTTATTGTCTAGGACTTACGCATTGACAGAAATAATTAAATTAGGACTTACACACTGTACAAAATAACTACCATGTGTGCTATTGAAAACACGTTGTTTCATACTATCAGCTACTAGAACACCAATTCAGTAATCTTGAAAGTACCAAAATATTGGGTAGGGGCGTACAGCTGTACGCCCTTACAATATCGTGGAATCAGGTAAAATCTTGATGTCACGGGTAAGACCTATCATTCGTCATCTGTATCCTGGGTGAGATTTTTGATTACTGAATCGATGCTCTAGCTTTAGATAACTAGCGATCGCTGGCTAATGGTGAAAAAGTCAAACTTGAATATCTGAAAACCCACACCCATATTTATAGGACTTACGCACAGGTAACGGAAAATCAAATCACAGAGGACGCACAGAAGCCAGTGCGTTGGGCGGGTTAAGAAACTTGTTGTCCTATCTCAAATCTAAAATTGCTACGGTCAAGTTAGTGCTTGTTTATTAGCCCAATTTCAGACTAGATTATTCAAAAATTAAATCTAGGCGCTGCTGGGTTTGTTGGAGTGCTTTAGTTGGTGAATATTTACCCAACAACACAGATTCAATTGCCCGTCCTAAGCTGTCGGAAATTCGATTGTAACCCGGAAAAATTGGACGCGATCGCCCATATTTTGCTTGCTCTAAAAATACTTTTACTTGGGGAGTTTTATTCACAAATTCCTGATATTTCGGATTATCACGAGACTTCAAATTCACTGGTAAATAGCCTGTTCCCAATGCTAATTCTGTCTGAAATTCTTCACTCAAGGCATACTCGACAAACTTAAAAGCTGCTTTTTGGCGTTCTGGCGTGGTTTTGAAAAAGAAGAGATTCTCACCACCGATAACAGTGGCAGGTTTTTCACCAACAGGAATGGGAAAAACATCAAAATCCACACCAGTGGTTTGAAATTGCCCCAGATTCCAAGGGCCATTTAATTGCATTGCGACTTTACCACTGAGCAAGTCATCTGTCTCATAACCGCGTTCGGGACCAGATAAAACAGCAGAACCCTGGGTAATTAAATCACGCCAGAATTGCAAAGCGGCGATCGCTCCTTGATTATCTTTCAAATCCACTGCTGCCGCATTCTGTGAATCACCACTCACCAACTCGCCACCGCTACTCCACATAAACGGTAGCCAAGTGAACACTGTAAATTCTCCTTTCCCCAAAGGCAGAAACATGCCATATTGATCTGTTCGCCCATCGCCATTGGTATCACGAGTCAATTTTTTGGCAACTTCCCCAAACTCCTCCCAAGTGCGCGGTAATTCTGTAATTCCCGCTGCCTTAAACAAACTTGGGCGATAAAAAATACCAATATTATTCGTAGCAAACGGCACAGACCAAATCTTACCGTTGTATTTCATTGATGCATACAAAGCCGGGTCAATTTCGCCTTTGATTGGAGATTTTTCTAGCATTTCATCCAAAGGTAAAAGCGCCCCAAGTTCCACCAATTGACCGGCGATTGTGGGATTGTACCACAACAAATCAGGAGGTGCATTTCCTACCACTGCTGCCAAAATCTTGGGCGTTTGCTGATCCTGCTGTCCCACATAAAGCGACTCTACCTCAATATCTGGGTGAGATTGATTGAATTTGTCCACCAGCTTTTGCAGCACATCTCGATTTGGCGGCGGATTTACCCCTTGCCACAGAGTTAAATGAATTACGTTATCTTGTTTAACACCAGGTAGAATAGCTTGACATCCAGCTAAGGCTACTATGCCCACTAATAATATCAGCAGCAAGTTTCTCAAGTAGTCTGAGAGTTTCTTTCTTTTTCGCTTTGTATGGTGTTTGTCATTAGTCATTGGTCATTAGTCATTGGTCATTAGTCATTGGGCATTGGGCATTGGGCATTGGGCATGGGGTATGGGGCATGGGGCATGGGGCATTGGGCATTGGGCATTGGGCACAAGAGGCAGAGGGGCAGAGGGGCAGAGGGGAAAAACTTACTGCTCCCCTGCTCCCCTGCTCCCCTGCTCCCTCATCCCCCTCATCTCCCCATCTTCCCACTCCCTTCTAGCAAATTCACCTTTGCATCTGGGCGAAAGCTAGCTATATCCTAATCTTTGAGTAGAGTTTTGATAATTTCAGATTATGGCAGGACACAGTAAATGGGCAAATATTAAGCGCCAGAAGGCCGTAGTAGATGCAAAAAAGGGAAAAACCTTCACTCAGTTATCAAGAGCAATTATTGTTGCGGCTAGAAGTGGCGTACCAGATCCAGCGCTGAATTTTCAACTTCGCACAGCGATCGATAAGGCAAAAGCAGCAAGTATCCCTAATGATAATATTGAAAGGGCGATCGCTAAAGGTGCAGGTACTTTTGGTGCAGATAGTGCCAATTTTGAAGCTATTCGCTACGAAGGTTACGGGCCGGGTGGTGTAGCAATTTTGATTGAAGCCCTGACAGATAATCGCAATCGCACGGCTGCTGATTTGCGTGCAGCTTTTAGTAAAAACGGCGGTAATCTGGGTGAAACAGGTTGTGTTAGCTGGATGTTTGACCAAAAAGGCGTTTGTATAGTCCAGGGTGTGGTTGATGAAGAACAGCTTTTAGAAGCATCCTTAGAAGGTGGTGCTCAGTTTTATGAAATGACTGAAGATGAGATGTCTGAGGTATTTACTGAGATCGGAAATTTAGAAATTCTCAGCCAGACGCTTAAGGAGAAAGGCTTTAAGCTGACTGATGCCGAATTGCGCTGGGTTCCCAGTAATAGTGTAGAAGTTACCGATCCGGAACAGGCGCGATCGCTGTTTAAATTAATTGACACCCTAGAAGGCTTAGATGATGTGCAAAATGTCACAGCTAACTTTGAAGTCGCAGAAGAATTGATCAATCTCAGCATTTATTAAAAAAATCTCTCAAAACAGACATGAAAGATTCACATCAATTACAACCTCGTGACATACAGCTGTTGGATAGTTGAATTGTTGATTAATTGATGAGGAATTTCAAATGAATAGCTTTGCTAAGGCTTTAGTTTTGGCTTTAATATTTGCCGCTCCCGTAGCCATTTCTGTACCTGCTGTTCAAGCTGTAACTATCCACCATTCCAAGATAAAAGCCGCAAAAATTCATCATAAACATTACAAACACCACAAGCATCATCAAGTTCATAGATAGTGACTATGAACTGCAATAATTTGTAGCAACTATTCACTCAAATTTAGTCTTCGTTTTACTTCAAAAATAATTGCTTTATTTGACCCTGCTGTAATTCCAAAGCTAAGATCCCCGACTTTTATTTTGAAAAAAGTCGAGGATCTTTTTGTTCATGAATTATTAAGTAGGGATACAATACTTTGAATTGTGAATTCTGCTATATTGTCAAAAATTCCCGTTAATTTTCAATATTTAACTGTTTACGCTTGCGAGTAGAAACGATACCGAAAGCACCCATTGCTAAAAGACCAAGCACAGAAGCAGGTTCTGGAACTGTTTGGAAACCTTCTGGTGGTTTCTCTGCAAAGTAAACTTCATCCAAAAAGTTTCCTATGGTGGGATTACCGCCAGCAGCCGCTACTGAATCAAACTGCCAACGTGTTGTACCACTGGTAGCCACGGTTGTGCCCTGATACTCTACCCAAGCTGTGTTATCAGTGTTGTATAGTTGGCTGAAAAGGGTTGTATTATTTGCAAGGTCAATAATAGATAAACGCATTGTATCTACACCTTGACGACCGCGATGGAAAAATCGCCAAAACATAGTTGAACCAGCTGTAGTCTCTACGTCTTGATATAAGGTAGATACCTGATTAGCATTGAGTTCAGCATATTGATTTGTGCCTAATGCTCCAGCGTGAAAGAGTCTAGGAGTTTGAATTTCAATTTTATTATCTGTAGCTGTAGTCTCCCATCCAGGAATAAGAGATTCATTGATTGAGTCCCATGTCTTGGAAGGAGAAACAATGGTGTCTTCAAAACCCCCATTAATTAAGGCTCCCGCCTTAGCTTCTTGTGCATTTCCCACAATTCCCAAAGACATAGCTAAAGATCCAACAGCTGCCACAGCCAATTTGTTAATGTTTTTCATGTTCACCGTTATGTCGATACTTTCAAGACTTCTCAAATATAAGTTTAAGTATCCAATGTTTGTGTGAAGACACAGTGAAATAGCGGGCAAAATTTGTAAAATTAGTAATTTATTTTACGTTTATATTGTTAGATTTATTGCGTGTTTTTACGCAATAAGATTTTTTCTGCTTGCTGGCAAGGCGATTCAGGTCGTTACGTACCTGGGATCAAAAGTCTGTTTCAGTTTCGTAATCTTTTGTGGAAGTCAGCAGCGAGTTTTTTCAATGTTCGTTCGTCTGAGCTTGCTCAAAAAGCCGCGATCGCGTCAAAATAAGATTAAGATGCTGTAATTTATCTTCACAATGGCGCTAGCAAAGCTTAATCAAACTCTTGACTCTCCCCAAACACCATCAAATAAGCGGGGATACGAATATGATTTGGTAATTGTTGGCGGTGGAATTGTTGGCTTAACTCTAGCCTCCGCCTTAAAAGATTCTGGTTTGAGTGTGCTGCTAATTGAGGCAAAAGTGGCATCGGCGGCGGTAGCCAAGGGTCAAGCCTATGCAGTTCACATGCTTTCGTCGCTAATTTACCAAGGAATTGGAATTTGGGACAAAATGTTGCCTCAAATCGCCAAATATTGCCGGGTTTGTCTTTCTGATGCTGATTATCCCGGTGTGGTGGAATTTGACACAGATGATATAGGTACGCCAGAGTTGGGTTATGTGGCGGAACACCAAGCGCTGTTGCAGCCGCTACAGGAGTTTGTCCAAGATTGTCCAAATGTGACTTATCTGTGTCCGGCTGAGGTGGTAAATACCCAGTACCAACGGGACGCTGTAAGCATAGATATTAAAGTTGCTGGTGAGTTACGAACTCTCAAGAGTAAATTGCTTGTAGCGGCAGATGGATCGCGATCGCCGATTCGTCAAGCTGCTGGGATCAAAACCTCTGGTTGGAAATATTGGCAGTCTTGCATCGTCGCATTTGTCAAGCCCGAAAAACCCCACAATAACACTGCTTACGAAAGATTTTGGTCTAGCGGGCCTTTTGCGATTTTACCTTTACCGGGGAACCGTTGCCGGATTGTGTGGACAGCCCCTCATGAAGAAGCAAAAGCTTTATGTGCGTTAGATGATGAGCAATTTTTAAGAGAATTAACCCGTCGCTATGGCGATCGCATGGGTAAATTGGAACTACTAGGCGATCGCTTTATTTTTCAGGTACAACTCATGCAAAGCGATCGCTATGTTCTTCCCCGACTAGCATTAATCGGTGATGCTGCACACAATTGTCATCCTGTGGGCGGACAAGGTTTAAATTTGGGCATTCGAGATGCAGCTGCTTTGGCACAAGTAATACAAGCAGCCCACAAAGCGGGTAAAGATATTGGCGAGATTCACATTCTCAAACGTTATGAACGCTGGCGCAAACTGGAAAATCTGACGATTTTGGGTTTCACCGATTTGTTAGATCGGATGTTTTCTAATAATTTCTTACCTGTGGTGCTGGTTCGTCGCTTGGGTTTATGGTTATTGCAGCGAGTACCGATGTTAAAAGTATTTATGCTGAAGTTGATGATTGGTTTGAAAGGGCGGACTCCAGAATTGGCAAAACGATAAACGCTAGACTACAGCAGCTTGAAAAATCTGGTTTGGGGTGAGATTCAATTCGGGAAGGGCTTTGCCCAACATAATCAGTTCAGTTAAAGACTTATTAGCAGGACTTACGCACAGGTAACGAAATCTGCTTTTAGATATATTTTAAAATTTTTATTAACAAAGTATAGTAATAAACTATAACAAACAATAATACACCCATCATGTATTTTTATAAAATTCAACGTGTTTATTAAAGTAAAAATTAAGTTATTCATCAAGAAATTCTAATAGGCAAGATGAAGAAAATTATCACAAAGGTTCGTAATCGAATCTTAGAAAACCTTTATCGAGTCCCATTATTGAGCAATAAAGCTGACCTTATTTATCAAGCAGCAGTAGAAAAGCATACTGATTCTTTACCTATTATTTCCAGCGCAGATATGGCTTTGGTTGAAACTCTCAAGTATGAAGGAGTAGTTGTAACTTCATTGGCAGAACTTTCTATTCCTTCTACTCCAGAAATGTTTCAAGTTGCACAAAGCTTGATGCCAAAAATACCCAGAAGTATTTCTGGAAATAAAAATGAATTTATGATTCATGCAACTTTTGAGCAAATGATGGAGTATCCGCAAATTTTTTTTTGGGGAATCCAACAACGTTTACTCAATATTATTGAAAATTTCCTGGCTTTGCCAGTAGCTTATCACTATCCTTCTTTCCGTAGAGATATCGCAAATGAAGTTCAACAAAAATCAAGGCTATGGCATGTAGATAAAGAAGACCGAAAAGTACTAAAAATTATTGTTTATTTAAATGATGTCAGTGATGACGGAGGTCCGTTTCAATATATTCCCAAATCTTATTATTCAAAGGTAGCTTGCTCTCTAAGATATAACTATAACTACACCCGAGACAAAACCATGCAACGGATTATATCACCATTCAATTGGAAATCTTGTCCAGGAGTTGCTGGCACTGTGGTGATGGCTGATACTGCTAACATCTTCCATCGAGGGAAAATACCTTTATCTTCAGATAGATTCACAATATTTTTTGACTACACTTCTAGGTCACCAAAACACCCGTTTTATTGTAAACCTCTATTGAGTGACGAGTATTTACAAAAAATTATTCCCAAGCTTTCTGAAAATCAAAGGCAGTGCGTTTTTTGGCGTTAAAATCGGGATAATTACTTTACTTGATAAGCAAGAGATACAGCATAACTTATAAATTATCCCAGCCAGAATTCAGGAGTCAAACAATTTCAATGCTTATCCTACTTTGATCGATTGAATGAGTCGTGGAAGCAAGCGATAGAAGATTTATTTTTACTAAGTGTATTCAATTATCATGGGAATGATATAAAAATTGTTACATTTTTTCCAAAGATAGATGTAATAGTGTTTAATGTATGCTGCTTACTGAAGAACTGTCAACCCTAAGATTGAAAATTAGTATTTTTCTACATAAAATTAAAAATCTGAAATTAAAAATTGGTAACACTGATGGTTAGGAGTGCTAGAGTTTCAGGAAATTCATCGGAACTTTTCAGCGGGTATTCATGCTGAAGAAACTACAAAAAAAGCAAATTTCGATAATCGCGGCTGCGGCACTGTTTGCCTTTTCAGCTGGGGCAATGGTATCAGCGCCTGAGATTGGCAAATCTCTGGGACAATGGCTCAAATTGGGTAATAACCAAGTAGAGCAAACATCTGAGGCTAGCATTGCCCAATCAGCGGTCTTTCCACTGATATCACAATCTCTGCCAGAACGGGCGGCAAAACTAGCTGCGATCGCCCAAGAGTCACCTTCGCCAGATAGGAATCGCGCTCGTTATCTTTTGGCGAGTGATTACATTGAAAGAACCCAAGCGCAAAAAGCCCTGGTTTTACTCCAAGGACTAGAGAAAGACTATCCGGTTCTCGCGCCTTACATTTTGCTCAAACTTGCCCAAGCAGAAGATATGCTCGGCGAGGACGGTAAAGCCTCGGATCTGCGGCGAAAAGTGCTGAAAGTGTATCCCAAGGAAGCAGCCGCAGTCAAAGCCTTATACCTGATTGCCCAACCAAAGGAACAGGAAACTGCGATCGCTCAATTTCCTTCTAATCCTTTGACTTGGGAAATTATCCGCAAACGCTTACAAGAAAATCCCAATCAGCCAAAATTACAGTTGATTTTGGCACAATATGCTTATGACCAACCAGGCATAGTGGGGGTTTTGGATCAGCTAGTCAAACAGCCTACCCTCAAACCCGAAGACTGGGAACTCATTGGTACAGCCTATTGGGAAAATAATCAATTTCCCAAAGCGGGGAATGCTTATGCCAAAGCACCCAAAACAGCCCGCAACCTCTACCGCACCGCACGGGGGTTACAGGTAGGGGGCAAAGATAAAGAAAAAGCGATGCCTGCGGCGGGCTACGCCTACGCCACCTATAAACAAGTGGTGCAGCAATTTCCCCAAGCCAAAGAAACTGGAACTGCCCTGCTGCGATTAGCAGAAACAGCAAAAACTCCCAAAGATGGCTTACCCTATCTCGATCAGGTAATTAGTAAGTTTCCCGATCAAGCTGCTACTGCACTGGTACAAAAAGCCAAAACTTTCCAAGCACTCAAAGATCAAAAGTCAGCTAGTTCGGCGTGGCAATTACTTTTAGGCAAGTACGGCAATTCTGACGAAGCAGCAGAGTATCGCTGGAAAATCGCCCAAGAGAAAGCCAACGCCAAAGATTACGTTGGTGCTTGGCAATGGGCAGAACCAATTGTTACCAACAACCCTAACAGTATTTTGGCTCCCAGAGCTGGCTTTTGGGTAGGTAAATGGGCAGCTTCACTAGGAAAACAGCAGGAGTCTCAAACTGCTTATGAATATGTGGTTAGCCAGTTTCCTTACTCTTACTATGCATGGCGATCGGCGACGATGTTAGGGTTGAATGTCGGCAACTTTGACAACGTGCGCCTAATGAAGCCGGAAGTTGTGGCACCCCAGCGTTCATTACCTCCTGCGGGTTCTGAGACTTTCAAAGAATTGTATCTGTTGGGTCAAGACCGTGATGCTTGGTTACAATGGCAAACAGAATTTCAGAACAAAATTCAGCCAACAGTAGCAGAGCAATTTACTGAAGGGTTGATGCAGATGGTAAGGGGAGAAAATCTCGTAGGAATTGACAAAATTTCTAAATTGGAAGACCGAGAAATACCAGCTGAACTTGCCCAATATCAAACCCTGAGCAAACAAATCTCTTATTGGCAAGCTCGTTATCCATTTCCCTATCTCCGAGAGATTGAAAAGTGGTCTACTGAACGTCAACTCAATCCTCTGTTAGTCACTGCTTTAATTCGTCAAGAGTCCAGGTTTCAACCGAAAATTAAATCTGTGGCAAATGCTACTGGCTTAATGCAGGTGTTACCCAGTACAGCTCAATGGATTGCCCCACAAATCAAGTTGGATAGCAAAACAATAAACCTCGAAGATCCTAACCAAAACATCATGCTGGGTACATGGTATTTGGATCATACCCATCAGCAATATAACAACAATTCCTTGCTAGCGATCGCCAGTTACAATGCTGGACCTGGCAATGTCTCCAAATGGCTGCAAACTTACACTACACAAGATCCAGATGAGTTTGTTGAACAAATTCCCTTTGATGAAACCAAAAATTATGTGCGTCAAGTATTTGGTAATTACTGGAATTATCTGAGACTTTACAACCCTGAGATTTCCAGCATCGTGGCAAAGTACTCGACTACACATCCGAAACTGCCGAGTCAGTGAAGGAAGAGAGCAGGGGGGCAGGGGGGGCAGGGGAGGCAGGGGAGGCAGGGGAAGCAGGGGAAGCAGGGGAAGAATAACTCTTAACTCCTAACTCCTCACTCCTCACTCAGCACTCCCCGTACTCAATACTCGAAGACTTCGGGCGACATTAAGCCGTCAGCTACTTTGGTGACGGCACCAGTCATTGTGACGGTAAAATCATCACTGATGGCGATCGCAATTTGTCCTCCTGGCATGTGAACTGCGATGTGTGAATCACACAAGTTCAATTTGTAGGCAACAGCGGCGGCTGCACTGCTACTACTGCCAGATGCTAAGGGGCCAAAGAGAATGCCGTCTGAGCCAATTCCAAAGTTGCGATGACAAATTCGCTCAATTTTTTCTGGGGTTAATTCAAATGCTAAGTCTTGAGGAGAAATAACTAAATAATCGTTTCCGAGAGCGTGATACTTGGAGTATTTCACTTGAGCAAACATACCAGATATTTGAAAAAATAGATGTTTTGGGGAAATTAAAGTATTTTTAGATTTCCTGAATTTAGGTTAATAATTTTTGAAAAACCTTAAGATTTATATTATTTTACCAGATAAATAATTCTATTCCTTTTTTTTATAGGCAACTACTCATAAAATGGATATGGAGCTTTGTGTATTATTCATGTAATATACTAAAGTAGTGAGTCAAAATTTAGAATTCAGCAATTTTGAAGTTAGCAGCTTTAGAGCCACCTATTGATAGGCTTTTATCGGCTTTTTTCTGGGGTGGACACTTTTTTTAGCCAGTTTTAAGAGTATTATATTTTACCAAACTACCAGTGCATATCATTAACGAAATATTATGCTGTTTAGTCTAAACAACTTGCCCTATTGGATTTTTCTGGGGATGGGGGTCTTGCTGTTTTTGTTTATGATAATTTCCGGTGGCGGAGGGGAAGATTTTGATATTGATGCAGATGTAGATGCAGATGTAGAGGCAGATAGCAATAGTGAATTAGGCTTTGGGCAATTCCTGGGATGGGCTGGGATTGGAAAAGCTCCATTGATATTGTTACTGGCTACAGATTTGAGTTTGTGGGGCGTTTTGGGCTGGATGTTGAATGTTTGGTTTGGTGGAGTTGCCAATAATAATATTGTGAGTTTTATTGGGAGCGTTATATTATTTGGCTCACTGATTATTAGTTTATTATTGGGGGGATTGATAGCGCAACCAATTGGCAAAATATTTGCTGAGTTTGGGGAAGATGTGAGTAGCGATCGCTTAATAGGTTGCGTTGGGATCGTAACATCTGCTTATGTTCCCACTGAAAATCAAGGCAGAATTGGACAAGTAGATGTGCTGGATGCAAAACGTAATCTTTTGACAGTTAGTGCTGTTCTCCCAGACTGGGCAACTATTGCACCCCAACGTGGAGAAAGAGTTTTAATTATTGAACACAAAGCACAAATTTACGTAGTTATTGCTAAAGATAGTGCCGATGAAGAACACTGGTTAACTAATTCATCTCGTAGAGATTCAAATTATTAAGAGGAAAAAAATATGCTTTTTTGGTTGACTTTTATCCAGTCTTTACCAAGTGTCAAAATAGTTGAAGTTCCACAGATTAAGTTACAACAAAAAAAACAAATAACATTAATTGACCAAACACTCCCAGTAAAAATTATGCCTAATTTTGCTCAAGTCAATGGTGGATTAGTATTTCCAGTGGTGATTGCTGGCTTAGTTTTATTACTATTATTCAGCCTGTTTGCTTATACGCGGGTTTATGTAGTCACACCCAACAACGAAGCTTTTGTCAGGACTGGCGGTCTTTTTATTAAAAAGAAAGCGGTGATTCTTTATGGTGGTTGTATTGTTTTACCCGGATTCCATCAGCTGACACGCGTACCTCTGCGAGAAATTTCCATTGATGTGGAACGGACTGGCAAGCTTGCAGTCCGGACTAAAGATTACTTGCGAGCAGATATCCGCGTGACTTTTTATGTATGTATTAATGCCTCTGAAGAAGATGTTTTGACAGCAGCGGCTAGATTATCTCAAAATGGTACTAAAATTACTCCGGAAGATATCAAAAATGCTTTAGAAAAAAGAGCAGATGATGCAATTAGGGCGGCAGCTAAAACCAAGGATTTAGCAGAAATTGATTCTGATAAATTAGGGTTTGCTCAGGAAGTGCTGAACTTAGTTGGGACGGATTTGAAAAAAGTCGGCTTAACTTTAAATAACATTGCTATTTCCGAAATATTAGAAAGTGTTACCTACGATCCAGATAACTTTTTTGATGCCCAAGGCGTGCGCTTGCGAACCGAAATTATTCAGCGATCGATTCAACAAAAACGGGAAGTTGAGTTAGCAGCACAAGTGACAATTGAGCAAAAAGAATTGGATGCCCAAAAGCGATCGCTACAAATTGCCCAAGAACAAGAAAGTGCGAAATTAGAGCAAAAATTGCAAGTAGAAGCACTAAAAGCCCAGCGAGAACGGGAAATTCAAGAATCCAAAGATCGGGAAGCTGCAACAGTACGCCGAACTAAAATTTTGCAGGAAAAATCAGTTGAAGAAGAAGAAATCCGCAAAAAATTATCGGTGCAACAAAGCCAAATTGAAGCTGATATTTCTCTAGAAGAACGGAATAAGCAGCTAAAGGTAGTACAAGCGCTGCAAAAACAGGAATCTGAACTAGCAGAGATTACACGTCAACAAAGTGTAGAATCCGGAAAGCTCCAAGCACAAGTACAGATAGCTGAGTCAGAACGACTGGCAAAACTAGCTCAAGAAGATGTGGCGATCGCCATTGCCAATAAAAAACGCGAAAGCTTTGTTGCACAAGCACAACAAGCCAAAGCCGAGGAATCAGTTAAAACCGCCGGGGAAGTGGAAAAAGCCGAACGCAACAAACAGCTATCGATTATTGCAGCCGAACGGGAAGCGCAAGAACGGAGTATCGGCGATCGCAACGTTGTCGAAATCGATGCTTTCCGCCGTCGTCGTCAAGCCGAAATAGCCCAAGAAGCAGCAGAATTAGAAGCAGAAGCAATTCGCACCCTCGCAGCAGCTAACCGCGATCGAGTTTTAGCAGAAGCCGAGGGTATTAGAGCAAACATTTCCGCTGAAAATTCTATCAGTAACGCCAATCTCACTGCCAAAATTATTACAACTATTTGGCCAGAATTAGCCGACAAACTACCAGAAATTGTCACTGCCTTAGCACCACAACCGGGAGTTTTAGGAGATACTCGCATTTATTCATTCCCTGGTGCAAATGGCAGCAACGGCAGTCAAGATATTAACAAATTGCTACTATCTACTAGCGGACTTTCCTTAATAAATACTTTACTTGACGAAGGTAAATTAGGTGAACTAATCGGTCAAATCAGTCAGCTAGTGCGTGGCAATAATCAAGTAATAACTGGCACATCAAGCCAGGTTTCTTTAGAAACTCTCGCAACACCAACTGTTATCGAAAACAAGACGGAAACCGATCAAAATAATTCGTAATTCAGTTTTGCGATCGTATCAAACCAAACCCCTCTTGTAGAGACGCGATTTATCGCGTCTTCAAAAACCAATTATATCCAGTACATAGCATACCTAAATCATTCACGAAAACTCAGATACCTAGGACTTACGCATCATTTCAGGTAGTCCTAAATTTTCACAAAGCATTATCGCCGATATTCATCTCCACAATCGCCGATTAGCTGGTACAAATCGCGTGATTGACGAGAGACAGCATTAATGCGATCGCCAACAAAAAACGCGAAAGCTTTGTTGCAATCATTCGTAATCTGGAATCTTCAGCCAAGGAATATCACGGCGTAGGAACATTATTCAGTATCATCCAGGCGAAATTTATGGGGATTTTTCAGAATAAATATACCGTTAGACTTAATTAAGTCACCCGTGCAATAAACGGGTAAGCGTTCTTGGTAAGCTTTCAGTGCCAGAATGTAGTCGCGATCGGCTAATTCAGTGTGGATGGGACGCAGTTTATCAACAACAATGCCCAGAAAAGTAATTTCTCCACTCAGGCGATCTGCGTTAGGTGTGGCGATGTGCGTGACGACTGCTTGAATAGTAGTGTTGGGTGCATTTGTAATTAAGTCACCCAAAATTGACTGTTGGGATCTGGTTTCTGCTAATGCCAAAGTTTCAACAACTTCCGCCATGCGACGAGAAAAGTCGATAATTTCTGCTTTGAGGGGAAGTAGAATTTCAAAGCCGTCTAAAGTCCAAATGCCAGCTTTATCACCCTGACGTTGCTGTTGCTGCCAACCATGCCCAACTAAGTAAGTTTCTACTTGTAGCGGGTCGATATATTTGAATTTTTCCACATCCGGGAAAATAGCTGTCATAGTGATTCTCCAACAGCGATGCGTGACATTATGGTTTTGAGTGCATCGGGGCTAAATATATTTTGACGCTTAATTTCCACAGTGATGTTCGTCTTGTTATCAACTGGTGGTTGTCCGCGCAATGATAGCCAGTACCCGCTGCGTTTGAGGCATAGGGATTCTTCGGTTTGGGATAACCAGTTGCTAACTTCTTCTGGCACTAAAACAACTATTAATAGTTGTGGCACGAAAGGATCGTTTTCCCGGAGTTCGTCATAGTTTTTGGCGCTGAGTCTGTATTTAATCGATGTTTTTTTCAGAATTCTTTGGGATGTAGATTTGATTTGTACATCAAATCTCGGCAGACGCTTGGAGTTGAGTTTTCCGGGTACGGTGATTGTAGCGTCGATGCCGCTATCATCTAACCTACGTGTGGCTGCTTGCAAGGAGTAGCCAGCAGTTGCGGTGACGGCGTAAACATAAGCGTAACTAAAATCTTCTTTTTGGGTATTGAGGCTCATTATTTGCAGAGTCAATCAATTTTGGATTTTGAATCTTCAATCCAAAATCCAAAATTTAAAATCTAAAATTCAGTGATTTTGATATGCATCTTTTGACCGATCGCAAATCAGATAGAATTGCTATATCATCGCCGATATTCATCTCCACAATCGCCGATTAGCTGATACAAATCGCGTGATTGGCGAGAGACACCATTAATGCGATCGCCATCGTCACCATCTAAACTAAAATTAAAGACTTTGGCGTTATCTTCTATATGTTCAGATACCCCAAGTTTGGCACCAACTATTACACCTCCCACACTTGGCCGGTCTAAAATGTAACGTACTGCCAGGTTGGCAATGCTTACCCCATGCTTATTTGCAATTTCCTTGAGGATAGCAAGCAACTCTTGAAATAATTGCCAACCACCCCAAGCATCGATCATATTTTTGTATTTTTTCAAACTAGCAGTAGCTAAATCAAATCCTCGTGGTTCTGGTTTACCCAAGTAGTTTTCTGATAACAAACCACCGCAAACTGTACCGTAAGTAAAAAGTTTGATATCATGCTGTTGACAAAATTCAATCATTTTCACTTCGGGACGGCGATCGACCAGTGAAAATTGTACTTGGTTAGAAACAATTTTAATGCCTGCTTCGGTAATAATTTTTAAGTGTTCCGTGTCAAAATTAGTCAAAGCTAAATGCTTAATTTTGCCCTCTGTTTGCAGTTCTGCCATATATTTGAGGGCATCTAGATAATTTTGATCTCGATATTCCCACCAATGAAATTGCATCAAATCTAATGATTGCACATTCATCCTTCTCAGGGAAATATCAATATTTTCCTCGACGAATTTTTTGGTCATTTTCCCAGGACGAGGTACCCATTTTGTAAAGGCTTGTACTTGGGATAAAGCATCTTTGCCACGGGTATCAATTAGTTGACAACGAAACTCACCAATAAAGTCTTCTGCGGGGCCGTAATGATCTGCTAAATCCCAAGTGGTAAAGCCTGCATCTAAATATTTGAACATACTATCAATGGCAGCTTGGGGATTAATGCGTCCGTGTGCGCCAGAGACTTGCCACATCCCATTTAATATGCGGCAAATGTTTAAATCAGGGGTGAATTGGAGACGACTAGCTGCGGGTAAGTTCATTTTCAAGTTAGGAGTGATAAGTTATTTTAACGCCAGCCTTTTTCAGCTTGTTCAATAACATAAGCAGCAACATCTTGAATTTGCTGTTCGCTGAGGCGGTCTTTGTAGGCTGACATATTACTTTTACCATTGGTAACTATCGATATAACTGCCTCTATTGAATCCATACCATATTTTTTGAGCGCTTGCTTTTTTAGGTTTTTACCCCGCCTGACTATGTTACCACCATTAATATGACAACCAGCACAATGAATGCTGAATATTTGTTCACCATTAACTGCGTCTGCTGCATTAACTGGTAACGTGAAAGTACTTATTAATAATAGAAAAATTACTAATACCAAAGTT
Source organism: Desmonostoc geniculatum HA4340-LM1 (assembly GCA_019359545.1). Classification (GTDB taxonomy): domain Bacteria; phylum Cyanobacteriota; class Cyanobacteriia; order Cyanobacteriales; family Nostocaceae; genus Nostoc; species Nostoc geniculatum. Next base: position 44,459 of record JAHHHB010000022.1, on the reverse strand, counting down.
AGGATTTTTTTCACTCAACTTCTCCGGATTTTAAAATACTGGTTACAAAAATCAGTCTCATCACAAATACAGTCAATTTAAATGGATACACAAACTAAGTCTCAAAGCTAGAGATAAAATTTGTTTTGCTTCTGAATTCTGTTATGTTACAGAGATTCAAAATCAGATGTAAATCCAGCAAAATTTGCACAATCTTCCTGAAAAGCTTCTGCATCGCTAACATCTTCAATTTTATATGACATGATGCGGGTGCCGTCGGGCATTTTTTTGGAACCAATTAATTCACCTTGATATTTTTCGGCGATCGCCTTAAATTGAGTACCATAAACCTTCCACGCATCACCAGAACAAGTAATATTCACTCGCCACATATTTGATTCTCAATTACTACCAGCAAATATTCATCATCTCACAAATAGGCAACACTTCTTTGGGTTTGTGACTTTCTATCTAAAGGAAGTGCCTAGCAAAATAAGGCTACGCCATAATGAGTATGTAGAATCATGTCTAGAAATTTTTATCCCAATTAGTAAAATCTCCAGAGTTGAAAATGCCTAACAATATCAAACAACAAATTCAAACAGACTTGCAACAAGCTAAAGAAACCGGACAATTAAGAACTGAACGGATTCGAGAAATTGTCAAATCCGCAGTTTCTCAAGTAGCCTCAGAGTTCAAACAAGGTTCTAGTGAAATTCGTAGCCTGGTTAGAGATGCGGTTTCTGCTGTCATTGAAAACTTCCAAGAAAAAGGCAGCGAACTCAAAGATGAAGTGACAGCTTCCATTGAAGGAGCCTTGGAAGGAATTAATAGTAAAAGGCACGAATCTATTGTTAAAACCCAGGCAGATATCAAGCGGCTACAGGCTCAATTGGATGGTGAAGAAGAACAACTCCAGCAAGAAGTTGATGTAATTTTGGCAGAAATTGAAGAGACAGGTAAAGAAAAACCCGCTAGTACTAAAACTGCAATTGATTCTGCTGTTAATGCCATTAAAGATAGTGAAGAAGTGGCATTGTTAAAGAAACGTTACGCGCAACTACAAGCACAGCTAGCCATTGTTCGAGCTAATATGGCTGCACGCTATGGTGGGCGTTCTATGGAGGTTCAAGATTATCTAGATGAGGCAAAACACTGGTATAATCAAGCTCGTCCCCAAGCCGAATCTATTGCTGTGCAGGTAGAACAAAAGCGATCGCAGTTGGAAGATAAACTAGGTGAAGCAGGTACATCTTTAGCCAGAAAAGAGCATCAGATTAAACAAACTTTGAGAGAGTTACTGTTAACTGCGGCTGACTTGTTCAAAGATAAGGAACCTGCTGATAAAGAGCGGGAAACTATTCATAAATAGATAGATATAGTATTTATCTATTAACTCATTTTCGGTAGGGTGCGTTATGCCAAAGGCTAACGCACCTCTTAATTTAGGTAATCAACCACATACTTTGTAGGGGCACAGCATTGCTGTGCCCCTACAAAGTATGTGGTTTAAATGCATGGAAACTACTATAAATTCTTGTATTTTTGACACTCATAGAAATTGCTTTACCAACATATTTGTATCATTATTAAAATGAAATGGTGCGTTAGGCTAAAGCCGTAACGCACCCTACTTCAGATGCCTAAAATTAATCTCGCGTATTAGTTAGTAAATACGTCCTTCTCGACTCAGTTGTTCGTCATACTTGGCAATAACCCAAATTGCATGAATACTACCGGGAAGCCAACCGAGAAGTGTGAGCAAAATGTTAATAATCAATGTCGGGCCAACTCCAACTGTCAAGAAAACGCCTAAAGGAGGCACTAGCAAACCTAGAAGATAACGAACTAATTTCATGATGTTGTTACAAGTGTGTGAATTTGTTTACTTACATTCTCTGGAAGATACTGCATTAAGAAATCCATCTAATGAGTTATCTTAATTCTGATATTTGATTTGGAGTAGAAACGCGAGTAAATTAGAATTAGCGTTTCTACTCGGGCTGATACTTATCTAGAGGGTAATTCACCTTGGTTTTTTACACTTCCACTGCTGGTTAAAAGGTTTCTTTCAACAAAGTAGTTGTTAATCAAGGTGTTAGCAAAAGACAGAATCACAGGACCGAGAATAAAACCGATAAGTCCGTGAACTGAGAACCCAGGAACTAGCGCCGCTGCTAACCAGAAGCAAAAACCATTGATGATGAGGGAAAATGCTCCAAATGTTAAAAAGTTGAGTGGTAGGGAAAGGGTAGAAAGAATCGGCTTAAGTGAACCGTTAATTAAACCAATTACGAAGGCGGCAATTAAAGCTGCGGGAAAATTAGCAATGTCAACATCTGGAACAACTAAATCAACAATTAACAAACTTAAAGCTGTAGCTAGGGCAGTTAAAAATGGCGTCAACATTGTTTTTACCTAATAAAGATTTTTTCTTTGAAACTTCTTATTTCATCTTTAACTAGGTGCTAGATTTTAACCTCTCTTGGAAGATAGAATTGACTTCTATCGTTAGGTCGAATCTTCTTATACCAATTCTATATGAGGCTGCGCTCTATTCGCGTGGCGGCAATTCATGAATTGCCGCTACAGTGTGTAGTTTTGCATCAGTCTTATAAGGCGCATCTTCAAACAGAAATGGTATTACTATATATGTAATATGTAGGGACGCACAGCTGTGCGTCCCTACAGTGTAACGTTTTTCGAGTAGTGTTACATTTATTGAACACACCTGAAAAATTTAAGATTTATTTAATATCACAAGGTAACAATCACTCAGATTTTCCCGACTCAGGCTTATAGTAAAGGGCTGATTTATATAAGACTTGTTCTTGATGGGTTTCTAAAATACAATCAGACAAGGGATAAGTTACACAAGTCACTACATAACCAGCCTGTATTTCACTGGGACGGAGAAATTTTTGCTCAGTTTGATCTATTTCACCGCTGACAAGTTTGGCGATACAGGCAGAACATTCGCCTTGTTTGCACCCAGATGGGAGGCGGATATGAGCATCTTCCGCCATATCCAGAATATATTGATCGTCTGGTACTTGAAGGGTGCAATCTAATCCCAGACTAGCATTGATGAGTCGGACTTGATAAACTGCCATCTGCTATTTCTAATTATTGCTTAACTGCTTTCATGGACAAACTAATTCGCTTTAATTTCTCGTTGACTTCTAGTACCCGGACTTTGACAACTTGTCCTACCTTCACAACTTTCTGAGGATCATCTACGAATCTATCAGCAAGTTGGGAGATATGCACCAAACCATCTTGATGTACGCCGATATCCACAAATGCACCGAAGTTGGCGACATTAGTAATCATTCCCTCTAGTTCCATTCCTTCCTTTAAGTCGGTAATTTCTTTAATTCCTTCTTTAAAGGTGGCATACTTAAACTCAGCACGGGGGTCTCTACCTGGTTTTTCCAGTTCGCTGAGGATATCCCGGAGTGTTGGTTCGCCGACGGTATCGGTAACGTATTTTTTCAGATTGGTTTTTTTGAGTTTTTCGGCAATTTGCGTCACCTGATTTAATGGCACATTTAAATCAGATGCGATCGCTTCTACTACAGAATAACTCTCTGGATGCACTGCTGTATTATCTAATGGGTTCTCACCACCGCGAATTCGCAGAAAACCTGCTGCTTGTTCAAAGGCTTTTGGTCCTAATTTGGGAACTTTCAACAGTTGGCGGCGATTTTTAAAGGCTCCATTCTGGTTGCGATGGGCAACAATATTATTGGCGACTGTTGGGGTAATTCCAGAGACGGAAGTTAGCAGTTCTTTGGAGGCGGTGTTTAAGTCTACACCTACGTAGTTAACGCAGCTTTCTACGGTTTCATCCAATTTCTTTTTCAATAACTTCTGATCGACATCGTGCTGATATTGTCCCACACCAATGGATTTAGGATCGATTTTCACCAGTTCCGCCAAGGGGTCTTGCAAACGTCGGCCGATACTAATTGCGCCACGCACGGTAACATCTAAGTTAGGAAATTCTTCTAGGGCTACTTTACTCGCAGAATATATAGATGCACCAGACTCATTGACCATCACCTTAACTGGTTTGCGTTCTGTGGTTTGTAAGACTTGTGAGACAAACTCCTCTGTCTCGCGGGACGCTGTACCGTTACCAATGGCGATTAACTCAATTTTGTACTTTTCAATCAAATTTTTGATTGTTTGTGCAGCTTTGAGTCGCTGTTCAGTGGCTTGGTGGGGAAATACCGCTTGGTATTCCAAAAATTTGCCCGTTTGGTCGAGTACTACAACTTTACACCCAGTTCTAAAGCCAGGGTCTATGGCTAGGGTTGGCTTCATTCCTGCTGGGGCAGATAACAGCAACTCCCGCAGATTTGCTTCAAATGTCTTGATTGATTCCATGTCTGCGTAAACTTTTTTCTGGGAAATTACCTCTCCCATTAGAGAGACTTTCATTAAACGGTTGAATGCATCCTTCAACATCGCCTGATAAAAATCCCGAATTGTCCGGACTTTGGTTTTAATTTCTTGGGACTCAAGATAATAAAGCACCGTATCTTCATCGAAAGCAATTTCAAAGCTTAATACTTTCTCAGCTTCACCCCGACACAACGCCAGCATATTATGGGGTGCAATATTTTTTACCTTTATTTGATAGTTACGGTACATCTCAAATTTGGTTGTACCTTCGGGGTAATCATCTTTGATGCGGGAGACAAATACCCCTTCTTCTAGGAAATAATCGCGGATATGTGCGCGTAGGTGAGCTTTTTCAGCTACTTCTTCCGCTAAGATGTCAGCAGCACTTTTGAGCGCTTCTTCTGCTGTTTTTACTCCCTTAGTTTCAGAAATATATTTAGTTGCTGCTTCTTCTAAGGAAGCTACTGTAGCATTTTTAACATTTAGCGACTTGATGAACTCCGCTAGGGGTTCGAGTCCTTTTTCCCTGGCGATGGTGGCGCGGGTGCGTCGCTTTGGTCGATACGGTAAGTATAGATCCTCAAGTTCGGTTTTTTGTAAACAAGATGTGATTTTCGCTTTGAGTTCGTCTGTGAGTTTACCTTGTTCGGCGATCGCAGTTAAGATGACAGATTTACGTTCTTCAAGTTCTGTTAAATAAGTATATCTATCGGCCAGATTGCGAAGTTGCACTTCATTCATTTCGTTGGTGCGCTCTTTACGGTAACGTGCAATAAACGGAATCGTTGCACCCTCAGCCAAAAGTTCTAGCGCGTTTTGCACCTGATGTGGTTTGAGGTCTAATTCAGTTGCCAGTAATTGAGGAATGTTCAGCATCGACTATTTCAGGTGAAAATCATACTTCTAAAGGTAATATGCTAGATCGTTTTCCCGACACCAGCCCAAAGTTTTAAGCTAATTTACCGGACAATTCCTTGCCCACATAGAATTTAGCTGCCATAGTACACTTTGAGACTTCCAATTCTAACAATCTGCGATCGCTCAAAGACAACCATGATTTTTCTCCCTCATCTCCCTAACCACGATAGCAACTGGCTTGTGGCTTTTTGTCCTCCGCCCAAGGTGTAAAATACAAAATTGCGTCATCTTGACTTTTTATAAGATTTATATCGATGGAGTATTGTAGCTAAAACCTTCTTAGATGTAAGATTAACCACAATTGCAAAAAGGATTTCAATTTTTTTATAAACACCACAATTTTTAGTCCATAGGTGATTGGCAATGGCTTTGTTTTTCCTGATACCACTGTGTACTGCTTTAGCTACTGGCTACTTGTTTAAAAAGAGTACTGATGAAATTGCATATCTGGCAGGTGTTTTTGCAGCTATTAGCTTGATTTTCAGTCTAGTATTAGCACCCTGGCAGCTTCAGTTTGGATTATTAATCATTGTCTTCCTGATTACTAACAAACTTTTGCAAGAAAATGACTCTAAACAAACTCAAGTCACAGGAAAAGCACCCAGAGAAACTAAATGATTTCAACCACCAGAAATTAAATTTTTCTCAACTTTAAAGCGCTGGAAATTATTAGACAGCTAATGGAAGAAAGCCGTCAACACGGGCTTTTTGCCTATGAGTATGGTTTTGATTGCTTTGAACTTACTTTTTAAATATAAAATTTCCTAACAAAGTAGCTCGATCTCCTCCTTCAGAAGATTAACCTGATGCTAGGTAAGGCACTATAGGACTAGTATTTGATTTTTGAAATATTACGTAGGGTGCGTTAGCGGAGCGTAAAGCACCAAAAGCTTGAGATGGTGCGTTACGGCTTACGCCTAACACACCCTACAAATACTTAGATTTTTTCAGAAATCAAATATGATTCCTATAGAATTTTTCAGACTGTAGTTACAATAAATTCCAGCATCAAATCACGTTGTGTTTGCCCCTTGAAAAAGGGTATATTTTCGTGCTACGGTTAGCCCTTGCTTGGGGTGTTGTTCAAGTTAAAATTTTCCTTAAGCAAAGTAAATTCTAGACTTGATAATTTATTTAGACTTTGAAGCTAAAGTCCCACTCATTATGCAAGTTTAGTACCGAAAAAGTGCTTTATAAATCTATAGTTTTTTCATAAAACTTCATATAGCACATGGGTCTATTCTGGATTTTCACAACCAAAGATAAAAAAGGTTTCCTCCCCTACTCCCTACTCCCTACTCCCTACTCCCTATTTTCAAGATCGGTCTATTTATTGTATAAAGCTTTTGTTTACATAAATTTTGGTTAAATAAATTTCTGGTGTTGAATTGTGATTTTTCAAAGTTGAACATCCAAGACTCAATATAGTAATCCGCTTTGATTTGTGAACTTATTTGCATAGCTAGGGAGGGAGCAGGGAATACAGAATCAGTCTTTTGGAAATATACGGAGTTTTTTCAAAAATTAAATAAAAGTTTTATATACAAATTTTCATATATAAAACTTGATTATAGAAGAGACTGTTTACTTTATGAAGTTTTTGTTTAAGGAAATTCTGGGAAAGTAAATTTTTGATAAAGTACGACGGTAAATTTGCAACACGCTTTTCTCGTGGTATTCTAGTAAGTAATTACATGTAGAAAAAAAATTGAGAAACAACTCAAGTCAAAAATACATGCAATTCATAAAGATCAACCAAGCTTAACATTAACAATGCAAAAACACTAGAATCAGATTTAATTGCTGCAAACTTTGATTATTTCAGACGACGCTATTTTAGATTAACGTTAGTCTCATCAAATGCTCGATTTGGACATTGAGTAAAGTTACGCTAAAAGTGTAAAGCAATTCATCTATCTCAAGGGTCTACCCGAGGTCAAGAAGATTTTGCCAGCCGTTGTGTTCCCATGTCTAAAGAGAGCTAGTCCACAAATTTAGCGACGTATTTTTCAGCCCAGCTTACAGGTATGTCTGTGAGTGAAAATGAACCTTATACACATCGATAAATTAATAAACTGTCCTCTAACCAATTGAGGGAAATTATTAATTTAGGTAATTTTAGATATATGAGTTAATGGCTTGACAAGTTCAGTAGCGTATTCAACAAAATTCTACAGCAGGATACGTACAACTAATTAAACCTAATGAATGGATTAATAAAAATTTTATGCATCCATTTATACTCGCTTAAATGTTAAGAATGAATATTCTCTAAAACTAAGCGATCGCGCATTGGTAAACTTTATTTAGGATGAATTTGTAGCAAAGCTCTCAACCTTTACTATGCCTGCATCCTGTATGACCTTTGTCTAAATATTAGTTCTGAAGTGTAACTGGGTGGGTGCGGAAAAATCGGAAGCTGGTACGATACAGCAACTACACTGCTTCCAAAGTCGATAATATTCAGTTGTTAACTCTAGGACATGAGCTTCTATGGTCATTTTGACCCCACTCCCTTCAAGTGAACCTTCTTAATTTTCTTGTCTATTTGCTGAAGTGGGAGGTCAAATTGTTGATAAGGTGTGACCAAAATTCACAAGTTTTAAAACGATAGGTTGTTACTGTCTGGTTTTTACCGACTATTGCCATTGAGGTAAATGAACTATGAAAATTATGTTACAACTTTCACGTTTTCAAATAACATCATATATTATATTGCTTGTCAGTATTTTATTTAGTATTTCTGGACAATTGCTGATGAAGCACACCATGAGTAATAGCCATGAAGGACTATTTACTTGGGAATTTATTCAGCAGTTGGCACTATCTATTACCGTTTATTGTTTAGGAATAGTAACTTGGATATTAGCTCTGCGAACTGTGAAATTGAGTATTGCTTATCCAGTAACTAGTTTAAACTATGTCGGTATATTTTTAGGCTCATATTATTTTTTTAATGAAGAGATTACACTAACTCGAATATTGGGAGTATTTACTATTTTCGTTGGTGTTCTTTTAGTAGTTATTCCCCTGAAAAATTCCAAATAAACTCAAGAATTAGATTTAAAAAATATTAACAAATGAACATCATTAATTGGCTAAATTTAATACTTGTAGTTTTGTTTGGAACGATAGCTAACCTATCACTAAAGTATGGACTTCACATTTCTACTCCTAGCAACGAAGCAAGCGCATCCATCCGCAATCTCTTATTCTCTCGTTATTTTGTAATTTGGTTTATCTGCTATGCATTAATGACTTTATTGTGGCTTTATGTGTTGCGGACAGTTCCTTTGAGTCAAGCATTTCCAGTTCTAGGATTAATGTATGCACTTATACCGATCGCTTCTCACTATCTTCTAAAAGAGAAGGTTGTATTGAGCCAGTGGTTAGGAATTTCAATTATCATCACTGGCGTCATTCTTGTTGTGCATTAATAGCTCAACTAGTTATGAATGTTAACAAAGTCGGAAGATAAATTTGAACAACATCCCTAGAAAAATGTAAGTTTATGAAAATTGGCATCATTGGCGGAGGAATAACTGGGCTAGTATTAGCTCAACGTCTTTCACACCAAGGAAATATAGTAACTGTTTTCGATAACAATAACCAGCTTGGTGGACTCACCACCTATCATGATTACGGGTTATTTACGTGGGATCGCTTCTATCACGTTATCCTACCATCTGATACTCACTTAATAAATTTTATTAGAGATATTGGGCTTGGAGATAAACTGCGTTGGCATCGTAGCTTAACAGGTTTTTATGACAATAAAAAATTTTATTCCATCAGTAACGCTATAGAGTTTCTGCGCTTTCCTCTGTTTGGGCTGATTGGTAAAATTAGATTAGCTTTTACTCTTTTATATGGTTCACGCCTGAATAATTGGCAGCGGTTGGAAAAGATTTTAGTTGAAGATTGGCTATTAAAGCTCGGTGGTAGAAATACATACGAAAAGCTTTGGAAACCATTGCTTTTATCTAAATTAGGAGAGAACTATAAACGAATATCAGCTGTTTTTATTTGGGCTTACATCAAAAGACTATTTTCAGCGCGGGATTCTTCATCAAGTAAAGAACAACTTGGTTATGTTTCTGGCGGTTACAAAACTGTAATAGACAGGTTAGAAAAATTAATTGATGCTGCTGGAGGTGATATTCGTACAGGTACTGCGGTGGAATATATCGCACCTGCTCAAGAGGGTGGAATTTGGGTAGAATCTCAAGGGAAAAAGGAACATTTTGATAAAGTCATCTTTACCGGGCCAGTTAATATCCTGCAACAGGTTGTTGCAAATGAACTGGTGAAAGTTTCCCAGACTCGTGAAACAGTAGAGTACCTGGGTGTAATTTGTATGGTGCTGATTACTCGCAAGGCTTTAGTTCCTTATTACGTAGTCAATATTGCCGATAGAAATATTCCGTTTACCGGAGTTATTGGTATGAGCAACTTAGTTTCTCTGGAAGAAACAGCAGGATATCACATGACATTCCTACCAAAATATATACTTTCCACTGACCCGTTGTTAAAACGGCCAGATGAGGAATTGCAGGAAGTATTTTTCCAGGGTATACGTTTGATGTTCCCAGAACTCAAACAAGATGACATTGTGGCAGCACACATAAATCGAGCGATAAAAGTACAGCCACTACAAGTTTTAGACTATTCAAGTCTTGTTCCCAAAGTGAGTACTGAAAACGCTGATTTTTTTGTTGTCAACACCTCACAACTTGTGAATGATAGTGTCAATAACAACGCAGTTGTCAGACACGTTGATGAATTTCTCAAAAAATCAACATTACTAAATTCTTGAAATTTGAGTACTGGTATTTTCAAAATCACATGAGGCATTTATGAGTCTTTTTGTTCTTTTACCCGCATACAACGAGGAAGAATCAATTCGTCCGTTGTTCCAAAGATTTCAGCAATTGCAGCAAATTTCTCAGATGGACATCCAACTGATTTTAGTTGATGATGGCAGTAGCGATCGCACTGCTGAAACTGCCATAGAACAATCTCAATCCCTTGGTGTATCGCTAAAATTGGTACAACATCTCAAAAATGGTGGTTTAGGTCAAGCAATTAAAACAGGCTTCACAACTTTCTTGGAAATTTCTCAAGAAGGGGATTTTTTAGCCGCAATGGATTGCGATAATACTCAACCACCAGAACTGTTAATCAAGATGTATGATGCGATGATAGCTGGTGGTTATGATATTGCGATCGCATCTAGATATCGCAAAGGCTCTAAAGTCGTTGGCTTATCAAAATTTAGAGAGTTTATGAGCTACGGAGCAAGTTGGCTATTTAGAATCGCAGCCCGCGTCCCAGGTGTCAGAGATTATACGTGTGGTTACAGACTATATAACCGTAATTTCCTCACTAAACTGGATGTGTATTATGGGGACAATCTCTTCACTGAAAGTGGATTTGCTTGCATGATAGATTTACTGCTCAAAGCTAAAGTATTCCAACCCAGAATCGTAGAAATTCCTATGGTTTTGAGATACGATCAAAAGCCCACTGCCAGCAAAATGAAAATTCTCAAAACTATTGTTCGCACACTGAAGCTTTTGTTTAAGAATCTATCGTCCACAAGACCAATTCCCAATTTAGATCAAACTTTCAACGAGCCAGAAACAGCAAGAATTCCACTGAAAATTGCAAATCGTAAATAAAACTGACAAGGAGAATGTGGTTCAAATTCATCTCATCAGCAAACAAAATTACATATTCACTAGGAGTGATAATAATTCCTAATTCGTAATTATCATCCCATACCTGTTAAGCATTTTGTAGTTCCTTTGGTGAACACAAGTGCAAGCTAAATACATATAAGTGCATCTCATTAGACTTCTTGCATAAGTCGGGAAAAGGGGAAGGGGAAAGGGGGAAAGGTTTGGTATTTTCCCTTTCCCCTTTAACCTTTTCCCTTTTCCCACCTCTTGCAAAAGTGCTTTTTGCAAGAGGTTTACTGTAATGGGAGGGAAATCCACACTGCCTTTGAGCCAACTGTGGCTTTCACTCATTTGTTAGACTGAACACACCAGGATTTTTCAGTCAAATCTCTGAATTACGCCAGCAGACGAGGCTACCCATGCTTACAAGTACGCTACTTCTCTCGAATCAACTTCCCACCTTACAATATTCTTCCACCCCAGAGCGTTTCGATGAAACCTGGGAAGCCCCCCTGGCTACCCTTTTGGGGCTAGGACGCGCCGCTGGTGCTGACTTCATCGAATTGTTCTTAGAACGTCGTAACTACATCAGTTGTCTTGCAGAAGACGACACCATCACCAGTATTTCACCGAGTCTGTCTACAGGCGCCGGAGTCAGAGTATTTCGCGGTAAAGCTGATTGCTATGTCAGTACTAATGACCTTTCCTTTTCGGGTTTGAAAGCAGCCTTAGAAAAAGGTCTTTCGATTATGGGATTACAACTACCCGCACCTAGTTCTTTTATCCCAGAAATCAACCTCGAATTACTTAGAGACTACGCCACCAAAAGAGGCAAAGATGCATGGCTACCAGTGTGTAGTTCCATCCGCGAAATGGGAGAAGTCCTCCTCGATGGTACTGCTTACCTGAAACAAAAAGCTAGCCACGTCCAATCCCGCCGCGCTAGTTATTTTCGAGATTGGCAAGAAGTTTTAGTCGCCGCCAGTGACGGTGTTTTTGCCCGTGACATTCGCCTCACCCAATCAGTCGGATTTAACTTGTTGTGTGCTGATGGTGCTAATCGTACCTCAATTGGCGATCGCGCTGGTAACACTAGCGATGCCAACTTCCTAAGAACCTGGGATTATCAACAAGCTGCCGAAAAAATATCAGAATCCGCTGGAAAAATGCTCTACGCAGATTACGTGGAATCAGGTACTTACCCCATTATTATGGCCAATCATTTTGGCGGCGTAATCTTCCACGAAGCTTGCGGACACCTCCTAGAAACCACTCAAATTGAACGCAATACCTCTCCCTTTGCGAACAAAAAAGGCGAAAAAATTGCCCACGAAAGTTTAACAGCTTGGGATGAAGGACGTGCTGAAAATGCCTTCGGAACAATTGATATGGACGACGAAGGTATGCCGGCTCAAAGAACCCTATTAATTGAAAAAGGCGTTCTCAAAAACTTCTTAGCAGATAGAACAGGTTCCATACTCACCGGACACCCCAGAACTGGAAGCGGACGCCGCCAAAACTACACCTTTGCCGCCGCTAGCCGGATGCGTAATACTTATATTGATTCCGGCGACTATAGCATTGAAGATTTATTTGCCTCTATTGATAAAGGCATTTACTGTAAAAAAATGGGTGGCGGTAGCGTTGGTGCTACAGGTCAATTTAACTTTGGTGTCGATGAAGCTTATTTGATTGAAAATGGCAAAATCACCAAACCATTAAAAGGAGCAATTCTAATTGGTGAAGCCACGGAAATTATGAACAAAATTTCCATGTGTTCCCAAGATTTAGAAATTGCCCCAGGTTTTTGTGGTTCCGTCAGCGGCAGTATTTACACCACAGTCGGACAACCACACATCAAAGTTGATTCTATTACAGTGGGTGGACGATAAGAATTTTGGATTTTAGATTTTGGATTTTGGATTTGCAACGAGCTGAAACCACATTTAATTTGCATAACTATTAAACTATGCATTTCTTGTGGGCTGGGCGTCTCGCCCGCCCAAGATATGAAACTTTAATGTGGAATAACTTAACATCCAAAATCCCAAATCTAATATCCAAAATAAAATAGCTGCTAATCCCAAATCTAAAATCCCAAATCTAAAATTGACCATGCCGAATATCAATGAAATTGCAAATTCTGCCAAGGACAATGCTAATAAGCTTGGCATCAAAAAATTTGACATTTATGGCTCAACAGTAGATGATACTAGCGTGCAAGTAGATCAAGGAGAGCCAAAACAAGTCAAAGCTTCAAATCGCTCTGGTGTTACTGTTCGTGTCTGGAATGAAGATAATACAATGGGTGTCACCAGCACCACAGATGTAGATCCCAAAGGATTAGAATTAGCTTTAAAAACTGCCTACGAAGCCAGTTTTTTTGGTGTTAAAGAAAATGTTCCTGATTTTAGTCCCGAAGCTACTATTCCTATCCCCAATAAACATGAGGAGAAGGCGCCCCAAGCACCTGTTGCTGAGCTGATAGAAAAACTATTGGTAGCTGAAAAAGAATTACTAGCAGCACATCCAGCAATTAAAGGTGTACCATACAATAGCTTAGCTCAAAGAGATATTGACAGATTTTATCTCAATAGCGACGGTGCCCTGAGAACTGAATCTCACTCCTTAGCATCAATTTATCTTTACAGCAAAAGTGAGGAAGAAGGCAAAAAACCTCGCAGTGGAGGCGCTTTTAGAATCAACCACAGTTTAGATAATCTAGACATTAATGGTTGTATCAAAGAAACCGCAGACAAAAATATTAGCCACTTGAATTATGAAAAAATTCAAACTGGCAAATATCGAGTTGTTTTCTCGGCGGAAGCTTTCTTAAGTCTGTTGGGCGCTTTTTCTAACTTGTTCAATGCCCAAAGTATTTTGGATAATCAGAGTTTATCCACTCCTGATGATTTAGGCAAGCAAATTGCTTCCCCTCTGCTTTCAGTTTACGATGATGCACTGCACCCAGCTAATGTAGGCGCAGAATCTTTTGATGGTGAAGGAACTCCCACTCGTCAAATTTCGCTAATTGAAAATGGCGTTTTAAAAAGTTTTCTTCATAGTGCCGGCACTGCCAAAAGGCTAAATGCTCAACCTACAGGTAATGCGAATATTGGGGCAAAAGTCAGCGTTAGTCCCAATTTTTATCACGTTTTTACAACAGCGACGCCTGAGCAGGAATTTAGCTTAGAGACTGTAGAAAACGTGATTCTTATTGATGATTTACGCGCCCTCCATGCAGGAGTTAAATCTTTACAAGGTTCGTTCTCTTTACCGTTTGATGGTTGGCTAGTGAACAAAGGTGTGAAGACGAGTATTGAGTCAGCAACCGTTGCTGGGGATTTCTTGGAACTCTTGAAATCAATTATTTATGTAGAAAAAGAGCTGGAATTAACGCCAGGAGGAGTTTGTCCAAGAATCTGGGTTAATGAGTTGTCCATTACTGGGGAATAAAAAATTTTAGATTTTAAATTTTGGATTTTGGGTTAAAGGTTCAAAATCCAAAATTGTTTGACAAACTCATGATTTTATGCATTGGCTCAATCTAAAATTCAAAATTGATTAATATTCGCCGCCAACACTAATAGCAGTATTAAACACGTCAGCACCGCTTAAATCGATATTAGCCAAAACAGCACCATCGACCTCAGTATTGTATAAATGAGCATTACTAAAATCAACGTTGGTGAGATTAGCATTATTGAGGCTAGTACCACTAACAAAGGCATCTGTGAGATTAGCAGACATCAAATTAGCACCAGTTAAATCGGCACCTTCTAAGTTAGCACCTTCCAAATTAGCGCCTTTTAAATTTGCATTTCTCAGATCAACACCGATTAAATGAGCGCCTTTGAGATTTGCTCCTGTTAAATCACATCCAAAACATTCTCTAGTTTCCAGCAAACGCCGGACAGGGGCGGAGTTTTCAGCTTTGACGGGAATAGGAGCAGCTAAAGATAGCGTAGTGAGTAAGGCTGCTGCCGTCAAAAATATTGGTTTCATATTTATTTACCTCCGACACTTCTAAAAGTCATGAAATTCTTGACTTCTATAGTTCCAGTGTCCCAAAATCATAGAGTTGTGTCTTCATACGATGGGAAGAATAGATAATTTCTCTGAGATTAAGTATTTTTCTTTCAGATAGTCCTATGGTCTTAAAATTTAAGGATTGTTAGCAATAACTTTAGACATATAAATACGCAAAATTTCAACTGATTAACTGTTGTCAACTCAATACTGTTCGGTTAAGGCACCAGACGCGATAAATCACCGTCAAGACGAAGGATTGATTATTGTAGAGACGGCGATTTATCGCGTCTTTGGAATTTAGAATTTTAATCAAAAAACCTTAACCGAACCGTATTTGGGTGTGAACTGACGCTTCCTTGCAAAGATAGCCAACTTCCACTACCCGTAATACAAATATTCCAACGTAGATTATATTAAACTTTACTGCTTCCTAATAAATACAGCAACGCCATACGAACAGCCACACCGCTGGTAACTTGCGACTGAATGAGACTAAATTCTGGGTCATCCATCAACTCAGAACTAATTTCGACACCACGATTTACGGGGCCTGGATGTAAAACTTTGACATTCGGTTTACAAAGTTGCAGTTTTGTGCGTGTAATGCCAAACAGCTGGTGATATTCTCGCAAACTTGGCAGTAAATGAGCCGTCATCCGTTCCTTTTGCAAGCGCAAAGTCATCACAAAATCGGCATCCTGCAAAGCTGGTTCTAGCTGCCAATGAAGGGATAGTTGGCGGGATGAGGGAGATGAGGGGGATGAGGGGGATGAGGGGGATGCCGAGATAATAAACTCCTGAGTTCTGAATTCTGAGTTCTGAGTTCTGAGTTCTGACTCCTCGAAGATATACTCGGCGAATAACTTGGGTAAAAGTGTGGGTGGTGCTGCGAGGTGTACTTGGGCACCGCTGGCGATGAAACTCCAGATATTCGATCGCGCTACACGAGAATGCAAAATATCCCCAACGATCGCAATTTTTTTGCCCTTTAAAAGTTCCAGTTGCGGATGATTGGGGTCAATTAATGTACAAATGGTAAATAAGTCTAGCAGTGCTTGGGAAGGATGTTCATGTTGACCATCACCAGCATTTAGGACACTAACTCGTACACCTAAACGATCCATTTCTTGGGCGATCGCATTTGGTACTCCCGCCTCCCGATGCCGGACTACCATAATATCAGTTCCCATAGCCAAATAGGTCTTCGCTGTGTCGAGAATTGTTTCTCCCTTGGTCATCGAAGACGAGGCGGCGGCGAAGTTCAATGTATCCGCACTTAAGCGTTTAGCAGCAAGTTCAAAACTGCTACGGGTACGGGTAGAAGGTTCAAAAAATAAATTCGCCACCACCTGTCCCTGCAATGTTGGTACTTTCTTCGTCCGCCGCGATAGTACCTCTTGAAAAGAAGCAGCAGTTTGCAAAACAGTATTGTATTCAGCCGCTGTAAAGTCGGACAGAGAGAGAACGTGATGACGATTCCAGGTGGTTGTAGGCATATTTGGGGAGTGGGGGAGATGAGGGAGATGTGGTTCGACTTCGCGGTAGTTGAGCGTAGTCGAAACTCACCAACCGGGAGATGAGGGAGATGAGGGGGATGTGGTTCGACTTCGCTCACCAACCGGGGGATGAGGGAGAATAACTCTTAACTCCTAACTCCTCACTCCTAACTCCTCACTCAGCACTCCTTAATCCTTTCAAGTTGGTAAGTGAAAAACGTTTAAAGCTAGAGAAATTAGGCTCAGGAATGTTAAAAATCCAATTGTATCTAGCATTGTAGTCACTAACGGGCCACTAACCAAGGCAGGGTCGAGCTTCAAGCGTTTCAAACCCATTGGCAGTAAGGTACCAAGAGTCACCGCCACTATTGTATTAGTTGCCATGACCATGCCGGCAATTAAAGCCACCCATCGTTCTTGGGGTCGCGCCCAAATTAAGGAAAGCAGAATCATGGTTGTGGCTAAAGCTATGGCTGTACCTAAACCGGCGAAAATTTCTTTGCGGAGAATTTTCATAGTGTCTTTGGGTGTTACCTCACCCACCCCCAAGCCTCGGATTGTCACTGTTAATGCTTGAATTCCTACAGTACCGCCTGTGTTAGAAAAAATCGGCATGATGACTGCGAGAACTGGGACTGCGGAGATTACAGATTGAAAAGGGGCGATCGCACTGGCTGCACCAATATACAAAGCCATGATGCCCAACAGCCAAGGCAAGCGGTTGCGGATGGTGAGTAGAGGAGAAGATAAAGCAGCTTCATCACCACTCACACCTGCGAGTTTTTGGATATCTTCTGTGGCTTCTTCTTCCAAAATATCCATCACATCATCAATGGTGACAATGCCAACCAATCGGTCTTCCCGGTCAACTACAGGAATCGCAATTAAGTCATAGCGCTTCATGATTTGGGCGACTTCTTCTTGGGAAGTTTCAGTTCTCACCTTAATGACGCGATCGCTGGCAATATCTCTGATGAAAACCTCAGGAAAGGTAAACAACAGCTGGCGCAGTGAAACCACTCTCACCAGTGTCCGGTTGTCATCTGTGACGTAGGCGTAGTAAATCGATTCTTTGTCTTCGTCTTGACGGCGGATTTTACTTAGGGCTTCACCTACAGTCAACCCTTCTCGTAATCGGACATATTCGGTGGTCATCACTCGCCCAGCGGTGCCTTCCGGATAACCGAGAATTGTTGCTGTGGCTTGCCTTTGTTCTGGACTCAATTCCTTTAACAACCGTTTGATCACCCCAGCAGGTAATTCATCAAACAATTCTGCTCGTTCATCAGGACTCATCGCTTCTACAAGTTGCGCTACTTGCACATCATGTAGAGAATTAATTAGTTCTTCCTGGACTTCAGTTGGCAGATATTCAAATACATCAATTGCCTGATTTTTGTTGAGTAAACGAAATGCGATCGCGCGTTGTTTTTCAGGCAATTGTGTAATGTATTCTCCTACATCGACCGGTTGTAACCGATTTAAATCCCATTTCAACTGATTTAAATCGGTAGCATCAGTCAGTGCATTCCGAAGATCCTGTGTGAGCATGATAAATACCTCCTAATATCTCCCCCGCGCTGGGAGACTGCCTCACCAGCTTAGAGGAGGTTGATACTGCCATCTTGTGGACTTTGGTCCATAAAATCTCAAAAATTCAAT
Source organism: Desmonostoc geniculatum HA4340-LM1 (assembly GCA_019359545.1). GTDB lineage: Bacteria > Cyanobacteriota > Cyanobacteriia > Cyanobacteriales > Nostocaceae > Nostoc > Nostoc geniculatum. The sequence goes on along the minus strand of JAHHHB010000022.1, from coordinate 26,281 downwards.
ATCGATATCCAATCAGGTCATCGCTAGTCATCATCGTAACCCGGAATCGTCATTTGTGGTAGATATTAGGTTATTCTGTCTACAATTAATCCCATTATTAACCTGATTTTTGTGGAATTATTGTGTGATTATCGTAAACTTTAGCACTGATGCAATCTATGTCAAGCCAAGCAACTTGTCGGAATTTTTTTGATTGCCGAAGTTGCTATTCTCAAAGAGCTTTTACAGAGTTACCAGACCTTTATTGCGGTGGTGGCGTAATCCCTAAGTCATCCACTATAGTTTAAGCAAATTGCACATTTGTCAAAAGAGTGCAGGAAAAACTCAAACAATTTGGGATTTGAGATTTTGCGAAAACTTTGAGTGTCAGTTTCTGACACTCAAAGCTTTTCAAGCTAGCTTGAATGATATAGCGGTTCCCATTCAGATGCGTTACAACATTACATCACGAGGTGTAGGGGTCACCCTACGGGTGTACCTCACGTAAACGATAACCGCTATAAATTCATAATCATATCTTGTATGGCAATATAATTAGATTTTTGAAAAAATCTAATTATATATATAGGAATCCGGTTTGATTTTTGAACAACATTTCTGTTCAAAAATCAAATAGTAGTCCTATAGTAGTCCACCAAAGAAACTTTGCAGGATTTTAGTGGATTTCAAAAATAAAATATGAGTCCTATAGTATTTTTATTGATTAGCGATCGCCGGATTTAGAAGCTGTGTGGAAACCCCTCTCTTACCAGAAGAGGGACTCCTCTTTTCGGTCTACTGAAAATAGAGATCTTTTTGCTTGACCCTCATCAACTGGTTACCAAATCATAAATAGCTTCTAACTTAGCAGTTTGCTTGCGAATATCAAAATTTTCGCAAATAAACTCTCGTCCTTTAATACCCATATTTTTAGCCAAAGCACGGTCAGATAATAGAATATCTAATTTTTCTGCCAGGGCGCGATCGTCTTTTTCATCAACTAAAAAGCCGGTTTCTCCATCTAAAACCGCATCAGGAATAGCACTGTGCCAGGTAGAAGCTATTGGCAAAGCACAAGCAGCAGCTTCCAAAATAGAAAGCGGTAAACCTTCACTATCGCCGTTCTTTGCTGTCTGACTGGGTAGAGAAAATATTTCTGCACCTCGCACTATTTTTTGAACTACCTCATAAGGTTGTGCGCCCAGAAAATTTACTCTGTCACTAACACCAAGCTCGCTTGCTAGAGTTTTTAGTTTTTCAGTCATTGAACCGCTTCCCAACTGGAAAAGTGATACATTTGGATGCTTGCTAGCAATACGTGCAAAGGCTTTTATGAGAGTATCAATTCCTTTTTTCTCAGTATGTCTTCCTACACATAGAATATATCTCTCATCTGCTGATTCAGTCTTGGGAGCAAACTTTTCTAAATCTATACCACTATTGAGTTTAATAATTTTATCTTCTGGATAGCCCGATTCAATCATCTTTTTATACAAAAAACTAGAAAAAGCAATGAATCGGGATGCTTTTTGCTTCAATTCTTCTTCATACAACAGAAATTGATAAAACGCTGGGTTACCCGACAGCCACATTAATTTACGCGAAACTGTGATGTCATAACCATAAAATGTAACTATGAAAGGAATTTTTAATTTTTCTGCTAATCGCATTGCATAAACACCATCTGGCCCAAAATGGGCATGAATTAATTTTAAATTTTCTAAATCAATGGTTATTTCAAACATATCTGGTGAAGCAGTAAGTATATGAAATAACTGCTTGATTTTCCAAAAATCATTACTAACAGAAATATATTCAAAAGGAATTTCTTCTAATATTTGACAACTAATAAATAAAGGCTTGTATGTTTGTAAATTATGAGCTTGCTCTCCAATAAAAGTTTCTGAGACTCTTGGATAAGCTCGGCGATACATACCAACTGTTTTCATGGTGTTACTCCTAATTTAAATTTAGTATTTGTCTTTCCAAAAAATGAACGAGATATTGGGTAAAAAACTCTTAACGCTGCTAGAGATTTGTGTCTTGGTTTCACGTGAAACCGTGTATAAAATTGTGACTACGTGACTTATTCATAACAACAGTAATATCTGCAATGCCAAGTGTTAGTTTTTTATCCAACACCATTCTAAATAAAAAGTTTAACAATAAATACACAAATCCAAGGTAATAAAGCTCCTATGTCTTTGACTATCACTTTTGGCGACCTCTTGTGAGTAAGGGCTTAAGTCCACCATCAAAATTACAGCTTTAGTTGGTTGTAATCAGTGGGGGACTGACACTGTATTTTATCCCTTCTGGCTTTTGTATTATTGATTTATTTTTAATACTATGTTATGTAAAATTATTTACTGAAATGATTACTCAGAAAATATTTTGAATGCGTTTTTCTAGAGCAAAGTAGTATGCATACTACAAAAAGACTGAATTATTCGACCAAGGCTCATTTGGTTGATCCTAGCCTCCCTTTCTCTATTGCAATTACTTGCTGACTATCTCATACAAACATGCAAAATATAGCACATAATATAAAACTCATGTCTGATTTCTGAACAAGGCTCAGTTCAAAAATCAAATACGAGTTCTACATATCACACATTGTGCAGGTTAATTTGGAAATTTTGGGATTTTGCACAACCTAATTAAGACAACATTTTCAGCCATTGAAACTCAATTCTACATTCTGCGATCGCAAAATAAGCTAGTACTCAAATTGAGCTTATTGACCGTATTATCAATAAGCTCACGTTAAGCTTAAACTCTTCGATCGCCCCACATAGATGATAAAAAGCGCGAATTACTTATCATCATTCATTTGTAGCTGTTTTATAAAAATTCAGATTTTGACAAAACAATCTACGAATGATAATATTTTGAGTATATTTACTCGTTTCGAGTGTGGGTTACAAGACTGCCCACAAACGCGGGAAAATCAGTACTGAGTTTGCTAAAACTAGAAAAAACTGGCGAGAAACAATTCTTAACTTGTACTTAACTAATAGACCGCTTAAGTGAACCATCAGCGTATAATTCTAGTGGTACTAGCTCAATTTTGCCATTAACTTTCACTTGAGAGTAAACCACTTTCACTAACTGAGCATGATTTTCGTTGTAACGCAGAGACATAATTAATCTCCTTTTATACAGGCTTTTATTGTGTTAAAAGGTTCTAATACCTAACTATTTACTGAATGTGTTTTTGGCTAATGTTGCCTATTTCAAAATTATCAAAAACAATTTGAAGCTAAGTATAAACTTTTCCAAGTATTGGTAAAGATTTGAACAAATGTTGTGTTTTAGTCAGACTTTACTAAAATTCAGTACCTAGAGGCCTATTAACACGAGATAATAAGAAACTCACACTATCGTGGGCTATTGTTCCATCACCTATTACAGAGCTGATTCTGGTTAGGTTGAGATCGTTCACTCCACAGTCACAGGGTCAAACTTTGCAAGCTGTTCCCAACCAAATTATGAAAACATCTACCGAATTGCTAACTCGCCTAGAGGATTACTACCAGCAAATTAAGATCGTCATCCTCGCTCGTCAAAATCCAATTACAGGTTTGCTACCTGCGAGTACAGCAATTACAGCCCACGGCGATTATACTGATGCTTGGGTACGAGACAATGTTTACAGTATTTTGGCAGTTTGGGGTTTAGCACTTGCATACCGCAAAATTGATGACCATGAAGGACACACTTATGAACTAGAACATAGTGTCATCAAGCTGATGCGTGGGTTACTGTTTGCGATGATGCGACAGGCTCATAAAGTAGAGACATTTAAACATACTCAATCGCTACTCGATGGGCTACACGCCAAATACAATACCACCACCGGCGACATCGTTGTTGGTGATGACGAATGGGGACATTTGCAACTTGATGCCACATCTTTATTTTTACTGATATTGGCACAAATGACCGCTACAGGATTGCAAATAATTTATACGATTGATGAAGTTAATTTCGTTCAAAATTTGGTTTACTATATTGGACGAGCTTACCGCACACCAGACTATGGTATTTGGGAACGTGGTAATAAAATTAATCGTGGTAATGCTGAGTTAAATGCCAGTTCCGTAGGCATGGCAAAAGCTGCTTTAGAAGCTATCAATGGACTGGATTTATTCGGTGTGCGTGGTAGTCAAGCATCAGTAATTCATGTGCTACCAGATGAAATTGCCCGCGCTCGAATTACCCTAGAATCACTATTACCGAGGGAATCTGGTTCCAAAGAAATCGATGCGGCTTTATTGAGTATTATTAGTTATCCTGCCTTTGCAGTGGAAGATTTGCAACTGCGCGATCGCACTTTAAACGATATTATCAACAAACTCGCAGGTAAATACGGCTGCAAACGCTTTCTACGTGATGGACACCAAACCGTTTTAGAAGACAATCAACGCTTACACTACGAACCTTGGGAACTCAAGCAATTTGAACATATTGAATGCGAGTGGCCGTTATTTTTCACTTATTTAATTTTAGATGGATTATTTTGTGGGAACCAAGAACAAGTTAAAAAATACCAAGAACTTTTAAAAGCATTACTCATAGAACAGAATGGTTTACATTTGTTGCCAGAACTTTATTATGTTCCCTCCAAAAACGTAGAAGCCGAAAAATTAGCACCCCAAACTCAACCACGTTTACCCAATGAAAATATTCCTTTGGTGTGGGCACAGAGTTTATATGTGCTTGGGCAAATGTTGAGTGAAGCGTTAATAGCAGTTGGTGATATCGACCCCTTGGGTAGACATCTGTGTGTTGGCAAAAAACGCGAAATATCAGTACAAATTGCCTTGTTAGCAGAAGATGAAGATTTACAAGCCAAATTAGAAGTTCACGGAATTGAAGCACAAACACCCACCCAATTAGAACCAATTCAGGTAAGAAAAGCTGGAGAGCTTTCAGCTATTTATACCCAAATTGGACGTAACAATAAACTTGGTTTAACTGGGCGTCCAGTGCGGCGTTTACGAAGTTTAACAACATCGAGAATATTTCGGATTCGCAATCAAACAATTGTATTTTTGCCGTCATTTCTAGATTCCCAACAGTTTTACTTAACCCTTGATTACCATTTTTTGCTGGATCAAATCAGAAGTGAATTAGCTTACATTCAAAAATATTGGAGTGATTTAGGGCGTCCTACCTTGACTTTAATGTTAACCCATACCATGTTAGAAATCGGTTCTGAGACATTACTAGAATTGATGCAAGAACTCAAAGATGGTATTTGTAACGGCGTGCGGGTGAAATTAGGACGGCTAAATCAGTTAATGCTGACAGCTGGAATCCAAAGAATTGATTTTCTCCAAGATGCGGAATTTTCCCGATCGCCAGTCAAAAATGCCGGACTACGTTGCTATTTCCTGGCTTATCATCCTGAGAAAAACTGGCGCTTAGGACATACCCAAGAATTTCAAATGGAGTGTGAAACCAACTTGGGGTTGTTGCTTTCTTATTTGCGCTCATCAGAAAATCTTTACGAACAAATTGAGTTATTACAAACTTTGACTCGCTTGCAAGGAATGGATTTTGATACAGGATATGGCGGGCCAGGATATGCTGTCACGGTAGGTGATTTACTAGATGAAGTTTACACCAAGGCCGGAGATTTAGGCATTTGGGCGGTGGTACGTCGAGCTGCGGGGTTGCGCCAAATGGTTGATATTAGCCTATCAGATGCAGTTACGAGTATTTTAGTGCAAGGTAAGCAAATTGCTGTGGGTAAAGCTTACAGTGAAGCGTCCTTAATTACCGTACCGATGTCTCACCATGAAATTGCTGATAAGATTAGCCATTTTTGTCGTGAAGATATACGCGATCGCGTCCTCACCCAAGAAATTTTAATCTATCTAGGAATCTTAATCAAATCCGAACCCGAACTATTTCAGGGACTACTAACGCTGAGAGTCGGCTATCTCATTTTATTGATTACCAGCGAACTAGCCCAGGAATTACATGTCACTCAAGATGAAGGATACGATTACTTAATGCAACTTTCACCCTTTGAGGTGAAAATGCGCTTGCGTCAAGTATTAACTGGATATACCGGTATGAGTAACCTGTTGCGCCAGCAAGAATCATTGCACGTCAAGCAAAAAGAAAGTGATATTGCGTGGGTGGTGTCACCAGCAATTTCAGAAGAAATCCAAGTTCCTTCAGGTGGTTGGCGGCGGTTTCGCCAAAGCGAAGGGGTGACGGGACGAGTACCAAAAGACTTTTTTAAGCAAGTTTGGCTATTAATGCAACATTGCAAAGGCTTGGTAATTGGGGATAAATTAGAGCGCCGCAATCGTTTAGATAGTGAATTAATGTTGTCAGAAATGACAGCAGGAGAAAGAAATTTTGCTTTGTTAGTCGAGCATTTGCTGAATAAAATCGAAGCTCCAGAATACCGCCAAGTTAATATTGAAGCATTAATCGAATTAGCCGCGATCGCCGCGAATAACCCCAAGCTACAAATCGAAGAATATATAGTATTAGATGTGTTAATTGGCCATGCAGTGCGATTGGCATGGTTAGAACAGCATTTTGACAGAAGCGATCGCTATGATGAAGATAAGGCGAATGCGTGGCGATCGTTTTACAATACTTCTCCTACAGATTGTGCCAGTTATATCCTCAAAGCCTTGCGTTTCTTAACAAAATTTGGCCAAGTCAGTGCAGCTTAATGAGTGCGTAGGTTTGTTTGAGTGAAGTAAATTCAAGGGTCACTTTGCCAGACGCCACGCAAGCAGACATTTTTAAATTTTGACTTTTCAATCTAAAATCCAAAATTTAAAATCTAAAATTCAGCTAATACTAATTCTTTTGCAGAGGCAATAACATGAGTCAACTAACAGTAGAATTACCTCCATATATTTCTACAGATGAAGCACGATTCCTACTGGCAGTTAAACTATTTGAAATTGGAAAGTTATCACTAGGACAAGCTGCAAAATTAGCCGATTATTCTAAACCAACATTTATAGAATTACTGGGAAAAATGGAAATTCCGGTAATTAATTATCCAGCCGAGGAATTAGAACAGGAGATTAACCTTTGAGCGTACCAACGGTTACCAATAGTACCTGTTTAATTGGTTTAGAACGCATTGGAAGGTTAGATATATTGCCTCAAGTATTTTTGCCAGTAACTATACCTTTAGCAGTACAGACTGAAGTTGGGTTATCAGCAGAGTGGTTAACAGTTCAAGCAGTCAAAAATTTAGCAGTGGTTGCAACTTTGAAAACTCAAATTGATGCTGGGGAAGCAGAAGCAATAGCGCTTGCAATGGAACTAGAAGATGTTTTCATCATTCTTGATGATAGAAATGCTAGGCGCATTGCTCAACAACTTGGCTTAAAAGTTATTGGCACAGTGGGAATGTTACTACGTGCCAAACAAAAGAATGTAATTGCTGAAATTAAACCATTACTAACTGCTTTGGAAGCAGCAGATTTTCGGATTGCAGAGCCTTTAGTCCAGAATGCTCTACGCCTTGCTGGAGAATTGTAGCTTGAAAACAAACGTAATAAAATGCTAAGAACATGGTTTTGAGAAAGGCGATCGCTTTAACTATTGACCATTGACTAAAAAAATATCCCCTACTCAGAAGCGTGTTTGCCAGCAGACGCCAAAAGTAGGGGTTTGTGAAATTTTATTTTTTTGTTAAAACTACTTGACAGAAACAGCATCGACATCAATGGTGCTTGCAGTGGAGGTAGAAGCCTCAGTGGTATTCGATGCTTCGGTATTCACATCACCTTTACGAGCTTTCCAGCCTTCAATCACTAACCCAGACACCTCACCTACTAGCAAGGTCAAAAGGAAAACATCATCAATCTGTCCGACGACGGGGAAAACGTCTGGGAGAAAATCAATTGGGCTGACCAAATAAACTAATGTTCCTAAAATCACCCACCAGCGGTATTTGGGGTTACGAAGCAAATCACGATACCAGGTATAAACTGATTGAATTGAAAATTTCATGTTTTGAACCTCCAGTTATTTTTAATTTTGACAAATAATCTTTTAAATTCCCGGTGGGAATAACCGCCCCAATTAGTCTGGAAGACGCTACCAATTAAAAGGGAGTGGGGAGATGAGGGAGATGAGGGAGATGAGAGTAGGGGAGGCAGGGGAAAAGGTTAAAGGTTAAAGGGAAAAGGAATAAATTTAATCTTTCCCCTTTTCCCCTTACCCCTTTCCCTTTCCCCATGCCCCATGCCCTATGCCCTATGCCCATTAATCTCTAAAATTAATAATGCTTGGGGATAGTTGCTTTAGTTCTGGAGGGAGGAAATTTAAACAGTGGATATTTTAGATTTGTTTTACAAGGGCGGGCCAGCCATGTGGCCTTTGCTGGTTCTCTCAATTTTATCTTTGAGTGTAATTTTCGAGCGTTTTTGGTTCTGGCTACGAATTTTAACTCAAGAAAAGCAAATAGTCGATCGCGTCCTTGATGCTGCCCATGATGATTGGCAAGTCGCTGCCGATATCGCTAGACTTGCAAATCATCAGCCTGTGGGACGTTTTCTCTATGCGCCTTTACACTTAGGCAAAAGTGATGCGGAAACCTTTCGTCTAGCCCTGGAGTCCACAGCCGAAGATGAATTGGCTGGAATGCGGCGGGGCGAAAAACTTTTAGAAGCCGTAATTGCCCTAGCGCCGCTGCTGGGATTATTGGGTACGGTTTTGGGTTTAATCCAGTCTTTGCGGGCAATTCGCATTGGCGATTTGGGAACTGAATCTACTGCTGGGGTGACTACTGGTATTGGTGAATCGTTGATTAGTACAGCAGCAGGACTAATAGTCGCCATCATTAGTTTGGTATTCTACCGCCTATTCCAAAGTTTTGTAGTTAACCAGGTCAAAGTTTTTCGCAAAGCAGGGAATGAGCTGGAATTACTCTACCGCCAGTCTCCGCCTGATTTTAGTAATGCTACATCACCAATTGCGCGGGATAATTTGACACCACCTCGCAAACAGGGTAAAAACAGGTTTTCTGATCCTCCTGAGCCGCCAATCCTACCTTAGTAATAGTCAAAAATTCAACCCCTAAACCAGGCGATTAAATTGAGAAAATGAAAGTTAATCTACATACTCCAATTGAAGAAGTCCAAATTCAAATCATTCCTTTAATTGATGTTGTTTTTTGTATTCTGACGTTTTTTTTGTTAGCGGCACTGCAATTTACGCGCCAACAGGCAATAAATGTTGATTTGCCCAAAGCTAGCGCCAAAACCGTATCTGGGATAACGTCACAAAGTGGCAGTCAGATTGTAACTATTGATGCTGTTGGTAACACTTACATAGAAAAACAGCCTGTAAAACGTGAGGATTTGGCACAAAGGTTAAAACTGTATCTCCAAGCAAATCCTAATGCCGTTGTGGTGCTGAATGCTTCACGCACAGCAACTTACAATGATGTGATTGAGACATTAGACTTGCTGCGCCAAGTAGGAGGCGATCGCGTTTCTTTGGGAATTATTCCCGGGCCGTCTCAATCACCCACAAACTCACTCAATCAGCCTCCAGTGCCTTCTTTCCCAACTAATCCTGGTGAAGCACCATTTCCAGGCATCAACCCCGAAGGCAGTCTTACCCCCAGATTTCCCTCAGCGCCTGGGCAAGGTATCAGTCCAATCAATCCTGATATTTCCAACCCACCAGCAGCCCCAGCACCTGTAGCACCGAAACAAAGCCAATCTACTCCAAAAAGATGAGATAGGGGCGTTGGGCATTGGGCATTGGGCATTGGGCACAAGAGGCAGAGGTGCGGAGGGGCAGAGGGGCAGAGGGGAAAAAACTTACTGCTCCCCTGCTCCCCTGCTCCCCATCTCCCCTGCTCCCCATCTCCCCATCTCCCCATGCCCCATGCCCCATGCCCCACTCCCCCTGAAGCTTTTCCCAAACCTAAAGATATCCAGAATAAAATTTGGTTAGAGAAAAAAATTCTGCTAATTTACAAATAATTGGTTGAGTTTGAAAGATTTTTCCATAGGTAGGCTGAGTACTTTATCACCAATTGCCATTCACGTTTCAGGGGTTGTGGCATGAATATTGTGACGCTTTTAATTGTTTGGATAGTAACAGCTATCAGCTTGTTAATAATTAGTAAATTACCATTGGGAGTTGAAATTGACACTCCAGGTAAAGCCTTCTTGTCCGCAGCAGTCCTTGGTATTGTTACAGCAATAGTCAGACCAATTTTAGGACTCGTTTTTGCAGTCCCAAATTTACTGACGTTAGACTTACTATCCAGCATTTTCACATTTATGATTGCTGTAGTTTGTTTTAGTATTGCTGCTTGGTTAGTCGAAGGCTTTCGTTTACGCTACGGTGTTTGGAGTGCTGTTATTGGAGCATTTGCGCTGACTTTAATTAACAGCTTAATCTACAAAATATTGGGTGTATAAAGTTATAGAGTTAAGAGTTAAAAGTTAGGAGTTAGGAGTTATTGACAACTTTTAACTCCTCACTCCTGACTCCTAACTATTCATTGGCAGCTGGAGGAGCAACTTGAGTAGTTGATTGTTGTTTACGTTGTTCGCGTTTTTTGCGATCGGCTGAGAGCATATCTGCCATCACTATCAGTGCTTGCGCCATCTTGTCTAGGTTGGAACGGTATAGTTCCAAATCCTTGCTGAATTTGTCATCAGACAAGTGCAAGCCAGCAGCGATCGCTTTGAGTGCTTCTGTGAGTTGCTTTTCGTCTTTGACTAATTCCGGATCTGACAATTCCAATAATGAAAATACACCAATTGCAAACAAACGGTTGTATTTAAAGTTAGGATTGTTGGCGATCGCTTGCAATTGTTCTTGGAAATCAGCATCTCGATCTAAGTTAGTAGTTTGACTCAGCCACGCAATTAAATCTTTAACTGGCAAACTTTTACCTAAAGCCCGCAATCTTTCGGCATCCTGTCGATAGCGTTGCGGGTCTTGTTCTATAGCCTGACATAGGGCATTAAAAATTGATTCTCGATCTCGTTCTGGTTGATAGCCTTCCATGAAGCGGTCAAAAGTAGTGACGACACCCAAGGCATAAATTGGATTGTAGCTGAAATCAATATTTACTGACAGCAGATGCATTTCCACCATCAATTCTTCTACTACCCGACGGTAAATAGTGTTGATCGGACGGGTATGCAGATTGTAGAAAGTTCGCTTTGTATCAGAGACAGTACGGACGTTATTCACAAAGAAAATGTTAAGGGCGACGTATTCTTATTTTCACGCTTAAAGGCTACTTTGCCAAGTTTAGGTTTTGGCTGGTGACGGTTTCATTTACAATATAGGCACAATAGACAAATCAAAAATAGTTTGGAATTAGTTAGCCACAGGGGCTAAGAACGTTTCCCGCTAAAGAAATAACCAAAATTATCACCTTTAAAAATTCATTGATCCCATTTATGAACTTGTCGCCACAGTTAATTGCTTTAGGTGAGTACCTAGCTGGTGAATTTGATAATCGGGAACAAGCCATAGGAGAACCAATTTGGTATGTCCACCTGCGCCTGTGGCAAAGACCAGTTAATCTGTTCGCAGAAGATAGCATCACCCTATTTGCCGAACAGGCTAATATCATTAACCTAGATCAACCTTACCGCCAGCGAATTCTGCGGTTGCGTCAGGGAAGCGATTCTCGTGCGCCTCTGGAAGTGCAATATTACATGCTGAAAAATCCAGAAGCATTAAGAGGTGCAGGTGATAATTCTGCCCTATTAAATACACTCTCACCCAATCAATTAGATTTACTGCCAGGTTGTATCCTCGCAGTTACTCACGAAACACTAGGTGGCGATCGCTATAAGTTTACCGCTACCCCATTACCAGATACTCGTTGCACCTTCACTTATCTTGGCAATACTGTCCAAGTTTCCTTGGGGTTTGAAGCCACAGCAGCAGAATTTGACAGCTACGACAAAGGAATTAACGCAGCAACTGGACAAGCCACTTGGGGAGCAATTATGGGACCTTATCGCTACACCAAGCGAAATCAGTATTGAGTTAGATCGAGTTATGAGTTATGAGTTATGAGTTATGAATTAATTCCTCGCTCTTGTACAGACGCGATTAATCGCGTCTCTACTCCTAACTCTTTTCTTAGCTAGCAATGCTACGAGGTACACCTTCTAAAGCTTCCTCTTCGGTTTCAAAGATTTCAAACACAGTATCCATCATTGTCACTTCAAACACGAGTTTGGCTTCTGGATGTACGTTACAGATGCGGAAACTACCCTTGACTTTATCTGCATCACGCATTCCAGCTACCAAAGACGTGAGACCAGAACTATCAATAAAATTGACCTGACCCAGATTCACAACCACATGGCGACTGAGTTTAGAAATACACTCTTGTAACTTTAAGCGAAATTGCCAAGCGGTGGTGATGTCTAGGCGACCTGCTGGTGTCAAGACAATAACGGTGTTTCCGTCTTGGGTTGTATAACTTTTTTGGTCTATATGAATCACTAAAGCCCTCCCCGTGGCATTCCTTTTAAATTGACTAGTTACAGAACCGTTATGATGCTGCCACTTGAGATTAACAAGCTACAGCTAAAATTGTCACTTTTTTATGCTAAGTGCTTATCTTTAGTAGTTTAACTCACCAAAACAGTGCTGAGTAGCAATTTGAAATGGGGAATTGGGCATGGTGAATGTGGAGATGAGGGGGATGAGGGGGATGGGGGGGATGAGAGACCAGGGGGAGCAGGGGGAGAATAACTCTTAATTCCTAACTCCTAACTCTTAACTCCTAACTCCCCACTCCCAACTCCAGACTATTTCCAATTGATCCAATCTTGAGGTTTCAAGAAGATTTCATACAACTCGGCTTCGGGGGAATTGGGTTCTGGCTGATAGCCGTATTCCCAACGCACCAAAGGTGGTAGGGACATGAGAATTGATTCGGTGCGTCCGTTAGTTTGCAGACCAAAAATGGTGCCTCGGTCGTAAACCAAGTTAAATTCTACATATCGTCCCCGGCGATAGAGTTGGAAATTCCGCTGGCGATCGCCATACTCAATGCCATGTCGCCGTTCTACAATTGGTACGTAGGCTGGTAAAAATGCTTTACCACAGTCTTGCACAAAGGCAAATAAATCTTCCCAACTGCGTGGTGCTAGCTCTCCCACTTCGTTGCTATGAATAGCTGCTCCTCCATTGGCATCGGGACCACGATATAAAGTACCCCGGCCGTCTTGGTAATCAAAAAATAGACCGCCCACGCCCCTTGTTTCACCGCGATGCTTCAGGTAGAAATATTCGTCACACCAACGCTTAAATACTGGGTAATACTCTGGGTGGTGCTGGTCACAAGCTTGCTTTAAAGTTTTATGTAAATGTGTTGCATCTTCAGCAAAGGGGTAATAAGGAGTCAAGTCCAGACCGCCGCCAAACCACCACACTGGCCCAGCTTCAAAGTAGCGATAATTGAGATGGACTGTAGGCACGTAGGGATTACGCGGGTGTAACACCATTGAAGTTCCCGTGGCATAAAAGCCGTGTCCCGCGGCTTCCGGGCGTTGAGCTAAAATTGAAGGCGGCAAATGGGAACCCCAAACTTCAGAAAAATTGACACCACCTTGTTCAAATATTGCACCATCGCGTAGAACACGCGATCGCCCTCCACCTCCTTCTGGGCGTTCCCAACTATCTTCTAGAAACTTGCCCACACCATCCAGTTCTGTTAAAGCTTGCGTAATTTCGTCTTGCAGCTGTTTCATAAACTGACTGACCCTAGTCTGAGCGTCAGTTGGTGGCAAAGACTTCAATGATTCTGCTGCTACAGTTGGTGTTTGCGAGTTGATCAACATAGATTCCCGAACCTAAATTACAATTTCCTGAAAGCCACAAATTTCTCATCTTAAAATTTGGGGAAAACACGCGCCAGCAATCAAGCTCTATTTGCCCAACCTGCTTTTTTCTCACTGGTCAAGCGTTTATGGGATTGATGGGCATCACTAGAGTTATTTTCCCTCAAATGCGTATAGGCTTGTATATTGAGTGAGTTTTTTTTGAAATTATTAACAGAATGGGGCTAAGCTTAGTTGCCCAAAACACCAGAGTTACCAAAAAGTGTCTAGCGAGGAGGAGGATTAGGAAAATGCAAGGCTGGTTATCCAAATTCATCCACCGCAAACGTCGTCGGTTTTGCGCTTCTCTGGTGCGGACATATCGAGAGATTAGTTCTGCTTCTGTAGATGAGTTATGGCAAAAAGTCGTTGATTTAACAGATGTTTCCTGGCATCCACTACTTAAAAGTACTAATGTCCCCTACGGATTAGTACCCCAACCAGGATTAATTTTTCAGGCTGTAACACGTTTTTCGCCGATTCCTATCCGGATTTTTGTGGAACGCGTCAATCCTAGAGAAATGCTGAGTATCCGAGTTCTGGCAATTCCTGGTATAGAAGAACGGGTAACTTACCAAGTAGAATCAACGGTTTGTGGTACTTGTTTATCTTATTCTGTAACACTACGCGGTTGGTTGTCGCCCCTAATTTGGTCTTTATCTCGTCCTTATGCAGACCGTGTTGCACGCTCTTTAGTTGAAGCAGTAGAAAAGGCCGCATTACCAGCAGTATCAACTAAGAAAAAATCCCTAAATGACAGTTGTTTTGATTTTTAGGGATTGGGCATTGGGTATTGGGTATGGGGCATTGGGCATTGGGCATTGGGCATTGGGTATTGGGCATTGGGCATTGGGCATTCGTGATTGGTAATTATCCGTTACCAATTCCCCATCTCCCTCATCTACCCATGCCCGATGCCCGATGCCCTATACCCAATAACGTTAAGATTCTATTAGGTAATAATCCAATTTCCTAAGTTTTATTACGGCAGTGATAGTGAAAACACCAATCTGCTCTTGCTTTTATTTGCATCAAGTTAATAGGTAAGATGCTGACTACGATTGTATTTCTTCATTTTCAACAGAAGTCAGGAGCTTCTGCGTTCCTTAAATCAGAATTTCGGTAAATTTTGAATTTTGAATTTTTTATGTACGATGTCCTTGATTCCCGCTCTGTCTTAGAAGTGTTGCGACCAGTGCAAGACCCAGAACTTCGCAAAAGTCTGGTAGAACTGAATATGATTCGCAATGTCAAAATTGATGGTGGCAAGGTTAGTTTCACTTTAGTGTTAACTACTCCTGCTTGTCCTTTACGTGAATTTATCGTTGAAGACTGTCAAAAAGCTGTTAAAAAACTACCAGGCGTTACAGATGTAAGCATAGAAGTCACAGCAGAAACGCCCCAACAAAAAAGTTTACCTGACCGCACTGGCATTTCTGGGGTAAAAAATATCATTGCTGTTTCCAGCGGCAAAGGTGGTGTTGGTAAAAGTACTGTGGCGGTGAATGTCGCAGTGGCTTTAGCCCAAACTGGGGCGAAAGTCGGCTTACTAGATGCTGATATTTACGGGCCTAATGACCCTACCATGCTGGGGCTAGCCGATGCCGAAATTGTTGTGCGTTCAACTGAAAAAGGTGACATCCTGGAACCTGCTTTTAATCACGGCGTCAAATTGGTTTCAATGGGCTTTTTGATTGACCGAGATCAACCAGTAATTTGGCGGGGACCAATGCTAAATGGTGTAATTCGCCAGTTTCTCTATCAAGTTGAGTGGGGAGAATTAGACTACTTGATTGTAGATATGCCACCGGGAACCGGAGATGCTCAGCTAACTTTAACCCAAGCAGTGCCGATGGCAGGGGCAGTAATTGTCACCACACCGCAAAATGTAGCGCTGTTAGATTCTCGTAAGGGATTACGGATGTTCCAGCAGATGAATGTCCCGGTATTGGGAATCGTGGAAAATATGAGTTATTTTATCCCACCAGATATGCCAGATAAGCAGTACGACATCTTTGGTTCTGGTGGTGGTTCCAAAACGGCTGCTGAATTGGAAGTGCCACTTTTGGGCTGTGTACCACTAGAAATTTCCACGCGAGTTGGCGGTGATAGCGGTGTGCCAATAGTCGTTGGCGATCCAGATTCAGCTTCGGCAAAAGCATTAAAAGCGATCGCTCTTACCATTGCTGGCAAAGTATCAGTCGCAGCTTTGACATAATAAATTTTAACTTGTATCTGCTTCGTGGGCTATTGGGAATACTAGGGACTGGGGATTGGGGACTGGGATTAGGGAAGAATTTGCCCAATACCGAGTACCCAGTACCCAATCCCCAATGCACAACTTAAATCAAAAGTCTAAACTGACACAATGTTATTAAAACGATCGCTCCCCAAAATTCGCTGGAAGTCTTGGGTTAAGCCCTGGCAATATGTAGATTGGTTACTATTTTGTTTATCGGTTGCTGTCAGTATTTTTGGCGGCGTGATGATCCTCAGTACGGAACTCAACCAGCCAGTAACTGATTGGTGGTGGCATTGGTTAGTAGCGGGTATCGGTGTGCTGATAGCACTGTTTTTAGCTCGTATCCGTTACGAAATCTTGATGCAGTGTCACTGGGTAACCTACGCACTGACGAACTTCAGCTTAATTGCCGTGATGATTGCTGGTAGTAGCGCCAAAGGAGCGCAGCGGTGGATTAGTATCGCTGGCTTTAACGTGCAACCCTCAGAGTTTGCCAAAGTCGGTATGATTATCACCTTAGCAGCCTTGTTACACAAGCGCACTGCTTCTAAACTCGAAAGTGTTTTCCATGTGCTGGCAATCACTGCTATACCTTGGGGTTTAATATTTTTACAGCCAGATTTAGCAACATCAATGGTATTTGCGGCGATCGTCTTGGGAATGCTCTACTGGGCCAATGCTAACCCAGGCTGGTTAATTTTGATGATTTCTCCTGTGGTTGCTGCGATTTTGTTTAGTATATCTTGGCCTCTAGCAGAGCCGATAGTTTTACTTAAAGAGCTATCTTTTGGTCCCTTGGGTGTAGTTTGGTCAGTCGCTATGGGTATTGTGGGCTGGCGAACTCTCCCCTGGCGTCGATTTGGTTTGGGTGCTATCGGTGCTTTGAGTCTTAATATACTCGGTGGCGAATTAGGAGTTTTTGCCTGGAATCATATTTTGAAACCGTATCAAAAAGACCGGCTAACTGTATTCATGGACCCCGATCACGATCCCCTGGGTGCTGGATATCACCTCATTCAATCTCGCATTGCTATCGGTGCTGGTGAAATTTGGGGATGGGGTCTATTCAAAGGCCCAATGACCCAACTTAATTTCGTCCCAGAACAGCATACAGACTTTATTTTCTCCGCAGTCGGTGAAGAATTTGGTTTTGTTGGTTGTTTGGTAGTATTATTTGTCTTCTGCTTAATTTGTTTCCGCTTACTGCATGTTGCTCAAACCGCCACAGACAATTTTGGTTCTTTGTTGGCTATTGGCGTTTTATCGATGATTGTGTTTCAGTTAATTGTCAACGTTGGCATGACTGTCGGCTTAGCACCTGTAGCAGGAATTCCCTTACCTTGGATGAGTTACGGGCGTTCTGCCATGCTGACTAACTTCATTTCCTTGGGAATAGTAGAATCGGTAGCAAATTTTCGCCAACGACAGAAGTATTATTGATTCGTCATTAGTCATTAGTCAGTTGTCATTTGTGCTTTGTCCTTTGTCAGTTGTCATTTGTCATTTGTGCTTTGTCCTTTGTCAGTTGTCATTTGTCATTTGTTAGTTAAGGAAAACCAATGCCCAATGCCCAATGACCAATGACCAATGACCAATGACAAATGACTATTAAGAAGTATTAAGCTAGTAACAGGAAACAAGCGAGGCTAAAAAGATGATTCTGCCTGGAGCAACTGTTCGTGTCAACAATCCCGCAGATACCTATTATCGCTCTGAAGGACTCGTGCAACGGGTGAGTGATGGCAAGGTAGCCGTACTGTTTGAAGGTGGTAACTGGGATAAATTAATTACCTTCCGCCTGAAGGAATTAGAACTCGTAGAAACCACAGCCGGACGTAAAAAAGGAAAATAGACTAGTAATTTGTCCTTTGTCATTTGTCCTTGGTCATTTGGCAAGGACAAATGACTAATGACTAATGACTAATGACTCTTGACAATTATGCGCCTTCCATTACCACAGTTTGACACAAGCGATCGCCATCCCAATCACTTTGCGGAGGTGATTGAAACTACTACTACTGAATTTTTGGCACAGTGTTTGGAACCGGAAGATTTAAGCTTTCCCTCGATGCCACCTTTTGGTAGTTGGGTTTGTGCTGTGGATGAAGAATCTGGCAATGTGGTTTATGCAGTGGTGTATTATGCCACAACCATGCCCATAGATTCCGTACACCGAGCTAGAGCTTTGGGCTTGTCATTACAAGACTTACGCGAGGAACAACCCCAGATATTTGCCATGCTCAGAACAGAATTTCGAGCTGCCATCGTTGGATTTGAACTATCTTCACAAAATCCAAGTTATAACCGAAGAGTATATCAGTATCTACCACCCCGTCCCCCGCAAATTCATCAAGCTGTTTATCGGTGCGAACCAGAAGCGATCGTTAAATTTACTGAAGAACTAGACTTTTTACGGACACTCCTTTGTATCAATGGTGCGCCAGTAGATGCCTTGACCGCAGCTGCCATTCGAGATGTATATCAGTTACGCAAAGCTGACCGAGAATGGCTAATTAAAGCTGGGCGAAGTCTGAGTGTGTTACTTAAAGACGACTACGATCGCTTGCGGTTCATTTTGAGTCAAATCCACCCGTAGGTAGTTAGTTCCAAGACAATTGTCTAGTTTAGTGTAAGTTAAGATTTTTGATTTTTCGTCAGGTGGCTTCTACATTCATTTATATCAATCAAGCGATGCTCAAAGGCGATCGCTCTTTTACCATAGCCTCTTCAATTCCTACCTATGGAACTCACATCACAAGTTCTTGCTCTGGAACCAACTTCCCAAGTTCTTGGCAAGGAACCAATTGTTTCCTTTGCTATTCTGCTCGTGGTCATCTTAGTTATACCTATCATGTTCGAGCGACTAAGACTACCAGGATTAGTGGGTTTGGTTTTCTCTGGACTAGTACTTGGCCCTTCGGGCTGGCATCTATTTCAGTCTGACTCGCCGATGATTAACCTACTATCAGATATTGGGTTAATATACTTGCTATTTGTCGCAGGGCTAGAAGTCGATCTAGAACAGTTCCGCAAGAGGAAAAGTCGTGCCTTTGGGTTTGCTAGCTTGACTTTCAGTGTACCTTTAATTGTGGGAACCTTAATTGGTCTGATTTTAGGCTATGGCTGGAATACTTCAATTTTAATTGGCTCTTTATTTGCTTCCTATACTCTTTTGGCATATCCCATAATCACTCGTTTGGGAGTGGTAAATAATGAAGCAGTTACTGTTACCATTGGGGCAACAATTTTTACAGATATTGGTGCAGTACTAATATTAGGGGTTTGTGTAGCCATCGCTCGTAATCAAGCATTCAGCTTGGCTGGGCTACTCACCTTGTCGGGTTGGTTAACCATTTACTCTGTTGCTGTTGTTGCCGGATTTGATTGGGCAGGTAAAGAGTTTTTTCGCCGTTCAGGAGACGATGAAGGAAACAAGTTTTTGTTTGTGTTGCTTTCTGTGTTTCTTGCTGCTGTGGGCGCTCAATTGATTGGAGTAGACAAAATAGTTGGTGCTTTTTTAGTGGGTTTGGCGGTAAATGAAGCTGTGGGTGAAGGCCCAGTCAAAGAAAAGGTGGTGTTTATTGGCAGTGTACTGTTCATTCCTATTTTCTTTGTTGACCTTGGTTTGCTGATCGATTTACCTGCCTTTTTGACCAACCTGAACGCTCTCAAGTTAACGCTGTTGATTATAGTCGGTTTGATTGTCAGTAAATTCATCGCTGCTTTGTTGACAAAACTGGTTTACCGCTATAACTGGCAAGAAATGCTCACAATGTGGTCGCTATCACTTCCCCAGGTAAGCACAACCTTAGCAACAACGTTAGTAGGATATCGGGCTGGATTATTTTCATCAGAAATATTACACAGCGTTATTTTTTTAATGGTCTTTACATCAACCTTGGGGCCGTTCATGACTGCTCGAATAGCTGTTGGTTTGACTTCCTCGCCAGCCCCAGACCTGCCTCCAACTACTTTACCCGATCGGGACGCACCAGAAACAGACAGTGCTTTGACTATAGTTGTACCTGTTTATAATCCTCAGACACAGCAGTATTTGATTGAAATGGCAGCGTTGTTAGCGCGTCAATCAAAGGGTAAAATTGTACCGCTAGCGATCGCTACTGCTGCTGCTCACATGGATGCACCCCAGTTAGAAGCTTCTCTAGAACGCAGTGAGCGGTTATTAACAAAAGCCACCGCCCAAAGTCGAGTTTTAGGTGTAGCCGCAGAATCAGTGCTGCGAATTGATGATGCTTTTGCTCAGGGAATTAGCAGAGCTGCCCGCGAACAAAAAGCTAGTTTAATTGTTATGGGTTGGGGTAAACGTACTGGGTTGCGAGCGCTATTATTTGGTAATGTCGTTGATGGTGTACTTTGGGCAGCCCACTGTCCTGTAGCAGTAACACGTTTGGTCGAATCACCAAAAAAAATTCAGCGCATCTTAGTACCAGTGGAAAATTTAACAGCACCGATATTGCAGCCTGTACAATTTGCTCAAATGTTGGCACAAACAAATCAGAGCCACATTACTGTACTGAATGTGTGCGATCGCCGCACTAGTTCCAGTAAAATTGCTTGGAGGCGATCGCACCTCTCCCTATTAGTATCTAAATTAGCTCTGCCCAATACCCCAGAAATTCAAATTATCGCTCATGAAAATGTCGCTCAAGCAATCTTGCAAGCAGCACGGTTATATGATTTAGTCATTTTACCTTTTATACGCAATCGTACTAGTCCTGGAGGGTTAGCTATTAGCGATGTCACAACTGAGTTAGCCAGACAACTCACCTGTTCCATCGTTATGCTTGGAGAACCACAACGCACTCAAACAAATGTGGTTATCTCTGACCCAGCTAACAGCATTACATCTGCTGTATAATATGATTCTATGAATCATATCAAACAAAGTCGCCCTTCTAGGGCGAGGCTCTAAACCTCAAATTTTCGGTAGACTGCTGCCGCGTTGACGTAGCCCGACGGAGGCATCGCATAAAAAAATTTTGACAACAAATGAATCGGCTCTAGGGGTTACAGTAAAAACACTTTATATTGTTGAAGATTTGATGAACTTTAGGTAAAAGACTGACAATCTTTAGACAATGTTTGTTATTTTTCTAGTTAAATTGTTAAGAAACCAGGTAAAAACATCACAAAACTACAACTGTAAACACTTTTTGATTAAGCCTTATTCATTTTTAGTTCTGTATTTTTGTACCCAAGCTGGGTAACCTAAAAGATAAGTGCAATAGCTACTGAAAATATTTGTAAGTAATTGGGAAATTATGAGAATTTTGGTGACGGGCGGTGCTGGGTTTATTGGTTCCCATCTCATCGACCGACTAATGAACGAAGGGCATGAAATAATATGCTTGGATAATTTTTACACAGGTCATAAACGTAACATTCTTAAATGGTTAGGCCATCCGTACTTTGAATTAATCCGCCACGATATTACTGAGCCAATTCGGTTAGAAGTGGATCAAATTTATCATTTAGCTTGTCCTGCTTCTCCAGTACATTACCAATACAACCCAGTAAAAACCGTTAAAACTAACGTGATGGGAACACTGAATATGTTGGGGCTGGCCAAGCGTGTAAAAGCTAGGTTTTTCTTGGCTTCAACTAGCGAAGTATACGGAGATCCAGAAATTCATCCCCAAACTGAAGAGTATAGAGGTAGCGTCAATCCCATTGGCATACGTTCATGCTACGACGAAGGCAAAAGAATCGCTGAAACTCTGGCATTTGATTACTACAGGCAAAATAAAGTTGACATCCGAGTTGCTCGGATCTTCAATACATACGGGCCCCGAATGTTAGAGAACGATGGCCGGGTAGTGAGTAACTTTATAGTTCAAGCCTTGCGGGGTACTCCTTTAACGGTGTACGGTGATGGCTCCCAAACTCGGAGTTTCTGCTACGTTTCCGATTTGGTAGAAGGATTTATCCGCCTGATGAATGGCGATTACGTCGGGCCAGTAAATCTGGGTAATCCTGGTGAATATACGATTTTACAATTGGCACAAGCTGTGCAAAACATGATTAATCCAGATGCAGAGATTAAATTCGAGCCACTACCTTCGGACGATCCCCGGCGTCGCCAGCCTGATATCACAAAAGCAAAAACTTGGTTAAATTGGGAACCTACCATTCCTCTGCAAGAGGGGTTAAAACTAACAATAGAAGATTTCCGCGATCGCATGAACAGCGATGCCAAGAATTCAGCCTCCTGAGCAGTGCCTAGCCCCGCTCTCAACTTTCGTGCAAGCTCATCCTATTTGGTAGCCGGTACTTTAGTGGCTGTGTTTCCTCTCGGTGTATAAGTGTCATCTTGACAATTTCTTTTTTTAAACTAACGCTCAATCAAGCGAGGAGTTAAAAATGCGTGTTTGCGTAATTGGTACTGGTTACGTCGGTTTAGTTACAGGTGCTTGCTTAGCTCATATTGGACATGATGTCATTTGCGTAGACAACAACGAAGAAAAAGTCAAATTAATGAAATCTGGGCAGTCTCCAATTTTTGAACCGGGACTCTCAGAAATCATGCAGTCTGCCATTCAAACAGAAAAAATTCATTTTACAAGTGACCTCGCTGCTGGAGTCGCCCACGGAGAAATTCTGTTTATTGCCGTAGGAACACCACCTTTACCAACTGGTGAAAGTGATACTCGTTACGTTGAAGCCGTAGCCCGTGGCATTGGGGAAAATCTCAACGGTGGTTATAAAGTCATCGTCAATAAATCTACAGTACCCATTGGCTCAGGTGACTGGGTGCGGATGATTGTTCTCGATGGTATCGCTGAACGGCAGAAAACTTTGGTACCCGCAGGTGGCGTATCGAGTGATGAGAAATTACCTGAGTTTGTAGCCGAGTTTGATGTAGTCAGCAATCCAGAATTTTTGCGCGAAGGTTCAGCAGTTTACGACACCTTCAACCCCGATCGCATTGTACTAGGAGGCAATAGTCCCAGGGCAATAGCCTTAATGGAACAACTGTATGCCCCAATCGTAGAACGCAAGTACGCAGCCGATCCATCTTTACCCCCAGTACCAATTCTGGCAACAGACCTCAGTTCCGCGGAAATGATCAAATACGCCGCTAATGCCTTTTTAGCCACTAAGATTAGTTTTATTAATGAAGTTGCTAACATTTGCGATCGCGTTGGTGCTGATGTTACCCAAGTAGCTAAAGGTATTGGTCTAGACTCCCGTATTGGTAACAAATTTTTACAAGCTGGTATTGGTTGGGGTGGTTCTTGCTTCCCCAAAGATGTCTCCGCCCTCATTCACACCGCTGATGACTATGGCTATGAAGCTGAATTACTTAAAGCCGCCGTTAACGTCAACGAACGTCAACGTTTAATTGCTCTAGAAAAACTGCAACAAGTCCTGAAAATCCTCAAAGGCAAAACTGTTGGGCTACTCGGTCTCACCTTTAAGCCTGATACCGATGATATGCGCGATGCTCCAGCACTCAACTTAATTGAACAGCTCAACCGACTAGGAGCCAAAGTTAAAGCCTACGACCCGATTGTTTCCCAAACAGGTATGCGTCATGGTCTTTCTGGTGTGCTAGTAGAAACCGATGCCGAAAGATTAGCTGATGGCTGCGATGCTTTGGTACTCGTCACCGAATGGCAACAGTTCAACACTCTCGACTACTTGAAAATGGCAAAATTGATGACCCATCCCGTGATTATTGATGGTCGTAACTTCCTCGACCCCGAAGCAATGGTGCGGGCTGGATTCCAATATGTAGGCGTTGGAAGATAGATGATTTTGGTAGGAGTCAGAATTCAGAATTGAGAATTCTGAATTCTGAATATTGAATTTCAAATTTTTAGCTTTTTTAATGAATTAGGGTCATAACAATGTTATGACCCTATTATTTTTGACTACTGAATTCTGCTATAAATATTTTGGATATCAGACTGTAAATAATGAACTCAAGAGTTACGTGGAATTCTCTCAATTTCAGCATATCCACTGAAAATTAATTTTTGACCTTCGGTTTCTAATCGGTTGAGTCGCATCTTCACTCCATCAAGGTCAAATCTATCTAAATCAACCATATTATCTAAAATTTCTACCAGTGCCACGCTCAAGGTCTGCGAAATTTCCCGCTGTCCTTCTGGCACTTGGTCAACTTTAATTTTCGGGTCTTTGAAAGAAACTCGCCGCCGCCTTTCAATGCCTATGGTTAGAGTCATATTTAAGGGCACAAGTTCGCCATTATTTAAATCTGCTTTGGCTTCAAGCTGCAACTGATTTTCAGGCAATAGCTGTACCCTGACTTCCGTAAAAGAGACTGGTTCACCGCCAGATAATGCTGTCAAGGATGGTAGGGAAAGGTTAAGCAGGCGCTTTTTCACTAGTTCAGCATTGAAGGACTGATTGATACCCGCTTCTGATAGAATTACTTGAGCGATCGCTTGAGTAGGTTGCTTAAGACTAAGTTTGCCGCTTAAAACCGAGCCGAAGTCAATTGCCACCGCATCGGTTTCAAATGACATCTCCTCCACCGCAAAATCTTTCCGAATAACCAAGCCACGACCGCTCATTTTGAAGCTATCAATGCTGCCTTGCAACAGTTTGCTGGAGGGATAGCAGCGCACAAAGACTTCTACTGACTCGCTTTGAGTAAACAAGTGGCGAATCGTTTGGCTAGCGACCGTGTTGAGCATCTGCTCTCCCCAATCTGTGCCCTTAGGATTTTGTAAACCAGTAAGTCCGCCGAACATGTGGTTTTTAGTCTCTAGAAGTTCTTTGTACTTTTGTAACAAATCGTGAACAATAGAGCAAGCGATCTCATGATTGATTCTTCCAATGAGCAAGCTCAGGATGGCTGATGCTAGCAAGCATAATGTATCAAATATTACTTATTTAGATTTGTCAACATTAAATTTAATGCAAATTAAATGCATAATTAAAGCCATGCTCAACATTATTAGAGATATTCATTCCCTCTCAAACTTCAAGCGCAATACTTCTGAATTTATTCAGCAAATGAAGGAAACTGGACAACCCGTGGTCTTAACCGTGAAGTATAAAGTGAGGCGATCGCAACTTCAATAAAAAATGCGATCGCACCACATCCATTAATCATAAAACTACAGCAAATTCCGATGTTATGAGGTACAATAACAGCACTTAGTGAACCAATTTTTTAAATGTTGAGGATTCATCAAGTCGAGAGCAACAGAGATAACTTTATCAACCATTTCGGTTGTAGTTGGAGAAAAAGTACGTAAAAAAGATTTAAGTTGTGACCACCATAACTCGGCGGGGATTAAAATCAGGAGAATATGGAGATAAACACAGAACTAAATCGTGGCTTACCCGGTTTTAATGGTTGTAAATTACTATGACTTTTTTGTTGCTTTACTAGCTTTTGTACTAAACTTTTGCTGACTGCAAATCTGAGTGCTACTTGACGAATCGATATTTTTTCCTCAATATGTGCTGCAACTATTTTTTCTCGGATATCTACTGAATATGCTTTCATGACAGTATTATCTTTTTATTTTATTAATACTAACTGTACCTCATAACATCGGAAACTGCTGTAAGAGTTTACGGTCTGCGTGCAAATAATAATCAAGGGAACCTTTTAATTGTTCTGTAACAATTAAAGGATATTCAATTCTCAGTTGAGCGCGGGTGTAGTGAACAACATCCAGTAAAATTGGGGCAATTAGTAACTCTCTGCGTGCTGCTTCACTAGTCAAACTAATATATGGCAAACTCTCCTCAATTCTAGATTTTAGATTTGCACATCTATCTAATTCAATGCTGGACTTTTGTAGATTGAGAGAAGAACGTTTTAAAGAATAACCAAATTCAGCCAGTATGTCTTCTGGCTCGAATGACATCTCAAAATAGCTTCTGAAAGTGTATGACTGATTTAGTTGGAGGATGGGAATTTTGCTCATAGCTGCATAATTCGTAATTCGTAATTCGTAATTCGTAATTCGTAATTAAGTTTTTTAACATAGCATCAAATTTTCAAATGGATGCTGATTTTTCCAACGATAAGCATTAAAATCTCTAAAATCTATTGACTCACATCTTGCACCTAGCCGAACAAACCCGTAGAAGGCAAATAAGAAGTACAAAAATGTGACGGTAGATGAAGGAGAACTATTAAGTACAGCTAAGTTACATAATACTAGATTTTAGACGTGAT